>NVWA01000066.1 GCA_002746535.1 Planctomycetota bacterium
CCCTGGGAGCGAGAGCCGCCGGCTCTTGTATAACTCGAAGAGTTTTTCTAATATTTAGTCTCATTATATTTAGTTATTTAATTTTATAGTATTTGCTGCGAGTAGTTTTACAAGAGCCGGCGGCTCTCGCTCCCAGGGGCTGTCGCCAATTTTAAATCATCAAGAATTGAACGCGGACAGGATTCAACAAGACTTGGATTGTATATTACTATTACTCATTAAGTAGTGATTGGGAAACTTGGAAGAGTGTGTCTTCTCTGCTATACTTTGAGACTAGTTGTACACCTACAGGTAAGCCATTTGAAGTTCTGTGAAGTGGTAAAGAAATTGCAGGGTTACCAGATGCATTGAATAAACCTGTGAACCCCGTTTGATACTTCCACATATTAAGATAGAATTTTTGAACATCATTTACATGTTCAAATAATTCGCCTATTTTTAAAGGTGGCTTTGACATTACGGGTGTGATATAAATATCAATATTCTCGAAACCATAGGCAACTTTTCGACCAATATTTTGAATATTATGTAAGGCATTAACATAATCCAATGCACTCAACTTTAAACCATATTGATAAGTGGACCAAATGTGATCATCGAAAAAATCGGGTAACGGGGTTACCTTCTTCTTTTTTCCATACATTTCAATTTTATGGCACAAGTCACCAGCAATTAAATCTATTGTTGCCTGAGTATATTTTTCTGAATCAATTTTAATCGGATCAGGTATTATTTCATGACCAAAAGATTCTAATTTTTTAACGGTATTCATTACGGCATCAATGCATTCAATATCTGAATTAACATCCCAAATATTTTTTATTGAATAGGCAATTCTCAAAGGTTTCTCTGGTGATCTCAATTCTTGCAAATAAGGTTTATTAGGTAATTCTGGCCAATAGGCAGCTCCAACATCTGGTCCCGAAATAAGATCAAGAATAGCTGCTGTGTCACGAAGACTTCTGGACATGACATTGGACACTGACAATCCACCGCGGCCTTCAGATTTAAGAGGTCCCATTGGAACTCGACCACGAGTAGGCTTCAATCCTATTATACCACAACTAGAAGCTGGCATTCGAATGGATCCACCAGCATCACTGCCGTTAGCAGCTGGTACAATGCCAGCAGCAATTGAAGCAGCACTTCCTCCACTCGATCCACCTGATGAACAGTGATTATCAAAAGGATTTCTACTAGGTCCATAAAAAGTGGATTCAGTTGTTCCTCCAATTCCAAATTCTGGGGCATTTGTTTTTCCAATAATTACAAATCCTGCTTTTTTATACCTTGAAACCAATTCAGAATCAATATTAGGAATATTATTTTCCATAAACTTAGAAGCAAAGGTTGTGGGTATTCCCTTGTATGTATCATATTCTTTTAATAAAAAAGGAACTCCTTTAAAAGGCCCATCAGGTAATCCACTTTTAATAGAATCTCTCGCTTCATCGAACATCTTTATTGCAATAGAGTTAATTTTAGGATTTTCGACTTCTAAAATTTCAATAGCGGTATCAAGCAATTCTTCTGGTGAAACTTGTTTCTCTTTCACAAGTTTTGCTAAGCCCATTGCATCAAAATTTTTATATTCATCAAAAGTTGCCATAATAGTTTTACCTGTGGTTAATTTAGATGTTTTCTAAAAAATAAATTAATCTTGATTTATTTTAAATGTTTTTGATTGAAGATATTTAATTTGTGCATGAATAACTCTTCTATTTAACCTATCCGCAATATAAATATTATTTTTATTATCTGCACAAATAATATGCGGCCAAAGTAATGGCAAGTTATTTTTATTTTTAATATTTGACATATTTGTATCTTGATTAGCATAAGACCCAAAATAACCAATCAAATCACCATCCGTTGATAATACTCCTATTCTATTTGCAAGTGGATCTGGGAAATAAACTCTTCCAACGTCATCAACATCAAATCTTATACCTTCACAACCACATAATTTTTTCGCATCTAAGCCCTTAAATGATGTCGTGCCACTAACACAATTTTTTGCCCAAATAGCATTTTTTATTACGGCCTTCACCGATTTTCCATACAAACCTTTGATTCCAATTTTTGATTCATCATCGAGTAATAGCTTACCACCTTCCGGTGTAAATTTAATAATACTTCCATACATATGCTGATAATAATTAATTTTCTTTCTATTATTTTTAGACAACTCATTTAAGTCATTTGGTTCTTCAATAATACTTTCAAGGGGTTTATCGCCAACCTTTATCGCTGAGGCTATATATAAATTTCCCATTTGGTCGATTCTAATACTATCTGTCCCTCTGAATTTAGATTCAATCAAATCTCTTTTTATTAATTCTCCATTTGGTTTTAATTTAAAGACGGAAGCTGATGTGCCACCAGGATTGGATCCTGATTTATCCTTGTGAACCAAAGCATAAATAATCCCATTTCTGTCAGCTGTAATTCCCCTTGCTCGCAATCTATTTGAAGCATTTGTATCTATATTAAAACTCTTTTTGCCATTTATCAATATAGGTTTTAAATTTGAATCAAACTTACGAACCCATTTCTTATATCCTTGAGCATAATAGACATTATCTAATCCAAAGGAACCATCTCCCCTTTTGGAACCGGCATTTTGAGTTAATCCTTTTGACCACTTCTTTGTATTTAAATCGAATTTTTGTTCATTGATGAGTAAATAGTTATGTTTCTTATTCAATGCCATTCCCATAATTTCACCAGCAATCGACCTACCTTCTCTAAGATCTTTATATGGTGTGGCATTTAATTTGTTTATATCAGTACGATTTACAACTTCACTCCCTTTTAATTCTAATCGAAGCAACCTGTCTTTGCTTCTATTGCTATAAAAAGCTACCCATAAAATCTCGGGACCTTCATTATTAAAATATGCCAACAGGGGTGGTTTTGATTCCGATTTTTTATATGATTTGAATTTTGTGATTAATACTGAAACACCCGTATCAAGATTTAATTTAAATATTTTTAAACTTTTTTCTCCCCCTATTACAAAAGCAAACTTATGATTTTGATCTAAAATAAATCGAGTTGGATTTTCAATATTAAATTCATTCATAGGAACAAACTTTTCATTTAATATGACAATTCTATTGTTAATTTTATCTGATATAAGTAGTTGACCAGTCTTATTAAAGGCTATTTGATAAGGTTTTATTATTTTATTATTATATTTAAAAATATTTTCGGCAATCACAGTTTTAGTTTCGTTGTCTTCAAGTTTAAAAAGGCCATAGTTAGGTTTATAATTCTCAACTAGCTTCGACATATAAATCAGTTTATTTATGGGATTCCTAGAATATGTGAAGGCTCTATTAGATGACTTCAACACTTTTATTCCCTGATTAAAATACAACGTATTACTAAGAGTTGATAATCTGGATAGATACATCCTTCCGGGCTGGACATAAGTACCAACTTCATCAACAGAAATGAATAAAAGATTATTATCTTTTTCAACTATGGGCATCTGACGTACAACATTACCTACGCCTGGCAATAAGTTCCTGGTTTCACCTTGATATAAAAAAGGCGCTAAATGCCCTTTCTTATATTTCACTTTTTTTATTAATTTATTTTTATGAAAAGAATCTCTAGAAAAAGGATATATGGATCTTTTATAGATCCCATTTTTATCATAAACAAGACATCCTGTAGAACCATCTTTATAGTGAATATTTCCATAATTGTGAAGGACAATTAAGTTCCCTTTTTGGTCGGTGCAAATCCCTGCAATATTTGGTGATAATTTCCCTGGGAAATCACCTATGATATCTTTTAATTCAAGGGTCATGCCTGTATTAATTTTTATGAATAATTTATTTTGATTAAATTTAACCTTATCGATCAGCCAATCAATTCTTGTCTCATTGTTTTTTTTACAAACACCCGCCTTAATTTTAAACAATGATTCACCAGCTTCATTTACCAACTCAACCAAGTAATCAGTATTTTTATTTGCCGTAAAAGTAATTTTAATTTTGTTATTATTAAAAGTCACATTTGAATTCTGAATTGTACTATCAGCATTTACAGGTATTTGTAAATAAAGAATAAATAAGGTTATTAACGTTATTAATTTAAGTTTCACTACTTAGCTTTCAATTCATCAAGTTTAATTTTTGCATTCACGTGATACTCTAATTTCACACTTACAATCCTTGCATTCCCTGCATCTGCGATAAATAATCGTTTGTCTGAATGAACTCCTAAATATTGCGCATGCATAAGCCCGACTTCATCACCCCCCAAAGGAATTCTGCTATTGGGTCCTTGACTATCAACATTTCCATATTGGCCAATTCTCAATATTAAATTTCCATTTGAATCAATTACGGCGACACTAAATCTATTAACTTCCGGAGCAAAAACTCTATCAAAATAATCCAGTTTAAATCTACTGTTCCAACAAGAGCATCCTCCTCCAGCTTTTCCTGCACCTTTTCCAGAGAAACCTGTGCCACCATAAAGCCAGTCTGAACCTTTGAACCAAGTTCTCCCACCCATAGAATTATAGGCATCATGTCTTCGTTTAGGTCTATTTTCATTTGTTAATTCAACAGCAGCACCTTCTTCGGACAATATTTCTGCGTTACTATTTTTTGAAAATTTAAAAATAGTTTGTGTTTGTTTATTAAATGGTTTACCATCAGACATAACTCTTGCTCGATGAGAAGCACCATACACAGAGCCATCTTTACCTAGTGCTACACCATACAAATGAGTTGTCCCAGGCATAACGTCTTTTCTGATCAATTGCCCATGTTTATTAAATATATGCACATCATTCAATAGAATCCTACCTGGATAAACATGAGGTTTGTAGACTTCGTTAGAACCACTTCCTGATCCGAGTTTATGTGGAAATTGCTTATTTATTAACATAGAAATAATAATATCACCTTTTGCATTTATCATAAAGCCACCATTATGCCATTGACTTCGATAAGGAAATTTAATAGGCAACCCTGAAATTAAATCCGTTCTTCGACCATTACTTTTTGTATTTGAAAATCCCACTTCCGATCGCTCTTCACCATAATCAAAAGGAACCTCTTTCCAAGGTGTATGGCTAGTATCGTATCGTGCCATCATATATTGTAGCCTTAAATAGGCAAAACCATCTATATCAAAACCAATATCTTCAGCATCAAAAGGCAATTGAATTACTTTACATTTATTAGTATTTGGATCTACCTCTGTAACTTCATAAGCGGCTTTAAACCATCTTGTTTTATTACTCTCAAATACATATAATTTTCCAGATTTAGGATTAACGTTTAATCTTTGGCGCCAAAAATATGGTGGCTTAATTTTCCCTACATTAGCTTTTACATCTTTGTTAAAATCATTGAATAATTTTAATTTATTTCCATTTATTTCATAAATCTTCACATTTCCCATTGGCCATGCACCAGTTGCTTTATTTCCGACTCCTACTATATCTTCCCGTCCGGTTTTTTTAGGATTCGTGATAACCCATAGTTTTTTAACTTTTGAATAAAAGTCAATGGTGATATTATGATCTAAAGCTCCATATTGATTTTTACTCCATTTACTTTTGTACTTCACAAAAGGCAGCTTACATACAAACTTTTTATTCGGAGATTTTAAAGTACCATAGTTATTTAGAACTGCTGGAACAGGCTTTGACTTTGTCATTGAATTATGAGGCAACATCCATGACGCTATATATAAATCATTTCCTTTAGGGTCAAGAAATAATTTAACTGGCCTAGATACTTTAATAGATTTAATGAATTTCCCACTAGAATTAAATACTTGAACTCTATTATTTTTGTAATCACCAATAAATAGATTTCCTTTTTTATCAACAACTACGGAAGTTGCCTCATTGAATTCATTATTTTTATTTCCAAACGCCTTTTTTCCTGCTTTTCCAAGAAATAATTTAGGTGCATAATTTTTACCATACTCTACTCTCCAAACGCCATGAAGACATCCAGACTCTAAATTTCTACCTGGCACACCATCTCTATACAAATAACCCGTTAAATAGAGCCATTTATTATCAGGGCTAAATGCCATACTAATAGGTGGGAATTTAATATTTATTTGATCCTTTTTCCGATTTTTTGAAGATAATTTTACCGTTCTTCTAATTTCTACCCCCGTTAAAGGCAATCCTCCAGACGATCCATCAGTAGCTAGCCTATTTATTTTTTGCATTCCTAAAGCAATAAAATTTTTATTTATTGCTATGGCAGTTGCCGCAGTACCAAACATTGCCCTATAATATTTATTATTTTGGCCATTTGATCCAGAAGTGAGTAATGTGCTAGTTTGAAACCCGTCTTTAAAAGGTAATACCTTATTATCTGGAATTGTTTTGAAGGATTTAAGACCGATGACATCCTTTATTTTATTTGCAGGAAACGGATAAATAGTTTTAATGTATTTTCCTTTATAGCTAAACAATCTTAGTTGATCAACACCATGACCTTCAAAAATATAAACACCTTCAGGAGCTGAAGCGAATATTGGAACGGGAAATTTATGGGCGATCCCTCGACCAGTACCTTGCCCAGCTCCAATTCTTTTTTTTGGATCCCAATTCAATGACTTCTCATAAATAGGCTTAAGACCCAATGAGACTCGAACATTTAAAAGCTTAATATCTTTTACATAATGGCCTTTATCAGTCTTTCCATCCCATAAAACACTTTGTTTTTTTGAGTTTTTAATGAAAGGTTTTGGAGCATTTTTACCTAATACGCCACTTGCTAAATGCCTAACAATATTGCCCTGATGATCTTCTATTGCTACAGTGACATCACAATACCCAACCGTTTCAAATTTAATTGTAATCACATCTCCATTAATAGATAAAACGGGCTTTTTCGAAAACTTAAATACATGCTCCCTCTTAATCTTCATTTCATCTTCTGGACTATTTGGATAAATTTTTTCTGAAAAAAATAATTGGCAAATCAATAAAAATAATATAGATGAAAATAATGATTTCATAATTTCTCCTTATTGTGTTTCTTTAAATCGATTAATGTTTTAAATAAAAATTAGTTTAATCTATTGGGCTGAACAGTATCACCTAAATAAAACTGACCACTTACAAAATTTCTTTTTGGTGGCGAATCATCACCATTTAATCTATTAATTAATTGCACTGCTCCTAGAGAGCCTAATGATGACCAATCCGTAGCATATCGACTAATAATACTTTGATTGGTTTCAATTCGAGGTAAACCATCAAAGCATGTAACGCTAATGTCATTAGGTGTATTGATAGATCTAGATTCTAATGCTGCCATTAAATTTTTGACAATACTTCCACCAGTATAGCAAACTATAACTGAAGGCATTTCTGTCGAACTTAGAAACTCATCTACAAGTTTACAACAATATTGATATCCATGATTTTTTGAATCAATTATTGCCTTTACATACTCTGCATTAAAATCAATCTTTGAGCTTTTAAGGGCAAGCTTGTATCCTTCTAATCTCATTGGGTTTTTATTTGAGTCTATACGGTCAATGAACCCTATCTTTTTATGACCAAGACTTACTAAAGAACAAATTAATTCGATTGTATCTCTAAGGCTATCATTCTCAAATGTATCAAAATCAATATTTTCGCCAGCCCAATGATCCAACATGACTACTGGAATATTTAATTTATTAATTTTAATTTGAATTTCATCTTTTAAAGACCCTATAACTATTAGGCCATGCATTTTATTTTTTTTTATTTGTTCTGTAAAATTATTAAGACAATGTTCATTTTCACTTTGGTCAATAAATTTGATGGCTAATTGAAGTTTATTTTCACTTAATACTTCTGACACGCCATTTATTATATCCTGATAAATCCCACTAATATTGAAGTCTTTACCGTTAAAGACATCGTCGGGAAATAAAATTGTAATAAATTTTGTAATCGTCTTTATTTTTTTTTCAGGTTTATCTAATTTCAAATTTGTAGCATTTTGATTATTTATAAAAGTACCAATTCCTCTTTTTCTAAATATTAATCCCTCTTTAACAAGCTGCTGCATAACTTTTTTAATTGTTGAACTGCAGATGTTATTTTTTATAGCTAAAGCTTCATCTGATGGTAATTGTCCAAAATCATTAGCTAACTGATTTATGCTATTCCTCAGCTGATAAAGAGTTTTGTTATAAGTTTTTGGTGGTCTCATAATTCACCTAATTGTTTATTTAAAATCATTAACATACTAATAAAGCTATTTATATTATTATTAACAACTTTATAAAGCTATTTATGGCTTCTATTTCCACCTTAAATCAACATATGGAAAACTAAAGCCTTAGTTTATTGCATAACTGACTATAGAAGACAGTTTTACGTACAATTATCTAGTTCTGAATTGCTCAGGTTTAGTACATTTCATTATAGAGACGACGTTAATCTAAAACTGAAAATGAACCGTTTGAATATAATTTTAATGAGAATGTTGCCGTTGCTAGAATAGAATTCAAATCATTTAATAATGACAATAAGCACCCTCAAGAATTTTAGGAAAAAATTAAAACACACCGTAGAGTTAGAATGAGAAGGCCCACCCAGCATTCAAACAGAATGGCACTATAATGAGCACCAGTTGAGTTAACAAAACAAAAAGTTTTTACGAATTGAAAGGTAGGCCATTATGCATTTTATCGGAATAGACATCGGAGACAATACAAATTTTATTTGTGTGTTAAATAAAAGGGGTGACATAGTAAATGAAGTGGAGGTTTCAAATACTAAGGACGCAATGAAAAAGTTTATAAGACCCTTTAAGAAGTATAAGCTTGCACTAGAAGCTTGCTCGCATTCTTTATGGCTTCAGATGTTGTTGTCTGATGATAAAGAAAGGGAGGTTTTCGTCAGCAATCCACGCAAGGTACGCGCTATAAGCGACAATATTAAAAAATCTGACCCTGAAGATGCTCGCCTACTTGCGAGACTAGTACGAAGTGATACAGAATTATTATCCCCAATTCAACTTCGAGATATAGGGACCCAGCAAGATTTAATGCATATWWWRTYWMKYGARRWKTTKAYYCKSWYTWWKGGYRATKWAKWKSRTCMTGKWMGASSWGTYTWWWWRYSYWWTGGAKWWWWMYYKSMRARAGAWKTTASTWCARWKAATTTTCATAAAGAAGCAAAAAATCACATTCCAAAAGAATATTTAAGGATTCTGAATCCTCTCCTTAATTCGATCAAGAACTTAGTTTTAGATATAGCAAAATATGATAAAAAGATCAAAAGCCTTATMAAAATTAAATATCCCGAGACAAACAATCTCCAGACAATGAATGGCGTAGGGCCTCTGACTGCTCTTACTTTCATATTAGTAATTGGAGATCCGACAAGATTTAAAAAGAGCCGTGATGTAGGTGCTTACTTAGGACTAACACCGCGCCGCGATCAATCGGGCGATCAAGATAAGTCACTACCTATTACGAAAGCAGGTGATGTCCGCTTGCGCTGCTTGTTGGTGAATTGTAGTCATCATATACTTGGTGTCTTTGGGAAAGAAAGTCAGATAAGAAGCTGGGGCTTGAAAATAGCAGGTGAAAGTGGAAATAAAATAAGAAAGAAAAAAGCTGTGATAGCAGTGTCTCGTAAACTTGCAGTGATAATGCACAGCATGTTGATTTCAGGAAAACCTTTTGAAAACACAGTAGTTAAAAGCTAAAAGCACAAATAACAAATTAATGATAACCAAAGTGTAGAAAGAAAAATAACAACCTATGTATAAAGTTTTAAATCAACAACCCTTCACCTCCAGAGATCTGGTGAAGGGTTAAACCGCTASATCAATTTARTGGGCGGAGGTTTTGGACGACAATTCGCCGATAGGGAGATGGTAAAGGGAGTTGATATAAGAAAAGTCTAAACGCTAAATCCATGTAGACTGCGTCGTGCGTCTTGAACGAGGTACCAAACCTGAAGCAAAGTTCGTAGTAGAGTTTGCAGCTACCCTTTACAATGGATTCTAACATGCACCAGGTGACTTGGTAATCACCAAAAAGAGTGCGAATAAAAGCATGGCGAATTGGATTTTTTCTTGGAGCTAACAGAGGTTTTTTAGGAAATAAAAAGGGAAATAGAAATGTAAGAAAAGAGCTAAGGAATATAAATTTCCAACCAAATTTACTGTTTTTATTGTTGACAGCCTTCTCATAAAAGACAAACGGATCAATTATTATTTATTAGCTAAAATAGAAGGCAGTGAGAATAGGAATTATCATCGGAAGAATAGGCGGCGTTGATGGAGTTGCATTGGAGACGGAGAAGTGGATACAGGTATTTCAACGCATGGGACATGAGGTCTTCATCCTCTCTGGTCAATTTGAGGAAATTGAGATAGATTTAAAGCACGAGACGCTGTTTCCTGTTTTATCTTTCTTCTCTTCAGAATGTGCGTGGGAGCAAAATCGAGCGTTCTTTGACCCTACTGATGACGCGGATGAGCTCATGTCTGATATCCAAAGTGTG
>NVWA01000067.1 GCA_002746535.1 Planctomycetota bacterium
TCAATACCTGAAAAGATTCCTCATCTTTTAGAAATCATGGATATCAATCATGAAGAATGGGTTTCACATATCCAAAATTATGGGAAATGGTATTACCGTGTATTAGGTAAGGCTTCAAAAATCAAAAATAAATTAAAAGATACTGGCCAAAAATGGTTCAAAGGCACAAAGAAAAACAGCAAGCTCTATCTTTCTAATAACTCCACGTAAAAATCCATCAAAACAAACTAATAGACACTCCTACTTCTATAGCTAATCAACCTGTGTGTTCAGATTCACAAATCGGGGTAATTGCGCCAGCTTTAATCCCCTGTTTGATTGAAATCTATTCCAATAATTCATTAATTTTATATTTTTAATTTAGTGAGATGTTTTTTGGGGATTTTTATTTTAAATTACTAAATTTTTTAGGGTGTCCTAGAATTTCTTTAAATTACTAAATTTTTTAGGGTGTCCTAGAATTTCTCTTTTAGGGTGTCCTATAATTTCTTTTAGGGTGTCCTAGAATTTCTCTTAAGTTTAAATTTACATAAGAACCTCACACTATCCAGACCCTTTGAACTACCATCAAATAAAAAACGACCTCTTGATGGGACTATTTTGATTTCCTCACTTAACATTTGAATATCTTTAGATTTTAAAAGCTCAATGGAATGTCCAAGTCCTTTAAATATGCCAACATTAGAATGAAGAACACTAAAGGGAAATAAAATAATAATAAATATAGTTGATATCTTCATTCTAGGTTTATTTCCATCAAAAAGTAAAACACTATCAATCACCATTAACACAAAATTAAAATTACTTAAAGCCATTATACCAAGGTTTGGTTTTGGGGTAAGGGGAAATGATTGAGGGTATTTTATTCTGTTTTTTCGGTTTTGGTTAAAACTAGAAACCAACTCCAAAGTTAATTACAAAATTATCTTTCTCGTCATTATACATATAACCTGCTTTAAATACAAAAATTGCCACTCTCCCTGCAATTTCTGGACCACAGTAAATTTTATCCTTATCAACATATTCATTTGATTCAAGTGATCTCCAAATTGCCAAACGAAACTGAGCACTAAAACCAGTACATTGAAATATTACACCTAGTTGACCCTTAATAAATTCAGATCCTATCTCAAAACCATAACTCGCATAAATTCTATGTCCATGAACATCAATGGCAATAATAGGACCCACCTTTTCAATTAAATATAAATTAAAATTTATGTCTATCGAATATTTCAATTCTGGTGAGTATAGGGCAAAAAAACTGATAGGAATAAAATGATTCGCAAAAAAACTATCATGCTCTTTATGATCCCATGATACCTTATTTAAAGAAAATGTTTTAATTTGATCTGTACTATGGTATTGAAACTCAAAGTTAAATTCAGAATTTTTATGATCTACTGAAAAAGAGAATGTAAACGTAATTAAAAATAATATCGTGATACCAACTCTCATATATATCGCTCTCATTAATCGGCCATCCTTACACTATCTTTCTTTCCTAGATTCTTAGCTTTAATTCTATTTTCTGCTTCTTTAAGTAATTGCTTATATCGCTCATTATTCGGATAAAAATTTATCAGCTCTTGATATATTTGAGCTTCTGCCATAGCATCCTTACCTTCAACAAATTTTAGCTCTTTAATTAAAGCTGCTTTCTTAAAATTTGGGCTAGAATAATTCCATATTGGCACGATTACCATGAATGTAAAAAACAAGAAGCATGTAAAAATAATAGTATTAAAGATATTAATAAAATTCCAATTGAATTTTTTAACGGCACAACCACAGGATGGACACACTATAAATGAATCTTCAGTTCTAAAGTTACAAATTTTACACTCTAAGTTCATATCTTAACTAACAAGTAAATGGATTAACATCATTCAATAAAGCATTTAAAATGCCAACTATTGATTTCTATAAATACTTGTTTGATAGGATATTAGAATTATTGCTATTTCATGTAATGACAATCGGAATACAAAATTTGCATATGATAACACATTAAATGTACGATGAACAAATCACCAAAAACTACTCTTCCACCTCAGTCCTAACCAACTTCCCCTTTTCAAACAGCTCTCTCTTTTGGAAGTATTGATATTTGTCCATATAGACTTTTTTTATCAACTCATCATTTTCTGATGAATGAGTACTTATTATTAAACAGCCTTCAACATACTCTTCTATTTCAATTTGGTAAAGCTTATTGTTCTGATAAAACTCTCTTCTTCGGAAATTATCTTTAGAGTCATAGTAAGCTTTAATGTTAAAAGTGCCGTCCTTATTCCATTCCTCATGCAGACCTTTAGCGTTTCCATCAAGAAATAACCCCTCATACTTTTTATTTCCATTTTCAAACCAAGATTCAAACATACCTTCATATTTACCATCTGAATAATGAATAATAAATTTTATTTTATTCTTTTTATAAAAGCTTCTATATACGCCATGTTTTATGCCTTTAACCTTACTACCAGATATTAATATAAAACCTGAATCATCATAAAACTCATAATCACCATCTAGTTTCCCATTTAAATACTCACCTTTATATTCCAAAATCCCATTGATACTCCAACCATGATAAAAACCCGAATAATTAACTTCAACTCGGGAATACTCAGGCCAACCATGTGTTATAAATTTAAAAGAATCGCTTGTCAATGCATCTCTACCATCACTAAAATTTGCTGATCTTCTTACATTCATATATCCCAAGAGTTTTTTCTTCACCAACCACTCAGGCATCCAATAAGCCTGACACATATAATGATATTTAGTTGTCTGACAAGAACCATACATCAGATGGGCAATAGAGCCAAGTAGCATGGTTACGATGAAGGCTGATATGATTAGGGGGTTTAGGAGGGACTTCATTTGTTAGTGCCGTCTTTATCCCAATGTTGCCATGAAACCAAATGACCTTTGCTATAAAACTTCTCTCGCCTTTTAGATCCATCATAAAACCAATTTTCAATGGATATTCTCTCCCCACTCTGACTAAATTTCTCTGAAACACCTAAATTGCCATTTCGGAACCAATATTTATGCACACCATATTCCATACCATTGGCATAGTTACCCACTTGATGTTTAGTCCCATTTAAATACCAAGAAACACTATGACCATGTCTTTTCCCATTTAAATATTCAGATGAAGACATTTTAACACCTTCCTTATACCAAGTACGCCATTTATCTGTATAGTCGTCATACACATATAATCCTTCATCATCTGGATTTAATATCATCCACCCAGGCAAATTATCAGGCATCCAATAAGCCTGGCACATGTAGTGATATTTAGTGGTTTGGCAGGAACCATACATTAGATGTGCAAGAGAGCCAAGGAGCATGGTTACTATAAAAGCAGATACAACTAATGGATTGAGAAGTTTTTTCATTCTTGAATTTCTGTTTTGATTAGCTTGTTGTTTTTGAAGACGTCTCTTTTTGGGTTTTCTGTTTAAGGTCTGTCATTTATTTTTTAATTTATTTTTGGTCATTTATTTTTTTTCTTTTTTAATTCAAGCTTAGAAGGATAAAAGCCAATTGGGTCCTTAAATTGAATATATTTATACGACTTAACAAATGTAATAAAGTCACTTTTGTTTTTAATGATACCGTGCTGACCACTTCGCGATTCATTAAATCTTTCAAACAATTCATTTAAAACAGATATTGCAACATCAAAAGAGACCGGATCATCGTTTTCCTTTTTTTCTAACTTCAACTTGGATGCAGATTTTATCAGAATCTTTCTAGTATTTTCATTATAATCTACAAATCTTATAGTACTTACAAAGAAACGTATCTTTAATTCGTCATCTTTTAATTTAGGATATAAGTACTTGTTGATTAAATCCTTTAGATGATTTTTATTAATTAGCCGGATTCTAGCGCAAATTAAAAATTGAGAATACAATAACCACATAACAGTCTTTTGATCATTAAATTTAGTTATAATGTAATCAAATGATTTTTTAGATTCAATTTGGTATAACTCAAAACATTCATCATCAGATAATTTTTTGTCCAATAAAAGTGAATAATTATTCATAGCCATTGCTGCCTCATATATTTTATCTAATTTTAATTTCACATTTAATTTATTTAAGTCATCAATGAAATCCCTGGCAACATTCATTTGAAATGGAATATATCTGTTGGGGGAAAGTAATATAGAAGAATCAAATTTTACTCCGTTATATTCCCCATTTTGGAATTGTTTAACTTCACTCTTATTTATGCCCTGAATTGTAGTATACAAAATGAACCAATTATTATATTTTTCCTGCATACACAAGTTATAGGCAATCTTGTGGTTTTTTTTCAAGTAAACTCTAATTGCATCCTTCTCCTTCAAATAGTCTTCTGCAATCAATAAATTTGGCAGTAAAAACATCGCTAAAACAATTAATTTTATCATTTTATCTAATCTTTCATTAAATTATTATTTTTTTGATCTCAATTTATTAACAATATCTACAATTTGCGTATCACCATAACCTTCTAGAATAAAAGATGAACAAGGACTTGTAATTTTTCCCCTCTTAACTTTATTAAAAAAGGACCAAAGTGAATTTTTAGATAATCCTTTACTAGTTCTAGTCCAAGCTAAATCTGCCTTAATCCCATAAATTGCTTTAATGGATGATATAGCACCCCCCATAGCCTTAATACTATCTTTTAGGAAATCTACATATTGACTTATTACGGGCGATACTTTAAATAAGGCAGAAGCTAATTCAAGGCTATCTACCATATAATTCAGCATTACCGTAGGATCTCCATTTGCATTATTAGCCATATCGACCAAATCGTATCCTTTCATTAATAAATCAGCTGCCTTTAATTTTTTATTTAACTTCTCTACCTCTTTTAACTTCAATTTATATTTTTTAAGCCCGTCTGCACCAAGTGCCTCCTTTAGCTTGGCTATATCCTTATCACTATCCAAATTACCTTTCATCTTCTTTTCTAAAGCATCTGATTTTTTCTTAAAACTTTTAAACTCCTTTTTAATTTGAGCTGCCAACGCTGAAGACAGTGTTTTGGGGGTAATAGCTCACCACTTGCTTTATGGTACAAGAGCAATTATCTCTGTAAACATTTCCAAACCCTTTAGCCAACAATAGGATTTAATAATTTCTTAACCAAGGTTACTCTCTAAAAGGATTAGTGAGCATTATACCAAGGTTTGGTTTTGGGGTAAGGGGAATTGTTTGAGGTTAGGGGTTGGTTATTATTTTGTTAATGTTGTTTTAGCAGGTGTTAATGATTTGACTTTTATCTTTTTGGAAAAGTTACTTCCTCCCCAGAATCATCATAATCCAACGTGCCATCTTCCTGCCAATGTTTTAGTTGCCTGTGCAACTTGCCGTTTATGTAACTATATTCATAACGGATTTGTCCATTCTTATACCAACTCTTTTTTAAGCCATGCAAACGATCATCTTTGTAATTTTCTTCCAATCGAATTTTTCCATTTTCATACCATAATCTACGTAAACCATGACGTCCCCCATTTATGTATATTTCATCGAGACTTATTTGACCGTTTTTGTGATACACTCTCTGATCCCCGTGTAGCTCTCCGTTTCTATAAGAATCATGTCTTAAAAGTTGACCATTTTGATAATAACATTTATACTCACCATCATTTTTATCCCCTTGTATTTTTTCTTCTTCAATTAAAATAAGTCTTTCCCCTGGAAACTGAAGATAATTATTCAAATAAAATATTTTATGAAAGTATTTAGGAATCCAATATCTCTGCATCAAGTAATGATATTTACTAGTCTGACAACTCCCATACATCAGATGAGCAATACTACCAAGAAGCATGGTAACAATGAATGCTGTTATGATTAGGGGGTTTAGGAGGGGTTTCATTTCTTAATTTTTATTTCATCATCTTGCTTTTTTAGGTGTTGTAAATAAAACTCACCTAGCTCACCTAATTTAAACTTTATTACATCTTCATAGCGCATCTTTCTAAGTGGTTTCTTTATACTCTTACCTGTATAAAAATTACTTCCAAAAATAATACGTGCAAGTTTTGGATAATAGATTTCGGTTTCTATACTTTTAATACTTATATGATTACTAAAAAGTATTCTTTTATTTTTAACTATACCTTTGTAATCGCTTGAATGCATTGAGCAATTGATTATTAAATCAGTTTTATTTTGTGACTCAAATATAAAAATATATCGATCACATTTTGCAAATGAATCGCAAGCGTATTTTCGGACATGGAAGCCATGGATATTAGGAGATATTTTTCCTTGCATACAGTCTTTAATATAAGCTTTATCTTTTACATTTAAATATTTCACTTTTTTCATTATATATCTTATATATAAATCAAGGTCTCCTTTTTTAACATAGCGAACCAAAGGACTGTTATGGGCTGTTGCACCATTTGCTAAATAATATTTCTTTTCTTTATTTGGGATTTCTTTTGGCAATTTCATAGTAAGATTGCCCAAATAATTTAGTTCACTTTTTGTATCCAATATGAGTTGGTTCGTAGTAGAGATTTCATTTAAATTATATGACCTGCTACAACTCGATATTAATAAGATAAAACCACAAACAACTAATGGATTTGATAATGTCTTAATCACTATAACTCTCTAAAAGCAAATAAAAACAATCCTACCACACCAAAGCGATTTAGCACTTGTTTTGAGATTGAAAGTTGTTTTGTTTCTATGAGCTGAGTTTTATTGTTGTGTGGGGAGTTTGGAGATCTATTCTGCGGTTTCGGTTTTGGTTAGATTGTTGTTTTTGTAGAGTTCTCTTCTTTGGAAATTTCCTTTTTCATTGTAGTATTCTTTTTTGTTAAGGGCGCCGTCTTTATTATATACAAATGATGAGATCGGAACCCCAAACTCCCACTGCTGAATGCAATAACTACTATCATCTCTCATCCACCAAATTAATTTTCCATGCTTTTCCCCATTTACAAGATTTGCTTTATAATGTCTTTTACCATTATCATACCATGCAGAAAATTCACCATGGTTAGCTCCATTCTTGTAATTAGCCTTAATCTTCAACATCCCTTCTACTGTCCATGATCTCCATACACCAGAATAATCTTTATTAACATAAACAGAGAACGGGTAAGTCAGTACTTTATCATTTTTATTTAACATATAATTTGGTAAATATTCAGTCATATAATAGTGCTGAATAATATAATGCCACTTACTACTCTGACAAGACCCATAGATCAAATGAGCAAGAGAGCCAAGGAGCATAATTAGAATAAAAGCAGACACAACTAATGGATTAAGAAGTTTCTTGATCACTCTTCTGCCTTCGATTCAACTTTTGAGCGTTTGGATTGGATCGCAACAAACAAGATTATTGACGTAATAAAGAAGAGCATCAATCCAAATAGAGTGGTATTTATGCCAAAAGGACTCTCAATAAACAAATCACTATCTACGGTATCAACTCCAAAACAAATAAAACTTTTATCTTTGTGTACTTTCACTGCGATTATCCCAATAATTCGTCCATTGATTTCAAAATAATATCCTTTTACAATAACACTTTTAATATTAGGAATAGAATGAGGCACAAAAGCATTTACTTCAATTAAAATAAAGCTCAAAGTAATTGTTAGAACCAACACAGTTAAAAAAGACTTCTTCATTTATACATCAAACCAAGGTTAAAACCAAAAATTATACTAACAAAATGCCACTTACTAACCTGACAACTCCCATACATAACATGGGCGAGAATACCAAGCACCAACACAAGAATAAAAGCACACACAACTAAAGGATTTAATAATTTCTTAACCAAGCCTACTCTCTAAAAGAATTAGGAGCATTATACCAAGGTTTGGATTTGGGGTAAGGGGAATGTTATTGGACTTAATCTTTATAGCTTTGATTCACTATTGAAAATTAATTAGAAATGATTGTTTCTTTGAGTTTTTTGACCTTATTTTGGGTTTACCAATTTTATTCTTCAAGCTCCCATTTAAATAAAGACTTATAAAAATGATCGAAAGATGAACTCAAAGTACTAAATCCTCCCTCAGAATTCCACCTGATAATTTTTTCAGATTTACTCCCTATATCAACGGCTAAAAAAAATTCACTGTAAGCTTCCAATGGGTAGCTGGGATCTTCTTTCAGCAAAACTTCATAATCAAGCATTGCAAAAGGAATATAGTTGTTAAATATTTTCGGAAATTCCTTTTTAAAATCTTTCATATCGTAGGTACTCATAAAATCATCAATAACATTTAAACGAGAAATCTTACCAAGAAAAGTGTCAGGCTTCTCAAAATCAAAAGGAAAGTAATCCCAGATTTTACTGGTTTTGCCTTTTGGTTTATTTTTAAGCGCACAAAACTTTTTGTAATTCATTGAACTGTTTACAACTTGCACCTTTGACTTCTTAACCACAACATATCCTTTCTTTATTTAGAGCTCTATATGTTTGTAATTGTAGCTTTTTTCCATTTTATTCCCGTAAATCCTTTGGAGTCAATTTCTTTTGCTAAACTACTACTAACAAATGTATGATATGGAAAATCCTCAACTTTAAAGATATCTAGTTTTTTATTTAACTTGCCTTTTTTAAAAATATATTTCTTCACCTTTTCAACTATATAATCTAAAACTTGGCTATACTTTGCTCCACTTGCTTCATGGTCTAAGCAGTCTTGATGATCTAAAACATTCACAATAAAGTATTTTTCTTTAATAGATTTTCCTTTGATATCTTTTATTTTTATAGGTATCATTTCTACATTAGAAATATCTCTAGTTTCAAGAAACTTCATAAGCCCCTCAGATATAACAATAAGCGAAGATACATTGTTCATATTATCAATAAACTTATCAAAATTAGTTCTTAATTGGAAAAAGGCACTTTTAGGAAAACTTTTAATTAGGCTTTCACCTTCATCTAGCAAGTCTATATCATCAAATTTTTTAAGTGCATGCACTGAATTCGCTTTTGGATCTATTTTATTAGTCCATAATACGTAACCACTCATACTTTATTTCCTTTCATTTATTCAATTATTTTAGCCCTATTTTAGTTGAAGATTACGAAATTACGATAACATAAATCGACAGCTTCTACTTTTTAAATTGAAAAGAACTACGACTTTTAATAAGTAATCTGCAAGTGGATTTAATAATTTCTTAACCAAGGCTACTCTCTAAAAGAATTAGTGAGCATTATACCAAGGTTTACAGTTTGCCTAAATAAATAGTTGGTGGTCAATAGGAGACAGCTATGCGCTGGCTCCTTTGTGGAGTTAAGTAGGGCTCAGTAAACGGAGTCGTGCGGCCATCATTTATATTTAATAATATTTAGTTTTTATGAATTTCAATTATTTCATCAAAGACCTTTTTATTACCACGGTGATTTTTTTTATCTAAAAGAATAAGCATGGCATTTTTTGAAAAGAAATTGATTAGTCCCATATTAGATTTCCTACGATCTGGAATAAGGCTGATCTTTTTAAAGTCAATCTTTTTATTAAAATAATGGATATGCACGATAAACTCATGACCTTGTTCTATAATAATAAACTTTTTATTGATTCTCTTTTCACTTATTAAGGTTGTAATTATTCCATCAATCAAATCTAATGTTTTCTTCTCACATTTTACTTGAAAATAGAAATTTTCAATATATTCATCCCCATTTGAATTAATCATCTTAACAGGCTTTTCTCTTTTTATCCTTCCAAGGTACAATCTTCTTCCAAATATTTGCTGTACAGAACGCAATGCTTTTCTCAGTACAAAATGGGGATGTAGATCCGTTTTATATGTTTTGGTAACCATGTTGGGGCCAATCCGCTTAAAGATAATATCATTTCTTCTTTTTTTTTCTTTTTCAGATAATTCAGATTTAGAATTACTTTTATCGACTGAAATAATTTCTTTTACATTCGTTTCTTGAGCATGTATTGCTAGCCCACTAGCACAGATAGTTCCAGCAATTAATAAATTCAATAACAAAAATTGTAATTTATGAATAAACACCATTTTTAAAACTCCTTTAATTTTTAATTTTAAAATAAATTGATCTGATATATAATTTAAATCGACAGATCATGGGTAAATTTCTATTTAAGAGATAACGGTCTCACATTAATAAAATTAGTCTTTTTATTTAATAAATAAAGTCATAATTCCTGATCGTAAATCCAAAAGTGGTTCGCCAGCTTACTTTTAGAAATAAACAAATTTATTACTCCGTTTCAAATTTTCCACCCAGACAAATCACCAAATACAAATATGTCTATTCTCTATTATGTGATTTTATTTAGATTGATAACCGAACAAGATAAAAAAAAAAGAAAGGACAGGCTATGTATATTTAATTTATGAAAATTATTTATGCATTTAATTCAAACTTGATGATTAATGTGGCTTGGTGT
>NVWA01000004.1 GCA_002746535.1 Planctomycetota bacterium
CACTTCATCATGTCTGTGGGTACCTTCAATTTCGATATCCAGCATGCCATTCGCAACGGTGCTCATTGAGCTTTGCAGTTTTGAAAGAGGCTTGGTAATGGATCTTCCGACGAGGAAGCAGGCTGTTGCAGCGACAGTGAATGCGAGCAACGTCGCTATCAGTGCCACGAGAAGGGCGGCTTGTGCGGCGCTGACAGTTTTTTCAGCCGCAGAAATCAGGTTGGCAGATACATAATCTTCGACCTTCTTAATCAGCTCAATTTTTATTGTGATGCTGTCAAACCAATCACTGGTCAAAACCGCATCTGAAATTTCGCCGTATCCCGCATTAACAGCCACGTTGCGTAGGTGCTCGACCTTATCGACAGTCGGGCCAGCAACAGTTTCCTGATAGAACGCACGTTCATTATCTGTGGCGTATGAGTTGAACTGGCCCGCTCCATAACCTTTGGCGCCCATAGCGCGCTCTTGCCCGGCCCGCTCTTTCGCTTCCAACAGGCTAACATAGGCTGTTGTGCGGCCCTTGATTTCTGCATCGTTGGCAATCGCGGAAATGGTCGAAACGATATCCAGTAACTGTCGAATCGTGCCGGAATAGGGCGCCGCTGTTGCCTGAACCGTCGCACGCATGGACAAAGTCTTTTCACGGACTTCAAGCAGTCTATCGATTGCAGCAAGACTTGCTGTAAGTCCTTCCCCGACGTCGGCATTGTAGTCGGATGCAGGAAAGGCCTGGAGCGCGGGAGAGATTTGCGCGATTACGGCGTCAGTCGCTTCGAATTGATCGTTCAGGCGATCCTTCCAGGACGGTTGACCTCCGTTGGAAATGTAAGCCGCTGAAATTCCCCGCTCGCTTTGAAGCTCGTGCACAATGGCACTGATTTGCGGGGCGATGACCGCCAGCGCGTGTAGCTTCCCCATCGTGGAATATCGAGTGTATTCGGTATCAACAATATAGGCACCGGAGAGTGCTATGCCGATAATCGGGACAAACGCGGCCAAGAAAATGCGTTTGCCAATAGTGGCCTGTACAAGTTTTTTAAACATCACGATCCCCATCACGAAAAAATGTGCCAACCACTCACACTTCGTTGCGGGAAGAGTTGCAACAGAACTCTAAATTCTAGTTAAATTTGAAATACATTGGGAAATCAAAAGGCGTAGATAGAAAGAACTGCCTTGGTATCTGGGAAGTATTTACTCTGGTTGCAGTCGGGTGATGTGCAACCGTTTTCCTTTTGCGGAGATCGCAATCTCGCCTCGCTTGAGAGCCAGGGCGTCATTGCCAAACATTTCTCGTCGCCACCCGGTAAGGGCGGCTACGTCCGCCTGATCATTGGCGGCGATCTGCTCGAGATCAGCAACATTTGCGATGAGTTTTGTGGCGACGTTRTGCTCYTCACTCCGCATTTTGAGCAACACTTTCAACAGCTCAACCAGAGGGCCGATGCCAGAGGGAAGGACTGGAATTTCCTTGAGCGGTGGCAGGCCGTTCTTGTCACGACCAAGTCCGACTTTGATGGCTTCTATCAGGCTGGCGGCCGCTCGACTGTTTGAAAACCCGCGAGGCACTGCCCTAAGATTGTCGAGGGCAGAGACGTCTTTTGGCTGTTGGTTGGCGAGCTCAAAAAGAGCGTCATCCTTCAGCACGCGGTTGCGCGGCGTGTTGCGCTCCTGGGCCTGGCGTTCGCGCCATGCTGCCGCCCCGATCAGAACCGCGAAGGCTTTGGGACCCTTCACACGCATTTTCATACGTTTCCATGCGTTTTCCGGGAGTAAGGCATAAGTCTCAGGGTTTTGAAGAATAGCCATTTCCTCGGCAACCACCCAACCCGGGAGCCGCCAGCGAGCTGGCGGGCCAGCGCATCATAAATTATGCGAAGATGGGTCACGTCCGCGATCGCATAGGTGAGCTGTTTTTCCGTCAGAGGACGGCGGCTCCAGTCGGTAAAGCGGGATGATTTATCCACCTGGCCATTGGCAAGCTTGCGCACCAGCGTCTCGTAGCCCACAGATTCGCCAAAACCACAGACCATCGCGGCCACCTGGCTGTCGAACAACGGATCGGGGATGGCCCGGGCCTCGTGGTAAAAAATTTCAATATCCTGCCGGGCGGCATGAAAGACCTTGATGACGCTCCGGTTGAGCATCAGCTCATAAAACGAGGCCAGGTCGATGCCTTTGGCGAGGGGATCGATAATGAATTCATGGTTCGGACCCGCCACCTGAATGAGGCAGAGTTTCGGCCAATAGGTCGAATCCCGCATGAACTCGGTGTCGACGGTGATAAAGGATGCCTTTGAGAGGGGGACACAGGCGTCTACGAGGGCTTCGGTCGTGGTGATCATTTCCATGGCGCCCCTATAGCGCAATCTGGGGTCGATGTCGCCCCCCAGGCCGGGTAACAATTATAGTATCATTATCCCTGATCTTTGCGGAATGGGAGAAACTGCTGTTGATAGTGAAGTTTTTTATTTTTCAGATGAAATTACTAAAGCTGCTTTCTGCTTTCAACTAGGTACCAGCATGTATCAATTCAGAGTCTCAAATTTGTTGACCTTAATTTCTTCTATAAAAAATAAATACAAAAGTTCCAAAATACATTTATTAGGCGACTCACTATCTAAATACAATCCAAAAGTAATTAGACAGAATCGATTATTAATAGACAAAGGATTGGACGAATTACATATTGCCGAAAGTATAGGGCCAATGATCACAATGTTTACGGCAGCTTTAAGCAATGACATTTCATCTTGTGTCTTACTCTCCCCTTTATCAGACTTTAAAGATATTTTTGAAAGTCATTATTTCTATCACATGATGTCTATATTCCCTCATGGTATTTTAAAACATATGAACACTACTGAAATATTTTCGCTAATTTCCCCTATAAATCTATTAATTGCAAATCCGGTAAACGGAAGGAATCAACTCATTACAAAAAATAATTTTAAGATTACGTCGAAACTATATAAATTATATAGAAAAAATGGAAATAGAATCCAAGTCAAATTTAATGGCTTCCAAGACATTCAAAGATTTTTTTCTGATCAAAAATAAACAAGACATATATTACACTTGATCACTTTAAGTACTCACGAAACCAAACCTTCTCTTTATATTTTTTCAACTCAGTAATTTTTGCTAAGTCTAAAAAATTTTTATATTTATTTTCTTTAAGAAGTTCTAGGACTTCTTTAACTTTTGTTTCAATAGAATTTTTTGCATAAAACCGTAATCCTTCTAATAAAAACTTGTTGTTAGCAGGATTTAATTTTATTATAAATGCTATAAAAAACTTTTGCTGCTTAATGGGGATATTCGCCTTAGGGTTAGATTGAGCCAGCTGAAAGCTCCTAATTGAATATCGATACAAGCTTCCTATTGCACCTTTGATTAAATCTGATTTAGAGTGTTTTTCTTTATGCATAAGCAGTAAATCATCTAAGTTTTTCCAATATCGTGCAGTGTCCTGAATCAATTTTAACTTTTTCAACTTAGCCAATAAAGCTAATTCGGTTTTTAGGTGATTTTTGTATTCACTAGAACCTTCAATTTCATTTTTTAATTTTGCAATAGGATCCTTATATTTCATGTCTGCAAACCAGTGATCTAAAAGTATCATACCAAAATATAAATTCATCCAAAATTTTTGTTTTTGATTCTTTATCATTAATCCAAGAACTCTATCAAATACAATTTTTTCAAACTTCAGATCAAGCGATTTGTTTTGTTTTCTATAATAATATTCAAAAAATTCTATCCCATTAAAAACAAGTTCTTTAGGAGGCCATTGATGTTTACCATCAAATACACTAATCCAATATGGTATTTTCCTTTTATCCAAAAAGGGTGTTCCTCCAACATACTCAGGAAAATTAAAACCGTTAGCTCCAACTAACCCATATAATAAAACATCCTTATTCTTAAAATCCATTTGAGGGCTGAAAAAAGCACCGCAAGCTATAACACCTTTAAACTGATCAGAATATAATAAAGAAAAACGCAGACTTACTCTAGACCCTCCACTAAACCCAATTGCATAAAATCTTTTTTCATCTACATTATATTTACTCAACACATCTTTTTTCATTGCGGCAAAAGCTGCATTAATGGGTGCAGAAGGCCCGTTTCTGGAATTATTAGAACCTACAACTATATATCCATATTTTTCAGCACCGTCTTTGCTTAAAATAACAGGATGCTCCCCCATTGCATTTGGGCTAAATCCAAAAATAATAGGCCATTTTTTTTTAGCATCATAATTACTTGGAATATAGAGAGCATAAGATTGACTTTCATCACTTTTGCAAATAACTTTTTTATGGATTTTGCCTTTTTTTAATTTCGCAATTTTATTTTGAGCCGTAATAAAATCGGTATGTATAAAACAAATAAGAAATAAAAATAATATTTTTTCAAATTTAAAAATTAATAACACAGCAACTACCTCATTTTAATAATTATTTTTATAACAATAGCACATTATTAATTACAATCAATTTCTAACGAGCCCCATTTTAAAATATTTTTCTCAACAACAGGAATATTTTTAATAGAATTCTCATCCTTACTAAATAGCCAAATAATATTTTCAACTGGTTTTTTTAATTCATGTATTAATGTTTGCAAACCTCTCGAACCTTTCAATCGATGAATATTTTTAGACTCAACGTTCGAATTTAAACACCTAAACCATAGGTTCGAATCTTCAAAACCAACCACGGCCCAACCATTTTCAACAAACCAACCAGCATCAGGATGACCATGCCAATGATATTTGACCGAATTGACAGCATCTCCTAAAACACGATCTACTACTACTACAGAAGATTGATCGACAATCATTATTTTTCTTGTAACGCTTTTAAGTTTCAACTCTTCACTATAACAATTTGTTAAATCCAACTCTACCTTTTTATCAAGATTGCAAACATCTATTATTTCTACAGATTTTGACGCCTGTCCTTCATTATTTATTACAGGGAAATTATGAGCTGTTTCAGATAATGTAAATTCTCTTTCACTCGTCCCCATATATTGCTGATAACCAGGATCATCAATTAACCATTTTTCTTTTGCGCCAATCAAAATTGTGCCCGCATCTTTTTGAATATGGCCAGCACTCGATAAACAGGCAGAGGTGGCTACTGCAATTCCATCGTCAGACCAATCTGATCTTAAAGTCAAGGTGGCAGGCAATCTCATTACACAATCAATTGGCTCAACACTACTTTTTTTCAATAAATTATTTTGATATATCAAGCCCAACGATTCTGAACTAAATTGATTCATAGCCATATTTTTGATATACCAATTTAATTGAGAATCATTTAATTGTCCTGCAAACTTCACCATACATGAAATATGATATTTCATATTATCACTTTCAACATCACCAATTTCTGCAACCCTACCTAAATCACCCGGAGCAGATAGAAATATATTTTGATTAATTAAATTTTTAATAAATGCATGGGACAGAAATTCTGAACGATCACTTTTCGGTAGTATTCGAAAAGCCTCTAATATAAAATCAAACAGGTATCCATCATAAGCGACACCTTCACAAAAACCTGTTTTTTCATTTAATCCATACAAGGCTTCAACCATAGCTGAAACTCGATTCAACCATATTGATTTCATCTCATGACCAACAACATCCAAGCACAACAGCATTCCTACACAATTGATAAAACCAATATTATGCAAGGAATGAAATTTTTCTTCATTTTCTAAGATACTGTCTGCTGTTTCAATAAATCCAAATTGTTTTTCTAAAATTGGCAAGGATGTTTCGATCAGTTTATTGCAGCCATCTTTAATTTTATTTAAAAGAGGGGCATCTAAACCCCAATCATAATAGGCATGAAAAAGCATTCGACCACAATGCCCACTACACAAGTCACCTTTAGTAAAATATTGGCGATAACTTTTCCAATCAGCAAAAGCCTCTAGCTCTTTATGTAAAATCTCTTTACTTTCAATATCGCTATTGATGACACTATCATATGCAAGCGTTTCAAATCTTTTTTCTAAGCGCCATATAAACCAAATAGCCCAAGGATATTCAGCATCAAATCCCCTGATAGAAAAGTCTATTTTATGTAATTCCTTTACAGGCAAATCGAATAAAACTCGTCTGCGAATTCGATAATAATCAACTAAAAGTCGATTAGCACTTTTTTCACTTTTTGATCTATTGGATAATTCATTTTCAATATTTTTTAAACTGTACATTGCTTTACCTCAGTCTCATTTATATGAAAAAATTATATCAACTAATAAAGGGATAAAAATATTTTACGAATACGATAATTAGGAATTACCATGTATTAAAAATGAGATGACACTAAGTACATAAAAACTTAAACCTATGCCCAATGTTAATATCGAAAATTGATATAAACGCGTTTTTTTATTTCGCATTTTAATTAATTCCTCAATCGTTGTATCTAAATCGAAATGATAAATCTGTGAAATCCATCTTACTTGAAGAGGACCAGATAAAACAGTAATGATTGATAATAAGACCAACGACAAACCTATAACTAAACATCCCATTGAAAAGACGCTGCTATTAGCAATTTTTGCCCCAGAAAAACCTGTGATGGTCAAACAAATAGTTGCAAGGCTTAAGACAATTTGCGATCTAGTTTGAATAATATTAAAGCAATTCATCATGTATTGATAAATTGATGAAATTTCAGACTCACCATAAATTTTTTTTAATAATGATAATTCATCTGAAGGTGATAAATTATTTTGAAAACCATTCTCTTCAGTCATTTAATACTACCGCTTATATTTCTACTGGTTCTTCTTGACCTTGCGGTACCAAACCTAGCTTTTTAAACATCTGATAATCTTTGCAAGTATCTGGATTATTAGTCGTCAATAAACGATCACCAAAAAATACAGAATTAGCTCCTGCCATAAAACACATTGCTTGCATTTCTTCAGACATAACTTCTCGCCCTGCAGATAGGCGAATTTGACTTTTAGGCATCAAAATTCTTGAGATAGCGATACATTTAATGAAATCAAAACTAGCAACCGGCTCAACTTTTTTATCAGCGAGGGGTGTTCCTGGTATCGGAACCAATTGGTTAACTGGAACAGATTCTGGCTGAGGATCCATATTCGCTAATTCCCAAAACATACTAATTCGATCTTCTTGAGTTTCCCCTAATCCCATTATTCCGCCACTACATACTTTGATTCCAGATTCACGAACAAGATCGATTGTATCCAACCGATCTTGGTAAGTTCTTGTAGTAATAATATCTTTATAGTATTCACGGGATGTATCTAGATTGTGATTATAATAGTCTAATCCACTTTCATTAAAAGATTCCGCCTGGTCTCTAGTCAGACCACCTAAAGTCATGCATGTCTCCAAACCAAGCGCATTCACTTCTTCAATTATTCGCTTCAACTTTGGCATTTCTTTTTCAGGAACATTCTTCCAAGCAGCACCCATACAAAATCGAGTTCCACCATTGAGTCTTGCTTTACGAGCATTTTCAATGATTTCTTCTTCATCCATAAGGGGCTCGACCTCAAGCTTGGTGTCATACCGAGCTGATTGAGAACAATATCCACAATCTTCAACGCAAGCACCCGTCTTAATACTTAACAAAGTAGACAATTGGACTTCCAATGGATTATGATGTTTACGATGAACTACTTGAGCTTCAAACATTAATTCAATAAATGGTTTTTCAAAATAAGCTTTAATATCTTTTTTCGAAAATTTTTCTTGTACCATCAACAACCTCTCAAAATAAATTTATTTAAACAGTTACTTCTCTTTGATAATAATCATGCTTATTACAATGACTAACCGCATATACTTTTGTTCCTTTAGCCAATTTTAAATGACAACTCACTTTTGAAACACCAGATTTACTATCAATCTTTGCTGAAAATAGTTTTTTCTTATCTGAAGAATATACTTCTAAATAATCAATGAAGTGATCTTCAGATTGAGGATGTTTAGTCGTATCTAATTCTAACTTAACCGTATCACCCGATCTTGTAGTTTTTACAACGGGAGTATGTTTGTTACCTGCATCATTTTTCCATTTACCAGCAGTATCTTTCTTTTTCTTTGAGGCCATCAATGTTCCTGAAGCTACTAGTGAAGCAGTTGCCACTCCCATGAATTTCAAAAATTCTCTTTTTTTCATTTTAATTCCTTTGTTAAGTTAGTTGCTAATCTTAAGATGTGGGATTTTATTCAATAGGTTATTTCAGTCAAAAGAATTAAGAATCAAATTACCAAATCGAAAATTATGAGCCAGAAATTAGATTCTAAAGAATACTTAGAAAAGAAAAAATATTTCGAAAATATCATTACGATTTATGGCAGAAAACCTGTACTCGAAGCCTTTGAAAAAAACAATATTTCCATAGATAAATTACACCTCGCAAAAACTAATAAACAGGACAAAACTTTAGATTTAATTATCAAGCTTGCAAAACAGCAAAATACCGAAATAACCTTCCATTCAAAATCAGAACTAAGTCGTATATCTAAAAATGGGAAACAAGACCAAGGCATTGCCGCAGATATATACTGCCAATTCTTAAATAATATTGAAAGCCTAGATCCTTCTAAAGAGAAATATTTATTAGCCCTAGATCAAATTACAAATCCACAAAATATAGGCATGATTATTCGTTCCGTCACAGCTGGAAATTTAGATGGGATTATTTTACCTAAAGACGGCACTTCCCCTATAAACTCACTTGTCATAAAATCCAGTGCGGGAACAGTTTTCAAAGCTAAAATTTTTCAATGTAAGAATCTACTAAATCATACAAATGATCTAACTAAAAAAGGATATCAACTTGCCACTTTAACAACAAGTGCAAATCAAAACTTACTAACTTCAGAAATTAATCATCCTACCATTTTTATACTTGGCAATGAAAGCAAGGGCGTCAGTCAAAAACTACAAGATTCTTGCCAGCAAGAATTTTTTATACCCATGCAAAACGATGTCGAATCCTTAAACGTTGCCGTTACTGCTGGAATCATATCCTACTTACCTTCATTAAGAAAATAATTTACCTTTTTCCTTTCTTCTCTCACATACAATAATTCTTTACTTTTTAGCCCTAATACATAATATTTGCGCCATTTTTGATAAAGCAAATAAGCTTGTAGGAGCAAAATCCGTGGAAAACCCATTACTAGAAATAGATAAAAAATGGCAGAAATATTGGGACGAAAATAAAGTCTATCAAACTTCAAATGACTATACCAAAAAAAAGTTTTTTGGATTAATCGAATTCCCCTATCCATCTGGCAACGGTTTACATGTGGGCCATCCTCGAAGCTACACAGCTATGGATGTCATCACAAGAAAAAAAAGACTTGAAGGCTACAATGTATTATTTCCAATGGGTTGGGATGCTTTTGGTCTTCCAACAGAAAATTACGCAATAAAAAATAATATCCACCCCAAAAAAGTGACAAAAACAAATGTTGCGCGCTTCAAAGAACAATTACAAATGTTAGGGTTTGGTTTTGATTGGAGTCGAGAAGTTAATACAACCGATCAAGATTATTTTAAATGGACACAATGGATCTTTCTTCAAATGTTTGAAAAAGGTTTAGCCTATAAAACTGAAATGCCAGTCAATTGGTGTTTAGGTTGCCGAGTAGTATTAGCAAATGAAGAAGTTGTCAATGGCGTTTGTGAAAGATGTAGCAGTGAAGTTATACAAAAAACTCAAAGTCAATGGATGCTAAAAATAACAGAATATGCCGACAGATTAATAAGTGATTTAGATACTGTTGATTATCTGCCTAGAATCAAAGCACAACAAAAGAATTGGATTGGCAAAAGCCATGGTGCTGAAATAGACTTTAAGGTCTTAGATACAGATACAGTTTTAAATATTTTCACAACCAGACCGGATACAATATATGGAGCAACCTATATGGTCATTGCTCCTGAACATGCATTAGTGCAAGAACATAAAGAAAAAATCACTAATTTTGAAGAGGTCAATGATTATATTCAAAAAGCAAATCGAAAGTCAGCTCTTGAAAGAGCCGAAGATAAAGAAAAATCGGGGGTTTTATTAAAAGGTTTACCAGCCATAAATCCACTTACTGGAAAAGAAATACCTATATTTATTTCCGATTATGTTTTAATTACTTATGGGACAGGCGCTATCATGGCAGTTCCGGCACACGATCAAAGAGACTATGATTTTGCTAAGAAATTTGATCTGCCAATAATTGAAGTTATTGAAGGTGGAGATATTTCTAAAGAAGCCTTTACGGATACTAATAAAGGTATACTGGTAAATTCAGAAATAATCAATGGGTTTTCGGTTAAAGAAGCTATTAATAAAATATTTGAACATTTAGAAAAAGAAAATATCGGCAAAAAGAAAGTTCAATTTAAACTTAGAGACTGGATTTTCTCAAGGCAACGCTATTGGGGTGAACCAATTCCAATTGTCTTCAATGAAGAAGAAGGTTATGTAGCGATTCCTGAAGACCAACTACCATTAGTCTTGCCTGATGTAGAATCTTTTGCACCAAAAGAAAATGGTGACTCAGCTTTAGCAGCAGCTGTTGATTGGGTTAACACTACTAGTCCTAAAACTGGAGCACCAGCAAAAAGAGAAATTGATACTATGCCTCAATGGGCAGGTTCATGCTGGTATTATTTACGTTATATGGATCCTAATAATAAAGATGCACTGGCATCAAAAGAAGCTTTGGATTATTGGTTGCCTATCGATTGGTATAATGGCGGCATGGAACACACTACTCTCCATTTATTGTATTCAAGATTTTGGCATAAATTTCTTTTTGATATTGGAGTAGTACCTTGCTCAGAACCATATGCCAAAAGAACTTCTCACGGAATGATACTTGGAGCTGATGGCACCAAAATGTCTAAATCTAGAGGGAATGTCATTAGCCCCGATGAAATTGTTTTAAAATACGGTGCCGATGTATTCAGAACATATGAAATGGAAATGGGTGCTTTTGAAGAAGCCATACCATGGTCTATGGATATGCTCAATGGAACGTCAAAATTCATACAAAGAGTTGGACGATTAGTAGATAAATATGACGCAAAGGCAGCCGATAATAAAAACCTAGAAACCATCATTCACAAAACAATTAAAAAAGTTGGCGATGACATAGAAAAATTAAAATTTAATACCGCCGTTTCAGCTCTAAGAGTTTTTGTCAATGAATTATCAACCCTTGAGTCGATTTCAAAAAATGATTTTGAAGTGTTGTTGATATTATTTTCACCATTTGCTCCACATCTATGCGAAGAACTATGGCACCAAATTGGAAATGACTCTACAATCATATTAGCTGATTGGCCCATATATGATGAAACAAAAATGGTAGAAGATACGGTTAAACTTCCCATTCAAGTAAATGGAAAATTGAGAGATGTTCTAGAAGTAAAAAATGGCATTTCTGAAGAAGAAGCATTTGAGTTAGCATTAGCATCAGAAAAAGTTCAAAAATATGCTAATGAAGAAAACATTGTTAAAAAAATATTTGTTAAAGGTAAAATGGTTAGTCTTGTCGTAAAAAAATAAAACCTGACTAAGAATAGTAGGTAATCTGAATAATTGATTTAGTCTATTGAAATAATGCCAATATCATTTAGCCCGCCCGCCAAAAGATTAATTTCTTTGGATAATTTTAATTGACCATTCTGATAAATCTCAAGAGTATACGTTCCAAAAGGAATATCCGTTAATTCAAAGCCAGTATTTGTCTGTACTTTAGAAACAAAAATTGAGTTCTTCAATTTAACCTCAACGTTCACATCGTCATTTGATTGAATGATTCCCTGAAAAGAAGCTGGAGCATCAACAATAATTGTTTGCCCTATATAGACACTAGGTTTCTGAGAACTATTTGACTCACCAATAAAAAATACTTTTGATTTACCAAGTAAAGTTATTTCCCCTGAAGTCCATTCCACAAATAATTCGTGATCACCGGTTGAAAGACCCTCAATCAGGAAATCTCCGCCACTATCACTTTTTTTCAACAATTTACTATCACCATCTAACCAAATTTTGGCTCCTTCTAGATTAATCGTTTCCTGAGCATCCAATGATACTTTACCAGAGATTAACCCACCACTAAATTCCGTCGCATTCATATCACCTGGATCACCCGTTTCTGTTCCACCGCCAGAATTGCCGCCGCCACAACCGACCATTAGTAAGAAAAGTGTAATATTAATTATCAGCAATAGCCTGATCATTTTTTACCTTTCTTTTTTACGGATTTTGTTAATGGAAATTCTTGAATATTTACCTGAATAACTCTCTCAGGATCTTTTGTATCAACAGCCATTTGTAATAGCTCTTCTCTAAAGCGAGCAATTTTATCTTGGATTTCTTGTATACGATTTTCAGGTACACTTAAAGTTACTGAAGTCACATTACGAACATCTTTCTTATATCTCTCAACAGATTCGCCACCTAATCGAATCATTTCTTTATGATAATTATGAAGCATCATGCTTTTCAAACCTGCAAATCCTTTTACAACATTATGTTTTTTATGGTAGCCAACAGTTGTTTTTTCTAATAATTCCAATCGCACCAAAAGGTCGAGGCTTTCTTGAGCATCCTTTTTACTTATTTTTGGATTAACCTTCGTAACAATCCAAGCAGCAGTAGCTTTTCCATCTTCGGCCATGCCCACTAATTCTCTAACAACTGGGTGATACCATTTTTTATAATAATCAAATCCATCTGACTCAAGACTACAACTTTCTTTAAAGCCATTAAACTTCTTTAATCGAGAATAATATTTATTTCTTTGATCGATGTCTTTAGCCTGATTCATTAAAACCAGAATTTCAAAGAATGATGCTTCTGGACCTTCAATGCCAAAACCAATCATGAATTTTTTTGCACCATCTTTACTTAAATTTCTAACACCATCAATTACATGTTTCAAAAAACTAGGCGAAACAATGCCAGCTATTTTGCAGAACTTTCGATAAGAATATTCGGGTTCTTTGAATCGTTTATATTCAAGATAATCTTTTAAGAACAAACGATAATTAGTGTATGAATAAATGTTGATGCGTTTCATAAAATCCACAAATGTTATTCAGAGTACGGCTCGAAATTCTAAGATATGATATTTAGACTTCAATTTATTCTTAATTTGACAGTATACTTGTTTACAATTGTTAAATAATTGGCTACTATTTTGCAAATTATGGTCATTTTCAATGAAATAATCGAAAAAGTAGGCTCTCAAATTACAGCATTGAAACCAAGGTAAGGCAGACAATAAAACCAAAATTGAAGGTATATTCATAAATTTCAGAATACATAATCCCAAATAACTTCAACATTTTGCCATACTAATTACTCAAAATAAAAAATCTCCATACAATATCAAATTTAAATTTTAAAGGTGAAACATGAAAATTATTTCTTGGAATGTAAACGGGGTACGTGCGATACAAAAAAAAGGCTTTCTAGATTTTTTGACAAAAGAGAATCCTGATATTCTTTGTTTGCAGGAAACAAAAGCGCAAGAAGATCAACTAGACGAAAATCTTATATCACCAAAAAAATATCAAACTATTTGGGCGAGTGCAGAAAAAAAGGGATACAGTGGAGTTGCTATATTCACAAAGAAAGAACCGAATAAAATAATAAAGGGATTGGGAGTTAAAAAATTAGACAGTGAAGGTCGAACTATAATTGCCGAATATGACGACTTTGTTCTTTTTAATATTTATTTTCCAAATGGACAAAAAGATGAAATACGCCTACAATACAAAATGGATTTTTATGCAGCATTCTTAAAAGTTTCAGAAAAATACCGAAAAGCAGGCAAACATGTCATCACATGTGGGGACTACAACACTGCTCACAAAGAGATTGATCTGACTCACCCAAAACCAAATGAAAAGTATTCAGGCTTTCTTCCCATGGAAAGAGAATGGATGGACAAATATATCTCCAAAGGATATTTAGATACCTTCCGTGAAAAAAACACTGAGCCGAAACAATATACATGGTGGACATATAGAGGTGGCGCTAGAGCTAAAAATGTCGGTTGGAGAATTGATTATTTTTTTATCAACGAAGAAATGAAAAAGAATTTAAAGGATGCTTTTATTCTTCAAGAAGTTATGGGATCTGATCATTGTCCATTAGGAATAAAAATTAAGTTTTGAGCTAAAACGTTATTCTTTTTTCAAGCAAATAGATTCAATAAAATCAACACATGCCTTCGAATGGGTCATTGCAATTAGATGGCCCCCTTCAATAATCAAATCAGCAGTATCGGGACATTGAATTACATGATCTCTTGAACCATGTATTCGTTTAACATTCATTTCTTCACAGTAAGGACTATTCCATTGATTCAATTCAATACAAGTACTTCTTATAAAATCCGCCTCAACACTAGCAAACATTTGACCTAAGCCACCGCCACTTTTACCAACAATGAATTGAATAAATTTTAAAGGGGTAATCTCACTTAAAGGAGCCAAGGATAATAACAAAGAATTAATTTCACTTTTGTTTATGGCGCTTCCAATAAGAATCACTTGATTACATTTAATTTGATGAGCAATTTCAATGGCAATTATTCCACCAAGAGATGAACCTATAATATGATCCAAAGAAGTTATCTGATTTTCAGCAATTAATTGTGATGCAATATTATCAAATGTAATTTCACCATTAATTTTTGGCCAATCCAGAAAAACGGCATCATTCAGCATTGACCATGAGTCTGAATACATTTCAGATGTTGCACCCATTCCTGGCAATACAAATCTCATGTTATTTTAAATACACTTTTTTTATTCTAGGACCAAAGGAACAAATGATTTCATAAGGAATCGTATTTTTCCAACATGCCCAATCTTCCACCGTAATTTTAAAAGATCCAGAATGGCCAATTAAAATAACAGGATCATTTATTTTTACATCCGGAACATTACTCACATCAACTGAGGTATAATCCATACTTAAACGGCCTACAATTGGGCATTTGCATTCATTAATAAGAACATACCCCTCTTTATAACTTTGGTAAGGAATTCCATCAGCATAACCAATTGGTATTGTTGCAATTTTCATAGAGTTTTTAACGATGAACTCTCGTCCATACCCAAGTGATTCCCCTGGTTTAAAATCATTTACCTTAATCACGGATGTTTTCAACTCCAATGTTTCGGCTAAATAACCATTTTTACTTGTCTGTGATTCTTGAATTCCATAGAGATTAATTCCTGAACGCACATGCGAAAATTCTTTATAAGATTCTGGCAAAAAGTTAATCCCATTAGAATTGCCAATATGCTTGAACGGTAATTTTAATCCATTGTTTTCCAAATCATTTATTAATGCTTTAAATTCCTTCATTTGTTGCAAAGCAAAATCGTCCTCGGCACTTTCGGCATTAGTAAAATGAGAATAGATGCCTTTAATTTCTATCCAAGGCAAATTCATAACTTCTAATATTTCTTGCTGTGCAATTTTTATTGGGATACCGGTTTGACCCATTCCTGTGTCTATGTTGAATTGAATTTTTAATTTAGTATCTCGGCAATATTGTTCCCATTCTTTTAATCTACTGATAGATGATACAGGACATATCCACCCTTTTTCAATGATTGTTTTGAGTTCAGATTCAAAAACATCACCCAACAAATGGATTTCAGAAAACAACCCTTTAAGCTCTATGGCTTCATTTACATCCGCTAGGCCAATCTGACTAATTCCATTTTCAGCCAGATATTTACCAATCTGAATGGCACCTAGCCCATAAGCATCTGCCTTTAATACTGGAATTAGCTGACAATCACCAATTTGAGATTGCATTGTATTAATATTTTTAAGAACTTTTTTAAGATCAATTTTTAATTGAATTCTACAAGGTGTTTTCAAATTATTTGTATGTCTGAGTAAGAATATTTTTTTTGGCTAGCATATCTTTAAATTCAATCATGTATACTTACAGGTAATTTAGATAAATAATATTGAATCTGAATCAATATCTATAAATGAGACAACTTCGAAGTATCAAAATTAATAATTAGCTGATACAAACTTTTTCAATTTCAAGAAGTGATGTAATCCCCTGGAGCACTTTGATTATCCCGTCCTGCTTTAACGTCAACATGCCATCCTCTACAGCCAGTTTACGAATTATCTCGGCTTGAGATCTGATAAAAATGTTTCTTTTAATTTCGTCTGTGGTCACCAAAAGCTCATGAATACCCATACGACCTTTATACCCACCCGAGCATTTACTACAACCTACAGCCTCATAAACATCAAAAGGTAACGCTTCATCAACCTTTGCCTTGTCCCAAGCTTCCTGGCCACCAAAGGATTCCTTGTAATAATTCAGCTCTTCCTCATCAAGTTCTTTCTTTCGTTTACAATTATTACATAACCTTTTTACCAAACGTTGTGCCAAGACGCACAAGAATGAGTCCGCAAAACTGAACGGGTCAATACCCATATCAAGCAAACGAGTAATCGTTTCTGGAGCATTATTGGTGTGTAATGTACTGAAAACCAGGTGACCTGTTAGTGCCGCTTCAACCCCAGCACCCGTTGTTTCCATATCCCTCATTTCCCCAATCATGATTATATCAGGGTCACCTCTTAGGAACGCTTTCATGGCGCGGGCGAAAGTCAAACCAACTTTCGGATTACACTGTACTTGTCGCAATCCAATTTGTTTGATTTCAACCGGATCTTCAGCAGTCCAGATTTTTGTATGAGGCTTATTTAAATGTCCTAAAATACTATGTAAAGTCGTTGTTTTTCCAGAACCTGTTGGACCTACCACAAAAATAATTCCATATGGCTTAGATATATTTTCAAGTAATCTTTTTTCAACATACGGATGAAAACCCATTTTTTCCAAAGGTAATGGAATAGAAGCGGCAAGTATACGCATGACCACATCTTCAATACCACCCACCGTTGGAATGGTAGCTACCCGCAATTCAATATCTTTTGGACCAAATTTTTTAAAATCAATTTTACCATCTTGAGGAACTCTTCTTTCAGAAATATCAAGATCACACATAATTTTTATTCTGGAAACCAAGGCTGCTTTATATGATTTCGGTAATCGCATAATTTCTTTACACGTACCATCGGTTCTGTAACGAACCACTGTTTCAGAGTCCGCGTAGGGTTCAATATGAATATCAGATGCATCTTTAGAATAGGCATCCAAAATAATAGTATTGACAAGTTTTACAATAGTTGAGTCGTTTTCATGACCTTCTTCTTTTTCTTCTTCCTCAACCATTTGCTTTTCGATATCACTCGAATCAAGATCAAGGTCACTTAGTACATCATCAACATTACTTAAAATTTCTTCTTCTGCAGATTTATAAACAGTCTCAATGGCTTTGGTTAATTGATTAACAGTCGTTAACATCGGACGAAGCTCGGATGTACCCGTAAATATTTTGATGTCGTCCAAAGCAATAATGTCAAAAGGATTACATAAAGCTACCGTCAAACTATCACCTATTTTAGATATTGGTAAAACCCCGTAGTGTCCCGCCATTTCTTCATCAATTACATCTTTTAAATCTTTTGAGATTTCATAATTATTCAAATTGATTGGGGAAATTTGAATTTCTTCTGCTAAAGTTGATAAATACTCAGCTTCATCAAGAACTTCATTTTCAAATAATACAGCTTCTATGTGGGTTTTATTTTTTTTTGACTGAGACTGAAACTCATCGGCTTGTTCTGTCGTTATCTTACCACTTTTAACAAGTATCGAAGCAATTTTACGATCAAAACCCGGCATTTTGTTGATCGATTGAACCATTTATTTTTTATCCAAAATTGGTTATATATTGTGCAATTACTTAGAAACCTGATTGTATTATTAAGTAGATAACGGTCAAGCAAGCAATTCACACAATAGATTGATTTTCAAGCAAAATTATGAGTAAATTGAGATTCTTTTGGGTTGTTTTACTATTCTCGCCCTGACAAAATTGTAATGATTGGGTAATTTATGTGCAAGGAATCCTTATAGATGATAGAATTAAGTTATTTACTTTAAGGTGTTTGAAATGAAGCTTGCTGACTTTATCGATGAAGGTTTAATTTGCTGCAATATTAAACCAGAATCCAAATCTATTTTATTAGAAAACCTTTCAAAAAGAATTTGCCAAAAATATTCCGAAATTAATGAAACATCCCTTTTAGAAAATCTTTTAAAAAGAGAAGAAGAAAACTCAACCGGGATAGGCAACTCCATTGCCATTCCACATTGTATAGAAGAAAAAATAAATAAAACGATATGCTTAATAGCTCAGATTCCTGATGGAGTGGATTTCGATGCAATGGATGATAAAAAAGTCAAAATTGTTTTTCTGCTAATAAGCCCTCCTTTAAGAATGAGCGAACACATAAGACTACTTGCAAGAATTACAAGAATCATTAAAGATCGAAATGTTGTAACATCTTTAATAGATTCAAAAACCAATCAAGAAATATTAAATATTTTGTTACAAGAGGATGGTAGACATGTCTGAACAGAAAAGAGTAGATGCTGAAGTACTGTTCTGCATACTAAAAAGTCAACATCATGTTGAAGAAGTGCTAACAGGTTTTATGGAGCTTGGCATTTCAGGAGCATCAATATTAGAATCAAAAGGGATGGCACAAATATTAACTGAGCAAGTTCCCATTTTTGCAGGTTTCAGATCACTGTTTGCTGGTGAAGGTAGCGATAGCCAACTTATTGTCTCCGTAATTAAAACTGATCTTGTAGAAGATGCTATCGATCTAATAGAAGAAATTTGTGGCGATTTTGTTGTGCCTGGTTCAGGTATTATGTTCACACTTCCTGTTTGCCGAGTTGCCGGACTCATCCGAAACATTTAGAAGAATATTAATTTGGAAGATTCTCTTCAAAGTTTAATTGGAATCATTATTTTGGTTACCATGGCATATCTTGCCACACACCAAAAAATATTTCATGGTAAATATAATGCAAATTTTAAAATGTTGGCTGGTTCTGGATTAGGAATGTTAATCATTGGAATCTGTGTTGGATCAAGTGGTTTTAATATTATTACAAAAAAATTATTTTCTGACTTAGCACCATTCATCCAATTATTACTTGCATGGGTAGGCTTAATTTTCGGTTCACAATTCAAAACATCATTAATAAAAAAAATCCCACCTCTTTATTACATCGGAATATTTTTTCAAGCGATTGCAACCTACTTTATCATTGCTACGATTTTTTATTTAATCCAAAGTTATTTCCATCTAAGCTACGGTCACTTATTTCCATTTATAATGGCATCTATAGGATGCGTTTCAGGTCCAACTATTTTATCACTCGCTATCAGAGATCAGAAAACAGTTTCACCATTAATCCGCTACTTACAAGTTGCTACATCCATAGATGCTATCGTGGGAATTGTAGCTTTTACCCTATTATTTCCTTCTACAGTAATAGAAAAACTAGATGTATCTCCAGCTATTAATTTTGGAATCATGGCAAGCTTAGCAATTTTACTTGGAATTCTATTCAAACTGTATGTGAGGCTAACAACTAATAGAAATGAACAATTTTTATTATTAATTGGCATGCTAACCTTTACAGGAGGTATTGCATACTCTTTACATTACTCAGCAATATTTATTAATATGATTATTGGATTTATCCTATGCAATGATAATAAGGCCGGCCCCTGGATAGATAGGCAATTGGCTGTAGGTGAAAGGCCATTCTATTTATTGCTTTTACTAGTGCTAGGAAGTCAATTTGAATACCAATACTTCACCACCATGTCTTTTACCATGATATCTATTTTTGTTTTTACAAGAATTTTAGGAAAAGTTATCAGCATTTCATTCGTAGACAAAGTATTATTTCCAGATCAAGTGATAAGTTATAAATCAGGTCTAGCCTTTACTTTTCAAGGCGGAGTATCAATTGCAATGGCAATTAGCTTTTTAACAATTTATCCAACCAATGTTAGTGGGAATCAAACCATCTTGCAAAGTATTTTATGCATTTTAATTATTTCGATAATTGTAAATGCATTAATCTCCCCTTATTTAACTAATAAGTCAATCTCAGGTAATAATAAATCTAACCAAGAGGAGACCTCTTGAAATTCCTGACAGTAATATGTTTATTCGGCATCATGCTCGTACTTCAAATGATCCTAAACACCAGCAACTCGGATGTTATTGAAAGAGCTCCTTTGGCTCTTGGCTTCATAATGCTAACCGGACACCTACTTGGACACATTGCAAATAGATTTAACCTTCCACGAATTACAGGATATCTTATTGGAGGTGTTATTGCCGGTCCCTATATTGCAAAAATATTTCCAGAATTATTTTTCTTTCATGGATTTCTACAGGTTGACGTTGTCAATCAACTAAGCACAGTAGATAAATTAGCATTAACACTAATTGCATTTACCGCTGGAGGAGAATGCCGTATTGAAAGTATAAAGAAAAGTATCAAAAGTATTCTTATAATCGCTATATCCCATATGACCCTTGTTGTTTCAATTGTTGCTGGATTTTTATTTTTAATATCCTCTTACATGAATATTTTTGACGGAATGAACTCTTTTCATTGTTTTCTAGTATGTCTTCTAATTGGTGTTATCTCAAGTGCAAACTCGCCAGCATCAATTATTGCTATCATTGTTGAAACCAAATCAAAAGGACGTCTAACTGAACTAGCCATCGGAGTAACCGTATTAAAAGATATTTTAGTGATCATTCTTTTCACCATCTCAGTTAGCTTAATAATGCCTATTTTAGCACCTGGACACGGTGATGCTAAATCCATCATGATACTTTTAAGAGAATTATTGATGTCTATAATCGTTGGTATTGGCATTGGATATGGAATTATTTTTTATCTCAAATCTTTTGAAAAACAAAGGACTGTATTTATATTCATCCTTTCATTAATAATTTTAGCCATGTCAGACTATCTTCATCTCGAGTTTTTATTAGTGGCTATTGTTGCTGGCTTTGTCATTGAAAATTTTTCGAAACAAGGCATCCATTTTATCCATTCGATTGAAAGAGCTTCTACTCCAGTTTTTTTAGTTTTCTTCGCAATAACCGGAGCGGGTCTGCACTTAGATAGCTTAATTAAATTATGGCCAATTGCTCTTGCTATATTCGCGATAAGAATTATGGCTGTCATCTTGGCAACATGGCTATCTAACACAATTACAAAAGAAGATGACAAAATTAAAAAATACTCTTGGACAGCATTTCTTGCACAAGCTGGAGTTAGTTTAGGTTTTGCAAAATTAGTTGGAGCAGCGTTTCCGGATGAAACATTTGGAGCACAACTTGAAGGAATTATTATAGGTGCTATAGTTCTAAATGAAATCGCTGGCCCTATTATATTTAAATGGGGATTAACAAAATCCGGAGAAGCTACTGTCCTTGATTCTACGGGCGGTGGACACTAATTGAAGGCTTATTAACACCCCTCTGATTCTAGAAAGAATTACCCTTGCAAATCGAAGAATTAATTACCTATATAAATCAAACTACAGATGATCAACATAGTTCTATTCATTCAATAAAATCTCTACAAAAAAAATTACCGCAGGCAACAAATGAAGAATTAACTCTTATCGTAGAACAAGTAAAATTAAGAATTAAGGCTTCTCATAAGTTTCAACATGCAGACAAAATGATTTTTACCGGTAAATCTTTGGAGCAATGTTCATCAGAATCAATCAGCAATTTCACCGCCTCATTGTTTTATAAACCTAAAAATATTTTAGAAATTTGCAGCGGTATAGGAGGCAACAGTATTGGCTTATCGAAAAACTGTAAGAATTTAACTTGTATAGACAGCAGCCCTCTTTTTCAATTAATTCACCAACACAATATGTCTAACTATCAATTAGATAATATTTCAAGATTAACTAAACCAGTAGAAAGAAATGATTCCAAAGATTATGATTGTATTTTTATTGATCCAGACAGAAGAAACAATGGTAAGCGCTTATCAAATCCAAATGACCTTTCACCTCATCTGGATTTAATCAATCAAATCACTTCTACAGCTGATCAAACAATGATAAAGATGTCCCCAATGCTATCAAAGGAAGATACGCCAGAAAATTATAGCGTCAATTATATTGCTGAAGGCATGGAACTAAAACAGTGCTTGTGGCTAGGCAAACAACTTAAAACAAATACACCGGATTTTTCGATTATTGCTAACAATAAAACGATTACTAGTAATGATTTAATCCCAAGCAATACAGATCCTAAACACAGTCATACTGGAATATTTGAATTTAACCCCGCAATATCAAAGTCGTGGAAACTGGATGAAATTGCAAATCACTATAATAAAGAAAGCCTCAACTTTAAAACAAATCATTTTATCGGTGAAGTCGAAGATCTCTATCCACTAGCAAATTGCTGGAAGATATTAGAGGAACTACCCTATCATCCCAAAAAAATAAATCAGTTATTAAAGAATTATGGTGCTTCACGATATGAATTTAAATGTTTTGGTCTCGATAATAATGAAATAAATAAATTCTTTCAAAAATGGGGATCGGGAAAAGGGAACGCCACTACAATTTTTATTTTCAAATTAAAAGACTATAAAAAAGTTTTTATAGCTGATAGATACCTGAAAGATTCAAACGCATAAAAGATAAGATTTTATCGCTTATTATTTAGTAGTTGATCTAGCTAAATAAAATGTATCGACACTGACATTCTTAACATCTGACTCCTTATCAATTAATTTTAATAATAAAGAAATTGACTTTTCCGCCATTTCTTCAACGGGTTGACTTACAGTTGAAAAAGGCTGAGGTGACAGTTGAGTGAAATCATCATTATCAAAACCAACTATTCCTATATCCTCGGGGACAACAAAGGAACTCTCATAAACACATCTAAAAACAACAGAAGCTATACGGTCATTTGAACAAATAAACAACACACCTTTTTTCAATTCTGATTCTAAAATCTTCTGAGCCTTGTCAAAATTTCCTTGATAGTCGAAATCAAACGTGATTACTTTAGAAGGACCTTTGACCGCTTTTTTAAAAGCTAAGGTTCGGACTTCATCAGGTTTATCAGAAAAAGTCAATAAAACTTTCTTTTGATATTTTTCATTTAAACAATTTAAAGCCTCTATCACACCTACTTCTCGATTAACTGCGACTGCTGTATCCTGTTTTGAATTTGAATCTACTAGAACAAAGGGCACTTTCAATCTACGAATAAATTTTAAATTTTTATCAAAAGGAGAATTCAGAAAAAGAACGCCATCGCATAATATTGAATATTCTTCAATTAATTTTCGTTCCGTTTCTTCTGATCGATCGGCAAATCCAACTATCGCTCTAAAACCATTTCTTTGGGATGCTTTATGTAACGAAGAAAGCTTTCGAACATTAACCTGAAGTTCCAAGTCACTTGTAATGATCCCAAAAAGACCTGTCTTCTTTGTTTTTAAACTACTTGCTAATATATTCGGAACGTAATCAAGCTTATTTAAAGCTTTCTCTACCTTAATTTTGACTTTTTCACTAATGTGGGGTTCATTTTTTAGAACTCTAGCAACGGTTCTAATAGACACACCTGCTTCAGTTGAAATATCCTTAAGCGTAGCCATCGACGGTCCACATAATTAAAAGGTTTAAATAATAGTGGAGAAATTAAAATATTAAAAATTCCAATTTGATTCGGTTAAATCAATCAGCTCATATAATTCACCAACTCTATTTAAATCAAATTCACTTGGCATATTATTTTCACAACTAGCTACTCCACAAGCTAACCCAAATCTAAAGGCATCTTCCATATCTTTTTCTTCGATAAAATTTTTAAACATGGTTCCTGCACCTACTGAATCTCCTGCGCCAATGGGGTTCAAGACATTAATGGTTGGTATGTTATAATCATAACGCTTATCTTTTGAAAAAAGACATGCTTTATTTGGGCCATCAGTAACGCCTAAATATTTTAAATCATATTCCTTAAAGCAAAAGCTAGCTCCGTCATTCAAATCATTTTTTGAAGAAAGCTCTTTCAATTCATTGGCATTGACTTTTAAAATATTAGGCTTCATCTTAAGTGCTTCCTCAACACCTTTATAAGAATCGATCAAAGATAATTTATCTTTGAATTCAGTAAGAACTTCTTTATAAAAATTCAGATCCATTCCATTAGGATGAGTACCACAAATAATAATCGCACCACATTCGTCAGCTTCTTCAAATATCTTTTCTTTTAAGTTAGCTATCTCTTCTTTAGTGATTACAGGTGAGGGGTCAATTACTTCTGTTACTTGGTGAAGACTTTCTGAAATCAAAGTTGTGCAAGATCGAGTTTTACTATTTGTTTGCTCATAAATAGATTCAACACCTAAATTATTCAACTCTTTTATATATTTTACGCCACGATCCCCACCAGCAAAACCTGCAAGTAAAGTGGGGGCATTTAGTAACTTTAATGTTTTACAATAATTAAAACCTTTACCTGAGGCACAATGCAAAGTGTTAGAAGCACGATTTATTTCACCTAATTTAAGTTCAGGTAAAATAATTATTCGTTGCCAAACAGGATTTAATCCGATAATCAATATTTTTTTAGCCATGTTCGCTCGTAGACAGTCTCTTGAAATTTTGAAAGATACTACCGTATTTTAATTAAAATGAACAGTTTTGGAAATACAATTCTACTAATATTCATTAACTATATTGAAAGAAATTAATGCCGGATCTCCCCTATGTAAAATTAAAAGCCAAAAGAAATTCAGTTCACCCTTGGATTTTTCTGAAAATGGTAGCTAGGCCGAATAAAAGAATCCTCCCAGGGCAACTTGTTAAAGTATTTTCAAAAGAAGATGAATTTATTGGAATTGGTTTTTATAATCGGAAAAGCAACATCAATATTCGATTAATATCTGAAAATAAAGATCAATTTATCAATGAAAAGTTTTTCTATCAAAGAATATTAAATGCCGTCAACTTGCGAACAGACATTTTAAATATTGATGCAAATAGCGATAGCTACAGAATTGTTCACGGTGAAGCAGATTTACTTTCAGGTCTAATAATAGACAAATTCAATGACACCATAGTCATCGAACCTTTTTCTGCTGGATACCTCCACATCATGGATTGGATCATAAATTCCCTACAAAAGATTTTCCCAGATTGCCAAGTAACGGTTAGAAGTGATGAAAAAAATGGCCTAAAGGAAGGTGTAGATTTTTCTATATTAGATAAAAAATATCCCCCTAAGCACCAAGAACTCACTATTCGAGAACATAATATCAGCATGAAAGTAAACTTAGCTACTGGCCACAAAACAGGGTTCTTCCTAGATCAAAGGGACAATCGAAAATACATGTCTTCCAAAGTAAAAGATAAAGACGTCCTCGATTTATGCTGCTATTCAGGTGGGTTCGCCATAAGTGCTGCAAAAGCAGGTGCAAAAAATGTTATTGGCGTTGACCTAGATGAAAAAGCAATAGAAATGGCTCAATTAAATGCAAAACTAAATGAAGTAGATGTTGAATTTATTCATGCCAATACCTATGATTATTTAAGAGAAGCCATTAAAGACAATAAATCATTTGATGTTATCATTTTAGATCCACCTAAACTCGGCAGAAATAAAGAAGAATTGGGTAAAGCAAAACATAGCTATCATGACTTAAATTGTTTAGCCATGCAATGTGTGAAAGATAATGGATTATTACTAACCTGTTCTTGTACTGGCAGCTTATCTGAGCAAGAGTTTTTATCGACACTAACCGGTGCAGCCAATAATGCCGGTGTTCATATGCAATTTATTAAAATATGTGGCCCAGGTGGAGATCACCCCATAATGCACTCCTTTCCAGAAGGACGCTATTTGAAAGCCGTTTACGCTCGTATCACAAAAGCACATCGCACTTATCATTCCGTTAAGAAGGAAGATGCACCATCATCTGATAAAGGATCAAACTAAAAAATTGATCAAAGAGCCCCCGTTGTTATCAAGTTGAAAATATATTTCTTTAAATTTAATTTATATAATAGTTTTTAGTTCTGAACTTTCCATTACGTCTTAATTATAATTAATTTAAAAAATGAATTATTGAGCATTAAATTTATGGAGCTTAAAAATAATGAGATTTAAGAATTTTATAACCCTTTTATTAATATTACTCCTTCCGTTTATTTGGATTGGATGTGGCAGCAGCTCATCAAATGAAAAAGCTACGATTACATTTACAATTGATGACATAACAGCCACCAATCAAAAAAAACAACAGGAAAGCGGAGATAATATTAGCGAAGTTAAAGTACTCGATCTTGTAGGCAATGAAATTGGCACACTTACGCATATTGAGCTTCGAACTTACAATGTTGAACTTACAAAGGGAATTTCTTTTATTATTCAAGCTATCATAAAAAATGGTAACAATGGTGAATTCAAATTAGAAACCATAATTGAAAAAGCAAAAACAGAAGCTGTTGATGTGAATCAGGACTCAACAGAAATTGCATCAATCATCAGAGAACGCGCAAATGAAAGAAATCAACAAATTAAAGATTTTATAAAAGAACATGAAGATGAAACGGCTAATATTATTGCAGATATAAACAATATTGAGACTAGAAAATTTATCAACGAAGCTTTAGAAAATATAGGAAATGCAGAATCAATCGAAGAAGTTGCCAAACAACTAGAAATCATCATCAAAGAATTAGTACGAATTACAAATATCATCGAAGAAATTAATAATAATATAAAACAGTTTAATGAAGGCTCCGGCGAAAATTTTCATCATGATGATTTTAATGAAAATGACCAGAGTCGATTAACCACAGAAGAATTAGCGAATCAACTTGGAGGAGCACAAGACGGAGAAACCGGTGAAGAAAAGGATTTCGATATTGAAATCAATGAAGATGGTAGTGTCGTTGTAAGAAATGGTGAACTTCATGAAAATATTGCTACAAACCTAGAAACCTCCTCCATAGTAAAAGGGGAAATCACTGGTATAAGCGCAGAAGCAATTGAATTAGGATTTCGAACAGATGAAGGAATTAAAGAGTCTAGATTTGTAAATACTGGCTCAAATTCTTTAATCAAAGAGATCCTCAACAGTTTGCATATTGGTGAAGAGATTTCTATAAAATATGAAGTTGATGGGAATAAAAAAAATATCATTAATATCTTCGGACGAGGAGTAACAACTGGAGAAGTCATAGAAAAAGGTGAAGCATTTATTCTTGTTAAAGATAAACAAGGGAATCAAACAAAATTCACTCCTCAATGGATATCTTCTGCCAATGATATTAGCATAAATGATGAACCAATTTCGAATACTGAAAATTTGGAAGCAAATGAAGTTAATAATAATACCACTTCTTCTGCCAATGATGAGCATACAAATAAAAAGTCAAAAGGTCAACTGGATCCTGACATTATTGCTATCATTGAAAAGATTACTCTTGGAGATAACGTAGCTGTGATTTGGGAAATTAATGAACGTAAAAGAATAATTGACATCAAATGGACGGATAAGCTTAACATAGAGGGATCAGAAAATGACAACCCAAATGAACCAATTCAATTAAATCAAATTAAAAAGATATCAGGTAAGATTAGTGGTAAAGGTGACAATTTCTTCACAATATTACACAATACTCAAGACACAACAACTGAACCTGAATCTGTTAAAATCACTATTAACCATGATTTGGCATATCATAAAGAAATTTTAGCTTCATTATTAAGCAATGATGAGGTCTCTGTAAAATATATTCAAAAAGAAACATTAAATTTATTAGATTCCATATTCGGGGAAGGTACATTTAAAGGCACATTAATACAAGTAGCCGAGAAGTACATTGTCATTAAGGATGAAGATGGGCACGAAATAAGATTTACACCTAACTGGGTAAAGAATTTGGAAACTTTAACTGTTTCAGAAAATGGAGGCCTTGATCCCGAAATGTTAGCTGTATTTAAAACATTAGAACTGGAATCGACTATTTCAATTAAATGGATTTTAGATGAAAGAAAAAGAGTCGTATCAATTATCAAAGAAACAGTGACTAAAACTGAAGAAGAAGCTAATCAAGAAACTATAGAATAAATCAAATTAAGAATTTGCATTTGGTATGTCTCTATAAAATAAGTCACATCACATGCAATTCATAAAGATTCTTTTTCAATATTTAATTTTCGCCAAATCTCAAATGTTAAAAGCATCCAAAGCTTTAGCCCATAACGATTTTGGATACTTTCTAAATCATAACTCAACAATTCTTTGATTCGTTTATACTGAAAGATACCAGCATTTTCTACATCTTTTTTATTGAAGATGCTCTTTGCATAACGACGCAATTCTTTTTGAAACCAATAATGAACTGGCACACGCATACCACTTTTTGGTCTTTGTATGATCCCTTCCGGTATTTTTCCTTTATAAGCTTCTTTTAAGATAAGCTTCTCGATGCCATTTTGTAATTTATGAGAAGTCGGTATTCTAAAACTAAATTCAATCAATCTAGAATCAAATAACGGCGATAGCGGTAATATGCCATTTGCTCCCTGCATTCTTTTTATTTTAGGAAGAATTAGATGAGCGCCTTTTAATCGAATATTGATCAACATAAGTTTATTTAAAAATTTATGGGGTCGTGAAGAAGAAAAATAGGGACGCAAAGGAGCCTCAAGCTCTTCCTCCACATCAAGATCTTTTAAAAAATCGGGATTGATCAATGATTCAATTTCTGAATAAGCTCTTCGATAAGATTCTAAATATTTTTTCTCTCTAAAATTTTCTTCCCTCTCATAACCATACCAATGATGCAACATCATCGGAATATTTTTTGGACCACCAAATAAAGGATCACCACCCTCTCCGTTATAGATATAATTAAATTCCTTAGAAGCAAATTTAGACAGCTCATAATTTGGAATCGTTATGGGGTCTCCAATTGGATCATCTAAATACCATATAGCTTCTCTCAGATTTGGAAGAAATGTTTTCGGTTCCAATGAAAATGGTATGTTTTCAACATTCATAAGATCTGCAGCTGACTTTGCAAATTCTAATTCATGGTTATATTTTTTACCAAAATATAAACTATAGCTTTTGAAAGAATGCCCTAACTCTCTTAACCCAGCCCCAACAATGGTTGAGTCTAAACCTCCACTTAAAAATAACCCTACAGAATCCGATGGATACCTATCTTCAATACATTTTAAAAATAGCTGATGAAATTCACTCACCGATTCATCTAAAGACATATCAACATCTTCTTCAATTTGATCAACAGTAGAAATCTTTTTTAGATTTGTCCTACCAGAAGAATCTATTTCTAAAACAACTCCTGCAGGAAGTTCAAAAATATTTTTCAACATTGTTGCCTTACCTGGTAAAAAGCTATAAGCAAAATAACGTGTTAAAGAACCTCTATCAATTTCTCTTTTAAATCCGGGAAGACTTAAAATCGCTTTAGCTTCAGAAGCAAAAGCGACTTGACCACTAAAGGTGCTATATACAATTGTACTTTCACCAGCCGGATCCCTACAAATAATAGTTTTTTGAGAAGTCTTAAAAAGTAAAATGAAAGATCCAGACAATTGATTAATATATTCAATGCCATTTTTAAGAATTAAATCATATAAATCTTTTAAATTCGAAACATCCTCTGGTGCAAAAAACAACGACCCGCTAAAAGCTAGGAAGTTTTCACCCGATTCATAAACGCCCGAAAGAGGCTCCTGATGCTTTTCATGAGAAAATACCGATAATATGGCAACATCCGATTTAAATTTACTTTTTAATTTGGTGCCACGATGCGTCAATACATTTTGCATCTGATCAATATTATTTAATTTAGCATCACCAATAACTCCAAAGATTGAACTCATTGATTAACCAAAATCCATGACACCCATAATTTCTGGATTTAAACCAAGTATGGCTAAGTCTGTAAGAGCAACCAATTCACCAGCTAATATCAAACTCATACTTTGTGCCAAGAAATGTGGTGGCAAAGCAGATAATGGAATAACCTCATTTTTTCCAAACTTAAGATCTTTTAAAACTTTTATTTCGTTGACACTCTTTTCATCTAGTCCGATATCAATGTATTTACCATTTAAAAAACTCCAACAATCAGCATCCAAACCCTCGTTTTGTCTTTGCCTATTTGGATCATACCGATGAAAATAATAGACAGGTATTTCAGAAGATTTTTCACGTATATCTTTTGCAATACCCATCAAATATGAGGGGTATCCATTTTCAGATAAAATCAAACATTGATTGCTCGTATGAGTTTCATTTTTAATCATATAGTCAACCGTTAAATCATCATCAACAATAACAATAGAATTCACACCGTAATCATAAATATCTTGTTCTTTCCAATCAGGGGGCGGATTTTCCATTGTTGTCTCAGAAATAAATTTTTCCGTTTTATAAAACTCATCCCATAATTCAAAAAACTCCAAGAACTTCGCCCTCGGATAAATTTTCTTGAATTTTTTCGTGTTTGGCCGAACCAATACACTGATAATATACAACACTGCAAAAACACCACCACACACATAAAGTTCAAATATCATAAAGCCATTCGCTAGAGCTAATATCCCAAATAGAACGGCCGTAATAATAATGATAGGTATCAAACAAGAAGTTGGTTTTAAATAAGTCCTCATAAATGTAAAATACAAATGATCAAACGTGAAAAAGTTTTGATCCATATTAGATGCTTTTTGAACCAGAATTTTCATTTTATAATCACTTATCATATCGACTTTTGGATTTAATATAAATCTGTATCCGCAAACGCAATCGCGACCTAACTTAGCAGGATGATTTACTTCACACTTAGGACACTTCATATTTATTTTCCTTTTAAAGGTGTATCCCAAAGAAATTCATCAGCGTTTAAAAGTTTGCTTACCCATCTGGAATAAACAAATAATAAATCCGATAATCGATTTACGTAAGCAAGTAATTGCAATTCTTGTTCAGATCTGCATTCCCATAATACCATCAACCGCTCTAATCTTCTACAAATGGTGCGGGCCACATGGGAAAAAGCATTTAACTGACAACCCCCAGGCAAAGTAAATGAATCTAATGAACCTAAGGTCTCATTCATCAAATCAATTTTAGTTTCTAAATAAACCACGCGGGCTGTTTCATGCTCTTTTGTTTCGTCAGAATAAGAAGCTATAATTTTTTTGGCCAAATCACTGTCTTGATTATCATTCCTAGCCGTTGCTAAAATACTTCCAATATCAAATAAATCATTTTGAATTTTCCTAAACCATTCCTCAGAACCTGCTGAGACTTCTTCACAATCTTTCAATTCTAAGGCAATTGTTCTTATAACGCCAATTGATGAATTTAGCTCATCCACTGTCCCATAACACTCAACCTGTATATCAGACTTGCTAACCTTACTACCACCAATTAAATAAGTTGACCCTTTATCACCAGAACGAGTATATATTTTGTCTAATCGCATGCTAATCCTCTAAATTATTCTATATTTGATAAAGCATTATATTAAAAACATTTATGAAAAATATTAAATTTACTATATTCAATCAATACATCTTTAATAAAATGTCCAAACATACTTTGTATTCACTCAACAATGTTAATGATTACTCACCAATGAAATAAATGTAACTTCAATTTATGACAAAAACAACTATCTATTATTTACTATTTTTATTCCTCATTCCAACGCTGTTCTACTTACACATCAATTGCGGGGAATTTGATATTGATATTACAAAATTTTTCTTAGGTGAACTAAGTGAAAATGAGTTAGTAATTCTCTATGATCTTAGAATAACAAGAGCATTAAAAGCTATTTTTATAGGTGGCTCCCTTGCTATTGCAGGAGCACTACTTCAAGGTGTCTTTAAAAATCCACTGGCCTCACCAGGCATCGTTGGTACATCAAGTGGCGCAATGCTTGGCGCCATTTTAATCATGTTTATTGGTTGTACTCAAACTTATTTTATTTCACTTGGGGCGTTTATAGGTTCAGCAATTGCGACCTTATTAGTTTATGCTTTATCATATAGCTATTCCTCTCGCAAGAGTGATCTTACCACAATGATTTTAATTGGAGTTGCCATATCAGCTTTATGCGCCAGCGCCAGTTCATTAATTCTTTCCTTTTCATTAGAAGATTGGGAAGTTGGTAAAAGAATGGTGCTTTGGGGTTTCGGAGACTTAGGCAATACTCAAGATTATGAAATTTATATATTACTACGTGTATTTGTGATCGGTTTAATATTTGCAATATTTCAAATTAAAAATCTCAACCTAATGTCACTAGGTCAAGACACGGCACAATCTCTTGGCGTCTCTGTAGAATTATCGAAGTTTTTTATCATCATCATAAGCTCTATGCTTGCAGGAACTGCTGTTGCATTCGGTGGCATGATAGGTTTTATCGGATTAATTTGCCCACATATGGTAAGACTTTTATTTGGCAATAACTACAAACATATTATTCCTTTCAGTTGCTTAGCTGGTGCTACACTATTACTACTGGTAGACTTTCTTGTAAAATATATAAAGCTTCAACAAGAGTACGATTTAAAAATAGGCATCATCACCTCCTTTATTGGAGTTCCATTTTTCATTACGCTAATCATTAAGAGGAAACTTAAATGATTTCCGATGAAACTATAAAATGCCAAAACCTAACTTATCTGATCAATAAGAATAAAATTTTATCAAATATAAATTGCTCTATAAATGCCGGTCAGATCATTGCCATACTAGGGCCCAATGGCTCAGGCAAAACAACTTTCTTAAAATGTTGTGCAGGCTTAATAAAACCTTCAAGCGGAAATATCTCAATCCAAGGTGAATCTCTATCAACATTAGGTTTAAAGAAAAGAAGCCAAATGACCAGCTATATAGAACAACATCCCGATTTTGAATTGTCATATTCAGTAAAAGAATATGTCAGTTTTGGCCGATACCCCCATAAAGGTATCATTCCGCTATTAAATAAAAATGATTTAGAAATCATTAACAATGCCTTAGAAAATACTGACCTAACATCATTGGTCGATCGACCCATTAGCCAGTTGTCAGGAGGAGAACAACATCGAGTTGCTCTCGCTAGAGCCCTAGCAGTAAACTCAAACTTAATGCTTTTGGATGAACCTCTGGCGGCACTCGATATTCAACATACATTAAATTTTATTGAAATATTAAAACAATTAACCCAGCAAGGCAAAACTATTTTAATATCAATTCATGACATTAATTTGGCCCTGTCTTTTTGTGATAAAATCATGCTTTTGAATGAAGGCTCTATTGTCTTTTTTGACAGCCCAAACCAAGAATCACTATACGAAAAACTTAAAATCGCCTTCAAAGTAAATGCCAAAGAAGAGAAACAAATAACATTTTTTAAATAAAATATTATCTTTTTCAAAATTCGAGACTCCCCTTTCTTTAAATGGAAACGCTTCAATCTAAATGCAAGGTGCTTAAGGTAAAACTCTCATTGATGTTATTAATTAAATAGTTATATTCCTATAAAATTAATCGGATTCAGCTAGAAAATTTATGGCAAAAAAAGTACAAAAAAGAGCTAGATCAAGAACAAAACAATCCTCCGAAAAAAGCTCTGAATCAAAATCTAGATCAAAAGAAAAACCAAAAAAAAGACCAAAAGCAAAAAAACAACCAATACAAGAAGATGATTCAAATCAAGATGTTATCGTTCCACCTATACCAGATAAAATCGAATGTGAATGCGGATTTAAATTTAAAAAATTAGTAGAAGAAACTTATGGGTCTTTTAAATGTCCCAAATGTGACAAATTTACTAGCTTAGAGGTAGAAGAAAAAATATTTCTCAATAACAAGAATATAACAGTAATGGTGGTCGCTTTTGTCTTATGTTTCGTACTTTATTTTGGTGTCGAAATCGCAATGGGTGTTTGGAATCAAGATAAACCAACTACCTTAAAATTATTCGATGAAGATAAAAAACAAATTTTCGAAATATTTCCGACGGAGGAGGATTAGCATATGAGCTCTGAACCCCTTTGTTATATCTGCCCATGCCAAAAAATGTATGACTTAAATGAAAGCTACCATGGTAAAACAATAACATGCAATAATTGTTCCACAAAAACGTTTATTGAAATTATTAATGGTAGTTTAAAGGCCACATTAGTAGGAGCCAATGACCTCTTAGATCTTGAAGAAGTTGAAGTTAAAAAGAAGAAAAAAGAACCTGAAGAAGAAATTGTCACCAAAAAAAGATGGGGTAAAAAAGAGAAACCACATTTATCCAATATTAAAAGAGAACAAATCCAAAGAATTCAAAAAGAGAAACTCGAAGAAGAAGAAGAAATACGTAAAGAAGAGAAATTTACTCGGTGTCCAAATTGTCGCGATAAAGATTTCGATCTTTCAAAAGTATGTTCAAAATGTCACTACTCAACCTTTGGATACTATGACAGAAATTTAAAGCCTGTCATCATAGAATACACCGTTTTAGTTCTATGTATAACCATTTCATTATTTTTCGGATACCTAGGTTTTCAAAATGGGTTAACAAATAGACCTTCTATTAAAAAATCAATTGCCAATACTGAACCATTCAAATTAGAAGATAAAGACAAAGACTTTATGAAATTATTTTTCATCAAATCTGATATCGCCTCAATGAATAATCACGATGATGAAGAATTCACAACAGGAATTATCATTGAAAAAGGCAAATGTCTAATCAAATTAAAAAAAGATTATAAAAAAGCTATCTGGATTCATTATGATAAACGTAAATATTTATGCAATATAACAAAGATTGAAAAGTGGAACGACACCACAAAACTTGTTCATTTTGAAGACCCAAAATCTAGTCGAACTCCATGGGAAATCAAACAAATGACTCCAATAAATGAACCTATGCATCTCCTCAAACAAATAAATCTATTATTCTACTATTATGAAGAAGTAATCTTTTATCAACCATTTGAATTTAACAAAGAATTAGAATGGCCCTACAAAGATTTTATATTTTTCGACTATGACAAGAAAATAGTATACGAGACAATAAAACAGACCGAATAATATTTAAGCTCCATTTAACTTTAGCAAAAAGAGAAAACCAAAACGAATTCTATTATATTAAAATTAACCTTTCTGATTTTTTTATTCAATGGCCTATGGGCTCAAGAAACTAATCTTAAAAAAAAGAAAATTGGAAAATTCATAGGCATCTGGCATTTTAATGATGCCAGCGGTGCCGAAATAAAAAACCATAGCCCAGAATATAAAAAAATAAAAGGGAACTTAAAAGAATTTAATGCGGAATCATTAGAAAAAGTAGACGCCAACTTAGTCGATTTTTCCATTTCAAGAACCTTTCCAAAGCCCTATCAAAATATTGCCAAAGTTAACAAATCTGGCTGGTCAAGTTTCAAAGGCATTAAAGACAATGGACTCAACGAAGGCGTTAACACTCCTGTAGGCCCTGTTGCATTAAGCTTACTTTCCAATAAACCAGGTAATTGGATACATTTCCCGGGTATGGCCACCGCATTGGTTAATAGGCCTAAAGGTTCGGTGAGAACTTTTGGTATTTCAATTTGGCTTTTATTTCAAACAAAAATGGGCGAAAAACATAATCAATTCTTAACAAAAAATAACAATGCCATATTTCGATTTGGCAAGCAAGACTTTAGGCTCATGACCTACAAGGCTGTCGACCGTATATATACTGAAGATGTCGGTAATGGCCTAGGTGGCGGTCATGGATATAAATTACATTGGAAAAACAGAGACGATATGGCCGCAAGATGGTTTAATATTGTGATCTCTGCCGATGCTCAAGCAAACACCTTTAAAATGTTTGTTAACGGAAAGGTTGTCGAATATGCCCACAAAGATAGTAAAGAAACTCACTTCCCCTGGCCGATAGGTGGTGGTTTCCAAATAAATTATGAAAAGAACACTGATCAAGATGGTCTAGTTATGGGTAGATGGCTTGGTGGTTATGCAACTTCTGGATACACAAGTGGTGTTGCAGGTTTTATTTTAGCAAAAGACATGGTCTTTGATCAAAAAAGAGCCCAATACCTATATGAATTAGGAAAACGTGGAATACCTTTTGACGGAATCTGGCATGAAAAAGTTCCTGAATTAAAAGAAATTAAAAAATAATAAATTTTCAGTATCTCTTCAATCTAAATTCAATATCTCTCTAATTACTGGAGAAAGAACTTCTGCCATCTTAACAGAACCTAAACTATTCGGATGAACACTATCCGTAGTATACTCATGAAAGTCCGGACCTAAAAGTTCATGCCATCCTTTAAAATATAAATGAGGATCTGACTGTCTATTAAGATTAATGTATTCTTTTTGTTTTTCAAACATAACCATCCGAGCATTTAATGCTTTAGACTGATGAATCTCTGTTGAAAATGGAGGGCGACTTAAAAGTAATATTGGAGTCTCTGGATATACGTTCCTGAGCTTTTCTATAAATGGAGGAATTGTATCCATGTAATTTTCATCAGTACAATTCGCTTCATAATCTAATATAAAGATTGAGACGTCAGATATTCCTGAGAGAGCTGTTGCAATCGAAAGGTCTCCTTTTGCGTTTCCATTGAAACCAAAATTAACTAATTCTTTATTTAATGTTCGCGAAATTTTATTCGGATATATCAACCCAGGTCTAGCTACGCACAATCCATGTGTAATAGAAGTACCATAAAAAACTATTTTACCATCAGTATCATAGGGCATTGGCTCTAACAATTCACAACCCTTCTCCAATCCTACTTCAAATGAAAGGACTTCTTTTTTCAATGGAAAATTAAGAACAAAGTTTCGAATACTTTTTTCATCATGTTCAAATAAATGACAACAATAATTAACCTCTTCAGTCCCCCAACGGCTAGCAAGATAAAAAGTTTGCTTTCCCGGAGGCCCAACATAAAGATCAAAGCCCCCTGTTGCTGTCAACGGCATGGTTTCAGCCTGATCAACATCCGCTAATTTCACTTTTACATATATAAAACTTGAATCTGATTGAAAAGCAATTTGGCCACCTGTCGGATATTTTCCTAATTGAATTAATTCTTCTCTAAATTCCAACTTGGTTTCTGTAGGCAGTCGATTTAACTTTTTCTCTTTAGAGTACCATGGAAATCCCGTCAAACGAAAACCCACTTCATCTACAGTATGCCAAGAAACATTTTTTATTTCATCAGGATTAATCATTGCCATAAATCAAACGACTCCTTTTAATAGTATTTACTAATTAATAAACTCTTTATGAAAATAAATTACAACCGTGAGTTAAAGCAAAAGCAGTACACTGGCTGTGCAATAGAACAAGCTAATACACCAATAATTAAATTCAATATACACAACTGCAATAGTATATGTCGGATTCTTCAAGTTCAATTTCATTTATAACTTGATTTAAAGATAGACCGAATAAAATTTGAACTTTTTAAAGGGAAATTCTAAATGATTGCAAAAGATAAGTACGGCTATTTTGATGCCAAAAATAAAGAGTATGTAATTACTCGACCAGACACACCAAAACCTTGGTTCAACTATTTAATGAATGATCGCTATGTGGCTTTAATTTCAAATACTGCCGGTGGAGTAAGTTACGATTATGATTGTGAAATTTACCGACTACTGCGTTATCGATATCAAAATGTACCATATGACAGACCAGGTAGGTACATCTATATAAAAGATCATGATACTGGTAAATACTGGTCAAGCACTTGGGCCCCAGTTCACACTCCATTAAATAAGTGTACTTACTCATGCCAAGTTGGTCTTGGTTACAATATTATGAATTTTGAAACCGAAGGTATAAAAACATCCGTAAAATATTTTGTACCTAGAAAAGGTTCATTAGAAATATGGGATTTAAAAATCACCAACACTAGCAATAAGACAAGAAACTTATCAACATTCAGTTACGCTGAATTTGCCTTCTGGGGTGCTATGCGTGACTTGATGAACATTGATAACTGTCCAAATATTTCTAGACAACATCATGAAGATGGAGCTATACTCCACTATAGTTACAACGATATAGGTTCAGGCCTTCACGGAATGAACTTTGTACAAAACTTTGGTTTCCACACAAGTTCCGAAACACCTGCCGGCTATAACGGTGATCGCGATAAATTCATTGGTAAATATAGAGATGAAAAAAATCCAATTGTTTTAGAAAAAGGCTCATCAACAAATTATTGCGAATGGGGCGGATACCCTATAGGCTCTTTAGAGCATAAATTTAAATTAAAACCCGGACAAAGCAAAAGAATCGTATATCGTACAGGTGTAAGTAAAAACAAATCAACGATTAAAAAAGATCTAAAGCAATACGCTAAGTTAAATGAAATTGATGCTGCATTCAAAGAATTAAAACAATACTGGAACGATCGAATTTCTAGATTTCAAATCAAAACACCTGATCCTGAATTTGATGTTCTCGCAAATTCATTTATACAATATCAATCATTCATAACCATGAAACTCTCACGTTCTATCTCACCTTTTAGCTGGGGGGTTGGCCGAGCATTAGGATTTCGAGATTCCTGTCAAGATCAAATGGGCCTAGTGCATGCATTCCCAGAATTAGCCAAGCAAGTAGTCTTGTGGTTAGCACAAGCTATAAGTGAAAAAGGCGGAGCAAGTCATGCCTTTAATCCAAGAAGAAATACGTGGGAAGGTAAAGATACCATTGGTCTCTTTTACGACGATCATAACTGGTTTGCCTTAACAGTAGAATCATATATCAAAGAAACCAACGACCTAAAAATCTTAAAACAAAAAGTACCCTTTCAAAATTATAAAAAAACCGGCAGTGTCTTCGATCGATTAATTTTAGCACAAAATAATGCTTGGAAATTAAGAGGCAAAAATGGTCTTATGCAAATTGGTAGTGCCGACTGGAATGATTCTCTTAACCCTGGTGACCGAGAAACTGAAAGCTGCTTTACGAGTGCTCTATATTGCGCCTCTACTCTTAAACTGATCGAAATTGCCAAATTAATTGGCGAAACAAAAAAAATAAGTGAGTGGGAAAAAAGATATCAAACTATCAAGAAAATCATGAACAACAAAGGTTGGGATGGTGGCTGGTATAAACGTATGATAAAGAAAAATGGTGAAACCTTAGGTTCCAAATCAACAAAAACCTATGGCACAATTTTCTTAGAACCGCAACCATGGGCAATCATGGCCAATCTTCCAGACAAAGATCAAGCAATCAAACTTTTGGACAACGTTGAAAAAGAACTAGGGACACTTGATGGCCATCGCATTATGAACAAACCGTTTAAAATATTTGATATGGATGCAATTGGATCAGCAGGTATCTACCCTGAAGGTGTCAAAGAAAATGGCTCTGTTTTTAATCATGCATCTAGCTGGATGATTCCCGCAGAATGCTTAGTTGGCAGAGGTGATAAAGCCATGGAATATTTCAAAAGAATGTGCGGAACAACAAAAAATCATATGGCTGATATTTATGAATCAGAGCCCTACACCATTTGTCAGTTTGTAACCCAAGAGCCATTTAATAAACCGAGACAAGGCAAAAACTCATGGTTAACAGGTACAGCAGGCTGGATAGCACAAGGTGTATGCAAATACATCATGGGAATACAAGCTGATGGCAATGGTCTCATAATTGATCCCTGCGTACCGGCCGAATGGGATAAATTCGAAATCAAGAGAACATTTCGAGATAATCAATATATTATTCAAGTCAAGAATCCAAACAATGTCTCTAAAGGAGTTACTAAAATTACTGTAGACGGTAAAGAAATTAAAGGCAATCGAATCACCTATAAAAAAAGTTCAAAACCTATAAAAGTAAGTGTCACCCTAGGGTAAATAGTATTTCAGTTCGTTAAATTTAAATAATCCAGGAAGTGAGACTTTAGTCTTGCTTCGCTGATCACAATAGTACTATCAAGTAAAATAATTTTTTTAAATTGCCTCTCATACAATGTTCAACTATATATACAATTGGAGATTAAATGTTTAATTTAAAAAATCATCCTCATTTTAAAAGCTGGGTTGATCCTAAAAGTGGCGCCGAAAGCTTTATTTTAAATAAACGGGTTGCACCAGTACAACAGTCTTTTTATTTCACAAACTCTGGCATTTCAAATAATGAACAATGGTTATGGTTTTATACTGCCTTTCCTCCAAACAAACAAAGAACTTTAGCGGCGGTAAGTCTTGATCCTGATAATCCTGAAATTAAATTATTTCCACAAGCTGGATTTACAAGTGTCTCACCACTTGTTGCGCCAGAAAATGATGGGGTTTATTTCTGCATGGGTGCAAGTGTCTACAAATTATTTTTAGATGGATCGACCGAAATAATATGTACTGTTCCAGAAGACTTTATCGGCAATCGGCAATTTAATCGCATTTCTACACACTTATCTATTTCAGCTGATAAAAAACATTTATTACTCGATGGCGATTTAGGAGATTTCTGGTGGGTCGGAACGGCAGATTTAAAAACTGGGAAATTTACCCTTTTAAAGGAATTCGGATGTCACCACAATCACGCTCAATTTTCAACGACTGATCCTGATTTATTAGTCATTCCAGAAGATTGGTGGTTTGATAAAAGTAGCGGTAAAAATTTTAATCTCGATCATAGGCTTTGGTTGATGAACCTTCAACAAACACGCTATGAAATTGTAAGTCCAAAAAATTGGGACGGTGACAAAACTTCTAATGCTTCACATGAATGGTGGTCTCAAGATGGTTACCTATGCTGGAATGATTATAAGTTAGGAACTTTTGAATGTGATCCAACAACATTAGAATCAAAAAATATCTGGAAGAAACCATTATGCCATGCCCATTGTAATTCTGATCGTACTCTATGGTGCGCCGATGAAAGCCCGTACAAATGGGAACAAACACCAGTAGAAATATTATTTTACGATCGCGAAAAAGATAAAGAAGTCCAAATAGTTTCTGCTATGCCTAAACCACCTATGCATCGAAATACATATCATTTAGATCCACACCCTCAATTTTCACCACAGGATAACTTCATTTCTTACACCACAATGGTCAATGGATGTGTTGACGTAGCTGTTTGCCCTATAGCTCCATTACATGATCTCTAGATTACCAAGCCCTAATAATCTACTCATGATTCTTTCTCACAAAACTGCAATGACAACAATTAAAACCACATAACCCAGGAAGTAAGACTTTCCACTTACCCGTCCGACCATAGTCGGAAAGCCGATCAAGTAGACTTGCTTCGCTCTACAAAATAATTCACAATCAATGTCCACATAACCAAATTGAAATAATTAAACTTTGCAAACCCTCCCTATAAGAAAAATTTAATTTCGATTTTATTAATAGGGATAAGTTTTCTTGGAAATATAGTTTTCTAAGCATTTTCATTTAAAATATAATAAGAAGATCTAGGGGAATCAGTAGGATATACTTTTTTTAAATACCCAGCTGCTTCTAAACTCTTCAAATCTTTAGTAGCAGTATTGGCAGCACAACCTAAAAACCTAACCACCATTACTATTGTTAATAATCTGTGCTTCTGAAATAATATTCGTAATTGTTGTCTTCTGTAATCGCTATAATTCTTGACACCTTCTTCTAATGAGATATACGTTTGCGAAAGAATTTTTTCTTGTGTAAAGGGGTTGCTTGATTCAGTCTTCTGATTTATTTTATTTTCATCTAAAAACAATGAGGGATTCTATAAAACGGAAATGGGCGAACATGGTTGCTCGCCCATAAAAATTATAGAGAAAGGTTTTTTTGCATTCTTTCAACAGCTTCAAGAATATTTTCGCGGTGACCAAAGGCACTTAGTCTGAAATAACCTTCACCACTAGGTCCAAAGCCGGATCCCGGTGTGCCGACTATATGACAGTCGTTCAATAGTTTGTCGAAAAATTCCCAACTAGATACATTACCTGGAGTTTTCAACCAAACGTATGGGGCATTAACGCCACCATAAACTTCAACACCCAATTTAGATAAAGCATCACCAATGATTTTTGCGTTTTCCATATAAAAGCTGATGATCTCTTTGACTTCTTTACGACCTTCTTCAGAATAAACTGCCGCAGCCGCTTTCTGAACAGCATAAGAAGCACCATTAAATTTTGTAGAATGTCTTCGATTCCAAAGCTGATGGATTGATATTTCTTCGCCAGCCTCAGTCGTACCTTTTAATTCTTTTGGAACTACTATTAATCCACATCTAACTCCTGTGAAACCAGCCGTTTTAGAAAAACTTCTAAACTCAATCGCACATTCTTTAGCGCCTTCAATTTCATAAATACTATGAGGTACATCGTCATCAGAAATATAAGCTTCATAGGCAGCATCAAATAAAATGATGGCTTTATTTTTCTTGGCATACGCTACCCAGTTTTCTAAGTCAGCTCGTTTCAACGCCATACCTGTTGGATTATTCGGAGAACATAAATAAATTAAATCCACCGCTTCTTCGGGAGGTACAGGAGTAAAATCATTTTCTACAGTTACTGGCATATAAACTAAACCTTCGTAATAACCATTGGCATCGGCATTACCAGTTCGGCCAGCCATAACATTTGTATCCACATAAACGGGATAGGCTGGGTCAGAGATAGCAATTACATTATCCATTCCAAAAATTTCTTGGATATTGCCAGAATCACATTTTGAACCATCACTAATAAAGATCTCATCACTAGAAATACCTAGATTAGGGAAATCATTTTCTACAACCAAGTCTCTTAAAAAGGCATATCCATTTTCTGGGCCATAACCTTTAAAAGTAGATTCATCAGCCAGTTCATCAATTCCTTCATGAAACGATTTCACAACACTTGGCACTAAAGGTTTCACGACATCGCCAATACCCAAGCGAATAATTTTAGCATCAGGGTTTTTCTCACTAAATGCATTAACTCTTTTTGAAATTTCAGGAAACAAATATCCTGCTTGAAGCTTTAAATAACTTTCGTTAACTTTTACCATAATTGAAACCTTTATATTAAAACAATAATTTATTAATTTTAAAAGGCAGGGAATTTATCAACTTCAGTTTATTTGTGAAGAGAATTTTAGGAATTAAGACCACCAATTTTCTCTTTGGCAAGTTGCCCACAAGCCGCGGCAATATCCTGCCCTCGACTACTTCTAATTGTTGCTACTAAACCTAGCTTTTCTAAAGAGTTTTTAAAAAACTGAACACGACTGGAAGTTGGTGCTTTGAATTCACTATCTTTATGATCATTAAAAGGGATCAAGTTTAATTTAGCCGGAAAATCTATCAGTTTTCTTAATTCTTGCGCATGCTCTTTTAAATCATTTACCCCTGCTAGCAACACATACTCAAAGGTTACTATTCTATTTGTTTTCTGATTAAAATACCTGGCAGCTTCAATGATTTTAGACATTTGCCAATTATCATTGACTGGCACAATAGAATCTCGAACAGCATCATTAGAAGCATGCAAACTAATAGCCAGATGAAATTGCTCGGCTTCATCTGCATATTGCTTGATCACATGCGGAACACCTACCGTTGATATAGTTATTTTACGTGCCCCTATTCCAAACCCTGCGGGGTCATTCATTATTCTCGCGGATTGAATTACATTATCATAATTCATAAAAGGCTCACCCATCCCCATATAAACAATATTGTTCGGTAACTGCCCTGTAATTTTTTTTAATAAAAATACTTGTGATAAAATTTCACCCGCAGTTAGGTTTCTTTTGATACCAAGTTTACCTGTAGCACAAAATCGACAACCCATGGCACAACCTACTTGACTTGATATACAATAAGTTATTCGACTAGCTGTAGGAATCATCACACACTCAACTTGCTGACCATCATCATATCTTACTAATAATTTATAAGTGCCATCTTTCGAAATTGCTTCAAAAACAACTTGGCCTAACAATATAGGATAATTCTCTAACTTATTTTTGAGAGTTTCCGAGATATTGGTCATATTCGAAAAGTCATCTACGCCTTTTTCAAATATCCATTCCTTCAACTGCCCACTTCTGAAACTTTTTTCATCTAGCAATTCCATCAATTCTTGCCATTGATCTTTTGAATATCCGATTAATCCATCTATTATGTTATTCATTGAAACCTATATTGAAAAATACCTTCAATTTCTTCAAAATTCCCTCGTCATAAAAACAATCTTACTGTAAAATCAAAAAACAAAAGAAAATACAATTTTTTTAAAAAGATATTGAGGAATGCCTGCAGAATTATTGAAGACCAGTATTCTTATTCTTGGTGCAGAATACTTTCAACTACCAATTGAAGATATTAAGCTACATTTAATACAAAACAGCCTGTTTTATGACACTTATATCATGTCAGCACAAACAGATCCCGTCTTCATCAAAATTGCCCATCCATATATATGTGAATCAAAGTTGCTCAGTCAATATTCTTTAGCTACAGAAGCATATACTAGACAATTATTAAACTCGAAAACAAAATTAAAACTACCAAGCTTAATAGAATTTAATAAGTCTCATGACCTTCTACCAAATGACTATATGATTTTAGAATCAATATCTAGTACTTATTTGCCAGAAAATTTTCAACCAAATCAAGAATTTAAAAGTGACATTGATCTATATCTTGAAAAATGTTATCAAGTCTCCAATTCAACTTTTGGAAATTTCCAAGAAGAAAATCAATTTAAAAACTGGGAAAACTTTTTCGAATTTCGCTGGAATTTATTATTGAACGAATTAACAACTTTAGATATTTTTGATCAGGAAGAAATTGAATTTGCAGAAACTTTTTTTCAATCTTTGCAAGAAGTATTAGAAGAAGAGTCCTCACCAGTTCTAACAAATCTTGGGTTGGCAAATCACCAATTTTCTCACCAAAATAAAATCCTAGATTGCATCAATGACTTTTCACAATGTCTTTGGGCAACTCCAGAATTTGAACTAGCTAAACGTGATTTTTTAAAATCTATTGAAACTCCACAGTTACTGTCATACAAACAAAGTATAAAAGATGATATTACAACAAAAGCAAAATACTTTTTATACTTAGTTTACTTTCTTTGCGAAGATTGTTTAATCCAACATTCCCTTGGACATTCCTTGACACATTACCAAAACAATAAAATTTTAGGATTAACCTTAATGAAAAGTGCATTGCAACAATAATTGCATTGGCTTTCTAGGACATTCTATTCGATTTAACTCCAAAATCAGATATAATGCCAGCCCAAATTTTTCTTCAAATTCAGGAGTCATATGGCCACTTTAAAAGCAATCGGCGGTAATTTTCATGGTCGATCTTATGAAATAACATCAAGCTTAGTTATTGGAAGAGGCATCAATACAGAAATCCAAATATTGCTTCCGGGAATTTCACGAAGTCATTGCAAGGTTACTATTGAAGATGACAACTTTTGGGTGGAAGATTTAAAATCCAGAAATGGCACCAAAGTTAACGGCAAACCTGTCACTAAAAAGCAACTTGAAGCAAATGATGTAATTCAAATTGGTCGCGTTAAGTATGAATTCATGAATGAATCATCCTTAAAAGTTTCCAGCGCTAGAGGCAGCACACAAATTATGCGAAAAGACCTCTCTGAACAAGGAGGCACATCAGCTTTTTTCAAATATGAAGAAATTGAAAAAATGACCAAACAAGATTTGGTCGAGAAACTAAATGTAATCGTTTCTATAGCGCAAGATATCTCGACATCATTAAATATGAATACTTTATTAATTAAACTGATAGATAAAATATTGGGGTTTTCAGATATTACAGATTTATGTGTGGTCATTTTACGAAACAGCAATGGAGAATACCTACCCCAACATATTAGATATGTAAATGACCAGAAGATTCCTTTTCATGATATTTATTTAAACCAAGTCATAAAAAAATGTGACAGCATTATTAAAAATATTACCATAAAAGTAGATGGGGAAAGCCACGCTCAATCTTTATTATTAGTTCCTGTTTTATATCGAGAAGATTTAATGGGAGTTATTCAACTACAGTCTAAATTAGGCAGCAAACCATATACAAAAGAAGAAAAAACAATTGTGGGTGCTATTGCTTCTTTAGTTTCTACAGCTATAGCAACCGCTAAACTGCATGAGGAAATTCTTAAACAACAAAGAACTCAGCAGGATCTTGAAATCGCACAGAGAGTTCAATTAAATTTCTTGCCAAGTAAAGATCCCCGAATTAAAGGCTATAAGCTTTCTAGCTGCTACCTACCGGCCCTTCAAGTCGGTGGTGATTTTTATAATTATATTGAAAAAGAAAATGAGATTTTTGTTACCCTTGGAGATGTTAGTGGCAAAGGCATACCGGCAGCATTAGTGATGGCAAAACTTACATCAGAAATAAAATTTATTTCAACCTTTAATGATTCTCCTGGAAAAGTTTTTTACACAGTCAACAGAATATTTGAAAAAGAATGTTCCGATGATTTTTTTGCAACAGCACTTTTATTAAAAATAAATACTGAAACCGGTTTAGTGACATTTGCCAACGCTGGTCACCACCAACCACTTATTTATAGAAATGGTGGTGAATTAGAAGAAATACCTGGAGGTGACATACCTTTAGGAGCAGATGGCAATACTGAATTTGAAGAAACAACCTTTACCTTAGAATACGGAGATCAAATTATTCTTTATACAGATGGTGTAACTGAAAGTATGAATAGAACCCATCGAGAATTTGGCATGACTGGCCTAACGGGCGCCATTAACAAGAATGCCGAATCTCCAAAAAAACTTGTGAAACAAATCCTGACTGACATGAAAGCTCAAAGAGATGGAGCAAATCAAAAAGACGATATTACAATAGTTTGTATTTCTAGAGATTTACAAGAAGTTGAAGTTGAAACGTCTAGAAATGATCCTTCTTCTGAATCTAACATTGATGATGATACTGGATTGATTGATATTGAAAATGCCCCATTTGCTGATTTCACAGAAGAAGAAGATGGAAGCAAAGAGCAAGCATGATACAAAAATCCTGGCGCATCAAAAATCCTACTAAACAAAAAATTGATCAAATCAAAAGTGTAACAAATCTTTCATTAATCAGTTCTACACTTTTATCTAATTTAAATATCAATGAAACAAATGAAATCAAATCATTTGTGAAACCTGATCTCGATACTATTCATAGTCCTATGCTTTTTAAAAATATGGACAAAGCTCTTCAACGAATTGAACAAGCCTTAAATAATCAAGAAAAGATATGTTGCTACGGCGATTATGATGTTGATGGCATTACAGGCAGTTCTCTCCTATATAATTTTTTTGATTTTATCGGCGGGAATGCACGTCATTATATTCCGGATAGAATAAAAGAAGGTTATGGACTAAATAAGTTTGCGATTGAAAAAGTATATAACGAGGGTTGTAAGCTATTAATCACAGCTGATTGTGGGATAAGAAGCATTGAGGAAGTTGACTTTGCAAAAAGTATTGGATTAGATATTATCATTACAGACCACCATGAACAAGGTGAGCTACTACCAAATGCTTGCGCCATCATAAATCCGAAATTACATGAATGCAATTACCCCTTTAAAGGAATTTCAGGTTCTGGTGTTGCACTTAAATTAGCCTGGGCGATTGCTGAAGGATTAAATAAGCATCTTAAAATTAAACAGGCATTTTCTGATTTCTTAATTGATTCGCTTTCATTCGCAACTCTAGGAACGATAGCTGATATGGTTCCACTATTAGATGAAAACCGTGTAATAGTAAAATTCGGACTAGAGTCTATCAGGCAATCATCGAATGTTGGCATTCAGGCACTTCTTGAAGTTTCCGTCGACAATGATACACCCATTACTACTGAAACGGTTGCTTTTCAGATTGCCCCTAGAATAAATGCCGCTGGTCGCCTTGGAAGATCTGATCTTATCAGTGAATTATTTACGACAAAATCCAGGCAAAAAGCCTTGGAGCTAGCCCGTGAACTCAATGAGCTTAATATATCTAGACGTGAAATTGAATTAGAATATTCCAAAGAGGCTTTTTTACAAGCAGAAGAAATTGTAAAAAAATATAGCCATACGATTGTATTGGATGGTGATGATTGGCATAGTGGGATTATTGGTATCATAGCCAGTAGAATTTTAGATAAATATTATCGACCAACCTTTATCATTAGTCATCACGGCGAGGACAAAACAATTGGCAAAGGTTCGGCTAGGTCTATAGAAGGTTATAGCTTGCCAAGTGCATTGGAATTTGCTAAAGATCATTTAGTGCAATTCGGTGGTCATGATATGGCTGCAGGTTTTGTTATTAAAAGAGACCGTGTTCAAGCCTTTAGAGATGCCATTGAAACTGATGGTAAATCCAAATTAAATAAGGAACTTCTAGTACCTATTCTGAGAGTCGATATTGAAATAGATTTAGACTCATTAAACATGGACTTGCTCGAAGATATTGATCGATTAGCCCCCTTTGGTTGCGCAAATCCCAATCCAATGTTCGCCACTAAAAATGTAAATGTAATTGGATCCCCTAGAGTAATAGGTAAGAAAAAAACGCATTTAAAGTTCAAAATTGTGAAAAATGGAACTGTTTGTAACGTTATCGCCTTCAATTTTGCAGAAAGATTAAATGAACTATTGTCTTATCAGATGATAGATGTAGCATTTGTTCCATATCTAGAGAAATGGAACGGTCGTAAATCAGTTGACCTTCGATTAAAAGACTTTAGAGAAGCAAAATAATCATAAGGTATCAATTCGATTAAAGAAGGTAAAGGTCATGCAAAAAAAGATCAAGGCTGGTATCATCGGCGCTACAGGGTTAGCAGGTGAAGGCGTTTTAGATATACTCATAAAACATCCAAATGTAGAAGTTACGGTACTAACATCTGACTCTTCCACAGGGAAAAATATTACTGATGTATTTCCAAAATATAAAGACATCATCGATATTCCTTTGGTAGCAATTGATCTAGACACAATTTCTAATCAATGTGAACTAATTTTTTTAACTAAAAAAGACCCTGCTAGCATGAATCTAGTCAAACCATTAATAGATAATAATGTAAAGGTAATTGACTTAGGTGGTGAATTTCGCTTAAAAGATTTTAAAGAATATGAAAGCTGGTATGGTCATGAACACTTGGCCAAAGATTTATTATCACAAGCTTCTTATGGATTGAGTGAATTAAATCGAGAAGAAATTAAAACGGCTAAACTCATCGCAAATCCTGGTTGCTATCCAACAGGTAGTATTTTAGGTTTAACGCCATTAATTAAAAACAACCTTATTGACCTCAATACCATCACTATTATTTCTTATTCAGGTATTTCTGGAGCAGGACGCGCACCTAGTAATGGCAACACCTTTATTAACTGTAATGAAAATATCAAAGCCTATGCTGTTGGAGGTTCTCATAAGCATACTCCAGAAATAGAACAAGGGTTATCAATGTATTCAGGGCAAGAAGTAAAGGTATCATTTACACCTCACTTAGCACCAATGGAACGAGGTATATTTTCTAGCATTTCGTCCAATGCAATTAATGGAGTAACACAAGAAAAATTAGTTGAAGCTTTAAAAAGTGCTTATGAAAATGAACATTATGTTCGTGTATTTGATGATCCTTCACAAATCCAAATAAGTAATGTCAAGAACACTAACTTTTGTGATTTAGGTGTTGCTCTTGATTCAAGAACAAACCGAGTATTATTATTTACGGCTTTGGATAATTTAACAAAAGGGGCGGCGTCACAAGCAATTCAAAACATGAACCTCATGTTTGGCTTTGATGAAAGCACTGCTATATAAGATAAGCTTTTGTTGATAAACCTTTGACACCCTAGAGACGCAAGGCCGTGCGTATCAAATTCCGGGAACCTAAATTAATAACCTTAGTCAAATTTCAGAATTCTATCTTTGATTATTTTAATAATTGTGCAATGTCTAAAGGCATGTTTATACATGCACGTCCGTGCGTCTCTAAGTCAAACTGGTTTCTACAGCATTTAATTTTCATATCACTGACAAATTCAAATCTTTTTGAATTTCTTTAGGTTTAACCATATCAGCAGAATTTTTACTTGGAAAATCGGCTTCACCTGGAAAACCTAATTTTATCAGTAAATCTTTGATCAAACATTGATTCGTTATTCCAGATTGAACAAGATTTATTCCAATACCAGCAAGACCTATGTAAAATAGAGGATGAATCAACAATGCTAATATTACAGTAAAAATTACAGATACACCGGCAAGAATCCTACCAACTCTTTCGTGAGATATTTTTCTAGTGATAAAAATATTCACAAACCTTTGACTATCACTTTGACTAAATCTATTCGTATTCATAGCTACTCCAATCTATTCTTAAATTATAAAACACAAGAAACGGCAGGTCTATACATTTCAAATTCTTCTTCTGTCCAAGAAGAATCTTTCCCTTTTAAGAACGCCATAACTTTATTTTGAGCCGCTTCACCATAAAAATTTCTAGCAAATCTTGGAATTTTTGAATCTCCATTATTTTTATTATCTCTAAACTTTTTAACTTGATTTGATAAATATTTTAGCGAAGTCGATAACAAAATCCCCGGACTACCATTAACTCTTTCGCAAGGTTTGGCTTCACCAATTTGCTGAAAACAAAATAGTTTAGTATAAAATTTTAAATGTCTTGGGTGCACTTCTACAAGAAAGTCCGTTTGCTTCATATTGTGAAAAGCATGGATGAAAATAAAATGAAACATTCTCAACAAAATAGTCTTTGATGTTCTATATTCCGGTGCTATTGCTAGACGAGTAATCTCCGCTAATCGACGATTCATTTTTCTTAATGAAAATAATTCCTCATTAAAAATTTGATCACATGGTAACCCGTCACCAGCTTCAAAATTTAAAGTTACAGTGCCAACGGCTTTTCCTTCTTTGGTTTCTACCAATAATGTAAAAACGTTTTTACCACCATCAAAACTATTTACACAAACTTTATCTTCATTATGAATATATCCTGATTCGTTGTACACTTTGTAACCCAATTCATAGGCCTTTCGTCTAGAATCAATGTCCGTAGCGACAATAAAATTAAAATCTTCTTCATCATTTAAGTCAACTTTTAGCACAGGTTTTTTAGCAGTAGCGCTAATTATTTTTATGACTTGTGAAACAGCTGAAATTCTTCTTTTTTTATTTGAAGCAATCATTTTATTTCTCCTGTGATAATAAACATATTGAGTATAAAGCATTTAGTATGCCGAATATTCACTATTTCATAAATACAGTATTTTCAATGGGTTAGAATATTACAGAGAAAAGATGGATAATTATTTTGACTTCAGTCGTTTAATTATTACTAATAATATCTCTATATTTTCTCTATTGATTATAGGCAATTATAATGGCTTCAAAAAATAAAACGTATCATCCATTGATTGCCGCTTTTATTGAAAAGCTACATTGGTGGGACACCTTAGAAAAAATAAAAAAAAAGCTAGACACAGATGTATATAATATTTTCAAGCTACATGAAGATCTTCACAAGACACCTCGTGAAAATATAGAGCAATTAGCAGAGAAATTCAAAAAGGCCATTCCACTCTTTAACAATTTTCTTAAAAAAAAATGTGACCCAGACCTTCAGTTTTTATCGCTACTCTATTGGTTTGAGGACTGCATGAAAGTTGGGACATTTATAGATGCAGATTTCGTAAAAAATCATTTAGAAAAAATTCTTAATAAAAATACTCCTGATGAATTGCAAAGTATTTTCTATGGACATACTGGAGTTTATTATCGGAAAAAAGGAAATGCCTCTAAAGGAAATGAATATTTATTAAAATGTGTTCAATGCCTGAAACCAGATAATCCAAGATTCATTCCCGTTTTAATTAATTATGGAAATATCACTAGCTATTTTGGTACGTATCCAAAAATTAAAAATGACATTGAGCTATATTTAAAAGATACAGACAAAGATTTTAAACATTGGGGTGATCTATTACTATTTTTTTATTCTATTGAAATGGGTCATTTAAAACAAGCATGGGATGCCTTAAAAAATGTTCCAGAAAATGCACCTGGAGTGCTATTTTATTATCATAAATTCAAAATTCATTCGTTTGCCATCGCTTTAAATAAAATGATTCAAAATTGGAATATCACTGATTTTTCAAAAGTTGAAAAACAGGAAATTGATGAATTCATTCGCGACAGGTATAATCCAGGGAGTTTCGATCGAGGGTATAATATAAAGATTGAAATATTAGATAATATCTATTCAGGTAATAGCGATGAAGTAATTAAATTGACTCAAGAGGATAAATTAAGAAACAGAGATCATTGGGAATCAAGTTGGTTTTATTGCTCTCAAATTAGAATTGAACTCATGGCGGGCAATATTGAATCAGCCGAAATATTATTAAAAAATCTCATTTCAATTGGATATGAATTTATATGGAACGACTGGTTTATGACACGAATTGAGCTAGCCAAAAAAAATATCGATGCTGCAAAATATTATTTTCAGAAATTATTAAAATCAGTACAAAAACATAATGCTGAAGATCGCTTTAACTTTGAGGTCAAAATAGCCCATGAAATAAAGGCAACCGATTTAATTCTATTATCAGACAATAAGAATTTAAAAATTAAAAAGCCCTCAAAGACCAAAATAAATTTAGATATTGACAGAATGCCGGCAATCATTGGAATAAGCAAACAGGTAATTAAATTAAAAGAATCAATATCAAAAGTTGCCCCGCATGACATCAATGTTTTAATTCTAGGAGAGACAGGTACAGGTAAAGAGGTAGTCGCAAAATCACTGCACAATTTAGGCCCAAGAAAAAAAGAACCATACATTGCAATCAACTGTGCCGCCATTTCAGAAACATTACTTGAATCTGAATTATTTGGCCATCAGAAAGGTGCTTTTACGGGGGCAACAGAATACCATAAAGGTGTTTTTGAACAAGCGGGTAAGGGTACCGTTTTTTTGGATGAAATTGGTGAGATCAGCTCCAACATTCAAAGTGCTTTATTAAGAGTTTTAGAAACTAAAGATATTAAGCCGATCGGATCATCTAAATCTTTAAAAATTAATTGTCGTATCATCGCTGCAACTAATGCCAATCTAGAGTTGAAAGTAAAAAATAACGAATTTCGAATGGATCTTCTGCATCGCCTTAACAGAGTAGTCGTACATACAAATCCACTAAGAAAAAAAATCGAAGACATCCCCCACTTAAGCCAATATTTCTTAAATCAAAATCCGAACTTCACAAAAGAAGCGAATCTAACCTTTGAGGCTATTGAAGCTTTAAAAAAATACCCGTGGCCAGGTAATGCTAGAGAACTTAAAAATGAAATGGAAAACCTTCGGATTTTCAATTATGAGACATCCCTTTATGATCTTCAAGATTTAGATCCAAAATTTCATGGCCGAGCGGAATCCACTGAAAAAGCAGAAGCCCTATCCCTTTCAAGTCTGCAAAGCTCCGAAAATAAACACGCGAAACCAACGGAGATAATTGATAGAGAACAAATCTTGGCAACTGAAGTTTTGTCAAACAATAAAATTTTCTTTCGAAGAATCGAAAAAATCAAAAAACTTTTTGATATTCATAACATATTAACACGAGCAGAATTAATAAAAATCATGGGAGTTTCTCACTTGACAGTAACAAAAGATTTGAAGCTATTAATTGAACAAGACTATATTAAAAAAGTCATGCCGAGTAAATCTCCACGTTCACATTATTTTGAAAAACTACCTTAGTCCTCAACATTAACTTTTTTCAAATTAAGTATCTATATGTAAAACCGCTACAACTCATTCTGTTGTAATATTGTTTCCATACAACATATATATAGAAACACCAAATTAGAAGACTAAACTTCTTTGAAAAGAATTCAATTTGAGAATATCTACCATGCATATCTTTAATACTAAATTTTTTATAGTAATTTCGGCACAAATATTTTTACTTTTCATATCTATTCATTCTGAAGATTGGCCAATGTGGAAAGGTACCTCCGGACGCGGTGGAGTAAACAATGAGACATTACCCAGTAAAATGAATTTGCTATGGACTCGTCAATTTCCAAAATCAAAACCAGCATGGGCTAATAACAAAAGCCAAGCAAAACTTCAGTTTGATGTATCCTTTCAACCAGTTGTTATGGGTAAAAGTATATTCGTACCTTCAAATGTTAATGATAGTGTAAGTGCATATGATACCGATAGCGGTAAGCAAAAATGGATTTTTTATTCTGATGGCCCTGTAAGATTTGCACCCGTGGCCAATGATAATAAAGTTTATTTTGTATCGGATGACGGTTACTTGTATTGCCTCAATGCAGAATCAGGAAAACTAATCTGGAAATATAATGGTGGACCTGAAAATAGGAAAATCCTTGGTCGTGATCGATTAATTTCTATCTGGCCAGCTCGTGGAGCACCAGTGCTAAAAAATAAAAAAATATTTTTTGCCGCCAGCATTTTCCCCTTTATGGGAACTTTCATTCATTGTGTGGATGCAAATTCAGGCAAAATGATTTGGAGAGATACAGGCAACGGACCTAAATATTTTACGCAACCTCATGGTGCTGGATCTTTTGCTGGTCTTTCTCCTCAGGGATACCTTGCTGCAGGTGATAAATATTTAATCGTACCCGGAGGAAAATCTTTACCGGCTGTATATGACATTGAAACGGGGAAATTCTTATACTATTATTTGAACAGTAAGAAAGGCGGTTACAGTGTTCAAGCAGGTAAAAACTTTTATTTTACCGGTGGTTATGCCAATCAAATTAACAAAACAGAAAAAGGCTTTTCTATCATCAATGGTATATACGCCACTTACGGAAACACCTTAATTTCAGACAAGGCCATGTATCTTTTACATAATAGTATAATTACGGCTTACCGATTCAAGCCAGAATTTGAAATGAAGGTATATAAAAAAAATAGAAAAAAAGCTTATCTTACCATGCCAGTTTTGGGCGAATTCACAATTCCTTCGCCAAAAAGTGCTGTCAGGATCAAAGCCGGGAATCAAATTATTCTATATGAGCGTTACAAAAAACATCTTTACGCTGTTAAGCTACCAAATGAAGAAACACTATTAAAAGCAAAAGCCGGGGAATCTGTAAAACAAAACTTACCCACTATTTGGACTATCCCGACAGGAAAAAGCCCATGGTCTGTTATTGCTGCAGATAAAAAAGTTTTTGTGGTTACACACGAAGGACTATTATCTTGTTATGGTGCAAGCACACAAGAGGTCCAAAAACATAACATTGCCTTAACTCCATTACCAGACACTTCAAACTCGGTTGCTAAATCATTGTTAGAAGTTTTAAAAGAATTGAAAATTAAAGACGGCTATTGTGTTTTAGCAGGCTTAGGAAATGATAAATTAGCTGAAACGCTAATTAACAAAACAAACCTTTCTATAATTGCTGTCGATTCAGATAAATCAAAAATAAATTCATTAAGACATTCAACTGATCAAGCTGGCTTTTATGGCAATAGAATGTCAGTACATGAAGGCGATCCCCTTTCATATCCACTCCCACCCTATTTCGCAAACATAATAATTATAACAAATTTAAGCAAACGTTTTTTATATAGTAAATCTAACTTAAAAACTTTATTTAATTCACTACGTCCTTATGGTGGCACAGCTTTCTTTAAAGTATCTCCATCAGATATTGATAAAGTTAAAGCTCTATCTACAAAAGCAGGTCTTATTAATGCTGAAATAAAAGCTTCAAATGGATGGATGCTCTTAATTCGTAAGGGCGCACTTCCTGATTCTGCAGAATGGTCCCACCAGTATGCCGATTCATCAAATAGTATATTTGGCAAAGATAAACTTGTCAAACTACCCCTAGGATTATTATGGTTTGGCGGTCCTCCAAATACAAATGTTCTACCAAGACATGGTCATGGTCCATCCCCTCAAGTGGCAGGCGGCAGAGTTATTATAGAAGGTCAGAATATGTTAAGGGCTGTTGATGCTTACACAGGCAGGTTACTTTGGGAACTTAAGTTAAAAAATCTAGGATATTATTATCGACATACGGGCCATCATCCTGGTGCTAATGAAATTGGAGGAAATTACGTATCATTACAAGACACTATATATGTTGCTTATGGGAAAGATCTTTTATTTTTAGAAGCAGCTACAGGCAATTTGTTAAAAAAAATAAATTACAAAGAAAATGATAGCGACAAAGAATCTAAAACATGGGGTCATATTTCTGTTCACAAAAATTATTTAATTACAACAACCTCACCAATTACATTTAAAATACAAAAAGATAAAACAGCTATAATAAATAAAAATGCAAAGTATTCTTCTGGAAGTGAACAAATAATAGTACTTAATCGCAAGACGGGAAAAATACTCTGGAAACGAAAAGCCAAATTCAATTTTAGGCACAATGCCATATGCAGTGGCGATGGTGTCTTATTTTGCATTGACTCTTTCTCAAAAAGTAAATTTAATTATTTAAGAAACCAAGAAGAGAAAATCGGAAAACTATTAGCACTTGATATCAAAACTGGGAAAGAAATTTGGTCCAGTAATGAAAATATAACAGGAACCTTTTTAAATTATTCTGATAAACACAAAGTCCTTCTCCAGGCCGGTAGCTCCAACCGAGACAGGGCCAGAGATGAGACAAAAACAGGCATGATAGTTTATCAAGCTAAAGATGGAAAAGTAGTCTGGCAAAATTTAAAAATAAAATACGGAGGCCCATTAATTATCCGACACAAAGAAATCATTACCAATGGTGGTGGTGGCACAGGAATTGATTTACTTTCAGGCAAAGCCACAAGTTTTAAGTGGAAACGAAACTACGGATGCAACACCGCTATTAGTTCAGAACACCTACTGACCTTTCGATCAGGGGCAGCAGGTTTTTATGATTTAACTAATAGAGGCGGAACAGGAAACTTCGGTGGTTTTAAATCCAGTTGTACATCAAATCTTATTCCAGCTGATGGAATACTAAATGCTCCCGATTATACCAGAACTTGTTCATGTGCTTATCAGCTCACTGTCTCCTGTGCTTTGGTCCATATGCCTGATGTAGAGTACTGGACATTTAAAGCTGATGCTACTCCTGGAAAATGGGGATTCAATATTGCTGCATTAGGAGATAGGAAAGTCCCCAATGGTTCTTTGTGGCGAAAATTTGACATTTTAAAAAACAGAAAATATATACGATCAACTTCTGGCAAATTAACACCGTTCAGAGTTCATTCAGGCTACGTTAAAGGAGAAAAGTTTAAATGGGTTGCTTCCTCTGGAGTAAAAGGTTTAACTGATTTAAACATCAATGTTAAGGGAGCTACCAAAGGTACCGTTAGGCTAATTTTCATGGAACCAGACAAACTCAAAATAGGAGATAGAATCTTTGATATATCATTGCAGGGAAAAGAGTTAATTAAAGGGCTTGATATAATCAAAGAATCTGGAGGACAAAATCATGTCCTGATCAAAGAATTTAAAGATATCGAATTAAACAATTCATTAAAAATTATATTTAAAGCATCCACAAAGAACCCACCTATTCTCAGCGGAATAGAAATTATCAAAACAAATTAGGCAACAGTCGTAGGTTGGGCTGCAGACTATTTTCAATCGCCAGAATCGATTAAACCTACCGTGTCAATTCCCAGTAGTTGATTATCTAGCCACTGCATTACACTTGGCCACAATTTCTGTGTCCAATCGTTTTGAGGATTATAAAAAAATCCATGGCCAGAATTGGGGCTAGGTATAAAAGTGACTGGTCTCTCATTTTTCATTAATGCGTTAGCAAGAATTAAGGATTGATCATAAGGAACCGTTTCATCAAAAGGATCGTGCACAATATACATAGGTGAAGAATTTTTATCAACATGCAATGCTGGAGAAGCTTGGACATATACTTCTTCAATTTCTTCAATGGTACCACCTAAGAAATGAGCTCTTTTATTTTTTGTTTTTTCATAATTATTTTCTAGATAAACAAAATCATGAACTCCATGAACATCAACCACACAATTAACTTTAGCAGAGACCCCATCATGCTCTTGGCCAAATACACCTAGGCAAGCAACTAGATGCCCTCCGGCAGAACTGCCGATGGCACCAATCTTATCAACACTGATTTTAAAGCGATCTGCATTTTTACGAAACCAAACAACAGCTGACTGACAATCGATTAAAGCAGCAGGAAACACAGCCACTTGGGATAGTCGATAGCTAATTGTACAAGCAACATAACCGTGTAAAGCAAGACGATGAGCATGCCATAAAAATTGATTTCGATCGCCAGCATTCCAGCCCCCGCCATGCACTAAGATGATACCGGCGCCATTTTGTTTTTTTTCACTAGGTAGGAATACATCTGCAGTAAGTTCTGTTTCGCCATAAATGGCAAAGACCTCGGAAAGATCGGGGTCAGGAAACTCTTTTTCGTAATATGTCATTTATAACTTTCTTCAGTAATACAATGAAAAATAAACACAAAGCATGCTTTGTCTCTACAAAAATATATTGATAGATGATTCTCTCAAATATAATATGATTTCCAATAAATAACTTAAAGAAAAACGGCAATGACAAAGTTCATCTATATTTCAGATACTCATTTTGGTGCCAATCCTATGAATTATCATCAACAGGAAGGTTATCCAGAAAAGCTTCCAGAAATTATTTTAAAATTAAATGAATTCATCAAAAACAGAGACGATATAGATTTTGTTCTTCATGGTGGGGATATGATTGATAGTGTTTCTGAACAAACCATTTCAATGGCAAGCAAGTATTTTAAATTTGATGTTCCTATTTACCTTTGTCTTGGCAATCATGATTTAACCGAATTGAATTCGTTGGATCTTTGGCTCAAAATTGCTCCTCAATATTTTAACGATACAAATAAACCTATCTTCACTATTACAACAAAAGATTGCCTCATCCATGTCATCCCTAATCACTGGGAGGAAATCCCTTATTACTGGAGTGAAACTCAAGAGGCCTATTTATCGGAAGAACAAATTAATAATCTTTCACACGAACTAAACAAATCAACCGATTTTCCTCATATCGTTTTAACACATAGTCCCATTTTTGGCTTACCCACTGAACAAACAGGACAAGAAGAAATATACCACTCCCCAAATGAAAATTTCAGGAAGACCTTAACTTCTCTAGCACAGAATCACAAGACTATCAAATGTATCCTTGGTGGTCACAACCATTTGAATATGAATTTAAAACATGAGAATGTTCAGTATGTTACAGCTAGTTCTTTTTCAGAAGCACCCTTTGACTTCAAACTTTTTGAAGTTTCAAAAAACTCAATCACAATGGAAACAATAAACCTAGCTGACTCACTTGATTTTAATATTGAATACAACTCAGAAAAATCGTATGTTCAAGGTCGACCAATTGACCGAAAGTTCGCAATAAACTTTGATTTATGAATTACCATAAATATGTTTCTTTTGGTCTGTATGATTTAACTCTACTCTGTTTTTCGAATCCATATTAATCGTACCAATAGCACTCATAACAGTATTAGATGTTCCTCCATCTTTAGCACCAACATATACTAAATGATACTTCTCATCAATTAAAATTGAACTAGGAGATGCGAGTTCTTCAGAATCATTATCATCCATTGAACCTCTAGCTAAAACATTTTTACTTTGGTGTGTAAGCGTAACACCATCATCGGCTAAATATATTTCATAAAGTTCAACAAAACGAGCCATGCCTCCACTAGCTCTATTTCCAACTCCGCAGATTGCAGCATAACCGCCATCATCTAAGACTCGGATTGAATTCGGATCAAGCTCATGCCAAATAATCATCCGATCTTCTTCAACTGATTGACCTTCAATAGGTTCTAATACATGAAGCCTTTTCCAGTTAATCGCATCATCAGAACCCCAAAGAGCTGAATAATAATCATTCCCACCCCCATGAAGCGAATAACCAATATACTTATTTTCAATTCCAGAAAAAGGATTCTTACTCCAACGGAAATATCCGGTATGACCATCACCTGGATCTTCATCCGGATTATATTTTAATATAACAGAATCCTCGTCGCCATTAATTCTAGAAAAACTAATACCATCATCTGAAGTAGCTAATAAAGTTGCCTGACTTGGACCAATACCATTTTTGTGATAAGATAAAAATACTTTTCCATCAACTACATTGGCATGTGGTGTTTCCGTATGGCCATCTCCTTGTACATTATCAAAATAAATCGGATTCGATAATGGCTTTATTGCAATGTGATCAAACGCACCTTCCCCTAAAACATCATCATAAGACTTCCAACTTTTCGCTTCAGATGGCACCCCATTACAAACATATAGCCAAATACCACCGTCTTTACTATTATGATCCGTTGAAAAATACATTGCATAATCAAACGGAAAGGTCTCAATGTTTTTCATGTCAATTAGTGTTGTATAATAAGGTCCTGGTGCCGGCATATCATCAGGGCGAAATATAATACTACCCACTTTTGAAAAGGTGTTATTACTCATTTTATTCTTCTTTCTAAAATATTTGTCAATCTATTTAACAATAAACTCAGCACTTGTCTCTTCGCTCTCCGCAAAACCAATTCGAATAGATTTAGTTCTAATTCGATAACTACCTTTTTCTAACATTAAAGGTTCATGATACAATTGCCATTTAATATTTTCTCCATTTTCAAACGTGTAGGCAATTGAGGCTCCCTGAGTCATGCAAACTAATTGAACTCGAGTTGGTGAAGAAAACTCTCCTCCCATTGGTGTCAATTCAGACTCTAACTTGTTTTTATCTAGCGGGAAAAATTTCACGACACTAGTTTGTGGTTGCTTACCATCAGGATACCAATTTCTTACCATTTCTTCTTCAGTTATTTTTCCTAAATCTCCAATATCAAACATCCATTGATCAAGAGCTTTACGCAATCTTTTTATTTCAATTTTGTATTTAGAATCTTTTGCTAAATTATTGACTTCATGGGGATCTTCTACAATATCATATAATTCTTCTGAAGGTTTTTTTTCAAACATTAATTTCTGCACATCATTCAGCTCATCACTAAAATACAAACGATGCATCTCCTGAACTATGGGATGACGATTACAATAAGGTGTAAAAGGCAAATAAGGAGAATGAAGATCATAATGTCTCATATATTTAAATTTTTTATCTCGAACAGCTCTCACCATATCATAACTTTCATCGTGCCTATCCCGATGAGCAAAAATATATTCTCGGGCGTCCTCTTTTTCGTTTCCTAAGAACGCTTGGCCTTGCATATACTGAGGGATCTCTAGTCCTGCCAAGGACATCATCGTTGGTCCAAGATCAACTGAACTAATCAAGTCCTCATTTATTGAATCTGGCTTAACGTTCTCAGGATATCGAATGATCATAGGTATATGAATTCCAGAATCATAAGGCCAACGTTTACCGCGAGGCATTGGACCATGATCACTCCAATGTACTACGATGGTATTTTCAGCCAAGCCATCTTCGTCCAATTCTTTTAAAAGATTGCCTAATTGTTGATCCGCCCATTCAATGTTAGCATACATTTGAGTCATAGACTCTCTAACTTTTTTAGTATCAGGAAAATAAGGTGGCAAGACCATATCATCAGGATTAAAATTATTTTCACACCATTTATTCTCTGGCCACATGCCACTTTCATGCGTTAACATCGGATTAAATACTGCGAAAAAAGGCTGTTCTGTATTCGGACGATTTCTCCAATGAGCCTCTTTTCCTAATTCATCCCAAGCCGTAACGGGTGATTCAAATTGATAATCAGTCTTATGATTATTAGTACAATAATATCCGCTTGCTCTAAAATATTCTGTAAAACATTTTACATAATGAGGCAACTTAGCATCATAGGGCGTGGGAAGCTCTCTACAGTTATCATTATTATGTGTCGTTCGCATATGATGAGTACCAATAGAAGTCGGATACATCCCTGTGATTACCGCTGACCTTGACGGAGAACAAACACCCGATGGCGCGAATGCATTGGGCCAAATACAGCCATCTTTTGCAAGCTGATCAACTATTGGAGTACGGGCAACCTGATCACCATAACATCCATAAAATGGATTCGAATCTTCAAAAGATACCCATAAGATATTCGGCCTGTTCTTAGCATTACTATTCTTACTCATTTTATTATTTCCAATTAAAATAATTGATATCACATGCTAGTAGTCATATGGTAGCACAAGCTTCCAGCATGTAACTAAAATGCTGATTATAGAATATAATATGAAAAAATTCACAACAAGCTAGAAGCTTGTACTACATAAATATTTCAATTTAAAATTTTATTATCAAGATTGAGACATTCATTGCAATCTATGAAATATCACTATAACCATTTATACTTTTGATCACAATAATGAGGAACAATCATGTCGGAGAAACCAAACATAATTTTAATCAATTGCGATGACCTAGGTTATGGTGACCTAGCCTGTTATGGATCAAAAGTTAATAAGACTCCAGCACTTGATAAGCTGGCAGCCGAAGGAATTAAATTCACTGATTTTTATATGACATCACCTGTCTGCTCACCTTCTAGAGGTTCCATGCTAACAGGCTGCTATCCTCCAAGAATAGGTTTTGGATCTTTTGTGAATGGCGGCTGGGTATTATTTCCAGGTGACGCATTAGGATTACATGAAGATGAAATTACGATTGCAAAATTATTAAAACAAGCAGACTATCAAACTAAGATAGTTGGCAAATGGCACTGCGGAGACCAAAAAGAATTTCTACCAATACGACATGGGTTTGATAGTTATTATGGCATACCCTATAGTAATGACATGGGACGCCAAAATGCCGATGATAAACAACCACCCCTACCTCTTTTAAAAGATGAAGAAGTCATCCAAGAACAACCAGATCAAAGAGGAATAACCGAGCGATACACCGAGGAATGCGTTTCTTTTATTCGAGATAATAAAGACAAACCATTCTTTTTATACCTAGCCCATATGTATGTTCATTTACCCATTTATGTACCAAAACAATTTCTCGATAAAGCTGAAAATGGACCTTATGGTGCTGCCGTTGAACACATTGATTGGGTTACTGCTGTTCTAATGGATGAACTTAAAAGGCAAGGCATAGACGATAATACATTAATCGTCTTTACCAGCGACAATGGATCTCGCGCTCAAGGGGAAGGTGGCAGCAATGCTCCACTAAGAGGACGTAAAACCCAAACCTGGGAAGGTGGCCAAAGATTACCATGCATTATGCGTTGGCCAAGAAAAATAAAATCAGGTCTCGTCAATAAAGAAATCACCTCATCTATGGATTTCTATAAAACATTCGCTGCCCTGGCAGGTGTAGAAATACCAACAGATAGAATTATTGATGGTAAAGATATTCGACCAATGCTTTTTAATGAGCCAGATGCCAAAAGTCAATACGATGCTTTTTTTTATTATAAATGCAATGATTTAGAAGCCGTTCGCTCTGGAAAATGGAAGCTACATGTGTCAAGAGACAAAGTAAAGGTTGAAGAATTATACAATTTAGAGTCTGACATAGGCGAACAAACAAACCTCTTTAATCAAGAACCTGAAATAGTCAAAGACTTAATGATAAAAATTAAAGCATGTCAAAAAGATATCGGTGATGAAGCCGCTGGTATAAAAGGGGAGAATATACGCCCTATCGGAAAAGTTGACAGCCCTGATACGCTAACTCACTACGATCCCGAGCATCCATACATTATTGCATTATACGATTTAAAAGAACGTGGTTAGGACAATTCACTTAATTAAATATATTCGCTTCATATGTCAAGCCTATGTGCATATGTTAATTCCACCTAAGCAAGAACAAGTTCATGTTCAACACCAAAGTAACACATTTCATCTACACTCATTGGTCTACTTGATTCACGAATAAAATCACCAATATAGGCTTCCTGCATTTCTAAAACAAAATAGTTGTACAATGTTTTTCTCCCAACTCTTGCTGTTGTATTTCTACCAGCAATTATTTTTTCTTCAGCTTTACCAAGATCTAGTTTTAATAAGACGGCAGGAGCTCCTTGAACCCTTCCACAAGGCTTAGAGTCACCAATTACTTCAAAACATAAAAGTCTTTTGTAATAGCCAACATGTCGAGGGTTAACCTCAATCAACATATGATCAGATGCAAGGTTTTTATATGCATGTATATAAACAAAGTTCATAAGATTTTTAATTAGGTTTCGAGAGTTCCTATAGCTTTCATCAACAACCAATCGAGTTATCTCCACCATTTTTTTATTTTGATTATTCAACTCACTTAATTCGTCTTTAAATATTTTCTGACAAGGAATATCGCCATGAACATTTGACACTACTGAAATAGAAGCCACAGAATTTCCATTTTCGTCTTCTGCTAAAAAAGTAATTGTATCCGGCCTTGCATCGTCACTATTAACAAATAATTTATTTCGATCTTGAGATGAATAGCCACACTGACCATATACTTTTTGAGATAATTGATAAACTTTCTCTCTATCAACTCGATTAGAAGCCACACTAATTCTAAAGTTGATCTTTTCAGATATCTCCCATTTTGGAGAACCAATTTCTACTTCTTCTTTTAATACCCATAGTGCTTGAGAAGTTGCTGAACGTTTTTTCTCTTTGATTTGATGCTTTTTCTCAATCTCATCTCGCACTTCAATTTTTTCACTCTTCAATACCTGTTTTAATTTTCCGCCTGAGAGAAAAATATCCTCTCTATCCTTTGCACCCAATTGAATTAAAAAATCATGAACAATACATTTATCAGATATAGAAGTTAACACTAATGAAAGACTAACGACTAAAGCTCCCAAATTCCAATAAGGGTTGTACATACTCATGAGTAGAAAAATAGAAATTAAAAACCCACTGATTAGTCTTCCATATCTATCCACACTCCAGTGACTAAAACTTTTAGACAAAGCTGCTTTAAAACCATTTAAATGATTGTTCAGTTTTGGGGTCTGAATCGCTGAAATACTCATTGTCTTTCTCCCATTAAATATCTGAATTAAATCTTCTAATGCAAATCACAAGCCAAATTTCAATAAATCGTAAGTTCCTAATTTTAAAAGAGTTATGATAAATGCTCAACATTTAGCACTGGAAATAATTGACTTATATAGATCAATTAAAACTTAAATTGATCTATATAGATTATTACAATTCCTAATATACAATAAGTAATAAAAATTAAACCAAGGAAAGTAGCGATGAGTTTTATTGATGCATGGTTAAATGAGGATCAAACAGCCATGGACAATCTCCTAAAAAAGAGTTCCAAAAATAAAAAACTCCACCAAGCTTACGAGGCAATAATAAATTCCAACAATTCAGATTCATTGAAATTCAAATCGTTAATCAATGTTATTGAAGACCCACCTGATGACCTTGAAATTTATTCTCTTCTACTTTACTTAGCAGCAGACGTGGCCTATGCCACCAACAATTTTTCCGAATTAAATAGAATAATTCAAATCTATCAAAATCTAGATCTTTCAAAAATAAAAAGCATATGTAAAAGTCTATTTTACTTATCATTAGCACGCCTAGAATTATCTAAAAATATGTCTGACCAACAACTTGAATCAGAAATAAAAGCAGAAAGTCTATATCCAAAAGGGTCAATACGGTGGTATAAAATGAAGGCGAAAGTGACCTTAGGATGCATACTCCACAAAAAGGAATACGATATTTCAAAGGCAATTAAAATATTAAAAGGATACCCTCAATTCTCTGAATCAACCTTTCCACCTGAATACCTTCAAGCAAGATATTATGAATCAATTGGAAAGTTATCATTGGCCTATCAGGAAATTAACAAGATTAAAAACATAGCCATATTTGGAAAGTTTGGAGAAAATATATTCTCACAAAAAGTAAAACTTTTGTGGAGAGCTGGAAAAATTGAAGAAGGTGATATAGAGCTAGAAAAATATTTGAACATGTACCCAGAATTAATCGGCAATAGATCCGGCAAGTTTTTATTAGCAGAAAGAAGCATGCTATTAAATGATTCAAATGGTACAAAACAGCATTTAAAGGAAATCTTAGCTGACAAAAAGGTTTTATCGCTTAGTAGATTTTGGGCGAATTATTTATTGCTTTGCGCAGAGTTAGCTCAACGACAAACAGTATCCGCTCGCAGAATATTAAATACAATGGATCCAGAAGGAACCAATAAGGGACTTTTTACAGAGTGGGTAAGATTATATACTCAGGAAGACAATTACAGAAAAGCAGCCTATTATTTCAAGAAGATGCAAGAAGATCGTCCAAATTATCTTTTAGAGTTTCATTATGCTCACGAAATGAGAGCTTCACAGATCACAAAATTAATATTGACGATCAATGATGAAGAGTTCAATGAAGTAAAGAGTGTTATAGAAAAACCACACTATAAAATCGATGACACTAAAGACTCTTTTGAAAATTTCATAGGAACCTCAGAAAGTATTAACACCGTAAAAGAAAACATACAGAAATATGCCAATCAATCAGCACCCGTTTTAATTACAGGCGCAACTGGTACAGGAAAAGAAGAAACAGCCAAACTACTTCATAAACTTTCTGATAGGTCAAAAGAACCTTTTATTCCTGTCAACTGTGGAGCCATATCCAACACCTTAATGGAAGCAGAATTATTTGGCTATAAAAAAGGAGCATTTACAGGTGCCATGAAAGATCATAAAGGTCTCTTTGAATCTGCAGGCAAAGGCACCATTTTTCTTGATGAGATCAGCTCTATGCCCATGCCCTTACAAGCTTCTCTTTTACGAGTATTAGAAAATATGATCGTCAGACCAGTAGGAAGTACAAAATTTATTCCTATTGAGGCAAGAGTTATTGCGGCGACAAATATTAGCCTGGAAATATTATTAGAACAAAAAACATTTCGCATGGATCTTTACTTTCGCCTTAATAGATTACAAATCAATCTACCTTCTCTTCAAGATAGAAGAGATGACATTCCTCTTTTAATTCAACACTTTTTGGGCCATCATTTTAATCTTTCAGACACAACCATAGATAAAAATTTATTGGATGCAATGCAAGAGCATTCTTGGCCTGGTAATATCAGAGAATTAAAAAATGAAATCGAAAGAATGGCCATTATTACCGGCAATAATAAATTGATTACAAATGAGCTTGTAAATTTTAAGAGTTCCGAAATAAAAGAGAATATTGCACCAATTGATATAAAACAAAAATCCTTCGTTTCAGATGAGAATAAAATCACTCCAATGACACAAGAAAATATTTATTCGCCACCTAATATCTCTTTAGAAAAAGGTGTGAAAAATTATAGCGAATATAGAAGGCAAGAATTACGACAATTATTCCAACAACACCGCTTATTAACACGAGCTATGGTTGTTCGGTTTTTAGGATGTGCTGCCAATACTGCTGCGAAAGACTTGAAGAGTTTAGAAACAGCAGGTTACTTAAAAAAGGTAATTCCTACCGATTCTCCAAGATCTTCCTATTACATATTAAATGATAAAAATTAAAGTGATGTTTATTCAGTAGTTATTTTGTAATGTTCAATTCTAGATCTAGAGGTTGTCGCAGAACCTTGCTTATCCATCTCATCATAGACAACATAAATATCATCATCGACCGTTTGGGTCATGACTCTAAAAGCTTTATTTGACTCATTGATTTGAATAGTTTTTAACGACTTCCAATTGGCATCATATATTTCAATGTAACTAGGACCAAGCTCTAGGCCATCTGGCCCACCCATATCACCTTCAAAGTTTTCCTTAGAATAGCCGACCACCCAAAGTTGGTGCTTTACATTAAATGAGGGTCCCGTTGGGAAATAAATATCAAGATCTTGTTCTGCAATATCTTTTGAAGAACCAGTAATAAACTTCATTTCCATATCTACTCCAAAAGTAAATATCCCAATTCGATTTACGTTCCCGTAATCTTTATTGGCAGAGAAACTTTGAAGACGATCCTCGGTAAAACCCATTTGTCCTTTAGGAACAAAGACAACGCCAGTACCACTGTTAAAAGTTCCACCATCTGGATAAAGAATACCACTCTTTCCTAAAACTAAATCAGTAGAAATTTGATAAATTGAAGCACCCCAGTCTGTTTCAGGCACATCCCCTTTCTTATAATAAAATTGAGCATAGACACTGGTTCCATCATTGGTGAAGCCCATATCAAGTTGAGCTTCAACTTCTTTATCGCCGACTCCGATAAACAAGGGTTCCGCCAAAAGAGTAAAAGATTTATCGAATTTTAAAATACCTCCAACTTCCTGACCTCTTATAATGGCAATCATGAAGATATTATCCCCTAATAAAGTAACTTTATGATCGCCCAAATCTCCTTGAAAATCAATTAAGGAACTAGTCGCGTTGACATCAATTGCGTATTTTTGAGGAGTAAGCTCAACCAAATCGCGATCAAAGGTTTTATAATAAAGAGATTTATTTTCACTGATTGTATCAGCAGGTGCGATTTGATAAGTAGCAATTAATGTTTGACCATCAACCATTATATTTGAAAAGAGACCACGACCTGAATCGTTCAAATCGATTGGCCCAGTTGTAAGCTTGAAGCTAAAACTTGTGGTAGCTTCTGTTGTTGATGTACTGCTACTATCGCTACTACTCCCACAACTAATTATTGTAAATGAAGAAAAACAAATAACTAACAACCAAATTGAAAAAGAAAGTATTTTCATAATAGTAAGAATCCAAACTAAATAATAATTTTGATTCTAAAATGAAACAAAAATAAAGCTAGAACTATGCCTAGCTTTTTAAGCTACCACTACTGGATTTCCGCCTTCGGCGGATAGGTGAACCTTTTTCGCCACAAAAAAAAAGCCGGCGCAATGGCCGGCTTTTTAAGCTCCCCCGACTGGATTCGAACCAGTGACCAAGTGATTAACAGTCACCTACTCTACCGCTGAGCTACAGGGGAATATGAGACATTTTAGAGAATAAAATGACTCAAAATAGTGGCCGAAATTTTACTTTAATTCGTGTATTGTAAACATTTTTCTCTTTAAAATCTGAAAATACATCCTTTTTAAAATGCCGGCAAATAATGGAATTAAATATAGTTAAATTATCCAATGAAAAAGCTGTTTAGCTTTTAAAGGGCTTTTCAGCACCTTTTAAGCTAGTAAATTATTTTTAATGGATTCTCAAAAACAATCAATTATTGAGCAACAAACCCTCTCTTGAGGAGCTTTTTCATCATATTTTTAGTTCAATTTGACAAAAAATGGATAAACTATCGCGCCTTTTAAAGACTACACTAAGAAATATAAAACCAAGTAGAGAATGAATCAACTTCCAAGAATTGTTATAACTGGCATTGGCTTAACGGCACCAAACGGCAATCAACTAGACGAATATAGAAATAATATCCTCGCAGGGAAATCAGGGGTTACCACAATTGATACTCATTACATGGGTGAATTAATTGCTGGGTGTTGCGATTTCGACACATTCCAATACCAAAAGAAAAAAGAAGTAAGAAGAGGTACTCGTGCTGGGTCCATTTCCATTTTCTGTGCAAATGAAGCGATTAAAAATGCTACCATTCAATTCGAAAATATTGATAAAAGTAGAGTCGGTGTTTATATAGGAATTACCGAACATGGAAATGTAGAAACAGAAAACGAAATTTATAATATATCCCAATTTGGTTATGACACTAAATTTTGGTCACATCATCACAACCCTAGAACTGTTGCTAATAGCCCTGCTGGAGAAGTCACTTTAAATTTAGGGATTACAGGGCCACATTATTGTCTCGGTGCTGCATGTGCCGCAGGAAATATTGGACTAATTCAAGGGGCTCAAATGTTACAATTGGGCGAAGTCGATTTAGCATTAGCCGGAGGTGTATCAGAAAGTGTGCATACCTTTGGAATTTTTGCTGCCTTTAAAAGTCAAGGTGCCCTTGCTGAAAATGATGATCCTGAAAAAGCTAGTCGACCTTTCGATGTTGACCGAAATGGAATTGTTGTTTCAGAAGGCGGCTGCATCTATACTCTAGAAAGATTGGATGATGCGCTAAAAAGAAATGCACATATTTACGGCGAAATAGTTGGTCATGCAATCAACAGTGATGCCACAGATTTTGTTTTGCCAAATCCCAAAAGACAAGGCGAATGCGTACAGTTAGCTCTGAATAAAGCCGGTTTAACTCCGAATGATATTAATATAGTAAATACTCATGCCACATCAACTCCTCAAGGAGATATTCAAGAATGTGAAATGATTCGTAAGATATTTGGAAATAGTCCAAACACATTCATCAATAATACAAAAAGTTTCATTGGCCATTGCATGGGCGCAGCTGGAACATTAGAATTAGCCGGAAATTTGCCCTCATTTGAGGATAATTTAGTTCATCAGACAATCAATGTTGATAATTTAGATCCAGCATGTAATATTCAGAACTTAGTTATAAATGAACCCAGAAAAGTTGATAGCGTCAATTATATTCTAAATAATTCATTTGGAATGGTCGGTATTAATTCTGTGTTAATTATTAAAAATTATAAAGAATAAGAGTAATTTAATTCCAAGAAAGGTTTAAGTCAAATGACAGAAGAAGAGGTTCGGTCAGCAGTTGTTAAAATCATTGAAGATGTTGCCCCAGATGAAGATTTATCAGAAATTGACGATAATAAAGCCTTACGTGATCAAATCGAATTGGACTCAATGGATTTTCTAGACATTGTTATGGAACTAAGAAAACGTTACAGCGTTGAAGTCCCGGAAGCAGAATACCCCGAATTAAATTCTCTCGCAAGTTGTGTTACATATTTAACACCAAAATTAAAAGACAAATAATTACTAGCAGCCGGCAAGCATTTAACTTACCGGCAACCTTAACTAAATAAATTAGCATGCACTATGACGCCATAATCATTGGAGCAGGAATGTCCGGGATAGCTGCCGGAATTCGCTTAGCAATGTTTGATAAAAAGGTGTGCATATTAGAAAGCCATTATGTGATTGGCGGACTAAACTCCTTTTATAATATGAAAGCTCGAAAATTTGATGTTGGTTTACATGCCGTCACAAACTATGTACCTAGAGGCACCAAGGGTGCGCCACTAACTAAGTTATTTCGCCAGTTAAGAATTCCATATGAAGATTTTAAATTAAAACCTCAAAATTATTCAGAAGTTGTTTTCCCAAATAAGAGGATAACTTTTACAAATGATCCTAAACATCTGGAAGAATCTATTGCTAAAGAATTCCCTCATCAGATAGATCAATATATCAAACTTATCGAATTTATTTTAAGTTATGATAATTTGACACTTGATAAAGTAGAGACACAAACAGCGCGAGAGTTCTTAAATGAAGTCTTTACCGACCAGACCCTCATTGAGATGATTCTATGCCCATTAACCTATTATGGCAGTGCCATAGAAAACGATATGGAATTAGGCCAATTTGTGACTATGTATAAAAGTATTCTCCTAGAAGGCTTTGCTAGACCAGATGAAGGCGTTAGACAAATATTAAAAGTTTTGAAAAAAAAATACAAAGAAGTTGGCGGTGAACTTAAATTAAGAAATGGCGTTACTAAATTAATTAGAAAAAATGAATTAATTACAGAAATACATACCGAAAAAGAGGAAATTCTCACGGCTGATTTAATCATTTCTTCGGCTGGTTACCTTAATACTTTAAATTTAATAGATGGCTATGAACCCCAAACCCCTCAAAAGTTTACCGGCATGATGAGTTTCATGGAAAGCATATCTTGTCTTTCAAAGCCACAAACAGACTTTAACTATGATGCTTCCATTACATTTTTTAATACCCGTGAAAATTATTTATATGAAGACGCCAAGGATTTCATTGATCCCTGTAGTGGAGTTATCTGCAGCCCAGGAAACTATCAACTGGATAAACCCATCGATGAGCCAGTGATCCGCATCACCAATATTGCAAATTTTAAATTATGGGAAGATTTAAAAACAAATGATATTGATAAATATTATCATCAAAAAGAAGACTCGTACCAAAGATCGTTAAAAGAAGTTTTTAAATTTAAAGATGATTTCACAAGTGCTGTAACCTTCACTGATATTTTTACTCCTCATACTATTAAAAGATATACGGGCCACATCAACGGAGCCGTATATGGCTCACCGGTTAAAACCAAAACGGGTAAAACCCCCTTCGATAATCTAGTAATTTGCGGAACTGACCAAGGGTTTCTTGGCATTATTGGGGCTATCCTAAGTGGCATATCAATCTCTAACTTATATGGTCTTGTGAAATAATTAGTTAATCACCTCTAAGTTAATCTTAAAATCAGAATAGTTACAACCTCTCAATTCACAGCCTATAAAAAGATACAGACTTATCATATATTAACGAATTAAAAAATTCATATATAAGGTCTCCCCTAAATAGAAATATTTCATGATGCGTTTTAATCTATGTAAAAAAATGAAAACTAATTATTAATTTATACAGCACTCTCGTTGCATCCTAAATTATTGATATAAATAGAGTTAGGATACAATCATCAGTATTTTCTATTTGAAATCTATTGTCTTTGATATTTTAAAAATTAAACGAAATAATAGTCAGGATTCCACTATTAATATCCTTATAGTTAAAAGAGAAACCTCTCAAGTAGAAAATGATGACCAAAAGAGCTCAAATATTAAACAAGTTCATGAAGGATCAGGCAAAATTCAAAGCATTTGCTTATACCATGACATTAGACTGGTCAATTGCAGAAGATGCAACTCAGGAAACAGCCGTTTATATTTGTGATCACTGGGAAAAATTCAAACTGGGCACCAATTTTAATGCCTGGGCACGCACACTTATCAAAAACAGATGTCGAGAGTTATTACGTAAAGAATACATGGAGCAGAAAAAGATTCATAAGATCGCCGAAGTAATAGAAGACACTGTCTGGGATCAAGTTGAAAATATTGATGGAGAAAAAATAAATGCTTTACATAGTTGTGTAGAAAAACTTCCGGCAAAAACAAAAAAAGTGTTCATGATGTTTTATCAAGAAAAAATTAAATGCCAGATAATTTCTGACTTTTTAAAAATAACTGAAGAAGCGACATATAAGATATTAAGTCGCACAAGGCGAAGTCTAAAAACCTGTATTACAAATCAAATGAAAGAGCTTTAGAGAAAATGAATAACCAAACAGAATATTTCAACCTACTATTAGAAAAATATATTGCGAATGATCTATCAGATAATGAAAGTCTGAAACTAAAAAAATTGCTTTCAAACAATATGAATTATCAAAAGAAATTTGCAGAGGCGCTAACTTTCGAAGCAACCATACAAAATGTTATGAATGACAAAAATGCTGCTCTGAAAGAAGCTGAACAAAATGGAAAAATAATTCCATTTAAAAGCAAAACAAAACATCGAAGTAGAAGATTTCAAAATCAAAAACAAGAATCTAAAACAAATAAAATTCTAATTGCCATAGCAGCAATATTTGCAATATGTATTACTGGATGGATATACAAAGACACTCTAACTCAATACAACAATATAGCTATGGATGTTAAAATTGATGCCATAGGACAAGTGCAATTCACAAGAAATAATAAAAACACAAATTTATATTCCTTATCTCAATTAAAACCAGGCGATATTTTAGAAACAAAACAAAGCGAATATATAAAAATTATGACTAAAGATGGCTCTAGCATTTTAGTCAATGAAAACACAAAAATTGTTGTGGGTGAAACTCGTTTAAATGTCCTAAAAGGTGATATTTACGCTAATATACAAAAAGGTGAAATAAATTATTTTAAAAATTATAGTACCGATCAGCAGCACTCATTTTCCATTCAAGGTACTATTTTTGAGATTTCAAATGATACACAAAATAATACTTCTAGACTTTCAGTTGAAGAGGGGCAAGTTTTATTCGCAAGAAATAAACAACACAAAATTATATCAAGCAGATATTCAATCATATCGAATAGCTTAAATGGATTTGGAGAAAAAAGAAAACTTCTAAAAAATGAAATTATTGCACCTTGGATAAGCTACTATTCTTATTTAAAAAATTCTGACGTTATTTTTATTGATAATTTTGATTCAAAATCAATTAGAAAGGACTGGACCATTACTAAAACCGGTCAGTGTGAAATAACATATCCAAAATTTAAATCTGTTGCAGAGTTAAAGGTTAAAGGCTTATCAAAAATAATAATATCTTCGCCAATTATTAAGCTAGATGATCAACCAATGCATATACGTTTTAGTGAGGATCAAATATATGGAGAAGGTCCTTTTGAATATGGCTTTGCTATTTATATGAATGGAGAATTACAATTGGAACAATCTATAAGGGTTAAAAGAAAATCAAACAATAAATTTCACTTCATTGAAGTTATTATAGTAAATGGTGAAAAACAAAAGGGGAAGGGATCATTAGTAAGCGCCCAACTGCCAATAATTGAGACATCTTTTCATATATCACCTAGGCCAAAAGACGACACTGTTGATAAAAAAGTAACCATAGATTATAAACAATCAATCAGTATGCCCGAGATTACGAGCATTATCAAGGGTGAAAATATTCAAATTAAATACTTCCTAAAGGGGCTTTCAAAAGACGCAAAAGCAAATTTTGGTTTAGATGCTTTTATAGTTACAAAAAGTAAAAAGCTAACCAACAAAATTATCGCTGAGTTTATACCCTATATCAAAATTGAATAAAATTAATCATTTCTTAAGGCTTGTCCTAAGCATTGAAATACTAAACCAATGAGGGGCACAATTGTTTCACAATTTAAATACTAGCTACATTCTTTAGCCAAACAAAATATTAGTTTCGTATTGTTAATAATATTGCCGATTTCAAAATATATAAAAATTTTAAGCAAATAATGGTCAGGATCTACCCTCAACTTTCCTTTAGTTTATGTAAGAGGAATTTAATTTAGCTGAGGAAATCAAATGACATCATTCGAAAAACAATCAGTCACTAGCCATGTTGCTTCAGGAAATCAATTAAATAGACGATCGTCAAAAAGACCATCATCCGTCAGCTCAATCATAAAAAAGTTTGAGCTCGATGAATACTCAACTAATATAATTGAAAAAGATAAATTCAATTTCTCAATTACTTCCAATAAAGAAGATCGAAAAAAATGCTATGAACTTGTCACAGATGTATACATGAAAAAAGGTTTTTTAATCGATAACGATTATCACTCTGTTATTTCTAATTATGACAACCAAATAACAACCGTTATCGTTTCCGCAAAGGACTCTTTAAATAATGTCATTGCCACCGTAACAATCGTACTAAATATTTCTGATTTACCTTGCTTCCAAACTTTTCCTAACGAAACAGAAAAATTAAAAGACAAAACTCTTGCTGAAGTTACTAGACTTGTCATTCATGATGATTACCGACAAAGTAAAGATCTTTTAATAGGTCTATTTAATTATGTATTTATCTATGCTTATAAAGTTTTCAAATGTGATCACACATTAATAGAAGTTAACCCAAGACATGTACAATATTATAAACGATTTCTTTATTTCAGACCACTGTCTGACAAACAAGAATGTGCTAGAGTACAAAATGCACCTGCCATTCTTTCTATCATTGATTGGGATACATTGAATACAATAGAAAATTTTCCACACAAAATTAAAAACTTAAAAAGATCCTTCTATAGTGGATTACATTTACAAAAAACAAAATTAAATTCCATAGAAGAAGATATCAAAGAAGCAACTAAATTTAAAAAATATCAAACATCTAAAATCCAGAAAGACATCTTTCAAAAATTCTATGACATCGTCGGCTTCGAAAATGTTAAAATAGATTTAGATACACGTTTTGAATATGGAAGAAGTACACTCGAATCAGGAACTCTTCCTAAATTAATCATCCAGCCTGAAAATCATGATCAAGTAAAAGAAATCATGTCTCTTGCGAACGAAATTGTATGGGAAGTCCATCCCATCAGTACAGGTAAAAACTGGGGTTATAGTGATGCTTGTGCATTAAACAATGGAGTCGTTTTATTAGACTTAAAAAGAATGAATAAGATCTTTTCCTTCGATGCAGAATTAGGAACAGTAGTCGTAGAGCCAGGGGTAACACAAGGTCAAGTGGCTAAATTTCTTGAAGACAATAATCATCCATTCATTATGGATGCTACCGGAGCTGGACCAGACACAAGCTTGATTGGCAATACAGCCGAAAGAGGTTTTGGCCATAGTCCAAATGGTGACCGCTTTGCTAATAGTTGTGGCTATGAAATCGTTTTGGCAAACGGAGAAGTTCTTCAGACAGGTTTTGGTAGTTTCGAAAACTCTAAAGTGACTGACGTTTATAAATGGGGTGTTGGTCCTAGTCTTGATGGTTTATTCACACAATCAAACTTAGGTGTCATCACTAAAATGACTTTTTGGTTAATGCCAAAACCAGAATGTTTCAAAGTGGCTTACTTCATGTTAAAGAACAATTCAGATATCGCTGAATTCATTGACCGCATTAGACCTTTGAGAATGGATGGCACATTAAAATCCGTCATTCATATTGGTAATGATCTTAGAATACTTTCTATGTCACAATCATATCCATGGGAAGAAATGAAAGGCGCTACTCCATTGGCTCCGAAATTAAGAGAGAAAATGATTGAAAGAAATGGTCTTGGTGCTTGGTCTGGAACAGCTGGGCTTTATGGATCAAAAGAACAAGTTAAAGCTGATATTAAAAAATTAAAAAAAGCTTTGAAATCTTTCAAAGGCATGAAAAAAATGATTATTCTCGGCGAGAAACAAGTTAACTTGATCTCAGCAATTGGCCAAAAAATAAAAGACTATTCTTTTGGAAAAAAACTACACACTATTTCACATAAAATAAAAATGGCTTTTGATCTATTAAAAGGTCAAAGTCCTGAAACATGCGTACAAGGTGGATTATGGCGCGTAAAAGATCAAAAGAAAAAAGACTCTATCAATTCAAGCAATCCATTAGATTATAAAGCTGGCTTTTATTGGATCTCTCCAATATTGCCAATGAAAGGTTCACACGTAACAGCCTTACAAAATTTAGTAGAGCCAATTTTTAACTCATATGGATTTGATCTTCAACAAACATTAAGCATGACAAACGAAAGATCATTAAGTTCAGTGATGACAATTTCATTTGATAAGAAAAATAAACAAGAAGCCTCAAATGCACGAAAATGTCATGATCAAGTTGTTGATGCCTTAACTGAAGCAGGATATATTATTTATAGAGCTGGTAACCACACAATGAAAAAACTTGATTGCCGAAAAGATGCATATCAGTCAGTTCTATCATCAATTAAGAATGCCTTAGATCCAAATAACATTCTAAGCCCAGGTAAATATAATATGTAATGAATGGTAGCACAAGCTTCTGACTCGTGCTATCCTTATATCAGAAACAATTCTCAATCACCCTACCATATTAAGATATTTTCGATAAGATGTGGCTCTTTCATTAATTAAATAAAGAGGCATCACATGAGCAAAAAACCTTTAAATTTTATTATTATTACATCAGACCAACAACGTTGGGATTGTTTAGGGAAATTAAATTCCTTAGTTCCAACACCTAATTTAGATAAATTAGCTGATGATGGAATACTTTTTACCGATGCCTACTGCCCTAGCCCAACCTGTACTCCATCAAGAGCCTCACTATTAACAAGTCAATTACCATCAAGACATGGTGCCTACAATATAGGTACATCCTTGGATATTGATACAAAAGGGATCGCGCATCAGTTCAATGAAAATGGCTATGCAACTTCATTAATTGGCAAAGCTCATTTCCAACAGTGTCATGGATGCCCAGATAGTTTAGAATCTGAACCTAAAGTTCATAACTGGGATTTTTTTCAAAACTGGAATGGCCCTTATTATGGATTCGAACATGTTGAATTATGTATTGGCCATACAAACGAAAAAAAATCCGGCGGCATGCACTTTGGTCTTTGGTTAAAAGAGCAAGGCATTGATTTAGAAAAATATTTTAATTACGGACAATTCGATGCCTTCTTTGGTCATGGTAAGTGGGATCTACCAGAAGAATTTCATAATTCAAAATGGATCGCGGACAAATCCATTGAATTCATTGATAAACAAATTGAAGCCGACAAATCATTTTTACTGTGGTCTAGTTTTCAAGACCCTCATGCTCCATGTTGGGTTTCTTCACCATGGGATACAATAGTCAATCCTGATGATATCCCATTGCCAAAACAATTTCCAGATGATGCCAAAAACAAACCACCCTTCTATGCGCCGTTAGATAGCGAAGAAAAAAATGGGTATCCTGCTTACGACAAGGATGAAACAACCAAATGGAATCATAATTTTGGAATTCCCCATAGCTGGTTTAATGTTTTTAAAGAGCCTGAAGAAATAAAAAAAATCACCGCGCTTTACTATGGGATGATTGCCCTCATGGATCATCATATTGGTCGAATGATAGATGCTTTAAAAGAAAAAGGGATCTACGACAATACCGTCATTGTTTTCACTTCAGACCATGGAGATTATTTAGGACATCATAATTTATGGAATAAAGGCCTTCACGCTTACGATGATATTCAAAAGGTACCTTTCATTGCCAAGGTACCTGGCAATAAAACCAAAGGCAAACAAAGCACTACTCTTCAAAATTTAATGGATATCGCACCTACCTTCAGTTCACTAGCCAACTTTGACATAAATCGAAACTATGAAGGTGTTGATCAATCAACTGTTTGGTCAGGCGAAAATAAAAAAGTTCAAGATTGGACCATGTGTGAGTTTCGTCCCAATGAAATGGATTATCTCCAACGAACATTTATCACTGACGAATACAAGCTTGTAGTTTATATGAAAAAAGAATATGGTGAGTTATATGACCGCATCGAAGATCCTGATCAACAAAACAATCTTTGGGATCAATCTGATTTTCAAATATTAAAAGGAAAGCTACTTTTGAGAATGGCATCAGCCGATATGGAACGGGAGCGACATTATCAGCCCAGGACATCCGGTGCATAAAGATTAAAAGCTTTGGAGCGTATCAAGACAATGAAGCGCTATAGGGTATTATTAATTTTTAAAAAAATCTGTAAAATGTTTCTTATAGGCTTCACTGGCCTTATTAAAGACCTCATCAGAAGTTTTATTACTAAAAGCCATATAAGGCTCACTTTCAAATGCAAGTAATACCATTTCTAATTTGCCTGAAGGAACATTTGTATTTTTGAGAATTGCACTCAAGGAATCTTCATGCTTCACTATTAAATCGATTTGCCCATCAAGGAGATGCTTAACTGTTGCTTCATGAGGACTAATCAACGTTATATTTTTAAATTGATTGTTCTGTAAAAATATATGTTTATTACTCAATTGACCAGCACCAACTCGTAACTCTTTAAGATCATCAATTGTTTTTGCCGAAATATCTTTTCTTGATTTTAATTTATAGAAAAATACTCTATCAGATTTTGCTACAGGGCCAACCCATCTAAAAAGATTTTCTCTTTCTTTCGTTCGAACAATTGCAAAAATTAAAACATTTGGCTCACTCAAAGCTAATTTATAAGATCTTGCCCATGGATATAAATTCATGCTATAGGACATCGAACTTTGATCAAGAACTGTCCTCACAATATTTGTTGCAGAACCTTTAATCACATCATTTTCAATAAAGCTAAATGGCTTCCAGTCTTCTGTTACGACCTTGATGGTTTCATTAGTTTCTGGTGAAATCGATACATCTGAATCATCTGATTCATAATCAATATCATAGGGTAGAGTTTTCTTTTCAAAACTTATATAAGAAAAGCCAACTACTCCAAGGATTAATAAAATTAAAAGGACGTTTGTCTTCATAGGCAATAATGTTACAAGTTTAAGAACTAGTATTTATGTAATAAGATTCGTACTCTATTATATCCTACAATTCTTACCATAATATGACCGATAATTAGATTATTGACAACTTCACAGGGCAATACTTAGGATAGTAGATTATTTTTATTTGCATAATATGACTTCCTATTGAATTCCTAGGCATCAACTTTAAAAGTAGCCGATTTTACCTCTTCTCCAGTAAAATAATTCAATATTGATGGTGCATAACCATCTTTTGGTCTTGGTCGAAACACACCACCCTTAAACCCCAATTTAGCTTTATTATTCCATGGTCGTTTTTCCCAACAGGGACCCCGCATCGGATCACGCTGTTTATAAAAATAATCAATTAATTCATCAAGCATAGCATCTCGTATATCAGAAAAATTTTCATCAAGAATAAGGTTTATTAATTCAGCTGAATCATTTTTTAAATCGTACAACTCATCCACATCATCAAGCAAATTAATTGATAACTTGTAATCACCTTTAACAATACACCTAATAGGATGAAACCCATTCAATCCATCATGATCAACTTCAAAACGATTAAATTCAATAAATACCGATCGCTTTTCTTCTTCTTTTAATGTGGAGACAAGGCTCTTACCAGCAAAAATATCCGGGATATCAAGGTCGGCTAGCTCCAACATAGTCGGCAAAATATCAACATGACTAACAAGAGTATTGTTCTCCTGACAAAAGGAACCCCTATCAGGAAATTTAATCAGCAAAGGAATATGAGTAATCTCTTCATACATGACTGGACCTTTACCTTTTAATCCATGCGCAGACATCATATCACCATGGTCTGAAGTGAAAATTATAATCGTATTATCTTTTGCATGTTGATCAATCGCCTTTAAAACCCTACCAATTTCATTGTCAACAAAACTATTGCAACCAAAATACATTGGTTTCTTAACCTTTTTATTTCGTTCCGATACACCGGCATGTACGGCCCAATCTTTTTGTAATTGCGGTTTGCCTTCTAAAGAATCAAAGGCACCATCACCAATGTCATACTCAAACTCTTCAAATGATTCCACATATTCTGACGGACATGTAAATGGACCATGAGGCTCATCATAAGAGACCACTAATAAAAAAGGGTCTTCTTGACCATCTTGTTTACTTAGGAAATCAATCGCTCGATTACTAACTTGATGACCCCATGTCCATTCGGATTTTATCGAATTCTCTTTTAAATCTGTCAAAGAATTTAATTGTTCTCGCCATAGTTTTTTTTCATTTTGACTTAACAAATTCATATGGTTACGACCATCATACCAGTATTCATTATCCCACCCATCCGGACAAATTCCGCTTCCATAATAATCATGAGCGTCCAAGTGCCATTTACCTGTATAGGCTGTTTTATAGCCACCGTCACGAAAACGCTGACCCATCGTTTTTATATTATCCCCAATTGCTAAATGATTCGCCCAAGCGCCATTAAAATTACCATAATTTCCCGTAAACAAAGCGCTTCGGGCTGGTGTACATAATGGACAAGTCGTATATGCCCTATTAAATTTAATGCCATCGGAAGCTAATTTATCCAAATTAGGAGTCATTAACCCTTTTTTTGCATAGGACTCCACCATGTTAACCCCTTGGGTATCAGTCATAATAAATACAAAATTAGGCTTCTTCATTTTTATTTTTCCTACAATAATTGAATGACAAATTAAACTTCACATAGAAGATCAAATAGTAAGGTATATTATCAAGACAATACAAAATATTTAAAGCGATTAATATCATAAAATGTATTTAATGATTGTCTCATTATAGCAATAAAGAAGGACCCATCATTTCTCTTGATAATTAAACAATTGCGAGAAAATATTGCATTTCAAACAAAATCTTATGCGAAAACAATCATGAACCCAAATTTATTGCAACGTCAAAATTGGCATGGTGGCCAACTACTAGCCTTTTCTGGCATAGAAGGAAAAACTGATTATAAAAATTCAATCACCGCTAAAACTTCATTTAAGAACCCTGGAATTGAAATAAAATTTCCGGGAGAATGTAAAATAAAATTTAGCCTTTTAGACCATGGTGACTTTGTAATTGCAGGTGATTTTTTTGATTTAAAATCTTCACAAGGAAACTTAAAAGGTGTCTTTCTGGATGCTTATCATCTCCTTATAGAAGGTTCATGTGAAATCACAGAGATCAATGAACAAATCACATCTTACACCGAAGGCGATTTAACATTGATTGGAGCAACCGCTAATTTTGATAAAACAAAAGTAAGTGAAAACCTCTCAGAGGCAATAACATTAAGAGGCCAATGGTTAAAAAAACAAACGTTACCAGAAGATCTAACTGAAGTTACTCAACGGACAGCTGTCAAATTTTTATCAATTATGAAAACACAAATATATAGTCCAGAAAACCAAATTAAAAGTCATTGGTCAACTCCAGATCGTTGGCCTCACAAAGATATGTGGTTATGGGATTCCGTTTTTCATGCCATTGGATGGAGGCATATTGATAAACAAATTTCAAAAGAATTGATAGATGCTGTTTTAGATACTCAAAAGGAAGATGGCTATATTGCACACCAAATGACTCCAGACAAGGTTTCCGCTATTACCCAACCACCCATTTTGGCCTATGGTGTCGATTTAGTAAATGAATATTTAAATAATAAAGAATGGATCAAAGAGGTTTATCCAAAATTATGTAGGTATGTAGAGTGGGATTTTAAAAATAGAGATACGGATGGGGCTGGATTAGTTGAATGGTTCATTGAAGGTAATACCACCTGTCGAAGTGGCGAAAGCGGAATGGATAATTCACCAAGATTTGATACAGCAACTCAATTAGATGCTGTAGATTTCAATTCTTTTCTTGCATTAGAATACGAAATATTAAGTAAATTCGCTTCTATATTAGAATTAAAAGAAGACGCCAATAAATGGAAAAATAAACATCAAGAATTAAACCAATTAATCAGAAAAAAATTATGGTCAGAAGAAGAACAATTCTTTGTGGACTATGATGTAGATATTAATAAAGCATCTCCTGTTATTGCAAGCTCAGGGTTTTTACCACTGATTTGTGGCGCTGCAACTAAACAGCAAGCTGAAATACTAGCTAAGCATCTTAATGACCCAAACATGTTTGCTACTTCATTCCCTATCTCATCAATTGCTGTTAAAGATTGCGAACACTATTCAAAAGATATGTGGAGAGGGCCAACTTGGATTAACATAAATTGGTTAATAGCAAAAGGATTTGAACGCTATGGCTTGAACGATGTCGCCCTATCTATAAGAAAACGAACATCTGAAGTAATAGAACAAGAATGTGAAAGATTTGGTGTATCCTTTGAATATTATGATGATCGCAATGAAATCGATCCACCTGAACTACTAAGAAAAGGACAATGCTCCCCCGAAGAAAGCCCATACTTCCAAGTATTACATGACTACGGTTGGACAGCAACCTTATATATCGATTTACTTTTTACTCAAAAAGATCTTTAGACCAAAGAAAGAGTTATGCAGCTACCAAATGATTTAATTGATCCGCCTAAAGAATGTAGCGTAATGCCCTTTTGGTTTTGGAATGACACACTTGATGAAAAAGAAATTATAAATCAAATCAACGATTTTGAAGATCACGGTGTACATGGCTTCGTAATACATCCGAGAGTTGGATTACCAAGAAATCTTGCTTGGATGTCAGAGGAATTACTAAACTATTATGAAATAGCCATCAAAGAAGCACAACGACGAAACATGAACGTTATCCTATATGATGAAGGTATGTACCCCTCTGGTTCTTCTTGTGGGCAAGTAGTGGAAACCAATCCAAATTTTCAGTGTCGTTGCCTTGCAAAGATTGATCATGAAAATAATATCCCCTATCAACTTAAAGATGATGAAAAATTAGTGGCGATCGTCAGTGATCAAGATGGAAAATTGATGTCGGTGATTGACCGAAAGGTGGACTCCTATATTAGAGGTTTACATTATATTGATGAAGGCCCTGAAGAAGATTCTCCGGCTGCGGCAGATATATTAAACCCGGAAGCCGTCGACTGTTTCATAAATCTTGTTTACAAATAATTTCATGACCGGTTTTCTTCCTATTTCAACAAGACGATCATAGGCATCTTTACTGATGAACCAAACATGCTAGGAAAGTGTAAGGAAAATAATGTGTATCCTGGCACCAACGATATCCTGAAGAAAATAAATAAAATTCTAGGATATGATTTCACACCCCACTTAGCATCATTGTGGTCTGATGATAAAAATGAAGCTGAAAAGTATGTGGAGATTTATACATCAGCTTGTTCATTGCTACTAGAACAAACCTACTATGCTCGCATTGGTAAATTTTGTAAAGAAAAGAATATTCAACTAACAGGCCATCCATCGAAAGGTGACGACTTAGGCCTACTACAATATTTTGACATTCCAGGTCAAGACCTTGTCTGGCGTTGGATACTACCAGATACTCCTTCAGCATTAGAAGGCGAAGAATCAACCCAAGCGAAATGTAGTTCCTCAGCTATGATACATGGTAAAAAGCGAAGAAATTTAAATGAATGTTGTGGTGCCTACGGACACGAACTAACTTGGGATGAAATGATGTGGTTAGGCAACTGGTGCATCATTCGTGGCGTAAACCTACTTGTCCCCCATGCCTTTTATTATTCTATTCGTAGTTGCCGAAAAGATGAAAGACCTCCAGATGTTGGACCAAACGCCAAATGGTGGTCAAACTACAGTGAATATTCGGATGCCTTTAAAAGGTTATGCTGGATAAATAATGATTCAACTCATGTATGCAATATAGCCATACTCGGCAAAGCAAATAAACTACCATGGAAATCCGCTAAAATATGTTTTGAAAATCAAATCGATTTTAATTATATCGAAGAAACACAATTATTAGAATCAGCACAAATTTCAAAAGACGGAATTCAAATAGCAGATATGAATTACCAAGGTCTAATCGTTGAATTAGATGAAGATTCTACTTTAAATAATATTTGCAAAGACCTCCAATCAAACAATCAAATATATAGGTATACAAGGGACTCTGACAACCCCGATCTAATAAAGTTTATACAAGAAAAATCTCCCAATCACATTTCATTTTCACCTCAAAGAAATAATCTGCGAATTAGACATGTCATAAAAAATGGGATTCATTATCATTTACTATTTAATGAAACAAAAGCAGAAACCGAAGCGATTTGTAATGGTTTAAAAAATGAAACTACATCTGTTTTTAATTTAGTAACAGGAAAATCAGAACCAATAAATATGAATGATCCATTGAGATTCAAGCCATATGAAATGAAAGTACTTTTAACTTCTTAGATAACTTTAAACTTATAGATAGTCGAAGTTTCATATTTCTCACCTGGTCTTAAAACAACAGAAGGGAAATTTGATTGATTTGGGGAATCGGGGTAGTGTTGCGTTTCTAAACAAAGAGCGTTCCTATGTTTATAGATTGCACCATTTCTACCCGTTAAACTTCCGTCTAAATAATTGCCTGAATACAACTGAATACCAGGCTGATCCGTATACACTTCCATGACTCTACCCGAGCTTGCCTCAAAAACTTTTGCAGCAAATCTCATTTCACCTGACTTACCATTCACAATATAATTATGATCGTATCCAATTCCATTTTTCAGCTGCTCATCGTCGTTATTAATTCGTTCACCAATTGTTATCGATTTATTAAAATCAAAAGGAGTATCTTTAACAGCTAATATAGTACCTAGAGGTATAGAGTCGGCATTTACTGGTAAGAACTCATCTGCATTAATCGCTAACTCGTGATCCAATACAGAACTTTCGCCACCATCTTTTAAATTAAAATAAGCATGATTCGTTAAATTACATACTGTTGCTTGATCCGTAGTAGCAAAGTAATCAATTTTCAACTCATTTTCACTTGTCAATCTATAGGTCAAGGTAACAGATAAATTACCAGGATAATTCTCTTCTCCATCTTTACTGAGATATTTTAATTCTATCCCAACAGAGTCGCTATCTTGTATAAGTTCAGCATCCCAGACAATTTTATCAAAACCAACATTACCCCCATGTAAATGATTCGTAAAATTGTTAATGGCAAGGTCATAAACTTTACCATCTAGTTCAAACTTTCCTTTTGCAATTCGATTTCCTATGCGACCAACAATACAACCAAAATAAGGACACCCTTTAACATAATCTTCTACATTATCAAAGCCCATGGTGATTTCCCCAACCTCCCCCTGCTTATTTGGTGTAGAGATTGAAGTTATTATTCCACCATAGTTTGAAATCTTAATTTCCATACCGTTGTCATTTTTAAAAATATACAAATCTACTTCAACACCGTTGACACTTCCAAATTTTTCTTTTTTAATATCCATTTAAAATCTTTCTAAAACAATTCATTTTTTATTATTTGAAATAATCAACTGACTTAAAGACGTACAAGAGAAGCAAACACAGTATTAAAGGTAAATAAAACAGCAAGGATCTATAAAATATTATTAATGAAGCTGATGTCTTCTTTTTTAAATAAAAGACAAACATTAACAATAACATGCCGTGTATAAAAGTTGATACATAAACGTATTCGACTTCTTTTATATAAGTACTCAAATAGGGTATGACCATCACAAATGCCATCAGAATAATATTAAAAAAGATATGACGATAAGCTGTTTTGTCACCCATAACTATAGGCAATTGCTTCATGCCAGCATTCATATAATCATTTTTATACCTAATAGTAATTATTAATGCATGAGGGATTTGCCATAAAAATAGCATCAAGGCCAACAAAACAATGATAAGATGATGTGTAATAAATATTTTTGAATAATCACTGATCGAATCATATTTTGCCAACCACCCCATAATAGGTAACAAAGCACCTGGTATCGAACCAAAAAAAGTACTTAACGTAGAACGTGTTTTTAACGGTGTATACAGGTACAAATAGATCATCCCACACAAGATTGTTGCAAGACTACATAGACCATTTAAATAATACCAAAGATATATATATCCAGCATTCATTAAAATCATGCCAAATAACCAGACTGTTCTGGGCTTAAGTTTTTGACTGGGAAGAACACGTTTTATGGTTCGTTCCATCAAAGCATCTAAATCTCTTTCATAATATTGATTAAGCGCAAGAGCTCCGGCAGAAGATAGTCCCACTCCGACTATAAGATGTAAGACATCTGTCCAATTAAAGCCAGGCGTGAAAGAAACAAAGTAACCAATTAAAGTTACAAAGACAATCATCATAACAGCTAAGAATTTTGTTAATGAAAATACATAATTCAGCATAAATTTATTTCAAAATAAAAAGGAAATTTTAAAAATGGTCAGCAAAAATACATTACTTATTAATTGCACAACAAGCAACTAATCGGTCAAAACCTCAATCGGAAACTTTTTCTTTTTCATTCTTGTTAATTCTTTATTAGCTTCCTTTAATAACTCTTTACCGCTTACAACCATTTCAGACTTTACTTTTGGATGTAGTAAATATTTTTTAGTGACTCTTTTAATATCTTTTAAGGTAACCTTTTTTAATCTATCTCGAAACTCCTGCCTCATCTTTTGGGTAAGACCTTGTTTTTGTTGACTGTGACCAATACTTGCTTCAGATGCAGGCAATATAGGCCCATCAATACTAGAAAATGTCTGCAAAATGCCTTCGGTTACATTTTCCTCAGTAAGATTCCCGTTGATAACAGACTCTGCTGCCAAATCATAAATTGCATAGGTCTTAATAATATTTGGATCACGGTAGCTGATAAAACTAAAATGCCCTGTAACAGGACTAAAGCTAGCATTGCCTCCATAGGCACCACCTTTTTCCCGAACCTCTGTGTGCATAAACCCACTGCTTAAAATCCTCGAAAGAACTATTAAAACTGGCGAATCCTTATGAAAATAACTTACCGTTGATAAAGTCCGACCTACATAAGCAACATTTGTATTTATTTGACAAGCTTCAAAAACATTCTTTTTCTTAAATTTAATTGGAGATTTTTTAACGGACTTCCCAAGTGGCAATGCATCTATCAAATTGGGTAAAAGTTTTTTGTAGGTATTTATATTCTTGGCTTGGCTGCTTAAAATAATTTCTAATCGATCTCTTTTAAAGACCTTTTTAATTATTTTAATCAAGCTCTTCATTTCTTTTTCAAAATTCAACTTTATCTTTTTTTCAAACGATTTCAAAAAAGTCAACTGCTCAATTCCACTCCAAACACTATTTAAACGATTGGCCGAAGAAAGATATCTTGTTCCGTGAGTTATGGCAAAAGAAGATCCACCGGGATTTATCTTTTCACTTAGATATGAAATGGTTTGCTGTAAAACTTCAAGAACTTTTTCTTTATCAGAAAAGTCAGGTTTTACCAAAACCTCTTCTATCAAACTCAATAACGATTCTGTATTTCTATAAATGGCGCTTGTCGCTAAAGATAAAACTGGCTGGCATTTATTGGGATTTTTCAATTCAGGAATACAGCTATTATAAAAATAAAATCTACCCGAAGTTATATTAATTTTTTTGGATAGCTCGATGTAATCTAAATCTTCAGTTCCAACCGAGGTTAATAAATTACCTATCAAAGGTAGCTTAAAATGCTCTTCCAGTGTCAAATCATTGATATCAAATTCCAACTTTAAATAACTAAGTCCATTCGTTGCAGAATTTGAATTGATAAATGGAACATTTTTAATTTTTTGTTTTTTCACATTTACTTTTAATGGAGCTTTACGGATGTCTTTAATTTCCAACATCGGCAATTTATTAATTTCCTCTTGAGAGTCTCCAAGGGTCTGTTCTTTCTGAAGCTGTACAGACTCTTCAATAATTTTCTTTTTAGCTGGATTACTTAACTTTTTTTGAATTGATAATAACTTTTTCTGAACAGCCTTTTCTTCTTTTTGTCTATAATTAGTATCAGGAACCATCGACATGCAAACTCGGTGATTATTTTTCAACAACCACTTATTAATCAACTGTTCAAAGTACCCACCTTTTTTGATTTTTTTCTGAAGGATTTTAACGCCCTCACCAGGATCTAAAAATACTTTTGGATCCAATCCTCTTTCCATTGCAGTCAATGCAAAAAAACTTAAGTTTAAACCATAGGGTTCTTGGCGTTCTTTTGTTTGAATTTCTATTGCATGAAAAGCTGAATCAATCAGTTCTTGATCAAAACCATTCTTGGCGACATCTTCCAACGTTTTTAAAATTACTTTATATACTTTCTTTATATTTTTTTTGTCTACGCCTTTGGCGGCAAATGTTATTGGGATCTCATTACTTTCAATATCAATGGCATAACCTGTCAGATCAACACCAAGTCCTGATTTAATTAACGCTAAAGATAAGGGACTATGATCATAATCCGTCAACATGCTTACTAAAATGGTCAACCCTAATACTGTAACTGGATCTTTATGATCTGTTGTCAGCCAACCAATGCCAGCATATGAATCTTTACCCGTCAATTGATCCACGGGATAAGTCGACTGGATTGTTTTTGGTGATTTAAATCTTTTTTCCTTTTTCAGCTTCGGTTGTTTTTTAACTTTGCTAAATTTTTCCAAACCATTCTTCAAGATAAAACCAATATTTTCTTCCACAGGAATATCACCATAAAAGAAAAATGTTCCATTTGTAGGATTGTAAAACTGTTTGTGAAAATCTTTTAAGTTCTCATAAGATAAATCAGGAATCGTTTCTGGATCTCCACCAGAGTTCACCCCATAAATTGTTGTCGGATAAAGTGCTTTACTACCGACATCCATAAACATTCTAGAAGGGTTTGACATTGCCCCTTTCATTTCATTATAGACAACACCTTTATATAAAAGTTTTGATTTGGGGTTTGTCATTTCTTCAAATTCTAAACGATGGCCTTCTTGACGAAAACTCATGTAGTCCAGTTTTGGATTAAAGACAGCATCTAAATAAATTTTTAATAAATTAAAGTAATCTTTTTTAACCATCGATGAAGCGGGATAACATGTAAAGTCTGCCGCCGTCATTGCATTCATGAATGTACTTAAACTTCTTTTTGTCATTGCAAAGAAAGAATCTCTAACCGGGAACTTTTCACTTCCACACAAAGTTGTGTGCTCTAATATATGCGCAACTCCATTGGAACTCGTTGGGTAAGTAGGAAAGAATATATTAAATAAATTATTCTTATCGTCCGCATGAATTTGTACAATTCTAGAACCGGTTTTAATATGCTCTAAGGTAATCAACTCACATTGAATAGAATCAATAACGTCAGTATTTATTACCTTACATCCTTGGATTATTTTTCCCGTTTTATATTTTGCTTTATTAAAGTAAATTGCCATTTTGGTACCCTGAAAGAGTTTAAAAAATGGCTTATTCTATCAACTTTTTATAAATTACTACATAATGATCCGGCAGTTAATTGGAAGAGAATATAGTTAAAAATTTATTTAAGGAAGACAAATTGGAGTCCAAAAATTTGGACTCCATTGAAGATATTTACTGACGAATTAAAGTTGCCCCACCACCTGGTGTAAAGTTACCTCTTGCACGAGTAAATTCAAATATTTCAGATACAGCGCCATTGTTACCTGGTGACGTAGTACCAGTTGGAGCAGTAACAGTAAACGTCACCATAACTTTATCATTCCAAGAAGTTCCAGATGGAGCAGTTGTAGGATCTCTTACAATAAAACCAAGCCTTAAGACTGGAGTAAAAATTGTAGAATCCACCCCACGGCTAACAATATCAGCATAAGTAAATGAATAATCATATATACGATTAGTTCTTGTAATATCACCTATAACCCCGGAGGTATCAACATCAACTTCAATTTCATCAACTTCAATTTTTACTGTCGTTCCAAAAACAGGCGGATTGGCATTATCATCAGCTATATTGGCTCTGAGATATAAATACATTTGCCCCTCTTCTGTACTAAAATTAGTCAACTCAACTGCATTAACATTTGTTAATCCTCTGGCAACCAACAATAAACTACTTGTAGTTATAGAACTTAAAATATTAGCATATGACGTTGAGGTTAATAAGCCGGCGGTAATTAATTGGTTTGCTTTATTTTCATTATCACCAGAAAGAGTAATACTTAATGAAGTAAGTAATGCGCCAAATGTAGTTGCATTCGAAATGGTAGACATTGCTGTTCTTCCACCTACACTTACGCTCGTTGTTGCCGTTTGAGTTCCTTGTTGCCAAACGGTGTCGCCCGCAGCAAATGTGCCACTTGTTTCAGTTACCATCAAGTAGTTATTACCAACAAATGTAATATTACCTACTGCAACAGAAGGAGTAGCGCCCATTAATGGCTTCGTAGCAACACTGGACAATTCCATACCGGCAGAAGCAGCAACATTAAGTAAAACTCCTGTTCTGACCAAACTATTTGACGTTAACATATCTAGCATTTGAGTTTGTGTTAATTCTTTGAATAAAGTATCATTGCTAAGATTTTGAACATATTGATTATGTGCAGGCACAAGTGTGATACTTGGATTAATAACACCTGTACTTAAAATAGCAGTAGTACCACGTATTTTTGTATCAATACTACCGGCACCTGTTTGACCAACTGATACATTTCTGAAGGTAACCACGCTAGTTTTAGAGCCAATAACCGTGGAAGAAATAGCCGAAATTTCAATTATAGCCGCATTTTTCGAAGTGCAGATGTATAGGGACGTTTTACTAGAATCTGAATTATCTGTATTATCATATAATCTTTTAGCGCCAACACCCGTATCTCGAATATCAATTTTATTCCAAACACTTGTAGAAGTTATACCCGTAGCTTTTACATAAAAGACTCCACCGTTTGTCGCAGCGGCAAATATATAAGGAACTGTATCAATAGTTACTTCTCTGACAGCATTAAAACTTTGATAATCATCTTCTGTTTCATCAAATACTAAATTATCATTCCAGTCTAAAAGTAGTATATCGGATGCATTCGTATATTTACCATCTTGATCCAAGTCAACATATCTAAGGAATTCAGATGCTGTTTCAGCAGGCAAATAAGTAGCGCTAGCAGAAGTTGCTGAACCTGATGGGAATACGACTGTCGATGGTGCCGTTTCTCCTTCAGGGATAATTACAATTTGATCTTCGCCATTAAATATACCATTACCGTCACTATCGGTATAGTATAATCTATCTTGGGAATCCAACACACTTAATGCCGTATTATCTTTACCCGTTGCACTTGATAAATTTGACAAAATAGTATCTGCAGCTTTAGGTGTACTTAATTTAGTCCATCCAGATGTGATTGCTGTAGCAAGAGGAGTAGCTGGTATGATACTCAAACCTGTAAACTTATAAATTCCAAACTCACCCGTTGAAGCATATAAAGTCAAATCAGATTTCAGGTGAATATCAGTAATCAAAGCTTTTTTAATAAAAATATTACCACCATTGATGCCTATGTTAGACCATTCTTCACCAACCGAATTGCCACCAACACTCGCCATAACCCCTTCATTAGTTGCTGCAATTACATAGTTTGTGCTAACAGATTTCCGAGATGCTAAACGATTAATATAATTTCCTGTACCTAAAGTTCCTGATTGAATCCAACCGCCAGAAAAAGTACCGTTTTTTATAATTCCTTTTGCTACAATTTCTTCACTCACATCATAGACACCATTGGAATTTTTATCATTATAGGATAAATTTGGAAAATCATGAATATTTACACTTACCGCTCCTGCACCATCCGTACGAATAAATTCAGCAGTAGTTGGAACGACTACACCAGTAGGTTTTACTGAAACCCATCTATAAGTTGCTGCATTTGTAACAGACGTTGCTGTAAAAAATCCAGTTCTTGTAGTATTACTAATATAGTATAAGGAACCTGCCTCACCAATATTAAATTGCCTAGTGATTGCGCCATCTAACAAGGTTGCACCATTCTGGCCAACACCATCAGTGGTGTAACCGTCCGCATCAACAATTGAAAAAGATTCCCCTCTTGATCTATTTAGCCAAACACCTTCACCGTTACTACCAACAATGATGTCAACGTCATTTGGATCTCTTGCTAACTCTTCGGGATCAGAAGTTCCAGTTGTTCCAATATAATCATTTGTATAAGCAATCGAGTTTACGGTAGATGTATTTAAAGATTTCAAAGTAAATCCAGGTCGATTTGGGTTGGCTTCATTTCGGATTGCAATCCAGGTTGAACCTAAATTGGTAGACTTATATAATCCTTCTGTCGTTGCCGCAAAAATACTTGTCGTGTTATCAACAATTTTCAGATCTTTTACATTTTGTCCAACCCATACAAACTCACCATTAACTTCAAGCCAACTAATATTACCAGCTGCTATTCCATTAGTTCTCTTTATCCCACCACCAATTGTTCCCGCAAAAACAATATCTGCTCCTGACAAGAATGCCATGGCACCAACAAATAAATTTTCCGCACCATTAGCTTCTGCCGTTAAAACTGAAAATCCAAAAAATGGATCTGGGTTTGCGGCTGTAATCAATTTATCATTAGCAATACCATTTACTGTCGTGTCTGATCCAGATTGAAAAAAGTTACCGGTACCTTTAGTTACAAATGTAACCTGTTGACCATCCGGTACGGCATCACCAGCAGCATCAGCTAAGGAAGCAAATATTCCTAGCTCCATATTGGCTATATGTCTACCAGATACATTATAAAAATTTGGCGTAATATTAATACTTGAAGCATCCAAAGGTCCTTTAACTATTGCAATGTTAGTATCAGCAGAAATTGTTGGATTATTCTCAATTTCAGCATGAACTCTTACAGTACCAGTCTGATTACCTGATCTAATATTTGCCGAAACAATACCATTTACTGTTTCAGTTGGTATCGTAGGGTCTACTTGCTCTCCACCCCCCGGACCACTTTGAATACTAACAGAAACTTTTACTCCAAGATTATCTGATATAGGATTACCAAACCGATCTAAAACTTTAAATTCAATTGAAGTATTTTCTTTATTACCAGTACCTTTTACAAAAATACTTTCCGGAGCATTACCGTCATTTATTAATATGGCTGATGGCTCATCTGATAATTGTTCGAATGTGATTGATGTCGTTATTGAATCCGCAGTCAATGTAATCGTCCAACGTCCAGCAACATTAAATGCTGACGCATTAAATCGAAATGCCCCTCTATTTTCATCAAGTGTATCTGAGATTACTTGGTCAGCAACTTCTAAGGTAACTTCCCCAGCAGTGGTAATTGTTATTGGGATATTATCTATTCCAACATTATCGCTATCTTGAACTTGTCCAGTAAAAGTAAATATGTTGCCACTTCCTGAAACTAATGACGAATTATCAACAACAACTGTCAATACTGCCGGTTTAGCTTCAAGAAATTCTATATTGTAAGTTAATTCTGCCAGGACAACATCGGTGTCGTTATCATCAGCGATGCTACTAATTAATGATGCAGTAACAATGGCCTTTCCTGATTCATTACCAACTGATAAAGTCGCACTTGCAACACTACTAGAGCCAAAGTTAGAAAAAGATAATTCTTTGCTGAGTGTGATGCCATCTCCAGCAATATTACCCAATGTTGTTTTCCAACGAATAAAATGTGTCTTCTCATCAAGTTCCCCATCTAAACGAACATTCAATGTTCTGGAATCATGCCCATTGGCTTTCAAACTATCTATCGAACCAGTATTAACTAATTCTACAAAGAAGACAGTCAATTCATTTGATGGAACAGCTTCACTTGAGCTACCTACTTTAATATTAAATTTTGTTATGACAGGTTGTGTACCAGACGATTCATTAGACCATAGATTAAATGAAATAATACCATCACCCTCAGTTGTGTATGTCAAGACTTCAGCTGCTGAGGCAACACCGCTCGATGATAAAGTTGTTTTAATATCATAAAATTTTAAAGGTGAGTCAACTTCCTTAACGATTGTCACATCGACACCATTGACAGGGTTACCATCTGGGTCTACAACTTGAATACTTACAAATTCAAATGAACCTTTATTGAATATCACTTTAGGTAAATCTTGAACATTAAACGAAAGAGGAATTTCTTTTACAAAAACATCTAATGTTTTTGCTTCTATTGAATAACCAACAAGTTCGGCCTTTACAACAATTTCATCAGAAGGATTACCTGTCGCTTTTGCAGATAATTCAACCGTAGCTACTCCATCAGAACTTAACACCACTACTTCTGACCCACTAGTCAAACTTCCCAACTTGGCAACTTTTTGATCATCGCCATCAGGAATAGTAAATTTCACCTGAACATTACTAACGTTAACTCCAAAAGCATCTAAAACAGATACCGTTAAAGTAGTCTTTAAATTTGTCTCGGATAATGAATTTGAATCTGCAACAAATTCAAATGAAGCTGGAGTTGATGTAACTTCAGGTACGTCATCACTAACCAAACTACCCGTTTTACCTATTCCTTCTCCAGGACACCCTACCAACATAAATGAAACAAGGATACTTGCTATAAAAATGTAAAATTTTCTCAATGTGTAGATTCGTCTCATGAAATCTTCCTAAAAGGTGCGATTGTGATTTTTTATACCTCAAATTCGAAGTACAAATTTAGTGGCGTTATTATAACATAATGTATAAGATATCTATTTTGTATTTACACATTTTACAAACTCCCAAAGAATGAATTTAATCTATCAAACAATTATTTGATAGTCAATTATTTTAGCTATATTCAACTAAATTTAACATAATAGTTCAAAAAATTGAATCATGGGGTTCTGCCGGTATTTTGCCTATAGTTCTAGAAAAAATCCATATAATCCTCGGCCTTTCGAATAGACTCATCGCTATTTTAGGTAACCAAAAATGATTTACGATTTATGCGTCATAGGTTCAGGTCCCGCAGGCCAAAATGCTGCCATTTCAGCAGCCAAAGAAAACTTAAAAGTCCTAGTTATTGAAAAAAGTTATATTGGTGGAGTCTGCCAAAATACAGGAACCATCCCCAGCAAAACTTTACGAGACACTGCTTTTTTCATGTCTGATTTTAAAGGAAGAACCAAGCACGGAATTTCTTCATCATCAACGACCAACATTGATCTAGAAAAAGTTAAATCACGCCTAATTTCAATCGTAAACAATGGGCAAGAATTTATACATCGCAACCTTGAAAAAAATAATATTGAAATTGCCAAAGGCACCGCTGAATTCATAGATAAAAACACAATCGTAATTACAGATAAAGAAGATAGAAAAGAAACCATCGAAGCAAAAAACATATTAATTGCTACCGGCACCAGCCCTTACCATCCTGACAATATTACCTTTGATAATAAATATATATTTGATTCCAATTCAATCTTAAGCCTTAATTTTAATGCAAAACGAATGATCATTGTTGGCGCAGGAGTCATCGGATGTGAGTACGCTTGTATTTTTGCAAAACTAGGAATCAAAGTTACTTTAATTGAAGAACGCGATAGGCTCCTTCCTTTCCTAGATGAAGAAATCTCCAACTCCTTAGAGTTTTCCATGCGAGACTCTGGTATCATTATCAAGATGGGAGAAAAAATTATCGATGCGGAAATCACCGAGAAGAATGTAGTCAAAGCAACATTCGAAAGCAATAAAACTATTGTATCAGATGTCCTATTATATACCGTAGGACGCTATGGAAACATCGGAAAATTAAAATTAGAAAACATCAATCTAAAAACCAACGATCGTGGGCACATCAAAGTGAACGAATGTATGCAAACTGAAATTGAAGGCATTTATGCTGTCGGTGACATTATAGGAACACCAAGCTTAGCATCTACCTCAGCCATGCAAGGGCGTATCGCTGCTTCAAAAATGTTTAAAGATTCCTACAAACCAATGGATTTAAATAAAATAACTTATGGTATTTACACTATACCGGAAATATCAATGGTTGGCGAAACTGAGGCCTCTTTATCTAATAAAAAAATCCCTTACGAAGTTGGAATTGGTCACTTTAGAGAAACCGGACGAGGCCAAATTATTGGAGACCAACACGGTATTTTAAAACTTTTATTTCATAGGGAAAACTTAACCTTGCTAGGAGTACATGCCATCGGTGATTTAGTCACAGAAATCATCCACATTGGCCAAGCAATTTTAAAACATGAAGGTACAATTGATTATTTTATCGATAGTGTTTTCAACTACCCAACACTCTCAGAAGTATATAAAATTGCAGCACAAAACGGGCTTAACAGACTTAACAACATATAATTAATAAAAGGCAAACTCATGAAAGCGATCAACCAATTCCTATTAGAAAATGATATTTTAATCAAAGACAACCCTTGTGTATCAGTAGACTACACACTACATTTCGAATCGCTTCTTGAAGCAATCAAGAAAGATGAATCTCATTTTGAAAGTAGCATGAGTAAAGAAGGTGAAATCTCTGTCGAATTAGAAAATATTAACTTTTACCCAAAATCTAAAATCCAATTAAAAACCGCCGCCATGTATATAGTAGAATCAAAAGCGACCGGCGATTGCGCTCTCATTACCTACTCAGGAGATTCATTTCAATTCGAGAACTCCGTTATATTAGACTCAAGCTTGCAAGTCTTTCCAATGGAATGGGAAAATCTAATTCACTTAAAAAACATTACTCAAGAAGATGATAGCAATGTTACTATCTTCCCAAAAGCTACACCACATTTAAAAAATACAAGTCTAGGTATAGGCGCAAGATTCACAACCCTCCACTGGCCTGCAGTTGCCTGGTCAATGAGTACTTTAAATCTTGAATTAACCGCTAATCAAAACTCTATTCCAAGAGAATTAGTTTTCGACGTAGATGAAATGCTAAACGACAACCTAGCCGACGTACCTTTCCCATTCATCGGCGGAACCGTACCAGAAGGTCATCAAGGTCAATCAGTCAACGGAATGACCTACGGCTCAATCATCACCTACTTAAAATTAGGATTCCATCAAAATAAAATCGCCTATGGCTTCAACGCAGACCACCAACCAATTGGCGGCAGATTCGACAAAACCGAAACAGAATTAGTTGAGGGAAGTTTATTTGCATCATACATTACTTACGACCTAAGCCCCGAGCTAGCAAATCACGAAATCATTGAAGATGATGCAAAACTAGAAGAAAAATTCAACGCCATCGTTGATCAAGAAATCTTCGCCGGCATCAAAGATAAATTAAGCTCTCTAAATTTATCCATGAATGAAAAACAATTAAAACAACTAATCACCTACATTACTCCAGCCATGGAAAAAATGTTAAAACGCGATGCCCTTTATACCGAAATCAGAAATAAAAAATTCACCACAGAAGTAGGTCAATCTTTCGTCAAAGAATTATCCATCGATGAATTACCAGGCCAAACTACTAGCGAAACATTAACCGCCTGTCTAGCCATGTCAGAATTAATGGGCGTTTCATTCGATTTTGTTGCACCAAATATCGGATTCCAAAAGAATTTTCCTTACCCCGACAATGTTGAACTAAGAGAAAAAGTTTCTGTTCTTTATACCATCGCAGAAAAATTTGGCGTTTCTTTTGGCTTTCATTCTGGTAGCGGAAAATCAGCCGAAAACTACACCGTTGTCGGCGAAGTCACCAAAGGAAATTTAGAAATCAAAACATCTGGTCGTTATACATATGAAATGGGTGTTGCCCTTTCAAAATCATCCAACGAGTTTGACCAAAAACTTTGGAAAGACTGGTATGAATTCACCAAAGAATTAGCCCTAGATGGCGCCTTCTCAAGCAACGAAGTTCAAAAGAATTTCGCCATTGAGTTCATCCAAAAATCATTCGAAACCGAAAATAAATCTAGCGAAGGCATTTTTGCCGATAAAGATTCTTTAAAAACAGCCCTAGATACTTTATCTGCCTCACCAGATCACATGCACTGGTTCGAATATAACTTTTTATATGTCTTAGCTGCCGAAGGATCTACAAAACAATTAGGCAATCACTTAAAACCAGGCTATGACCAAAGAAAAAGATTCTATGCCATCAGCGAAGAAGGTAAATTATTATTCGCAAAAGGAATCGCCTCATACATCATTTTCTTAGCAGAAACAACCGGCATCTCAAACTCAGAAACAATCGCCAACGCCAAAGAAAAACTAAGCAACATCGACAACTTTGATACGCTACTAGCACAAGTACTATAATCCCCAAAGGGCAGACCAACCGTCTGCCCATTCTTTTAAACCCAAATAAACTAAGCACATCTCCTCGCCTTTGCAAATTTGCTTGTTCGTGTTCGTTTCTGTAAGCTATTGCAAATTATTACTACTGGAAATTCGATTATAACTTATCACCACAATATACAGAAAAGGCCATTAAACATTCAGCTATACATTAGAAAATTATAATATACATGCTCTGTCGTAACAATGGTTACATTACTTTTTATACCTATAAACCCATATATCTTGATTACCATGGCGAACTAAAACATTATGAACAGGATGATAATACCCTTTTAATTCAGACCATTTTGGTTTTGGTAAAGCAGGACCGGTTATTGTTGGTGTGAGCCATTTTTTCTGCTCTAAAGAAAACACTGCAAAGCGAACTAACTCCCCTTTGATTTTCCTCCTGGAATAAATGAAAACATCATTTTTTGAATCGTAATCGATGGCAACTTTGGCATCATGTGCATCAATTCTTTTATCTTCACAAATCTTCGCCCACACATTTGCACCAACATCGTATGCATAAACATTAGCACCTTGAAATGCGACAAGCTTTTTAGTTTTCGTGCTATAACGAAGCACTCCTTCTCCTCTTGGGGCGAGCTTATCTTTTACAGAAAGCTGCCGAATACTTTTGCCACCATTTGGTTTAAGTTGTTTCCAAGTTTTTTTAACACAATCAAATTTCCACATGTCATATGCACCAGGCGACACATTGTCGACAGCCACATACCATAGTATGATTTTTAAATCATGGATATAAGTTACGCTCTGACCCATGCCTCTAAATTTTGGATATGGCTTTTTATCTGGTCTAATATCTCTAGACCACTTTTTAGTGCCCGGACTAAATATCCACATAGGAGAATACTTTGGGTTTAATTTTTTATATACTTCATCTTTCGTCGTATTATTAATCAAAGCATGCAGCGGGGCTGGATTAGAACCTTGACCACCACTTGTCCATATTAATTGTTTATTTGTTTGATCATAACAAACACCATCCCATGTATGACTTGGCATTATAGGACCACCTTTGCTTGTTTGGAACATGCCATCTTTGATAACGACATTTTTTTTCCACCATGGAATCACCTTTTCGTCAAACAGTTTTAATGTTTTGGGAGTTTTATTTAATCGGCTTAAACCCCTGAAGGTTTCCATGTTAAAGGGCTTCCCCTTTTTAACTTGTTGATTTAATTCTCTAATCCCATACATGATAAAACTTTTAAGAAAATAGTGATCTCCACCATCAGCGGGGAATAAGGCATTCCATGAGTTAGAACCTAAATGGTATTCGTAACAATCGTTTCTTCGATTGTTATTATGATTTCCACCAACGTATAAGCCACCTTGAGTATCTGGATTGTATAACATCTTCATGGAATAATCATTTGTTCTTTTACCTTTACGAAGATATTCATTCTGTTTTAAATTTTTTGGTAATCTAGCCGACGAGCTATCACCTAGTTTATTTAAGATCGCTAAAATTTTAGGATCATCCTGGTAAACTTTTTTATCTTCACTATGAAGGCCTTGTAAAAGTAAGAGTAAAAAAATAACTACATTGATTTTTAATTGTTTCATTTGAATTTATCCTTTAGCTGGTTAGGCATGAAAACTTAAATAAGGGCGATGCTCGCTGTGAGATCTTGGGTGAACATACTTTGGCGGATTTAGACAAAAGTCTAACAAAGCGTCTTTCGTGGTTTCTGCAAGAGCAATGCTATTATCTGCAGCACCATAATACAAATTGATACCTCCATCTTCTTTTTCGATAACACCCGTAGGGAAAATCACATTAGGACGATAGGTAGGATCTGTTTCATAATCTTCTTCAGGAGACAACAAAGGAGCATCTGGACAAGCTAAAACTTTTGAAGGATCTTCTAAATCCAAAAGCATAATACCTGCCCTATATGTTTTCTTCCAAGCAGTATCAGTACCATCAGGCCCTTCAACACCATGGTAAATCACTAACCAACCTTTATCTGTTTTAATAGGTTGAGGCCCAGGACCGATTTTATTGTTTCCCCAAGCAACATCTGTGTAGGACAAAACTTTTTTATGTCTTCCCCAAAATTCCATGTCAGGTGAAGAAGAAATCCAAATGTCATAGCCCCTATCTAAATAATACCAACGGGAAAATGGTCTTTGTAGTCGCACATAATACCCATTGATTTTTTCTGGAAATAAAACGGCATTACGATTATCAGGTAAAGAGTAATAAATGTCTTCAAAAGTTTCGAAGTCTTTCGTTTTTTTTATGCCGATCTTAATACCACTTTTGGGATCAGAGCAATAAAAGATATAATAAGTGTCATCTATTTTTGTGACTCTTGGATCATTCATCCTACCTTCATCAGTTTCGCTGGGCAACATTTGAAAATCTTTTTTAACTTTAAAGTTTATGCCATCCTCACTATCAGCGAAGGCAAAACTTTCATTTTTTTGAAAGTCCATTACTCGAATTAAAAGACAATATTTATTGTTAAATCGAAAAGCAGCCGGATTAAAACATCGCATACACTCAAATGGGATATCTTTTGCTGTCAGTATAGGATTTGATGGATTTCGAGTAATTATTGCCATTAATAACCTTTGAGTATATATTAAATACATTTATTATACATAATATACTAATAGTACATGATCGAATCAAGTCTTTTTCACAAAATACATCAAAATTAAGAAGATTAAAAGATGAAAACCACCTCCTTACTAATGAGGATGCCTGATTGTCAATATCCGAAGCAACATCCAACATAGGGGCACCCCCATCAATGGTTACACCAACTATAATTGTTAGGCAAGCGAAAAAGGTGATTTTTTTAAGTTCCACCTGACCGACTTTAGGCGGAAGATTTGTTACAATTGCTAGATTGGGGTGACTGAAGTTTGAACAAAGCGAAAACTAAAGAAACCTGGAGGTATCACAACCTCAACCAGGTCCTCGAAGAGCGGCCAAATTTTATTGCAGCTGAAGATTCCAGCTTCAACCACAATAAATAATTTCACACAATAATACAAGCAAGATGCTTGTGCTACTATAATAAATCAGCCTTTATTTATTTAGAAGAGTGGCAATCACTCTTTCTCTTAAATCATTATATTTGGTAATAAGAAGATCCTCAAAAACACTTGTCCCAGGGTCATCTGGATTTAAAGACTTCGTAGTTGATTTAGTAGAATATTGGGTATCAATAAAATTTCTGAATTGCCAGATATTCCAACCTTTTGTTTTTTGCAAAAGATTTAACAATTCTATATCTTGTTGACCTCTTCTATAAGCTTTCATTCTAAAAGAACCCACCGGCATTTTTGTCATTGGATCAAAGCGAACAACTCTTAAACGCCCTGGTTTTGACCAATCATTGGACCCAGCAAAAGTAGTGTATTGAGGCATGCCTCCTTCACAACCTAGCTTCCATCTATCTAAGAAAAGTGCTATATAATGTAAAGGGTCACCTTCTGTAGAAGTTCCACCACCATACCACCAAAGCTCCTTCCCATAAAGAATCCTCCATTCACTTACTAAGTTAGCATATAGCCTTAATGCCGACGAAACAACCAAATAATCCAGACTTTCATCCATCCGACTACAAACATATTGAGGTCTTGAAATATCTCCACGATTGATTAAATTAAGGTCGACACCTTCTAAGTGTTTTCTGAAAAATGCATATACAAAGTTTAAGGCTTTGTAATCACGGGCATACATAGGCTCATCCATGGTCCATAAAGAGGCACTGCCGGTAGCAAAGTAATATTTATTGTTACAGAAAACTTGCATGCTGGTTTTGGTCCATCCGTTTTTCTTAAAATGATCCTTGAATTGAGTAGCTACTGAGATGCTGGCATCTCTCCAATCTTTTGTAAAGTGATCTTTCACAAACAAATCGTTTTGGGCTAAATTGTTACGCCACTTTAAATAACCTTCGGGATCTTTTTTTGAAGCCACTCTATTTTTCCATAGAGAAGGATGGTTTTCCTTTAAATGGATAGGCCATGATTCATGAAAGGGTAAGTACCAGTGTGAGGCCGGCTGGTTTTTACGCGGTAAATCTTTTGCGATCTCACCACTAAAAATAGGTCCATAAAAATTATCGTAGTTCTTCCAATCAACGATTTTAACTTCTTTACCTTTAATCGAGGAGTCTTTAGCATTGTTCAACTTTGGTGTTGTAAACCCAATCGGACGTGTTTGACTATAACCTAAAACATTGTAACTAAGTCTATGTTTATGAAGCATTCTATAAGTTTCATGAAAAACTTCTTTGTTGCTAGAATGGCCATAGGCATTCATTTCCACAATAAAGGATAATTTATCAGGCATATTTACATCTCTAACCCACACGCTATAAGGGTAAACCACTTTGCCCGTTTTTGAGTTCGCTTCTATCGTACCTTTATAGAGACCTGGCTTCGTATCTTTCGGAATGATGATATCAATAAAAACACCTAAAGATTTTTGACCTTCTATTTCCGTTTGGCTAGGCAAACTTAACAAAGTTTTTTCATCGATACTTGGAAGTACGTCAGGTATCCACTGTTTGTCTTTTAAAACATAATGCTCTCTGAAAAGTTCAATTTGTTTTTTAGATATAGAGGAACCCCCATTTTTAAGATCGCTGCATTTGATTTGAATGTCATTGATAGCACTTGCCTTGGTTAGCTGCAGTATTGCTTGCAAACCAATGATCTCCCCCTTGACGGCATTGAACAAACGCAAAGGAGCTCCTGGCGTTTTCCGTGTTTGATGAGGAAATATTTTACCATCTACAGGATTGAATAATGTAGAACCATTGACTAATTTTAATGTATACTGATCATTGCCTTGCACAGGCTCAAGTGTTACTTTAGGTAAAGGCATCGCCTTATTTAATTTGATAACTGTTTTACCTGTTGCTTTTATTATGCCTGAAATTTTGGTGTCATTCCCCGCTTCATCAAATGCTTTAACCTCAATATTTAATTTCTGATCGGGAAGGTAATTTTGAAGAAGAATCGAACGGAACTTTCTAAATGGATTAGGTACAAGATGCCAATCTAAAACTTTATCATTTACCAACACTTGATAATACAAGGCCAAACCTTCTTTTTCATCGTCACCAGCGCCAGGTAGCTCGATTATAATAGAACCAGGAAATGGTCCTTCCTTAAGTTTTAATTCTGATGTAAAAGCAGGTTTTGTTTTATCCGCTTGTTTTATTGTTTCGATAAGAAGTTCAGGTTGATTTTTATCTGATTCTCTAGACAAAACAAAAGCATTGTCTAGGTCACCTGAAAAGATTCCTGTATCGTCACTTAGGACGAGGGTTTGACCATTTACTCTACACAACTCTAAAATGTCAGTTGGGATATCAAGAGTAAGCAATCCTTTATCATCAATTTTAGCTAATAGAGTTTTGTATCGACTGCCAGCTTGCCCAGCAAAAACATCCGTAAAGTCACTAGCTTGCCCTTTAATCCATTGAGACTTCACCCCAGATGGGCCAAAGAAACAGGCCCCCTTATGACTTGTATCTGGTTTACCGTCATCGTCCCAAGTTCCTTTACCTTCTACCCATGCAACATGTAAAGTACCAACACCGACATGTCTAAATTCTTTCTTGTCTAATATTTGAAGAGATAAAGTTCCTTTTGAGATTGCTTGATCAGCTGGAATTTTTGAGAAATCAAATTTCAACAAAATATTATTCTCATTCTTTTTTAATTTTAAGCGCTTTGAAGCCCCAGCATTGGCACCTTGTTCACTATTTTTTACCGTTAGTGAGCGCTGGCCATTAGGGTAACTACATATATAGGTATCAGCAATGGCTTTTAATTTTATGAGTTTGGATTCTTGCGCAAAGATAGATGAAAAATTGAACAATATAAATAAGGTGACAAATACACTAAACTTTTTTACGAACTTCATAGAGGCTCCTCTTTTAGGTAGGTTTGTATAATTAAAGCCGTCGGCTTTATAAATGGACATTCGCGAGTAAAATTATCGCTAAAAGGATGGTTATAAGACTTCGATTATATACAGAGGTATTTAGCGGTCTAGGACATTTTAGTTTATTTTGAATCTTTTAAACATGTTAACTAGTATATTGCGAGACATAATATGATACGAAATGGTTTAAAAATTATCTGATTTATTTTAAGACGTTTCAACAAAAGCCACCCTGTCCAATAAGAGTGGCCAACAGCAACATTGTCAGACTTAGCGTCAATATGATTTATAGATGTTTAAGATTTAAAAATAAATACCTACATTTCTATTTTGTTTGTCCGTGCTTGTCAAGGCATGTCAGTGTATTTAAATTAAAACCACATACCCTGATCTTATTTAATTCAAACTAACAAGAATTTCTAAAATGTTGTGGCGATATTTTTGTCAGTCGTTTAAAAATTTTACTGAATACATATTGATCAGAGAAACCTAAATCAAAAGATATAGACTTAATAGGTTGATCTGTAAATTGTAATAATTGAGCCGCATGATTCATCTTAAGTTTTAAGAAATATAAATTTGGTGATACCTGGGCATATTTATTAAAGAGTCGGCATAGATGCACATGGCTTGTGTGATTTGCACTGGCAACTTCGCTAACAGATATTATGCTAAGAAAGTTTTTATCAATAAATCGTTTGCACTCCATAAATTTTTCCTGAGAAGAGGAATACACCTTATTCGTTTTGATAAGACCTCTGTTGATTGTCCATAACAAGGTTGGGATTAAACTGTTACAGATTTCTTCAGAATTTGCTGCATGATCTTTTGCATTTGCTAACATCAACTCATATACACGTGATATTTCGAGAGAGTTACTAGGTTTCAACCCGAGGCAAGTCCCGCCGATACATTTTTTCGCAAGATTAATCTGGTCACCCCCGCAAAAAGCAACGATCATTATTTCCGCAGGATTTTTAAGATCACACTTAATTGAGTAAGATGGTCCTGGACCAAATGCACCTACACAACCCTTTGATAGTACCCAAGTATTTTCGTCTGTTTTAAAAGTACATTTGCCTTTCATAACAATAGCTAAACCAATGCCCAAAGAATTAGGGCGAAAAACATTATAATTTGGACCCCATTTTTCATGAGCTACCCTGAGAATTCTGTCACCCGGCACTTTAGCAGGTGTTTGGCTAAAATAATAGTTTGATCTGCTGATAAATTCCTGACTCATAACAACACCATAGTTAAAAATAAACATCTATTTGTTAATTATAGCTATTTAAACTATTAATTAGCTACTATTATAAGTATTTGTAATTATTGATAGTTAAAAATAAACATATAGAGGATATTTAAAATGGAAAAATGTAATATTATTTACTTACACACACATGACTGTGGACGATATGTGCAACCTTATGGTTATCCGGTCAGCACACCAAATATACAGATATTGGCTGAAGGTGGTATCACCTTTAGACAAGCCCATGCCGCATCACCTACTTGCTCACCCAGTCGCGGAGCATTGGTGACAGGATCATCTCCACATAGTTGTGGCATGACAGGTTTGGCAGGTATGGGATTCGCCTTAAAGAACCCTGAACAACATATGTTATTTACGTTAAGAGATGCCGGTTTTTCAACCACTTTAATTGGTCAGCAACATGTTGCTGAAGATTCAAACACTATTGGATATGATGAAGTTATTCCCTTTCCTGAAATCTCTCGAAGAAATGGAGGGCATACATTTAAAGCTTCAGTAGTTGCTCCAGCTGCAGCTGAGTGGTTAAGCAAAAAACGTACGGAACCATTTTTTTTAAATATTGGCATGGATGACACTCACCGCATATGGCCAGAACCTGGTCCTGAAGATGATCCACGTTTTGTCAGACCTCCTGAGCCAATTCCAGATAATCCAGTCACAAGAAAAGACTTTGCCTGCTATAGAACAAGTGCCAGAACTTTGGATAAAGGTATCGGTTTGATCTTAGAGGCCTTGGATAAAAATGGTTTGTCTGAAAATACATTAGTTATTTGTACCACGGATCATGGACTTGGGTTTCCTCGAATGAAAAGTTCCCTTTATGATGGAGGTACAGGTGTTATGTTGATCATCAAAGGCCCAGGTGGCTTTAATGGAGGTCAGGTTTCTGATGCTTTGGTTTCTCAAATTGATATATTTCCTACTGTCTGCGAATTACTTGGAATTCAACCACCAAGCTGGCTGGAAGGGCGATCCATGATGCCACTCATGCGAGGTGAATATGAAGAAGTAAACGAACATATTTTTACAGAAATTAACTACCATGGAGGTTATGACCCTACTCGTGCGGTACGAACACAAAGATATAAATATATAAAACATTTTAAAACACCGAATTTTCCTGCAAGAACGAGTAATCAAAGAAAAGGCCCTACCCTTGAATTGTGGATCGAAAAAGGTTGGCGTGAGCGCCCTTACCCGAATGAAGAATTGTACGATCTATTTTTTGATCCAAATGAAGCAGATAATCTGGCTGAAAAACCAGCGTTTCTGAATATTTTAAATTCTATGCAAGGAAGAATGCAAAGGTGGATGGAGTACACTAGCGATCCACTTTTAGCAGGTGAAGTACCTCAACCGCAGGAAGGTACGATATATGATGTAGACTCACGTTGTATTAAAGGCACACCTCCATTACCAGATTGTATGCGATTAAGTCAAGAAGCCCCAAATGTGAATTTAAAATAAAATTTTATTGAGAGGTACTCTTTTTTATACTTTACTAAAAACATGTTAAGTTATTTGACAATACATCTTTGTTTATCCGTGCATGTCGGTGTTCGTCTAGCTTCAAGATCACGATAATTTTTTAAAATAATGTGATCTGGGTGAAGCACTAGGACAAATCTTTTCAATATACTTTGACGTGCATAATTTTTTAAGATCAGATGTTGCTGTGCCAGAGGAGATGTTCAACGTTTTGATGATTTCATTTCGGGTAAGAGTTATATGTTCGTCAAAAAGAAATTTTAATTTTTGAATCCTTCTTAAAGGTGATTTTTCATCTTGGACAAGATCATTGTTAAATATAATTGAATCGGAGTTATTTGAAGATTCTTCCTTCTTGGCTTTTTGATAAAGATTTACTGGGCTGTTTAATGATTGCTCTTCACTTTTGATCAAGGAAAAATTTTCTAAACTAAAGCTATTGAGATTTGAATTTAATAATTTCATTTTTTCGATTTCATGTTTTAGTTCTCTAACATTCCCTGGCCAATCATAAGACTCTAAGGCCTGCACTAGTTCTTTTGAAAAAATAGGAAGTTCGCCATCCTCGTTGGTTATTTTGAAAAAATAATTTGCTAGAAAAAGAATATCCTCTTTTCTATCTCTTAAAGCAGGAATTTTTAATTCAAATTGATTGATTCTAAAAAGAAGGTCTTTTCTAAAGCTTTTATCTGCTGTCATTTTTACAAGATCTTTGTTGGTTGCAAGTATGACATTGCAATGGTATGGTTTTGTTTTTGCCATACCTATTTGTCTGATTTCGCCTGATTCTAATACTCTGAGTAAAGATACCTGTAGTAATGGAGATATTTCACCGATTTCATCTAAGAATAAAGTGCCATTTTCAGCAGATTCAAATACGCCTTTATAATCTTTATTGGCCCCGGTAAAGGCTCCTGCTTTGTGTCCAAAAAATTCCGTTTGTAATAATGTATCCGAGATGGCTCCACAATTAATGGCGATGAAAGGTTTGTTTTTGCGATCGGATTCTTCATGTAATGCTCGAGCAACTTCTTCTTTGCCCACACCTGTTTCTCCTGTGATCAGAATGGGCAATTGAAATTTTGAATATTGTATGATTTGTCTTTGAATATTAGAAATTTCATAGCTTTGTCCTTTAAGCCGCTGGACACCAATATTTTTTAGCGACTTTTTTGTTTTATTTTTTTTATCTTTACTAAAAGGCTCATCTAATTGTTTTAAATCAGTTTTGTTTGACTGGTAATAAAGTAAATGCAATTGGCTTTTCAAAATTTCAGTCGATAAGTCTAATTCAAATAAGAGTCTGTTTTGTGCATTGTAATAATGTAATTGATCTTGAAGCTTAGCAAAAAATTGGGCTGCTTTTACGTTATCATTTAATAGTAGATAGGCGCGTGCATAAAAGAAGTCATCAATATAATGCGCATTGCCTAGATCTTTTTTTTGATTTAATAAATAAATCACCGTTTTAGCATTTTTATTGGCTAACTCGGCTCTTAGTAGTAGATAAGAATTTAGATTGTTTGTGATCAATATAAAAGGAAATTCTTGGATTGCCTTCCTAGCCCATAGAAGACTTTCTTTTGGCTTATTCTCCAATAGGCATATTGTTGAGAGATAAATATAATCGATTTCATTTTTGTAAGAAGATATTGTAGGCCTATTAGAACTTAAATTTGTGCGATTGTGCCATAAATCAATATACATTTGGTAATGCGGATTGTGAGCCATGAAGTTTTTTCGAAATGGATTTTTATCAAAATCTGGATGGCGAAAACATTCATTTCGTTTTTCAATCGCATTTGTTATATCCATGCAATTAACAAGATTAATAAATTCAGCAAATAGACCAAATAGATAAAAGGGTGAATCTTTTGAAATGGACTTTGACTTTAGTATCTTTTTTTTAAGTTTCTCATTTAATCTACCATGAGAAGATAGAAAAATGGAGTAGCCATTAAAAATCATTTCAGTATGTATTTTTTTTAAATTCTTAATTTGCAATGACTTAATTAAGAAGTCTTCGTATTTTAATTTGTTGCCCATGGCGCTATGGTATAAACCAAATATAACATAATGGTTTGCGATAATTTCCGGCAGAAGTTTTTTCTTATCAATTTGATCAAATCTAATAAATATTTTATTCGCTTCAATTAAGTGGGCATTATGAATTAAAGACGAAGCCCATTTGATTAGAAATAAGGCAAAGATGTTAAGCTCTATAGGTTCATTGCATTGTAAAAAATGATCTATTTCATTTCGAATTTCTATTAATATTTCCTCCTGATTGTCCGTATGATTTAAACGTAGGTCATTTACTTTTGACATGATGGTAATAATCCTCGAAGAGTGATCCGAAGACTTCTCGTAGAGGTTGGTGTCGATTGGATTTATGAGCCAGTTCTCAATAACAGTATTTTTATTATGCTTCATAATTAATCTTAGATTAAGCTTATATTTAGTCTATTCTAACTATAGTATTTAATTGAAATATGTAAAGATTACGCCTATGAATGGTGTAACTATCTGAATGCAATAGGTTTAAGTAAATTTATTAGAGTTGGCACAATATTTCCTATATAAAGAGAAAAGATGACTTTTGCAAAAGGGAATTCAAATGAATTTAAAGAGTATAAAATCATTTCAACGCTTTTTTAAAAAGCCAGCAGAGGCGAAACAGCCTACAAACAAAAGGGCGAAATCTAGTTATCGTGAATCTTCCGTTTCACGTGTCATTAGAAAATTTGAACCCCATAAGCCAGCAAAATCACATAAACATCATCAAACCTCCTTCAAGGTTAAACTCGCCACATCATTAGCAGAAAAAAAGAGTGCCCATCGATTGGCCTATGAAGTTTATTTTCAAAAGGGATATATTGAAAAAAACATTAATCAAGAACACCTTTTGCTAGAAGATCAAAATAAAGATACGGCAATTTTGATGGTAGAAGACTTGAATGGTAGACTGGTAGGTTCTGTCACTATAGTCACAGATCAGGACAAGCCTTTGCCTTCTTCTCATTTATTTCATGAGGAAATTGAACACATTAAACATAAAGGCTCAATTGCTGAATACACTCGGTTTGTAATTAGTGAAAATGCTCGTGATTCCAATCATATTCTTTCATTGCTTTTAAATTATGCCTATATGTATTCTTATCACTTGATGAAAAAAGATTATATCATCTGTGAGGTCAACCCTAAGCATCAGCGTTTTTATGCAAGGTTTTTAGCATTTAATAAATTAGGTGATCTGAAAAAGTGCCCTCTAGTTAAAAATGCACCTGCTGTTTTTATGTATCAAGAAATTAATGAAGGACGTGAACTACTTAAAAAATGCCAACTTGATGATAAATTAAAAGCAAAGTATTTCTTATTCGATCAGTTTCTTCCAATAGAAGACGAAAAGCAGGCCATGATCGATCTAACAAAACAGAACAAGAAAAAATTCAACCCTCGAAAAAAAGATTCTCTTATATATTCAGATGTGGGAACACTTCAGGCTATATAACATGCCATTGCACAGTGGTCTGTCCCAACAAACCAAATTCACCTCTTCCCTCTAGGCTTAAACTTTTTTAACTCAGCCAACTCTTTACGAAGCGTATCGCTAGGATTTTTTTTCAACTCAATTTCTAAATAACGAATTAATTGCTCACGGGTTCTCCAATTATGCCCACCATCTGAATTCACCATGATTCGATAAGCATCAAGACCACTTAATTCAGGTTTTACTTTTTTGTTCTTCTTTCTTCCAGAATGATGATATTCCGCTACTAGCTTATTTTGCTTAGATCTTATTTCCGGTAGCTTTTTTAGGGCTTCCCATTTCCCATCTTTCAAAATTTTATACCAGTCTTTTTTACGATCATCATTATCTTTTCTTGGTTCACAGCCAGCGATCAAATTAAATTCTGAGATGACCGCCAAATGACTCTTGAGGATTCTTTTATCAACAACCTTTTCTCTCTCTTCTAATTTCCCCACAGGTGATTTAAAATCTTTGGAAACCAAATAAAAACATAGATCAAACTCGTTCTCACCCGTTTGATATTTTTTTATAAATTGTTTAATCGCAGTCACATGAGTCTTCTTAAAAGTGGAAATTTCTGCATATGATACCCCATAATAACCACACAACATCATAGTGCGTGTTGAATAACTAATTCGTATCTTTTTTCCAGGCTTGAATTCATCTAATCCACCATCACGAAATGTCACCCGGAATCCCGGATCCCCCTTTAGATAACACAAATTACCAGCAGAAACCAATATAAAATGAAACAAAAAGGAAATCAAAAGAACCAATATTTTCATAAGTACTCTTTCATAAAATAAATAGCATCACAACCAAATTAAAAAAGTTCATACTCAATTCAGATTTATATAGGACTACAATTCTTGCTTAATATAATACCAAAAAAAAGGTAAAAACACAAATGCCTAATTATTTAAAAGGTAAAGGATCAATGGCAGAACTCAAAGTATCAGCATGCAAATTATCTCGCATGTTTGTCAATGGTAATTTGATATTCACAAATAATGAAAATGACTTTTTATATAAATAATAAATTTTCAAGAAATTAAAACTGGAGAAAAAAGAAGAAATGAATTCTGAAGACTTTAAATTATTAACCAAAAAAATTACGGTTGGCAAAAAACTACCAGACGCCATCTTTATCCACAAAGACTTAATGATGCAACTACCTCAAGAGCTAGTTGCCTTCTTAGGGAAAATTTATAATGATTTAATAAAAGATCAAGAATTCAACCTCCTTAAAATATACACGAATGAATTCAAAACTTCTTTTTTAAATTATCCAACATTTGATACAGAGGCTCATCCTGCTCTTGATGTTAGCATCGAGGTCAATCTTGAAGAAAACTCAACCAATAAACAAGATTACAGCAAAAAAAAGAATCCACCCATTTTACATCGCAAAGAATCGTTTATAAATTCCACTCACCCTTTATTTCAAATGTTTTTGAATTTGTCACTCAAAGAGGAAGAATTAGGCCTCCTCAAAAATACTGACAAAATCGGCGTTAAAAAATACTGGGATAAACTTTGTGCCAAAGAAAACATAAAGTTTGAAGGCCATATCATCACACAGCATGAATCAGAAGAAGAACCTGAAACTAAACAACCCATACAACAGCAAGAGATTAAAGTTGAGGCTGAACATCATAATACCCCAATCGATAGAACTAATCTTTCAAAACCATTACAATCAATTTTCGGTTATGATCTAATCACTAAAAGCACCACTTACTTCGATTACAGTTGTGGCCTTGGTGATGATGTCAAGGAACTTCAAGCCCACGGATACAAAGCCAAAGGCTGGGACGCCGTTCATCATAAAGGTGAAGTAAAATCTAAATCAGAAATAGTTAATTTAGGTTATGTCATCAATGCTATTGAAGATGCCGAAGAGCGAGAAGAAACTCTCAAAGCAGCCTTTAATCTATGCACAAAAGTTTTAGTCGTATCGGCGCTAACCAATAATGGTGTCGATGAAAGAAGCGGCGAAACCCTAAAAGATGGCATTCTCACATCAAAGAATACGTTTCAAAAATATTATGCGCAAGAAGAACTAAAGGAATTTGTTGAAACTACCTTAGGGCAAGAATCCCTACCTTCAGCAATGGGTATCTATTATATTTATAAAAAAGATATGGATTATATCGAACACCTCAATAAACAATTTAAAACAAAAATAGACTGGAATCTAATCAGTATTAATAATAAATCCCCCAACGAAAATATTACCAAAGCCCAGCAAACTTTATTCGACAAGAATAAAGATCTATTCGAAGAACTATGGGAATTCACCTTAAATCTAGGTCGTCAGCCCAAACGGGATGAATTTATACGAGAGAATGAAATCACAAATCTTATCGGTAGTCTAGACAAAGCTAATAAGTTATTGGCTGAACGGTTTGATCCTCAGTTTTTAGTTTCGGCAAAAAACAAAAGAATGAATGAACTTTTAACAATGCATGCTTTATTGCATTTTAAAAAGAAAGTTGAATTTAATAATTTAGGAGGAATTTTACAAAATGACATCAAAGAGTTTTTCGGCCAAATCAATCTCTTAGAAGAAGAAAGCAAAAAACTCTTATTTCAAATCGGTGACAAAAACCTCATCTCAAATCTATGTAATAATAATGACCACCAGGGCTACTTAGATAAACAAGCTTTATATATTCTAAGGAACCATTTAGATGAGTTACCCATAATTCTCAAAATATACATTTTATGCGCCACCCAATTTTACGGGCAAATAAATGATATAGACATCATCAAAATCCATAAAAAATCAGGAAAAGTCACTCTCCTTGCTTATGATGATCTTGAAAACAATGACCTACCAGAATTGAAATTACGTGTGAAAGTAGCACTGCGAGGTCAAAAGATTGACGTCTTCAATTACGATCTATGGCCGGAAAAACAAATTCTATATTACAAATCAAAATACCTACCGTCAAATGATGATAGGTTCAAGAAATGGGCTAGAATTAATCTCAAACTTTATAGCCTGAATATTCCTGATGAAGGCTATGGACCTAACAAAGAAGACTTTGAAAAACTATCCCAGCCCTTAACCTAACAACCATGCGGGGGCAACCCCCGCAAAATAGTTGTAAAAAATAGAAATATTATTTTGAAGATGGGCGTTAGCCGTAGGTTGGGCTGAGTAATGCGAAGCCCAACATTTTGCAGTCACAAGTAATTTGACGATTAGAGGGCAATGTGGGAAAAATTATGACGTTGCGTTTTAATAATTTTATTAAGTTGTTGGGCTTCGCATTACTCAGCCCAACCTACAGGTAACGCCTCTTCAAGCAATTATTTCTTATTCACCTGCCTGTTATAAATTGTTATTTATATGATAAGCCAATTAACCAGCCTACATCGCCATCAAGCCTATCCTGTCCATAAATGTCTACAAAGAAAAAAACAAATTAGATAAGATTGGCCAATACCGAAGGTATCCAAAAGGGCATCAAGTTTTTTACTCGAATTTAAAGAAATTTAACGTTTTATAAACAGAAAAGCGGTAACAAAACAACCATTTTATTTACTCAAAGTATCGTAAAATTTACAACAAGAATGCCTAAGCTTTTTATGATCTAATCGCTTGAACTAGTATAAGCAGTCGTTAATATTCTAACCTTTCAAGCCCAAATCAAAAAGGCAACCAGCCTAAAACTTTATGAAATATTTCAATTAAACAGGAGAGTTGAATGATACCATTTAAAAGAATTCGCGTCTTAGCATTACTTATCACGTTTGCCGTGTTTATTTCAAACCCAACATTCGCAGATGATGTATACGAAAACTACATCAAAACCAGTAAAGATTTTAAAAAAGTTAAGCAAGATAAAAAATGGCTTTTGAAAGCATGGCCATCATTCGTATATATGCCTTGGTATGCCAAAGACTGGCAAGTTAATTATGGATGGCATGATGCTTCAGGAAAATTCTGTAAAGATAACGGATACAATGGCGCTTTTACCGATTGGGGTAGCAATAAATATTTAGATTGGATTAATAAATTTGAACTAAAATTTTACATGGATCATACGGCTGGCAAAGGTGACGTACATCTTTCAAGGTCAAGATCCCCTAAAGCCTACGATCATAAATTCAGATCACAAGCAGGTAACCGCCCAAGAATGATTAACAATGCAATGACAGAAAAACTAAAAGGGATCATTAAAAAAAACGTTAACAACGTAAAATCATCACCAATGAGAACGGCGTATTCACTTGATGATGAAGTTAGCTGGGGTTCATTCGTGGCACCAACAATGTGGAAAATCACAGCTGATACCCATTATAGAGCTTGGCTAAAAGAAATTTATGGCGGCAAACCTCCTGCACATCCAGGCTGGATAACTTACAACGCTTTAAGAAAAAAATTGGGCGGCTGGTCAATCGGAGATTTCAATTGTAGCCAATTGATGGATCAATTATCATTCAATGATTCTTATTGGGCAAACTACATAGGTATGCTTGTTGAATACACAAATACAATCGACCCAGCGACGCCAACTGGTTTTGTTGGCGCACAATCTCCAAATACTTTTGGTGGATATGACTATGCAAAATTAATGCGTAAAGTGCAATTCCTAGAAGCATACGGCTTAGATGATACGCAATCAGTCGCAAGATCATTTAACCCAGGCAATGCAATACCAGTTGTATCGACTCACTTCCATAAAAAAATACCTGATACAATATGGCAAACTTGGTATAGCACAGCTCATGGCAACAAAGGTCATATTGGCTGGGTCGCAAAATGGTTTGATGGTAAAGATAAACCAAAAGATTGGCATGCAAAGGTAGCACCACACTACAAAGAAGTAGGATCAAAAATTGGCCCATTAAATTCTGGATCTACTTGGATCGACGATAAAGTAGCTATCTATTACAGTCAAGCTTCCATCCAAATGAGTTGGATCATGGATGCTGTTTCGCACGGTAGTACATGGCCAAAAAGAAATAGTGACCACGCTAGAGGTACCTTCCACATTGTTGGTCGTGCTTGGAGAAAAATGCTTCAAGATGAAGGTATTCAATTCAACTATATCAATTATGTTGATGTAATCCAAAAAGGCGTTCCAAGCAAATACAAAGTTTTAATCCTTCCAGCAATTTATTGTTTATCTGATGCGGAAGCAAGACAAATCAAGATATTCGTTGACAATGGCGGAACACTAATCGCCGACTTCCTACCAGGTGTTTTCAATCAACATGGCGTGGGCCGCAAAGATGGTGGCGCTTTAGACGAGGTCTTTGGTATTAAACAAGATCCAGGCTTAAGACAGGGCCAAGCTTTTGGTGATAAGCTATGGGTTGAAGTTAATCAAGATGCAACATGGAGCCAAGCTGGTAAATACAAAGAGTTCCTAACAAAAGGCAATACCTGCAAAAAAGATGCTAGTGGTTACAACATAGCTGTACCTTCTATGCCTATCAATAAAGTAAATAAATATGGAAAAGGTACCGCCGTATTCATGAACCTTTCACCACAATGGTATAACGCATTTAGACAATCAGGTGGTTTTAAGGAAAGTAAAAAAAGATCAACTTTCATGAAACACATTCACGATGCAGGTGTTAACAGATGGGTTGAAATTGAAAATGCCGGTGAAAAAGAATTCGGCTATGAAATCACTTACTGGGAAAAAGGCGGCAAAACACACCTATTCCTTTGTATAAATCCAGACAGTACTAAAACTGCTCTAGGTGGTGGTAACTCTACAGGCCTAAAAACGGCAAAACTTGAAGTAACACTTAAGTTTGCCAAGGCTCTTAAAAATGTTAAAAACGAAAGAACAGGCGAAGCTTTAGCTGATGGTAAGACATTTAAAGTGTCTTGGCAACAGCCAGAATGCGTTGTTCTATCATTTGACGGCCATCCGTATAAGTAATTTCCCGTAGGGGCAGATTCTATATCTGCCCCTTTTTTATTTGCAGCAATCATCTGTAGTGCCGTAATATTCTCCGCCCTAAAAAAAGAAACAACCTCACTAGAAAAGCCAAAAGAGAATTTAACAAATTCTTAAAGTGGATTTTTAATGAGTAAAAACTCAACCTAACCCCCTTTTTAAACCCTAATTTCACTATAAGTATTTGAAAATAAAATGCTTAGACGTGTCCGACCTCGAATTGACTCTTGCCGAACAGACCTTCGAATTGACTAATCTATCAATGGAAATATACATCGCTTGTCCATGTTCTTCTTTGTAATCAAGGTGTAGGCACTTATAATTTTAAGTATTCTTTTACGTACAATACAATCGATCCAGACAACGGTCTACGGAGAAAAACATGAGAAAATTTGTCAATATGCTTTGCGCTAGTATTTTTGTTTGTTTCATTTTTGGTTGCACCAGCGACCACGAAACTTTAATTGAAAATGATGCTAAATATCAAACTACAAAAAATTCTAAAAAGGAAAAAGTTGGCATTGAAGTCGAATTTTTCAACGAGCGGGGAACTACCGTTACAAATGAAAATGGAATTTATTATTCCTTTTCGGGAATAACAATCCATGAAAATAAAGTTTATCCTGAAGCTTATTGGGGAACATACCCACTATATTTCTTTGGTCAGGAAGCGGGTATTCGAATAAAATGTGATACCTTGATCGGCAACAATAAGAAATATATTGTTCGAATCGCAGCCTATATTCTAAAAACAGATGGCAGCAATGGCGCAGTGTTGTTAGCACCAGTGGATCAGAAAGTCGTTTTAAAAAAGAACCAGACACTTGAGATTGACGGTTCATTTACAGCCATCTTTGATCCTTCAAATCATGAATCAGGTTTAGATCGTCTAGAAGTAAGTGTCTTTCAAACTAATAGTCAGGGCAAAATAGGCAAACTCATTGCGAAAAAAGAAGCCGTCTTCTGCCCACCTGAACTTCAGTAATAAACTACCTACCTCGCCCGGCTCAATACCGACTCGGGCTCACCACCAAACTCAAGCATCCTAACTTCTATTTATATTAAGATTTTACTACTGGCGACAGCCCCCTGGGAGCGAGAGCCGCCGGCTCTTGTATAACCCATAGGGTTATTATTAACCACACCACCTCATTTAACATATATCTTTATCTTTTATAATTTTGCAGTGAGATGTTCACAAGAGCCAGCGGCTCTCGCTCCCAGGGACTGACGTCAAATTTATAAATCTAAGATAAACACCGGCTCACACCAAGCTGTATGCTCAGACTTTTTATTAAAACTAATCTAATAAGAATAAGAGATAAACCATTTTAAATCCTTTTTAACATATATCAGAATTCTAATACCGGCGTCAGCCCCCTGGGAGCGAGAGCCGCCGGCTCTTGTATAACCCATAGGGTTATTATTATCCACACCACCTCATTAAACATATATTATTATCTTTTATAAATTTGCAGTGAGATGTTTACAAGAGCCAGCGGCTCTCGCTCCCAGGGACTGACGTCAAATCTATAAATCTAAGATAAACACAGGCTTACACCAAGCTGTATGCTCAGACTTTTTATTAAAACTTATCTAACAAGAATAAAGGATAAACCATTTTAAATCCTTTTTAATATATATCAGAATTCTAATACCGGCGTCAGCCCCTGGGAGCGAGAGCCGCTGGCTCTTGTATAACCCATAGGGTTATTATTAACCACACCACCTCATTTAACAAATATCTATATTTTTTATAAATTGCCGCGAGATGTTTACAAGAGCCAGCGGATCTCGCTCCCAGGGACTGACGTCAAATCTATAAATCTAAGATATACCAAGCAGTTATCTCAAAATTCTTTAAACTCAACTGGCATACTGTTTCGCATAAGCGCGCGGAGACATACCAATTTCACGCTTAAACACTTGAGAAAAATGTTGAGGTGAAGGATACCCCACTCGTTGTCCGATCTCATTAATGTTAAAGTCAGATTGAATAAGAAATTCCTTCGCCTTGTTCAAACGCAATGTCCGCAAAAATGAAATCGGTGAAAAACCCGTACGATCTTTAAATTTTCTAGCAAAATGATAAGAGCTTTTGTTCACTGCACGAGCAAGGTCTTCCAAGCCGATATTTTTATGCAGATTATTTTCAGCATATTCCTGCGCCATGACAATCCAGTCCTTCGGAGAAGATTTAAAACCAGTGACATTGTTATTGATCTTCTCTAACTCTGCCAATAAACACCACAATAAGGCTGTACATTCATGAGCACCTTGGTCACCCTGATTAACGGCAATTTTAATAATATCATTTAACAACAATGATATCGAACCGGCGTTCGCAACATGATGAACATCTGTTAGTCCCAGTATATACCATAAGCCATCAACCCACTCCCCCGCAAAAGCAATCCATTTACCCTCCAAACGCTCACCCATTTTCTGAACACCAAATTCATAAGCAGTATCATGGGGCAGTACGATCACACTCCCTGGTTCAATAGTCCAGCTCTCTGAACCAACTTTTGCGTAACCATTTCCACTAGTGATTAAAACTAATTCCGGTTGCTTCCAACCATTCGGACGTTCACATAGAAAGGGAGCTTCTGCCTTAAAATGCCCTACCGAAACAATTGATAACCGATTAAGTTCAAATTCGGGAATTGAGAAAAAATGAGTGTCTGAATAGATATCTGGCATATTAAATAGCAATAATCATTAAGTTTTAAGCAATATTAACTAATTAATTCATATAGTTAACTAAATAGTTCTCGTTAATATCTATAAAAAAGCAATTTTAATTAACTATATTGGAGATGCCCAATGAATGTACATGCAAATGACGTAAATCCCTCTCATAAAACCCAGTTTATGGAAGACGGATTCCTAGTCGTAGAAGGTTTACTCAGTGCGGATGAAATCAAACAAATTCAATCGGGCGCCGACAATGTGATTGAGCATAGGAAAAACCCCAATACTGTTGCTGAATGGTTGAAGCTGGGTTATTTGAGTCAGTGGGGAGTATTTAGTGAGCATATTGCGATGTCTGATGCAGGCGAACCATTCCAATCATTGGTCGAGGAAAATACTCGAGCAGCGGAAATCGCCTCGTATTTATTTGACGAACCAGTCGAACAAGGCAGTGGTATGAACATGCAGGTCATGTATGGTGGATGCGGTTGTCGACAAGGTTGGCACCAAGATCATTGGCCTAAAAGTCCTGATCATCGATGGATCAATTGTATGTATTACCTTAATGACATGACTGATCAAAATGGTAGCCTCCTCTTAATTCCTGGCAGTCACAAACGACCATTATTAAAACGAATGCAGGATTACGGACCTGTACCTGGGTCTGTTAGAGTACTCTGTCCGGCGGGCACAGGAGTTTTCTTTTACATGTCAATGCTGCATGCTGCTGACGAAAACTATACGAATGAAACACGTCGAGGCATTAAAACGCAATACAATCATCCTAAGTACACAGAGGATTGTGAAATTCATGAGCAACATTATTCAAGAGGGATTCGACGTGGCAATGGCCCTGTATCAAATGAACCTTCTAAAAATGGTAGCTACTGGTTTCAGGAATGGGATCCTGAATATTTACCAAATAAGATCCAGAGTCAACTCGTCGCCCAATAATGAAATAGACACCTTGAGAGCCGTTTTAATCAGATTAAATTCACAAAAACTCCCCTCATTTTTAAGGAGGATGACGGTTCGACGCTCGACAGCTTGATGACGGGGTGGTTGTTCATTTCAGCTGCATGTGGGACAGCTTTCTCTATTTCCGCCCAAAGGTTATGGCGTACACCGACTTGAACCCCGATTCGATATAGGTAAGATAAAAGTAAATATACTTAGCCTGTCCTTGTTCTTCACGACCCCGAATTGCACTGTCCACAAAACGAGTAAAAGCAAAACCCAAAAGAGAAGTTATTTTTTAATAGTCATAATACGTATTTTATTACTCAAGGAAACAACCTTAGAATCTTTAATATCTGCTGACTTCCCAACACGCTGAACAAGCATAACTTTCAAGTCATAAGCACCATTAAGGACAGTATCTTCTTTGATAAATATCAGCTTAGAGAAGGATTCACCTTCTTTTAAAATGACTTTAATTTTCCTTTTACCTTTATGCTTAAGATTAGAAATTGAGCCTTTAAGAGCCATGTCAATTTTAGTGTCCTCTTTGGTAGTATCATCTGGCTTTTTAGTATTTTTTTCTCCCACATCAGGAACACCCGTCAGGCTAGATATCATAATATTCTTGTTCATAAAATCGGTGTCATAAATATAAACATCGTCTTTACCGCTATTGATCAAACTAATTTTAAGTTTGATCAAGCCGTTCAATTGGCCTTTGTACTCAAACTTCATCGACAAATCATCTGCAATAATATTCGTATAAGAGACAAAGAGTGTGATTAATAAAATTAAAGCTGTTTTCATTTATTTTCCTTTTTTTTATCGCTAGGGCAGGGACCTTCTTGAGCCTTGTCAAGTTTAGCACCTTCTGATTCACCATGATTTGTATCAGCATCATATTTTTTTTGTTTTGCTTTATGTTCTTTTTTCAGTTCTTCTATTATTCTAAGAAATTCTTTAACCAATACCGTTTGCGCCTTTTGCTGAGCAGCTTGTTCAGTACATTCAATTGCAATCACTCTCAATTTATCTGTTTTCTGAGCAAGTTTTTTGGCCATCTCAATACTAATTTTTTTATGATTATTCTCGTGAAGCTTTACTTTTATTAGGTATCTATCCCATTCTTTTTTAGCCAGACAACTACCTTTATTATAATCAGTCCATTTAGGGAAATTAAATTCATTCGTAAGGGATACGATCGGTTTTCTTAAAAAAACTTCAACCTTAACCAACTTCTGACATGGCCCAGTACAAGTTTGAATAATTTCAACAGGGGTCTTTTTTCTAATACTATCATTACCATTGACGCTAATATACCCGAATTGATTGGCTGCAAAAACATTACCGTCTTCATCCTCTGCCGTAGAGTCTTCTGGAATATTTGTCAATACATCAGCTAATGTCTTACCACCAACAGGATAATCAAAAGGATCATCGGGGTTTAATGTGAATTTATCGTGGCCATCAGGATTTTCTATTTTACAGTACCCAGGTCCAATAATATCCATGTTAAAGTTATTAGAAATGGTAACCGTGGTAGTCCCACATTTATATTTCATCGTAATATGAATCTTATAATAGCCTGGCTCAGACCATGTTATATTTTGGGTTCCGCTTGGCCCGCTAATATCAATACTTTGATTACCGGTACTACTTCCTGCAACTGTATTGGTTATTGTGATTTTACCACTAACGGCAACCCAAGCATCGTCGCCATCAGAAACACTTCCTGACCAAGAAGCTATCGACCCATCATTTACACAACCTTTATCAGGTGTATGAGTTATGGGATTTATACCTGGTACCGAATAAGCAAAAGAAAATATTAAATTAAAAATAAGTATTGATAGTAAGTGCTTTAATTTCATCTATTCATTCTCAAAGGGTTTTTAAAAATCGAGAAGTTTATTAAATTATTAATGAATGTATAGACATTCATTAACAAAGGACAATACACCCCATTTTTTTAAGCATTCTTATTAAACAACTCAACCCACATGTTCACAAAAAAGGTAGCACAAGCTTACAGCCTTTTTTAAGAAGTCCCACACACATTCAAAAACAGCTAAGATGAACAACCAAACCTAATCTTCAAAATGCATTTAATTAATTGAATTCCAAAAATCTCATAAGTGAAAAATTGGAATTTACTTTGCATGTCCATGCTCTTACTAAAGACAAGGCTTTGCAATATGCCCCCCACAGAGTTTTCTAATGAAATTTTATTAATAATTTAAGGGGCGTAAATTTAAAGAACAGGCGTCTTTACTTTGATTTTAACATTTGCATCTGACACACCCATTCAGCCCCCTATTTTATACATCTCAGCTTTATTAACTTTATTTGTTGATTGATTTCGAAATTCAGAATAACGGTCATCTCGTTTTAGCCATAGGTTTTTTAAGGTTTCAAGAATTTTCTGTTCGGGCTGATTTAAGATTGGCTTCAAGGCAAAACCTTTACTGCTGAATAGGCAGGAATAGAATAATCCGCCACATGTTATTCTAGCCCTGTTGCAGCTTCGGCAGAAAGGTTGAGAAATAGAAGAAATGAAACCAACTTCTCCATCACCATCCTGATATCGATAACGGCTGGCAACTTCGCCATAATAATTTGGCTCTACAGGTTCTAATAAATAATTTTCTTGAATTATATTTAATATTTCTTTCGTCGGAACAACAGAATCAACATTCCAGTCATTTATGTTTCCCACATCCATAAATTCAATAAACCGCAAAATAATATTTGTTCCTTTAAAGTATTCTATAAGAGGCATAATATCCTGATCGTTAACTCCTCTTTGTATTACAGTATTAATCTTGATTGCTGAAAAACCGACCGCAGAGGCTTCATTAATACCGTCTAATACTTTATACAATACCTTTTTTTGCGAAGTTATCTTTTCAAATGTTTTAACATTTAATGAATCAAGACTAACAGTAATTCGATGCAGACCTGCATCTTTTAGTTCCTCAGCTTTTTCTTTTAAAAAGTATCCATTCGTAGTTAACGATAAATCTTTAATCTCAGGGATTTTTACTAGCTCTCTGATGATTTCTGGTAAATCGGGGCGGAGCAATGGTTCGCCGCCAGTAATTCTAATTTTCTGAACACCTAAATTTGTAAATAATTTGGCAACCTTCACAATTTCATCTACCGTCAGCCATTGTTTTTTAGACAAGAAATTTGATTCTGCAAAAGATATTTTATCTTTAGGCATACAATAATTGCAGCGAAAATTGCAGCTATCTATAATTGATATTCGCAAATCACGAAGAGGTCTTCCTCGTTTATCTTCCATCACACTCACTTTGTTAAATTGGTTGAAATTTATATTTTAAATTTAAGCCATTGTTTTTGCAGTCTCAGCGCTAATGAGACGAAAAACAGCGCCACCTGGAATATTAAAAAATAAAGCATCTTTCATTCCGCCCTCAACCTCTCGTACACCAAATTCTTGAATCCTTTTCTTGGTACCTTCAAAATCTTCTGTTATAAGCTCCATCCAAGTAGAGTTTTCATATTCTTCTTCGGAAAGAGCATTTTCATCAGGTGTAATTCCCAATATTTGACCATTTGGGAATCTAAAACAGGAATAATTATCATTTTCCAACGTTTTGGTACATCCAAGTACGTTAGACAGAAATGCAACAGCTCTTACTCTCGACTCAGGCTTTACCGGCATCGAAAGCCCCACTCCAAAATCAACTTTTTCCATTTAATTTCCTTTCTTCTATGATTAAAATTTATATTTTAAATTTTTCAATAATTTCAAGACAGTTTTGCGAGCCTAACAGAGTAAATTGGCGGAAATGAATTCCCAAGGCAAGTCCAAGAATCGCCACGATTTTCAGACAAATATAGATTTCCTGTTGTAGTTCCAAAAACCAGTAGGTCGCCACTAATATCAAGCGCATGCCTGAAAACTAAATCAAAGCAGTTCTCTCTTGGCAGGCCATCTGTTAATTGCTTCCAAGATTTGCCACCATCTTCTGTACGGCAAACTCGTAAGGCACCGTCGATCGCAATTCGCTTGTCATCATTTTCTGCAGGGATAACCCAGGCTGTATCGCCATCCTTCTCATCTACTGCCACTGCAAAACCAAAATAAGCATTTGCCGTTTTATCGGAGACATCATGCCAGTTTTTACCACCATCCTTACTATTAAAAATGCCACAATGATTCTGCTGCCAGAGCTTATCTGGCTCGTTTTTGCATTGGGTAACAAAATGAGGATCCTGACCAATTTCTGCATCTGGATTTGGAAGAAATTCAGCTTTCAAGCCTTTGTTGATCGGATGCCAGGTATTCCCCTGATCTAATGTTTCAAATACTCCAGCACAACTAATTCCGACTAACATTCGGTCAGGATTGATGGGGTCAAGAATAATAGAATGAATTGCTGGATTATCACGCCCCCCTCCAAACCATTGTTCCTGCCGCGTGGGCTGATTCCATAAACCAAGAACCAACTCAAAGCTTTCTCCATCATTTTTTGAAACAAATAAACCTCCCGGCTCCGTACCAATGTAGATTTTTTTATCTTCACATCGGGCATCAAAAGCCATTACCCATAGATATTTTAATTTAGCAGGAACGCCTTTTTTAATTTCTTCTCCATCAGGGTATTTCGGTGTCGTTATTTCAGTCCATGAACTACCCATATTTTTAGATCGGTATAACTTCTGGTCCCAGTGACCGTGATCTGCACAAACCCAAATATCTCCATTGTAGGGATCAATTTGAGCATACGAAATATTCACACCCTTAAACGAGAAATTTTTAGTATTCCATTGACCAGATTCCTGTTGTAAAACTAGTAGCCCTTTTCTTGTTCCTAAAACGATTCCTTTTACTGTCATGTTTAAACCTTAAAAAGTTGTTTAGCCCCCGGATAGGGCCTGCATAATAAATATATCGTCATTTGTATTAACTTTATCTGATAGCTCTACACGATCAATGATCATATTTTCGCCAATAAATATGTTGACATGTTGTCTTAATTCAAAACTTTCATCAACGATATAGCTTGCAATACCTGGGTAAATTTCGTCTAAAGCAATTAGGATTTCCTTCACATTCCCTCCTTGAACGGTCGTTGGTTTTAATGTTGGAAAGAATCGCTCTAAATGACTTGTAAATTGAACTTCTGCCAAAGTTACTTTTCCCTGATAAAGAATTCTATTTGTGTTGAGGCAAAATTATGTTATAATTTTATTACATATCAAGCAATTATGAAAATTAAGTTACATTATTATAACATGATATTATTATGAATACGGAAGAAAATACATTTAAAGCCATTGCAGACCCATCCAGGAGAAAAATTTTAAATTTTTTGTTGGCAGGGGAAAAAACTACGGGTGATTTATGTGAATTGCTTCCCCAATTAAATCGATGCACTGTCATGCTACATTTAAATGTATTAGCCGGATCTAATTTAATCAAGATTCGGAGGCAAGGTCGAAATCGGTGGAACTCACTAAATTTAAAAGCATTTAATGAAATGATATATTGGATTAAAAAGTTTCAAAGATTAATTGAACAGCAGGAAATAAAGGAATCTGAAACTTTGTCTGAAATGAAAAATAAAACTTTCATTTCTCAGGGACAATCATTAAAACAATTTGCGCATAAAAATTTTGATAAACATTTACGATCGAACTGATATGTACTATCATCATCACCCCTCCCTATAAATCAGAATTCTTGGCCAAAATAATCTATTAATTTTTTATGCATTTGTTTCGCATCATTTATTTGGTGATACGAAATTAATCATTCCAATACGATAAACTATTGGTCAATGGAACCCTTAAACCAATTTTTCTGATTATTATAATTGGATATTTATCACGCTTAACATTGCTTTCAACATGTCATTTGATAACTTATCGGTGAAGCAGGGTAACCTCAATCGCTTGTCTATTTCTGTCTACATTTTCTTATCTCAATAATCAATGCGTTTTTAGTGGACAGAAAGAATAAATTAATATATTTAACAAATCTCGAAACAGTTTAATTTAGGAATTAATAATGAAAAAAATGCTAATAATACTTTTGATGATAGGTATGGTTGTCCAAGGCGCGCCAACGATTTCTAAAAAGCTAGTGCTTACCAAAAAAGGCGAAGGCGCAACCATTACATTTGCCGTTAGCGAAAAAACTGATATCGAAGTAGCTATTCTTAACTCGAAAGACAAGGTTGTTCGTCATTTAGCCGCAGGAGCACTGGGAGGTAAGAAACTTCCGCCAGCGCCTTTAAAGGCGGGGCTTTCTCAAACACTTGAATGGGATGGTAAGGATGACTATGGCCAAGCGGTCAAGGGTGCTCCTTTCAAAGTACGAGTACGAGTAGGAATGGAAGCTAAGCTAAAGACAATTGTAGGTGGAGACCCTTATGCTTACTACTCCAAAGAGATGGGGCAAGGGGATCACTCAACATGGTGCATCACTGGCGTGGATGCAAAATCTGATGGCATGGTATATGTCATGGGGAATAGCTGTAATATTGGACCACCAACGATAAGGCAATATGACCCCGAGGGCAATTACTTAAAAACGGTGTTTCCACCGCCAGCGGGTTTGCCAATTGATAAACTAAATGGATGGGGAGTTATCAAAAAGAAAGATGATACCTACATGTTTGAATATAAAGATATTAATGGACCAAAACTGTCAAAGACTTTGATTTGTGGCAAACGAGCGTGGATTGCAAATCTTGTCCCTTGTTCAGCACCTGATAAGCTTTTACTAAGTAACGGTTATCGTCTGATGACCATCAATACTGATGGCACCATTCCAAATGACGCCATGTCTGCTGGGCATCTGGTAAACAAGCCATCACTGTTCCATCCCGAAAAAAATGTTTACAAAATTCCTTGGAAAATTTTTGGCCCTGCTTTCGTGAGCCCTTCATCAGGAGGCAAACACTACTTTTTGAGCGGAATTTTTGCTGGAACTATCAAAAAGAACCGTTGCGTAGGAGCAGAAACGACGGGTACATGGCGTGATGGACAGTTATTCAAGATTGATACTGCCACTCGCGAGGCTAAAGTATTTTTCGCTTTACCAGAAAAGGATGTTATTGGTCCTCGTGATGCACGAGGTAAGTCACCCATTAATGACACCCGCACTTATCCCAATGCTGCCTTCCATGGTGTGGTTGAAGATGCCGTAGGAAATGTATTTTTATGTGATCGTCAGAACAAACGAATCGTTATACTTGATAAGAACGCCAAGATCATTCGGGAAATTCCCGTGGATAATCCAGATGCCATCGCTCTAAATCCGAAAACAAAGGCACTTTACATTACGACTCGATTTGGAAACTATCACAGAAAAGGCCAACTAGCACTTCTAAAATTTAATGACTGGTCGGTAGATAACAAGCCTTCCGTAACTTTGCCACTTGGTAAAATAGGTACCTATCCCCAGCCCTCGTCTTTGTCAGTGGTTTCATCTAAAGGAAAGGTTTTTGTTTGGGTGGCTTATACAACCATTCCCGTTCGAGTTTATGAAGACGGCAAGACAGGCTTAAAATTGGTCAAAGATTTTTATGAAGCTGGACCACAGCGGTGTCTCGATGTACAGCACATGACCGTTGACCCGAAAACAGAAACTGTTTATTTCGCTGATAGTTTTAAGAGAGCTTTCATGATAAAGGATTGGGACAACCCTAAATTTGAACAATGTATGACAGACGAGAAGACAGGCTTAGTGGCACTGAGTATTGCAATTGACTATCGCAACCGGTATCTTTTTACCCATGACTATATTCGAGGTAAGGTCAAATATTCCCTTTCTCGTTATAATATGGATGGCAAGTATATCACACCGGCACCAATTGGCAGTACTGGAAACCATGCGATTTCAGGCCAGCGTGTCAGTAATGATTGGCGTATTGGTCATGCGATGTCCCAACGAGGCATTGCCATTGCACCAGATGGTGGCATTGCGGCTTTAGGATCAACGAAGCATACGGACTATTCAGGGCCTCTTTATTTCTTCAAACAGAATTCATCCACCATACCATGGGAACCGGTACACTTTAAATTTTTCGGAGAGAGGCCTATTTCTGGTGGTATTCGTTTCGATCCTGCTGGGAATATGTATGTAGGTAAATTACCTCGTTCAAAAGGAGTCGGTAAAATATATAAGATCAACCCTACCGGTTCCATTAAAAAAGGATGCCTTTACCCCACCTCACCGGAGAAGGTATCTAAGGTTTACGACATAGACTACGGTTATCATACTAAAAGCTTTACCCGAACACCTCGTTTTGGAGTGGATGGCTATGGTCGGATCTACTATCCTACATCGCTGGTACCAAAAGTATCGGTGATAGACAATCAAGGTAATCCAATTCTAAGTTTTGGCACCTATGGCAACCGGGATTCAATGGGTGGGCTTGAAGGTGATAAAGTTCCTACTAAAGGAGTGCCGATGATTTGGCCCAATAGTGTAGATGCCACGGATGATTTCATATATGTATCGGATATGGTAAATCTCCGTTTGCTGCGGCTAGCCAAAATTTTTGCAGCAACAGAAACAAAGAATATTGAGTAAATTGCAAAAAGTATACGCTAAGGGTAAAGTTTGATTTCCCCTTAGCATATAAAGTTTCTTGGCAACAGCCAAAGTGTGTTGTTCAATAATTTGACGGCCATCCGAATAAATAATTTCACTGGGGCGCTGGCAGCATTGCTAGCGCTCTTTTTGAATTCTGCGTTTGAGACAAAACGAAACCAACAGAATCAATATTTTCAAAACTCATAACTTTAAATGAATGATTCTAAATACTTTTGAACGAATATCAAAAATCTACCAAAACATCCCTTAGAGTGGATTTTTATAAGGCAAAAAACCAACCTAACCCCCTTTTTGAACCCTAATTTAGCTATAACTATTTGGAAATAAAAAGCTTAGGCGTGTCCGACCCCGAATTGCTTTTACCCATCATAAATTGATTCTAAGAACCATTATCATAATGAATGTCATTTGAAATATGATTGATAACACCATAGGCTACTGCTGATTCCTTAAGTGTGTTTTGGTTATGCGGGGCCGACCCAGAATTTCTTAGTATCCGACCCCGAAATTAAGTGCAAATTATCTCATATGAATTATCTAGGTAACTTGATCTTCGATTTTCCCTAAGAAATAAAAAATCTTATGTTCACACAAGAATTCGGTACAATCATCGATCAAAATACATTTCAATAAATTATTTATTTTTAGGAAAACAGATGAGAAGGTTATTCTTCATAATCATAATGATTTCAATTTTTAGTCCTATTTTTGCTGGGCCAAAAGAGGATTTAATTGGTTACTATGTTTTTGATATGGATGCCACTAAAAAAATTATCAAGAAAACAACTTCAAAGTTACCTAAAAATCAACGGCAGAATATTTTCGACCTTTACGTGAAAACTTATTCAACGGCCGTTATTCGCTACACAGAGAGTGAGCGAATAAAAGTTGTCGGCGCTACTGTGGATCGAAGCCCATACGACATACTCAAAGAAACAAAAAAATCGATTACAATCAAATATGGCGGAATTACCTATAAAGTTTCCTTTAAACCTAAAGGGCTGACTTTAAAAGCCCCACAAGGGAAATTCACTTTGATTCGACTTTCAGACAAAGAGGGTCAAGCTAAAATAGACAGCATGAAAGTAGCGAGCAACTCCAAAGGGATTGTAACTATCAGCTCTGAAGATGCTAAAAAAATCAGGACTAGCTTATTAGGGTACTATCAGGCAGATATAAAAGAAACTGTAAAAGGTTGCGAAATATTATTTGCTATGTTGCCAGCAAAGGATAAGCAAGAGGCTATCTCAAAATTTGAAAAAAGTATAAAAAACTCCATAATGGTTTTCACAGAAAAGAAAATTCATTCCTATTCAGATTTAAAAATAGAACACTGGCCGTATGAAGTAATTAAAAAAGAAGGTGAGACAGTGACAATAAAATATGGAGGTGTATTCTTTGATTTTGTTATTTCAGACAAAAAAGTAATCTTTAATGTGCAAGATGCTGCAAAAGTTATGAAGTCTCAGGCAAATTCAAATATGGCATCAAAAATGAAATTCACATTCTTGAAGATTAGCGAAGAAGATGCGCTTAAGAGAATACCAGTGATCAATAAAATACGAGCTGCAAAGCCAAAATCCCTTTGGACTTATTCTAACAGCGAAGATAAGATGAGAAACATTAAGACGATGACAGCCTCTAATGTTAGCTTAAATAAGGTTAAATTTAAATTCCCTTATAATGGCGGAAGCCAAGCTACTGTGATATTACGAATAAAAGAAGGCTTTGCTGCTATGTTGATTATATCAAAGGGGCAGTTCAACTCTTCGTTAAATAAATTCATTTATGTTAAGTTTGACAATGGGCCCATAGAAAAGTATTCAGTTACGGGACCACGTTCCGGTGGTTCAGATATTGTTTTTATAACAGCCTATAAAAGCTTCGCATCCAAAATGTTGAAAGCAAAAAAAATGATAATTGAAGCGACATTCTATTCTGAAGGAACTAGGCAGTTTGAATTTAATGTTATTGGCTTAAACGGATTTCAAAAAAGATAAATAATCTTTTATATTGCAGATATATACCTTGTTCTTAAAAGGACTGTCCTTTAAAAATTAATCCATCCCTTAGAATGGATTTTTACAGGGTAATAATCCAACCTAACCCCCTTTTTGAGCCCTAAATTTGCTATAAGTAATTGGAAATAAAAAGCTTAAGCTTGTCCGACCCCGAATTTGAACTAATAAAATAATAATGACGAAGTTATTTTTCGAGTTAGAATATTCCCAGCACCAAATTAATTTTTAATTGAGTGATTTTTTAATGACAAAACTTTTATTTTCTTTGATATTAATATCAACTTCAATTGCTTCCATATTTGCTGAAGAAAAAATAAACCATAAAGCCTTAAAAGAGCTATGGCTTTTTATTGGTGATAGCGAAACAAGTGGTCGAGCAAAAGGCAAAAAAACCAAATCACAAGCAATTACATTTGGCACAATATGGGAATCAACTTATAACAAAAAACCTCAATTGAAAAAATATGGCGTCGGGGGTTGCTCTTTATTAGACTCATATAAAAGGTACACCAAACTATCGAATAAAAGCTCCGCAGTTTTAATTAACCTTCAAGAAAGTGGCAACCAAGATAAAAAGGGGCAAAAAACTATCGAAGAATTTGCAAACACTTTCGCCGAAGTCATTGAAAAGATTTCAAAAGAATCACCAAACGCGCAAATAACTTATGAAACGGCCTACTCCTTTAATCGCGAATCAAAAAAAGGTAGAAACTGGAACCCTTATAACCATGCCATTAGAGAAGAGGTCAAAAAACTAAATAAAAAAAGAATTAAAATTCGTTTGGCAGAAACAGATAATTACATTAAAAAACTTGTTAAGAAAATAGGCGCTAAAAAGGTTTTAACTGACGATGGAGGACATTTCACATCAACCGGAAATTTAATGGTTGCCCTTACCATTTTTAAAACTTTAGGCATTTCATTAGACTCACTTAATTTATCTGGAATCCCTGATTCAGAAATCAGTCAGGATGAAAAAAAAATCTGTCTTTCCATAGCCAAAAAAGAATGAAATATATAATGAAAAGAGTGACATCAACACATTAAACGAAACTAAAGCAGCGTACGGAATTACAACTAACAGCCTACCATTCAAAAACCCTTAGAGTCATTTTTTATATAGTAAAAACACAGCCTAATCCCCTTTTTAGACCCTTTTTTATAACTAAACTATTGGAACTAAAGCACTTAACCGTGTCCGACCCCGAATCCACCGAATCCAATCTTCACTTAGACCTACCTTTTGACCTCATAAAAAGTCATTTGAAGCCCTAAAACAAGCCATTTTTGGACATTAAGTATTTATATTACAGTCACTGATGTTGGTCCGACCCCGCATCTCCCGCATCTCCCGCATCTCCTTTTATTGGGCGGAAATTGATTCCGCCCCTACAGGTGGCGTTTCCCGTGATTTATTTTGAAGACCCTTTTGACACATCTATTCTTAAATCTTTAATTAAAAGATCCCAGTAATGATTATATTCTGTGTACTTTAACTTAGATAGATTCTTCTTAATGGTAAGTAAAGCGGTCTTCGAACGTTTCGAAAGTTGCCTTCTGTATTTTGAGCTTTTTGAATTCGCCCTTTTGGTTTGCAAGCTTGTTAGTTTTTCAATACCAACTCGAAGCTCATCAATTTCTTTGTAAAACATGGCAAGGTCTGGGGAAGTGACAAGTCTTTTTGTTTTTAACAGTAATATTTTTAATTTAATAACATCTCGCGTTTGAATTAGTTTTTCTACATCTGCAAAAAACGGCGATAAAATAGTCGAAATACTCGCGATAAATTCTTTTGTTTTTTCATTTTCATCAGAATTTAGTTGATAGCTATATTTTTGAATATGAAAAAAAAGCTTAGCGGTAGCATTTTTTGAAGGCCTCTCTTCAAGATGATTGAGAAGAGCTCTCTGCTTTAAAATAGTTTTTTTATCGACAACCGTCCAATCTGCTTTTTTATTTTTGGATCCTGCCGGATAGGTAAACGTTTTTTTGATGTTAGCATACTCCATCGTTATGGTGACAGCCTTATTGGACTTTAATTTTAATGCGTATGCCCCTGACCGCCATGATTTGCATTCTGTTCCATCGGATGCTTTTATAACTACACCACCGACCCCTTCACCAACACTGTAAAAATTATCTTTGTCCTTATCGTTATAAATAACACCTCCAATATATCGAATGGAGTCAAAACCAAAATTATGAACGAAAGAAATAAGGTTTCTATTATTTTCAATCCATGGAACAGCAGCTAATCCAATAATTTTAAACTTTTTATTTCCCATAGCCATGCGATGTCCACGTCCAGGTTGCATGCCTCCTTTTCCGATCTTTCCAAATCTATCGGGACCACTATCTATAAGGAATCCAAAGTGGCCACTCAGTAGGCCACTATGTTTAAGGGATGCGTTTTCCCCCACACGATCTTTATATTTTGCAAATCTTCCTCTAGCGGATGGGTTTTTACCAGTAAATCCAGGTTTGCCGGGTATTTCAAAATGAGTTAGGTTATTATTTAAAATCATATACCGAGCATGATTTTTAGCAGATCTCAATAGAAATAAATCAAAAAACAAAGGAGCAACAGGCTTCATAATTTTCAGTTCTTTAATAAACATTTCAAATTCAAATGGGTGTCGACCAATAAATGCTTTTCTGTACAAGATATGGCCTGGATCTTCATGAATTTTACAAAGGAGTTCAGCTTCTATTTTAGGACTTTTTCTAAATCTATTCATATATTCTAAGGCAATAGTTTCCTCATCCGTAGGACCAAAAATGAGAGCTTGTATGCTCTGCTGAATAGGCAACCAGTAGTTGTTAAATTCCGATGGATTGTATTTTTGTTTAATTTTAAAAGAGTTGTCGTATAGCTTAATCCAATTTCGAACAGAGTCACTATTGTAGTTTTCTTGTTTAATTAAAGAAAGTTCTTCTCTCTTATTTAATAATTTTTCGATCTCGGATGCTTCGTTTAAAAAATCTTCAATTTTAATATTTTTATACATATGTTTTAATTTCGACATTACCTCACTGACTTTTTTAATATCTTTTAAACTAATAGCTTTTTTTAAGGTAACTATTTGAGGTTCGAATAGTATTTCCACCTTTCTAGTCAGAACCTTCATCTCAATATTTCTTCTATCATCCAGACAATATCCATGTTGCCTTAAGTGAAAATAAAGATTTAGCAGGTTGCTATTGTTCGAATTAGGATTTTGTTGAGATAGCTTAAATAGTTTGAGTTGAGTGCGAACCAAACTAGCATTGCCCACTAACCAATCTGATTTAATGTTCAATGCACCTGGCTTGACAGTAAACCTTTTAACTAAACCTGCGTGATTCATTGTTACTTCTATCGACTCATTTTGATTTACGGCTAAAGTGTATGCTCCAGATTTCCAAGAAACTATTTTCTCGCCTGTGGAGGCGGATATTTCAATACCTTTAAGTCCTTCACCAATATCATAAAAATTATTACCATTTTTATCGTAATAGATGACACCGCAAACAAAACGTTTAGTCGATTTACGGTAAGCTAGAATCTGATCAGCTACAAAATAGTTGTGAGAACTGAATTTTCTGAAGGACACACCAATACCAATCTCACTAAAATGAGATTTATTTTTATAAATTTTAGATAAGCTGTATTTCCAATCGGAAATTGTCCTGTTTCCAATGTAATAGATAGAATTCAGGTATACATCAACAGCATCTCTTTTCATTGAAGTGCCGTATCCTGCAAAAACAATACTCTGATAGCCCTGAAGAGCGATTCTATCTTTATATAAACGACCAGTAAATCCTGGTTTTGTTTTATCTTCATAAGAATGGCTAGTGTTGGCCTTAGCCATATATTTCGAATGGGCTCTTGCAGCTTTAATTAGCTTTAAATTAAAGGCCAATGGTTGAGGTGGGCTGATATCAGATAGATTTTTAATAAATTGTTCAAAAGTCAATTTTTTATTTGACTGAATACGCACGTACCAGTTTTTTAAAAAAGAATATTTTCTTTTTTCACTAGCACTAATTATTAGTTTTCTGATCCGATTAACTTCAGCCACCGGATCTGAATGATAACGGTTGTAATACTCTAGAATTAATGTTTCCTGATCTGTTGGCTCTATAGGCGTTTTGTCTTGAGATAAAACAAATGAACATAATAGTGAAAGTATAAAAATTAAAACTAAATTCTTAGGCACTGAAATTGAATCTCAAAATCGAATGATTCTACCATACCTATATTATTATTAACCAAAATTTTATCAATTCGGGGGCAGTCCTACGAGCAAATCAGAGTGGATTATGGGGTTGGATTATGGGTGATTATGATTATGGGGTCGGACCAACAGAAGGTATTGCTAAAGAAAGACTTAACCTTAGAATTGGGCTCTTTTAAGACCTTCAAATGGCCTTTTTGATGGCAAAAAGGTAGCCTCAAGAAATTTATGCCCAGAGCAAATCGATATTTTCTCCCTTCTTATATTTATCACATCACTCACAGATGCCACAATAAGGATTTCCATTTAAAATTTTCTAAAGATAAAAAAGTCTATTTGAAATGGCTTTTTGAGGCAAAGAAAAGATTCGGTCTTAGCATTTTAAACTATGTGATCATGTCCAATCATATTCATTTACTAGTTCACTCTAATTCACAAAATGTGATCTCCGACAGCATGCATCTAATTGCAGGTGCATCAGGGCAAGCCTTTAACAAAAGGAAAAATCGACAAGGAGCCTATTGGCAAGACAGGTATTTTGCTACAGCTATTCAAAGCAACAAGCATTTTATTCAATGTTTGGCATACATCGACTTGAACCCTGTCAGGGCAGGCATAGCTTCTTTACCAAAAGAATATGAATATAGCGCTTACCATGAAATTAGAAATGCAAAGTCAAAACACCAATACATCGCCCATCAAGCTTTAGTAAAATTATCAGGTATAGGTTCAATGGAATCATTGATCAGCGAGATCGATAAAACGATTCATTTAAAATTAAAAAAAAATCTCAATCAAAAAGAATCCTTTTGGTCAGACAGCCTTGCTGTTGGGGATGAAAATTTTCTAGCAAAATTTATTGATCATTTAGGAACAAAGTCAAAATTTAAAGACATCGACAAAATAAATACAGGACAAAGTATTGTAAAAGAAAAACCTCAAGACTATGGTGATCAATCGGGCTTATCAAATGCCTTCCCCTTAGACCTTCCTTTTTACCCCACAAAAGGTCATTTGAAGCCCTAAAACAAGCCCTTTTTTGACATTAAGTGTTTATATTACAGTCACTTCTGTTGGCCCGACCCCGCTTTTGCCCGCTTTTGCTTTTAATACAAAATTCATTATCAAAAAGTGCGAAATATTATATTGACATTTTTTACATTTATAGAAATATTCGCTATTCACATTACAGAGACTAGAATCAAGGGGAATTCTAGATCGGCCTCATAGACGGCTTCCCCATTTTTACCTGAATAATGAAGAAAATATTTGATATTTTTTTTCCAATATATGAATTACAATATAAAGTGATAGCTTCACAATTAATGAGGTTTATAAATGATTTATCAATGTAAAGTTTGTAATCGAGCAACATTCAAAACGGTTTGTGCCAATTGCGGTATTGTTGAGAATAATATCTTAGCACCATTAGATGCTTCTTTTTATCCTGATTTTCATTACGAATCAAAGGGTTTTGTTAAAGATTTATTTGGCAAAAAAAAAGAAAAGGCACAGCTCCAAGCTCTTTTGGAGAGAGTGTTAACAAAATACTCTGAATTCCTAGACCCCTATTTTATAAACTTTGTTCATATTATTGTCGAAGAGAATGAAGTTCAAAATAATCCCGAGAGTCAGGCCTATACACAAGAAAAGTCCTATACCCAAAGAGAATTATTTCAAGAAGTGTTGATACAAAAAGGTTTTACAGAGCTAAGTGATCTACCAGATCTATTGGATAAATTATTATTAACGACAATTTTTGCTTCCACTTATGCTGGCTTTAAAAAAGAACTTGCTAGACACACTCATGAGACCTTAACACAAACGCTTAGATCTTGGATTGAAGAAACAGGGACCAACTTCAGAAAGGATATATGTTTATTTTTATATTACCTATGGGAAGCAGATATAAGTTTTGATAACTTAAAGTTTAATTCTGAAGCTTCAACAAATAGAGACTTGACCCTTTATTCTGATCAATTTATAGATGGTTGGCTACAAAGAGCAGAACAAATATATCGAGATATACTTGTAAAACGGTTAGAATCAAAATTAGCCAATTTTGACCCAAATAATTATGCCACCATTTATTTAGTTGATGCGATGGATGGCTTTGAGTTTGAAGACTTCTTAGTAGTTTTGTTCCAAACAATAGGCTATGACGTTAAGGAAACCAAAAAAACTGGTGATCAAGGCGCTGATTTATTTGTTGAACGCTTTGGAAAGAAAACCGTAATTCAAGCTAAGAACTACACTGGCAATGTGGGCAACTCTGCTGTCCAGCAAGCATTATCTGCAAAAACGTTTTACTCTTGCGATGAAGCAATGGTGGTTTCAAACTCATACTTCACCAAATCTGCAAAAGAACTGGCTGCATCAGCATCAGTGCGATTAATAGATAGAGATAAACTAATTCATTATTTAGATGATTACAATCAACAACTAATAGATCAAATAGAATTGAAAGATTGAAAGAAATGACGTATTAAAAGTCTGACACTGAGTAATAATTAATTAAATCACAAGCAACTGTCAATAAATACTTGACGGTTCAAATAAAAGGAAATAAATTCGGGTCGGGCACACTTAAGTCTTTTTTATTAATTAATTAAGGCGAATATAGGGGTCAAAATGGGGCTTAGGATTGATTTTTACCCTATTAAAACAGCACCTAAGAAAATAAATCATCTGTGTTTGAAAAATGTTAAAGCCTAGGAATGTGATTCGCAAAACTCCTGCTTAAAAAAGGGGAGAGTTATTATTTTTAATTAAAACTCACCGAATTTATAAGACAACTTAGATAGCTCTAAAGACAATCTTTCTTTAAGGTCTTTTACTATTTCTGCATTTGCTTCATTATTAAAAACATTCGTTTTTTCAAAGCCGTCGCTCACCAGTATGCGTGGCGGCGCTAGGCCAGCGTCTCGGAGAGGTTCTCTCGGCCGGCGTCGAACGCTCGCTCGAGTCGGGGCATGGAGAACCGCCGCAGCACCAGTACCACCGCGGTGAGCAGCACGAATGCGGCGACAGGGGCCAATGCGTGCAGTCCCGCGAGCCCCGCGTAGATGCCGATGCCAACCAACCCCAGAACCCCCACGGCGGCGGTGCTTGCCAGCTGTAGCGTGAACGGTGCACTGGCGACCCCGGTGCCGGATTCGGAAAGCTGCCGCGGAAAACGGACCGAGAACAGATGGCCCAGCGTCCCCAGCACGCACACCACGAGTACGGACGCGGCCACCCCTGTCGCCAGTTCCGCTGCCACCCCCGTCGCCAGATTTGCTGTCGCCTGCTTCGCCAGTACCACGGCCTGCGGAGGCGCGAAATCCAAATAGACCAACGGCAGGCAGGCAAGGAGCGACAGGGGGACCAACATGCGCAAGAGGGCGATCAAGTTGCCGTCGAGGATGTCACGGGAGCGCAACGGCGCCAGTAGCAGCGCCTTGATGCCACGCCCGTGCCACGCGAACTGATTCATCCACACGCCGCCGGCCAGAGCCACGATCAGGGGCGGCACGAGCGCATACAACGGATAGGTCTGCGCCTCGACGAACAGTTTCTCGAAGACGCTGCCCTTCGCCACGTGCTCTATCTTCACGGCGGCGAGCACGAACCCGCCAGTCACGAAGAACGGGAGAATGGCGAGAATTTTGCCGTACTTCGCGCCGAACACCTGCGCAACGAACAAACGAGCCACGCCGGCTCGCGGGTGCTCGAAGCTCCAGAGGTTCTCTTTGCCGCGGCGGGCTAGGTGCAGCGGCGGATCAATGGAAAGGTCTTTGAAAAGGAGCCACGTGGTGCTAGCAGCGAGGGATGCGACAAGCGCGATCGATAGCCCCAGATAGGCGGCCCCCGTGCCTGTGTCTCCCAGTTCCCACGCTTTCAAGGCGTGCATGCCGATCGACGTGGGGAGCCACTCGAGTACCTGCAAGAGCCCCGGCCTGAGGCCCTGGCTTGCCACGAACCCGACCAAGGCAATGGCGGGAACCCCCGCGCTCGCGGCGACCATGACGAACCCGCGCGGACGTGCGGCGAGCCGTTTGAGCACCCCCACGAACTGCTGCGTCAGCAGCACTGACAGCATGCTGAGCCCGGTCACGAGCAGCACCACGGCCGGCGAACCTGGGTGGCTTTGCATGAGCCCGATCGCCAACCCGCCGAAGCAGGTGAGACCCAGGATCGGGATCGTGTCGAGCAACCCGAACGGCAACTCTGCGATTAGTAGGTGAGACGTGCGCAACGGCAAGCTGCGCAGCAACTCGCGATCAAACCCCCGGTTCTGGCGCAGGCCTGCGGCGCCGCCCAGTCCGATGATCAGCAACGCGTGCAGTGTCGCCAGCCAGCGCATCGATGTACCGCCTGGCCCCGCCACATCGTCGGTCAGTGGGAGCTGTCGCCCGAACACTGAGAACATGTAGGCAGCTGGGATCAGGCAGGCGATGCCGATGAGCAGCACCAAGGTGCCCGAGACCAACGCGGCGCGACCCGATCCCTTACTGACCTTGTTCCAGATGAGTTCGAGCCGGGCGCGGGTCATGGCGCGCAACGCGCTCATTACCACGACAACTTCCCCTCGCCGCCGCTGCCCATCAGGTTCAGGAACACTTCTTCGAGGCTCTCTGAACCGGCGTGTTTTTCCTTCAACTGCTCTAGCGTGCCGCTGGCCACCAACTTGCCCTGGTCGATGATTGCGAGCACCGGGCATAGTTTTTCCACGAGGTCGAGCGCGTGCGACGTCAGCACCAACGTGGTTCCCTTGTCCATCAGGCCGAGCAATAGGTCTTTGATCACCCGAACGGTGATAGGGTCAATCCCCTCGAACGGTTCATCCAGTAGCAGCAGTTCCGGACCGTGCAGGAGCGCTGCACAGAGCGCGGTCTTCTTCTGCATGCCGTAGCTGTAGTCGGCGATCAGGGTCTTCGCGCCGGGATCCAGCTCAAGAACCTCGAACAACTCGCGGCGGCGGTTGTCGATCACCTCGTCTGAGAGACCCTGCAGGCGTCCGACGAACCGCAGATATTGCGGGGCGGTGAGACCCTCCAGCAACGCGGTGCCTTCGGGCATGACGCCGATGCGCTTCTTGATCTCGAGTGACTTCGGCGTCATCGGCTCACCCAAGACCTGAATCGTGCCCTGTGTCAGGTTCATCAATCCCGTGATCATCTTGATCAGCGTGGATTTACCGGCGCCGTTGCGGCCGAGCAAGCCAAGGAACGTGCCGGCCGGCACTTCGAGGCTGAGTTCCGAGATGGCCGCGAGCTCGCCGAACATCTTGGTCACTGATTCAATTCTTATCGCTGTGGTCATCGGGTCTCCTTGTCCATTACCTGGGTCTGGTCTACGAGCTCGAACCGCTGAAAAACAACGCCTCGAATTTTATCGTTATTATTTCCTTTGAGATCCTTCGATATTTCAACTCGTAGCTGATTCATATATTTTTCTGTTATTGATAAGGCTGTCATAATGCTTCCAGGTGAAATAAATAAATTAAGGCTCTTGTTATTACACTAGAAATAATGTAATACCATCAATAACATCGGCATTATAAATAAATACATATTTTAAAATTTATTTGATACTCGAGTACCTTCTTATCATGGTTAATTTGGGGTCGGCCACACTTAAGCCATTTATTAACAATTAGTTACGACGAATTTAGGGGTTAAAATGGGGCTTAGGATTGATTTTTGGCCTATAAAAAGAGACTCTAAGGAATTTGTTAAGATAACAACAACCTCGTCGCTACACGACACTCCTTCTTTAAAAGAAGGAGTGTTTTTTGTGACAGTAGTGCTTTTCGTGAGGCCATTTAAACTCTTGAAATCTGCACTATAGTTTGTACTATAGTAAAATATTAAAAAGTTAGGTCTAAAATGATAGCCATTGATAAATTACCCACTAAACATCCAAAAATCACAGAAGAAATAAGAAGTCGTATCTGTTCTGGTAAAATTGAAACTAAGCTCCCAAGTCTTAGAAAATTATCAGAAGAATTTCAAGTGCACCCTATTACCTTACAAAAAGCATTAGCAACTCTCAACGCAGAAGGCCTTATCAAAAATAAACCCCGTAAAGGCTACTTTGTTCAGCAACATAAAATTCAAAAAGTTATTATTCTGATGCATTCTTATAAAAACGACAAAGGTTACTTTGGCAGTATCCTTAATATTTTGCTGAAACTAATTCCTTCCTACCATTTACAAGTGCAGGTCTTTTATTTAAAACCTGGTCAACAAAAGGAAAACTTTATCAACCCAAAAGATTTACCTCAAGATAAAAATACAGCCATTCTCACAGTAGGCTTTCAAGAACAATATTATTTTGAATCTCTACTAAAGGCAGGTTTTCCTGTCGTAGCATTAGATACAATACCCGTAAACTCAAACGTCCATTGTGTCGGTGTCGACAATCTAACCACCGGCTCAGAAGCCACCAACTACTTGATTAATAAAGGAAACAAAAAAATATTATTTTTGGGTCATTCCCGAGGTAACATGTCTGAAGCTGATGCCTTAATATTAGAAGTCGGCTACAAAATTAGCATGGAAACCGCAGGGTTAAAACCTCATAGTGTTTTTAATAATAATTCGAATGACAAACAGACGGCTAAAAACTTTAATCAAATATTCAAAAAATTTGATAAGTGGGATGCGGTTTTTGCAAGTAACCCAACCGCAATCAAAGCATTTTTTAATTATTGCAAGGACAACAATCTACCCAAACCAAAGCAATGCATTTTCTTAGATTTTCTGAAAAAAAATACTAAGGATGCAACCGTACGAATAGATCTAGAACAGCTTTGCAAACATGCACTTGAATGCACTAAAAAATTACAAAAGAATAACCACATGCAACCACAACGAATCCTAGTCAATACTCAATTAAACATACCCAAACACTTATTATAATCTATCCGGAGTAAAAATGCTTTATCCTACTAACCCTTTATTAAAATCTTTCCTCACTCTTTTCTTATTAATAGTCATCAATAAAAACAACGTAATTGCTGAAGATTCACTAGGGAAGAAAATCGTGACTGATTCCCAATTTACAAATGGGTTCTGCTTAGACAATGGCACCGATCTTAATCTTTGCATTGAACTAGCTAAAAACTCAAAATTAACCATCTATCGCATAGAAAAAAATATAAAAGATGCTGACGTCACAAGAAAACTTTTAGAAAAAAATAAGATCTCTTCCTATCAAGTTCAAGTATTAGTAGGCTCAATTGAAGAAATGGAATTTCCTGTTTTTTGCGCCAATATTATTTTAGCCCAAAGCTTCTCAAAAGAAATGCAACGACTTTTAAGCCCTGGTAATGGAGTCGCTTATTTAAAAAATAAATCACTTCTAAATCATGAAGACTTTATCCATAGCAAAGGACCTGGCGGATTTTTCAAAACTACTCGCACCAAATTAAAAGGATCCGCTAACTGGACCCATACAAAATTCAATGCCAGCAATTCTTTATATAGCACAGACAAACATATAAAAGCACCCTTTAGAATTCTGTGGTACGGTAATCCCGAAAGCTCATACGGAAACCTTTGGACAGTAAGAGCCCTGGCAGCAAATGGACGATTTTTCATCGCCGACATCTCAAAGAAAGATCCGAAAAAAGCCTCAATAATAGCCAAAGATGCTTATACAGGGGTAACATTTTGGGAAAGAGAAGTAGGAGGCCCGCGGTTTTCATGGCAAAAGGTTACTAAGGGTGATGACCCCAATTATTTAACTAAGACAAATGAGCCTGGGAAAATTCATAACGGTCAATTCCTAATCATTAATAAAACCATATACATTACCGACAGAGCAACTTGCTTATTAATCAATTCAATAACAGGAAAAGATATAAAATCATTAAAAGCACCTAAACAATCAAATCCAAAGAACCATTGGAATTATGTTGGCTCTGTGAACGAACAATTAATTGGACATACCTCTACTCCTTATAAGATGCCCGATACGTCATCACGCTATTGGGCAAGAAAAATTGTCCGTGAAAAGTTTGGGCAATCAACGTTATTCGCCATGGATATAAATGAAAACCATAAAACACTATGGACGCGAGGCGGGAAATCAGAAAAGGAACTCGATAAAGATTTTAGTCAACCAATCGCCATGTCCTCTCAATGGATCGTAATTCGTTCAGCAAATGATTTGATTATCTTAGATTCATTAACTGGTAAAACAAAAAGTAAAATCAAAAACATAGATGCACCTGGTATCGATTACTTCTGGGAAGGGCAAATAAGTGAAGACAACTTCTACTTAAAAAAATATTCAAAACGATTTTATTCTAGAAAACTAGTTTCTTCAGAAATAATTTCTTTATCCAAAGGTCAAATAACCAAAAAAGAAACACCTTCCAGAAATCTAATGGATTATTTTTCTGAAACAAAAAAAATCGTTCGGGCACCTTCTAAATGTGCTTCAGGGACAGGTGCCGGAACGATCTACTTTGATAGAAATAGGTATATCCAAAAATCAAAAGGCTCAAAAAACTATCCCGGATATAGATCAGGTTGCCGAGTTGGTGCACTTCCAGCCAATGGCGTAATTCACTTTTTGCCATCCTTTGGTTGTCTTTGTAGCACCTTCACGAAGACCGTCACCCTCGAACCAGGCAAACTAAATGAAAAACTTATCGCCGCTAAAACAAATATAATAAAAAGTTATGGCACATTGCCAACAAATCAGGAAATAAAAGCAAGCCCAGAAGATTGGCCTTGCTTTAGAGGTAATTCCGAACGAACGGCAAAAAGTGAAATAAAACTTGGATCCAAATTAAAAAAAATATGGGATATAAAACTACCAGCAAAAATAACGTCACCAATTGTTGTTGGCGAAAAAATATTTATAGGATCTAAAGATAGCCAACTCAGAGCCATCAATATATCTGATGGTAAAGTTGCTTGGAGTTTTTATTCAGAAGGGGCTATTTCAGCGGCACCCGTTTATAATAAAGGATCTATTTATTTTGGTTCAGATGATGGCTGGGTATATTCACTAGCTGCTGCAACAGGAAAACTCCATTGGAAGTTTAGAGCGGCACCTTTTGCCCGAAAACAATCTGGCTACGGCAGATTACTATCGGCATGGCCAGTTAAACAAGGCCTCGCTGTAAAAAATGGTAAAGTTTTTGTGACAGCTGGATATGTACCAGACCAACAGTCAATCACCTATGCTCTCAATACAAAAGACGGAAAACTCATCTGGAAAACACCCTTAAAAGGAATCATACCTTCCAGCGCCATCGTTACAGGGCCTGGAAAAATATATATCCCAGGCGAAAAGTCTTCTCCTTTTTTTCAATTTAATATGGAAAATGGCTCTACGATGAAGGGCGGCAGTGGTCATTTCTCTAATTGCTCCTATATCCAAGGCTCCAAAAATGACCCGCCAGAATTTCAAAAAGGATTTATACTCCATGGTGGCGGAGGTATAACTAGAGGCCACCCTACTTCTCAAACTAAACGGGGGTATACCTATAATTTTTATCCAGCACCTTGGAAAAGTAAACCCATTAATAAAGGTCGCTATTCCCACGTTTCAAATTTTTCTGATGCATATTCATTTTTGCCTATCGTAGATGAAAAGAGAATTTATTTTAAAAAATATGAAAAACTTGTATCAGTTAGTCGCGCTGAATTTCAATCATACACTGCTAAAAAACGGCCTAGCAGAAATCCTAAAACTGAAGTCGTAAAGAAATTATTCACTTGGGCAAAAGCTGATCTTCCCTGTGGCATCCCCCTTTGGTTAGCACAAGCAAAAAATACATTAATCACAGGCGGTAAAAAAGGCTTATGCTTAATAAATTCAGAAACAGGCAAAGTCATATCATTCCTGAAATCAGAAAATCTATTTACTGATCCAGCACTATCCCGAGGAAAAATAATTGTCAGCTCTGCTGACGGAAAATTAATTTGTATTAGTACAAAATAATAATTAGTAACAAAATTAAATTCGGTTAAATTCGGGGTCGGACACACTTAAGTCCATTAATTTTAATTAGTTAAGGCGAATTTAGGGGTCAAAATGGGGGTTAGGGTTGATTTTTACCCTATTAAAACAGAACCAAAGGAACAAAGCGTTTATCAATTAAATAAATTATTCCTTTTCAAAATTATTACGAATTTCAGGTGCTGGAATTTCCTGATCATTACTGGTATCATCAGGATTTGTCCGAAAATGAATTCTTTTTTGAATTAATTTATGCCCAAATTTCATGGAATTTAAAGAATATGTAATACCCATTTTCTTAATCTGACCTGATTTTAAATAGCTAGAAATTATTATTCTGTCATCAAGTTTTGAATTTGAAGCTACTTTAACAATAATGCCTGATGTAAGTCTTTTGGCATTATTTTCTTTTTCAAAAAGCTCATCTGTTTTCTTTAGAAATATTTCGGGCACAAACTTTTCTTTGCTTAATAACAGCATTGTTTCATTTTGAAGATCTCTTATTTCTACCTGATAAGGAACAACTTTTTTTAAATATTCTTTCTGAATCTCAATTATAACAGGATTCATTTCATTTATTTTACTTTCAGCAACACTTACTTCAGCCTCTTTTTTATTTTCATTACCAAAATAATAACCCGTCAAAAAACAATTCCCTGCAATGGATACTGAAAATAAACAGATAAATAATATTTTTAAACTAATTGCCATAAGGGTCACCTTCCAATCCATTAAATAAAAAATTTGCAAATACAGGTGCCTGTTCTTCTTCAGAAACCTTAATCCCATGCTGAATACTAAACCAGCATACTATAGATAAACATATAACAAACAGCATGATACCTAATTTTGATAATAAAATCTTTTCAATTTTTTCACTAATAGATCCATACTCTAATAATTCCTGATTTGATTTTTGGGTCAAAACACTATTGATAATATCTCTAGCCAGATCAGAAGGCGCTTCAATACTTTGCATCTTTTTCATACTTAAATCAATTAGCTTTTCTGCTTCTAGCTCCTCTTGTGCCTTTATGTTTCCCTTTAAAAATTCAATTGCTTCAGAATCATTTGGCCAGCAAGATAAATCTGTTCCATGATGTTTAAGCAAATCTTTGAACTGTTTCAATTCCATTTTCTTCTTCCCTCTTAATTTGTTTCTTAACTAATTTTTTTAATTTTTCTTTTGCTCTAAATGCTAATGACTCAAATGCTTTCAAAGACATCCCCATTGTTTCAGCAGCTTCTTTTTGAGATAATCCCTGGTAGTAATGCAACATTAAAGCTAATTGTTGCTTCTCTGCTAATTGGTTTAAAATATTTTTCACAAACTCAAACTGACGTTCATTAGTACTGTATTCATCCGCAACTGACTTTTTAGCTTGCCGAATATTTTTCTCTTGAATGGATTTTTCATTTCGATTATTATTCTTACATAAATTAATCACAACTGTATAAAACCAAGTCGTGAATCTTGTATTCTTGTTTTTCTTAAAACTATTTGGTCGTTGCCATAAACTTTTAAATGCTTCCTGTAAAATATCATTGGCATACGAGCTATTCCATAAAAATTGATATGCTACTTTATAAAAGAAAGGAGTGTGCCGATGCACTAAGATGGTAAACGCCTTGGCGTCCTGATTAACGATCATTTGCATTAAACTGTCATCATCTAATTCATCGTTCATTCAATATCTTCACAAAATAAAAAAAGATTTACTGCAAAGAAATCGTTCCTCACAGTAAATCATTTACTTTTTTAAACGGTTTATTATTTACTTTCTTCCATACTAATATAACCATTACCATCTTTGTCGAGAGACTTAAATTTCTTAATCGCCCCTGCTGAGAATTCATCGTAAGTGATTAATTCATCTTTATCCTGATCTAACAAATCAAAATTAGATTCATTTGGATTCGAAGTACTTGCATGAATATAAAGTTCTTTTTTATCACCTGTTGACACGAATTTAGAAACTGTTGACACGAAATTGGACCCTGTCGGTTCACCTGACTTGATGAAAACAACTGATGATTTATATTTTGATACAGGAAACTCATCTTTGCTGATAAACTTATCCCCATCTTTATCCAATTTTGAAAAATAATTATTCACATAGATTAAAAATTCATCTTGATCAAGGTTCTCGTTTTCATCAGTATCTAACTGATTAAATTTTTCAGTCGTCAGCTTATTGGAACTTTTAAAAATCCTATATGATTTATTTCTAAATGATGTTCCTACATCCTCACCATTTAATTTATTCTTAAACGCATCCGTAATTTTTTCGGACATTTCATCCGACAAATCAACTACTTTACCATCACCATTTCTAAGGATGATTGTACGACTAAAAGCTTTCATGTTTTCATGATCACCTTTTAAATCTTTTAAATTAATATTGCCGATGGTTATTTTTATATCTTTTTTCATAACACCATCTTCATCATGTAACTTAATTTTAATGGCATCATTAATTCTTTTGGACATTTCATCTGATAAATCAACCACTTCACCATCCCTATTCTTAATGATGGTTTTGCGACTGATGATTTTAAATTTTTCATTAAGTTCTTTTACATTTATTAACTTAATATCACCAATTGATATTTCGATATCTTTACTCACATCACTTTCTTCATCATGCTCATTTTCATCAGCCATAACGAATGACGAAAGAAGACATAGAGTGAAAATTGAAAATAAAACTTTAAATTTACTGAATAACATCATTTTCTCCTAAATTGAGTTTAACTATTTTTAATAAAGCAGATTTTAATCATGATAAATCTGCTCTTTAAACACCCATCAATTTAAAATCCTTCTTTAATAATTTAAAATTTACGAAATTTTTTAATAATTTTTAATTGGAATATCCATGGAAAGAAATTTGAAACTCGGGATTGGGAAAGCTTAAGTCTTTTATTTTTAAAGGGTTGAGAGGAAATTAGGGGTCAAGAAAAATAATGATAGACCTTATATTACATTCTCACTGTAAATGAGGCGAAGACACCAAAGTCGGCGCTATTGTCGAAGACTAAAATATTTTCTATTAATCCAATTTGAAAAAGTTTCTGGTTTGAGAATTCCCAGTTCAAACCTACCGTGATTTCATTACTGCCTTTTGAAAAAGGGCTCCTGTTTTTGACGGCTCCTTCGGTATATAAAAATTGCAGGACAATACTGGCTCGATGGCTGAATTTCCATTCTTCAGCAATCAGAATAGACATCTGCGTTTTTTTTAATTCAAGCCCCTGAATATTTTTCAAAAAACCTTGTCCATAATAGGTAAATCCAGCAGAGATATAACTATAGGTATCGCCCCATCTTCTTGATGAACTCACTGAAAAAGACAGGTCAATTGGGAAGTCATCTTCGACTTCATCACTACTATAGATATTCCGTCGAACTCCAACAGAATAGGAAAGAGCCGGCATATAATAACTGCCACAAGTTATATTGTGTTGATAATTCAAGTGAAGGTTCTGAGAATATATCCCCCTATCACTGTTATCTAAACGAATATCATCAGAACCATTTTGATCTTCAATCAGAACCTCAAAATTCTCTTTACTAACATCCTTGCGGCCATCCTGGCCAAGCCCAAAAGCATCGTGAAACCCTTGAATAAAACCGTCCCCTACACCACCAAAACGTGATCTTTGATCATATTGAAATTCGATCTGCATGGTATCTGATATACCATAAGATAAATTAAACTGATTGGATAATGTTTCAGAATCTAAAAAATAATCACCTTCTTCAATAGCCCATATGTTTGCCCATACACTCTGGATATGTGCCTCCCACTCACCTTTGACGAGAGTACTTGGTGTTCTAGGCTGATAGGTTATTCTTAGACTTTGAAATGGAGACTGCGTCGATAGTTTTAATGGCCCATACCCAACGTTTGAAAAGCAAATAGACTCCCCACGATAACCCTTAGGTGACCAAGGAAGATGTCCAAAAGCATTGTTCTTAGATATTTTCTCTTTCTTATCTTTTAGGGTAAGAAAAGAAATAAAGTTTCTGGCGCTTTGAAAGCCTAATTGTTCTTCAACAATGCCCCCCTGAGAATCTAAAACAAATACATGCGGAGTCCCTTGGACATTATATTTTTTTGCTTTTCGATAATCGCGATCTACATTTACATAAGCAAAATAAAACTTATTCGCGATATCTAATAAGTTTATTTTAGCTATTTCTTTTTTAAAATCGTGGCAGTGCTTGCAGCTAGGGCTACCAAAAATCAAAACAACCTTCTTGTCGTTATTTTTAGCATTGACCATGGCTTCTTTTATATTTTTTTCAAAAATCACCGGATAAATAATATTTTTGACCAGCTTTGGGATCTGTTTTTTGATAGGCTTTTTGATTGCTTTTTCCTGGCTGTTTAAATTTGGAAAAATTAAAATGGAAAATAGTAAAATCTGAAATAAAATTCTTAATTTAATAGACATCATTATTCTCAAACCATTTAATCATAAAAATAAACTCATTAAAAATACTTCCTGTTGGATAAGTCCTTGTAAATTGCTCCACCATACAATGAAGGAGCAATTATTTTAAATTTAGGCTGAAGTATAGGCACCGTCGACAGCATAAGTTTGACCAGTAACAAAACTGGCTTCATCTGAAGCTAACCACGATACTAAATTAGCCACTTCTTCCGGCTGGCCTATCCTCCCAATTGGATGATAAGCTTTGAGCTGATCCATCGCAGGACCATTTTCGTCATCGGTGATTCTTCTTAACATTTCCGTTTCAATAGCAGCAGGTGCTACCGCATTAACTCTGATACCAGCAGTACCAAATTCTATAGCGGCTGTTTTAGTGAATCCAACGACAGCATGTTTACTGGCTGTATAAATAGCTTGACCCGGAAAGCCAATTAAACCTGCGACAGAAGATGTATTAATAATTGATCCGCTACCTTGCTTAAGCATTTGTTCAATTTCTAATTGCATTGAATACCATAAGCCTTTTACATTGACACCGAAAACTTTATCAAAGTCTTCTTCGTTAGAAGATGTTAAAGGCCCTGTTATGCCTTCGACTCCAGCATTATTAAAAGCGATATCGATTTTTCCATATGTCGAAACCGTATGATTGACCAGATTTTTAATTTGATCTAATTGCAACACATCTGTTCTTTTAAAAACAGCTTCTCCACCAGCACCAATGATTTTTTCGACTACGCTGTTTCCGGCTTCTTCATTTCGATTGCCAATGACAACTTTTGCTCCTTCGGCGGCAAATTTTAAAGCGGTTGCTTCTCCGATACCAGACCCACCACCTGTAATTAACGCTACTTTGTTTTCTAATCTTTTCATCTTTCATTCTCCTAAATAGTAGACCGGTCGTCTACATTGTTATTAAATAAAAATTAAAACAGTCCTTTAAAAACAACATCAATGAAATTATCCAAAGCCTTGGAACTTTCATCTGATTTCATTTTAATCAAGGCACCTTGCCAAGCACTTAATACAAACTGAGCCAAATCTTTGGGTTTGACTACTGACGTAATCTCACCTACTGACTGACCTTCTTTAATACAAGAAGCTAAATTATTCAGCACCTCTTGCCCAATTACACTAATCTTTTTTGAGATCGCCTCATCCAAGTTTGGGTTTTCAGAAGAAAATTTGCCGATCAAGCATCCTTTCTTAAAATCACAACTTCTTTGAAGTTTTATCAGTTCTTTGAAATAAACCTTCATCCGTTCTTTAGGAGGAAGCTCTTCATTCAATAAGAACTTTTTTTGAATCTCATTAAAAGAGGAATAATAGTTTTCCAGTATTTGAGATGCAAAATCACATTTTGACTCAAAGTAATGATAAAAGCTACCTTTGGGTACATTACATTTTTTCAAAATCTGAGCTATACCACTAGAGTGATAGCCCTTCTCATGAAAGAAATCTAACCCGGTCTCTAAAAGTTTTTCTTTTGTATTATTTGCCATGTCTATAATAATAGACCGGTCGTCTATAAAGTCAAGGGGTTTTAAATACTTTATTAAAAATTGGAATAAAGATTATTCTACGAAGCATTTGACCCTAACTTTTTAAGATCACATTTTTATCACTGAGAAAATAAAGGAGGATAGGCCTTAATTCATTGATTCAATAAAATCGGAATAAAATCGGGGTCGGACACACTTAAGCTCATTCGCTTTAATCAGTTACTGCAAATTTAGGGATCACAATTGGGCTTAGGATTGATTTTTACCCTATAAAAAGATGTTCTAAGCCAATAGCTATCATCATCATTGAGTGTTATTACTCTCACCCTTGTTTAATCCTTTCCTTTATATCTATTTATTATATACTTATTTAATAGATATTTTAAGGTTCTCGAAAATGAATGAAATGCAAACAGTACTTAACCTATTTGACACTTATCTTTTTGAGAAAAATCTAAATTTTGAAGGGATTATTATTGGTGGTGCAGCACTCAATATTATGAATATTACCAATCGGGTTACTAGGGATATCGATTTTCTTGATCCAAAAATTCCGCTTGCCATTAAAGATGCTTCTATTAATTTTATCAAAAGTAATCCTTCACTTCAGCTAAATGCAGAAGAATGGTTTAACAATGGACCTAATGCTTTAATACGAGATTTACCCCAAAACTGGAAAAATGGATTAGTTGAAATATACAAAGGTAAAGCCATACAACTCAAAACGTTATCTAGAATTGATCTATTAAAAACAAAACTATATGCTTACTGCGATCGTGATATTGATTTAGATGATTGCATCGCTCTAAAACCTTCTAGCGAAGATATTGATGACTGTCGAGAATGGGTACTAAAAGGCGATGGCAACCCTCATTGGCCAGAAAGAGTTGATGAGCAATTTTTAAGATTAAAAAAGGAGTTGGGCTATGACTAAAGATCCTCTCTATTCAAAGCTGAGGGCCATCGGCTTTAATGTGAACGCTCCCATTTTAGCTATGAAAAAAAAACAACCAACAATCAATCTAAATGATCTTGATATAGAAACAATTCTTTTGCAAGCTTGCTATGCCGTTGAGTCAGACTCACGTATGCTAAGCCTGCTATTCTCATGGGGAAAAGTCCATGGTAATTATATTATTGCTAATAAATTTTTAAAATATTATAAAAGCTTTGCTAAGTATAAAGGTGAGTGCCCTTGGGTATCAGCTTTTTGTGCTTATATGGTTTCATTGAAAAAACAGAAGTTTCAAAAAGGCGTTGTCTTCATTGAGAAAAAAATACATTTAGGGGGGAAAGCAGGTCTAAAAATGAAAGGAGTTGTCCCTTATTTAAAAGAGATCAATATTTTTATCCCAAACGGCAGTATTCGTATTCGCGAACAAGATGCCATTCGCCCTGATCAATTACTAGAATCTAACTTGCAATATAAATGCCGGTATTTATATGGAGCCAATTTCAGAGCTGATATTATTTACGCCATTCTCCTTGGATTTAAAAATCCTAATAGAATTGCAAAAGCACTAGAAATAAGTTATGAAAATGTCCGCGATGTTTATAACGATTTCAAAAAGCTACAAGAGCTTAAATTAATTAAAACCTAATATTTGAAAAAGTTTCTGGCCTGAGGAAGAAAAAAGGGCAGACCTAAGTTCATACTTTTCTAAAAGGCACTCACACCCGTAATATCTTATTATATATCTATTATCTAAATATATATATTCTGACAAATACTGCTTTCTGCGAAAAAACATATGTCTTTTAATATCAAGAGGTTACATATTTTCAGATTTCTTAAATCGTTGGCACAAACATTGTTATAGAGAAGTATCGTTTTTATGCTGAAGGGTGTGAAAACGGATGGGCGCTTAGCTCAGTGGTAGAGCAGGTATTTAGTATTTCTGATCTCCAGTTGACTTAGCAGTTGATTGGCTATAGAGGTTACTTCCTTCTACTCCCTTTCTAAGGACCAGGTCGCAGGTTCGAATCCTGCAGCGCCCGTTTTTTTATAATAAGAGAGGCTATTGTTAGACTTCCTTCTAACCATTTTTTTTGATAAAAAGCCTTAGTTTAGCAGCTCTCCTCTCTTTTTTACTTTTTTGAAAGGAACAGATATGGACAAGATGAAAATCACCGTTAAGAAATTAAACGGATTAGTTTTAGAGAAAGCCTCTGCTGAGAATAAAGATTTAGCAACAATGCTAAATGCTGAAATCATGCAATTAGGCTACACCTTCTCTCGTGATTTATTTGATGTTGTTGCTAGCTTAGCTGAAAAAGAATTAGTGATTCTTTACGAAGTTTTGATTAGAGTCCTTCAAAAAATTAAAGGCTCTGATGTAAATTATCGTCCTATGTATCCTAATTTCCCAGAGCAAGTTCAAGAAGCTCCAAGTTTAGAATTATACTTGAATGCTTTTATGCACTACTGGTCACATGGGGAATGGTTACCTAACTATGTAGAGTTAGCAAAAGCTAAAAGTTTTGAAAAAAATAAATTGATTGAATTGGCTTTGGTTACTGAGAATGATTTTCGATCGGTGTTTACATTGATCTTATCCTCTCATGATTCAATTGCTGATGAAGATAAAAGAATCTTAACTTGGTTTTTCAAACATGAAAACGATTTGGTTTACCCAGACTCGATTCCATTCAAAGAGAACTTATGTTATATTGCTGGCATGATGATTCAAGATGGCCTAGATGTCTCAAAGTTGTTAAAAACAGCTACTGACGTCTTGCGTGTTTTGACTTTTTTATCAGCAGGTGACATGTCTTTGGCTGAGAACACGAAGTTTAGATCTTTTCCTAGAAGCCAAAGAAAAATGTTTGTACGCATTTTAGATAAAGTCGCTTCAGAGGAAGATATCTTTCGTCATAAAAACAAATGGATCCGGGCGTTTCATAGCTTGCATGTCGGTGATTACTCCGAACGCTTGTACGCAATAGCTCGCAAGTTCAGAAATGGAGAAAGTATTCAAACGTTTAACAGTTTATTGCAATTAGCGATAGACGTAAATGATGATGAAACTTTAATTCCAATGTTAAAAAGTCGTCCTTCGGAATTTGCCCGTAAAATCGACTTTTTATTAAGAACACGATCTAAGGATCAATTAATTTTAACCGAGTTTTTAACTGTCGTTGATGAAGTACCTACTAGGGTCTTGTTACAACTATTAGGAAACTTACAAAGACGTGATAAATCTTTGGATAAAAGAATTGTTTTCCCTAAAGGCAACGTACAAAAAGCACAAATCATCAGAAAATTTGTGCCTAGGTTAAGCATCACAGTTTTAAATGTTTTAATGAACGGTATAGAAGATTCATTGAGTTTAAGATTCAAAGCAAGAGAACCACTTGGTAAGGTTTGGGTTGATCCAGATTTATATTCATGCCCTTTGCCTAGCCAACAAAGAAGTGCAACTGATGCGATGTTTACCGTAGCCCGAGGAACAAAATTACCTATCGGTGATAAAAACACTTTACGTTTTTTCATCTATTGGGTAGGTAAAGATATTGACTTGAGTGCAACTTTACATGACGCTTCATTTAAAAACATAGGTCATGTAAGCTACACTCATTTAAAATCTGATAAATACCAATCGTGCCATAGCGGTGATATCGTACGGGCACCTCATGGCGCTTCTGAATTCATTGATATAACTATCGATGGAGCTATTGCGTCTGGTGCACGTTATGTGGCCATGAATGTTTTGGTATTTAATGGACCAAGTTTTGCGGAACACAAAGTTTGTTACGCTGGATGGATGACTAGATCTAAGCCTAAAAGCAACGAGATCTACAAACCTAAAACAGTGCAACAAAAAATTGATTTGCAGTCCAATACGCGTATCTGCACACCTGTCATATTTGATTTGGTGGAAAGAAAAGCGATTTGGACCGACTTAACAATGCGAGGATCTAGCAATAGAGGCGGGAACAACGTTGAGTCCAACAAAGCCAAGATCGAAGAAACCTTAGAAGCCGTGGTAAACATGGAACAAAAAGTTTCTTTGTATAAATTGTTTTGTTTGCATGGTCGTGCCAGAGGTGAGTTAGTCAGCACCCCTGAGTTGGCTGATACCATTTTTAGTATTAATCAAGGTATCACACCATACAGTATTAATGAAATCAATGCTGAGTATATTGCTTGATTTCATTGATTAATTTTAATCTACCGTCTATTTTTGGGCGGTAGTTTTTTTGGAGTATTTTTATAAAGGGGTTTAAATAAATGGCAATAATTACAAAAGCTAAAATCTACGCAACTAGAGCGCATGAAGAAATATCTCAAACTAGAAAGTACACTAACTCTCCGTATATCATTCACCCAGCAGCTGTAGCAGCGCGTGTTGCCAAAGTTACTAAAAGTAAAAATTTAGTCGCAGCAGCATGGTTACATGATACTGTCGAAGATACTAACGCGACCATCGAAGATATTCGCAAGAACTTTGGCCCAGAGATTGAAGCTTTAGTAGAGTCATTGACTGATATTTCAAAAGCAACCGATGGTAATCGAAAACTTCGAAAAGATATCGACCGAAAGCATACTGAAGCAGCATCGCCTGGTGCCAAGACAGTCAAGTTAGCTGACTTAATAGACAATTCAGTCTCTATCATTAAATACGGCCGAGACTTTGCTTTCGTATATATGGAAGAGATGTCCCAAATGTTAGAGATCTTAAAAGAAGGTGACAGTCGATTATTCAAAGAGGCCGTTACAATAGTTGATGATTTTAGAAAATCGAAACATTAATAATATCTAGATTTCAATAACCATTTTATAAAATGCTTTTCTCCTAAAAAGAGGTTTTAAGGAAATTGTTGATGATGAATAACCACCTCCGCCTATGGTGCCTTTCGCTTTCAGGAAAAAAAGAATTCCCACATAGGGACATCCCTACTGGAGAATTTAAAATTGGCGAAAAAATAAAGGAGACCTTAAATCATATTCCAAAAAATGCCGCTAATCTCTGAGCGGCATTTCTTTAATTTATTCTATTGATCTTTGGAAAGAGGGATTTTCACTTCATGATGATATCCCAATTTTACACTTAGTAGTCTAGCATTTCCTTGATCAGCTATGATCAATGATCTATCCGTTAGAACCCCTAAATAAGCCGCGTGCATTAGTGAAACTTCATCTCCACCAATAGAACGGAGTGCAGGATTCTTAACAGTAGAATTCTTTTGAAGAGGCATGCCGTCATCAACATTACCATATCGACCTATACGCAATATAACATTACCATTTGTATCAAGAACAACCACACTGTATCTATCAACCTCTGGCACAAATGAACGTGCATAGTAATCAAGAGCAAATCTATTGTTCCAACAATTACAACCAACACCGGCATTCTTGCCACTATAGCCGACTCCTCCAAACATCCACTCGGCATCTTGAACCCAACTCCTACCACCATGTGACCCGTTTAAATCTAACGGTCGTTTTGGATAGGCTTCTTTTTTCAGAACTACTGGAACTCCTTTTTCATTTTTAGAAAAAATCTTAGCTTTACCAGGCTTAACTTTGATCAATGTACCAGTCAAATCATTATAATAGGGTTTTCCATTTATTACCCTTGAAGCTGCTGACATAATATATAGGTTATTTTTTAAATCTACTTGCACACCATGTGTGGTGCCAATTCCTTGGAGAGCATCTGTTTTAATTAATTTCCCATGTTTATCAATTAAGTGCACGACACTGCCTTTTGCTAATAATGCTCTACCTGGATAAATTACTGGTTGCTTTTCAGGCACTTCTCCTCTAACATTGCCTTCATCAGTAGCCATAGGATTTTTTTTATCCGTCATTTCAGCAGTATCTGATGAAAAGCGCCCTGTATAAGTATGACTTGTAACTACTAAATTACCTGACGGACCTACTCCTATTCCTCCATAATGATGAAGAGGACTACCAGCAACTTTAACAGCTGAAATAATTTTTCCTGACCTTTTACCACCTCGTCCATTAACATATCCCTCATCATTATCTTCTTTCCCATAGTCCCAAGGGATTTCCTTCCAAGATTTCACTTCATATCGTACAACCGAACCTCGACCTCTTAGATAAGCAAAACCTTTAGCATCAATGGACATATCTTCACAATCAAAAGGTAACTCAATTTTTTTAATACTTCCTGTAGTAGGATTTATTTCTAACAACGAAGAAAATGATGGATGCCCTTCACCTAAATATATTTTACCTGATTTATGATCTGTATAAATTCGCTGCCTATTCTTATGAGCAATTTTTAAATTAGTCACCGATTTTTTAGCTAACTCACTAAATAAAATCTTCTTAACTAATTTTTTTCCGTTTAATTCATATATCTGGGGACCAATTGCCATTATTGAAATTTTCTTTTTTACTCCAGGTCCTACCATGTAATCGATAGGTTTACCTTGATCAATCCAAATAGTAGGTTTTTCGCTCCATGAATCCAACGCAACCCTAAATTGTGTTCCCATCCCTTTATCCAAATTTGACATAACCCAAGTATGTTGTTGAATAGGAAGGTTAATATTATTTAACAATTTAGGCTCTTCAAAACTTTTATATATTTTTAATTTTGCAGGAACCTTTCTAATTACCATATGACCTTTTGCAGAAATGTGCCAAGAGAAAACATAAATTTCATTTGTTTTTTGATGAATCTCAACCTTTGCTGGTTTAGTTGATTTTATAGATTTTAAAAATTTTCCATTCGACGAAAAAACTTGGATTCTATCATTTAAATAATCACTTACATAAAGCCTACCCTTAGTATCGCAAGCAACTGATGTCGGTACATGGAATTCTTTTTCACCTTTTCCTTTTTTACCCACTTTCATATTACCAGCAAATACGACCGCTTTTTTGTCTGAATCCATCTCAACTTTTAACACCACATGTAACCAATCAGGTCTGCCACCATGATGCCATGTCTCCCAATTAAACCCCGTTAAATAAGCAAATTTACCATCCGGACTCAAAGCAACGCTTTGTGGGGAAGTTGGCGTAACAATTTTCTTTTTCTTTTTCTTTTTTATTATTTCAACTGATGTTTTAGGACCCGATAAAGTCATACCTTTAGAAGAACCGTCTGTACTAAATCTATTAAGCGACCAATAGGCCAATGCGATTCTGCCCTTTATTACGGCAAATGCTTTGGCAGCTTCTCCAAATTCACCATAGTGTTCTGCGTTAGGAACAGGTACGGTTGACTTATATACTTTTGCTTTTTCATCATAACAAATTTGAAAACAATTTGTCCCAGACGTTAATAAACTACTTTGACGAAAATTTGGTTTAATCGGGTAATCTTTATTATCTTGAATAAATTTATGCCAAAATAATCCTTTTACGTCTTTTACTTTATCAGCAGGAAAAGGATAAATTGTTTTTAAATATTGACCTTTTCGACCAAATAATCGCACATGATCAATTCCTTCACCACCATCATAAATATACATACCTTCCGGAGATGCACTCATAATAGGCGTATCTCTTGCAACTCTTTTATGTGGGCTCCAATATAATGTCCTATCCAACTTAGGTTTCAAACCTAAAGATACTCTTACTGAAATACCATTAATATTTTTAATATATCTTTCAAAATCATCTTTTAAATCCCAACTAACTTTTTGTGATTTAGAATTTTTCTGAAAAGGTTCAGGAGCATTATCCCCCAAAACACCGGAAGCTAAATGCCTTATGATTTTGCCGGCGGAATCTTCAATAGCAATGGTAACATCACATAATGATTTTGTGGAGAAATTTATCTCTATTGAATTCTCCAATTTTTTTATGGTTGGGTTTTTATCAAATTCAAAAATATTTTCTCTTTTTATTTTATAATCTTCCTTTTTATCTTGGGAAAATAACGCAATCGATTGAATGGATAAAGTCAAAAACGCTAAGGCAATTACACATTTCATAAAACGTCCCTTCTTAAAAAATTAAAAATGAATTTGAGGTCAAATATAACTTGAAGACAATTAATTACTTCAGTTAGGCAGGAATTAAAACTTAAAAGCACTAGTACAAAATTTTATATATCGAAAACTTTAAAACACTAGTGAATTAACTTTAAAATTTATACTTTTCAGGCAAAAAAGAACGAATTATTTTATTATTAGTCAAATTAAAAAATTAAATTAGTGTTAGGAAAGTGCTATTTGCCTTTTTAAATAATTTTGAGTTTCGATTAATAATAAATATTTCAAAATTATTACGGTAAAAAGTGGTTATAAGGAAATTGTTGGTGATGAACAACCACCCCGTCTGCTACGCAGCCACCCCTCCTTGAAAAGGAGGGGAGTTAAAAAAATAGCAAGGATGCTAGGGCCTCACATTTCCTGCGAATCAATATCCTTTAGAAATATACAATCATTTTTCAGGTACATCCCAACCAAGTGCATGATAATAAGGTATTAATTCCTTAGAACCTAACATACTATAGAAAATGGATGCATACCCCGTGCTTCTATGGTGAATTCGATCTTTACTAACACCATACTCGGTTTGACCCCAAAAACCTCCATGCACACGAACATTATTATAATCAAAGGCTTGTATTCCTAAGCCATGTTCTGCAATGCGCTTAATCATGTCTTCATATTTTTCAGAAGGCGCGCACAATTCAAACTTTTCTTCAATATCCATTATTACTTTTAACGTTATGCCTGAAGTAAAAGTACCACCAAAACTAGGAAAAGATCCAGACTCTTCATCCCAATATTTTTCAAAATCATCTATTCTTCCCTTTGCAATCTCATAATACTTTTTGTCCTTTGTACAAACATAGGCACAAAGTAATGCAACTAATGCGAAGTCATCATTTCCAAAGCTTACAGGTACAGAACCATGAAAACCATAATCGGGCTCAGTGTAGGGGAACTTTTCAAATAAGATTACTAGCTGATCAATTAAAGGTAAGAAATAATCATCAATGTATTTTCTTTCGCCAGATATACAGCCAAGATAATAATATGCTAACCCACCACCTGCTTGCCAATCACCACGTATAAAAGAAGTATCATTTGATTCAAGACCAGGTTCTATATTAGCATTAATTCCTTCACCTTTTTCAAGGTCATAAGTAATATGTGGCCAACCATCTTTTGCGGAACCATAATCTCTATACCAGTGACAAAAGTCTTTTGCCATGTCTATGAATTTATCCTCTTTAGTTATATGATGCAAAACAGCTAAACCAATTCCACCCGTTGCGGCATCTCGTGGATAAGAATGCATATCACCAGGTGTATGCTCACAAAATCCGCCATGCGAGGCTGGTTTGTCGGGTCTATTGACTTGAAGTCGACACATATACTTTGCCGCTAGTTTAATGGAATCATCACGCTCCCACCAATTTAAATCTTTGCCCCCTAAATTTGCAGCACCTAAGGCCATAATCCCTAAGGCCTGCGCCCAAACACCCGCCGCACGCCCTTGATCTTTTGCTGGATAATATTCATAGACAAATCGACCTTGATCACTGGAGTTTTTCATTCCACCCCAAGGTTGTTTATCTGTATTTTGATTCATGTAATACCATCTTGTTGCCTGCTTCGATACTTCAAGAAACCTGTGCCTCTGTGCTCTTGTAAACATAATTACTCCAATTTGTGACTAAAGTTTGATCAATTTTAATGTGGTAGGAAGCCCAATATTAAACCATATAGATGTCAAAAATAACACAATTAATTTATTAATTGACCCTTTTAGGTGTTAAATAAATTCCATATTACAAATTGGGGCCGAACACCCTTAAGTCCATTAATTTTAATTAGTTAAGACTAATTTATCGATCAAATGACCTAAGGCTTGATTCCTCACCGTCAAAAAGAGGCTCTAAGGAAATTGGTGATGGTGAAAAACCACCTCATTGTAAAGCGACACTCCTTTTGAAAAGGAGGATAATTCTTTTTTAAAAAATTAGTCAGGGAAGCATGTTGTTCTAAAATTTTAATTTTTTAAGACCACATTTTTTTCGCGCTCTGTTAATAATCCAGAGCTCATTAAAGCCTTCATAGCACCAAGGTGTTGTAGTAATATTGTTTCCAATGATTAAAAAATGTTGTTTTGCTTTATCGAATCGTCCCATCTTTACTTCTACAAAAGCATAGAGATTATGGGCCATAAAAGAAAAATACTTATTTTCACTCACAAGACATTGATCCCCTTCTACAGCGCTTATTAATTCATTTACGACCTCAGGTTGTTTAAAATAGACATCAGCCATCTCTTCGCCATTTTCATCTTCATCAAACGCACTAAAATCTAACCATTTTTCAATATGAGCAATTGCAATTAACGAATTATAATAAGGGTTATTTTTTGATAATGAACGAGCAAATTCAAACATCTCTTCATGACTACCAATCCATTTTTCAGCTAAAGAGTCTACCACATTTAAAGCAACGTCTAAATCGATTACGTTTAACTCCAGGAACTCATTAAACAACTCATGGAAATCCTTTACTTCAAAACTTAAACCTGTCATAATACTAAACAAGCTATCATAACCCTCAGAAAATAAAGGCCCTTTCGTACGAGCTTCAGACATAACGTCATAGGCCTCTTCTAAATATTTAAAAAATGTTTTTATATTATCTTCAGATACCGTAGAGGCTACTCTTTCTCCACGAGCCTCGAAGGCTAATCCTATCAAAAATTTACTTTTAAAAATTAATGGTAAAGCACTACTATCATTTGAGTTCCATTCATCAAACAAACTTATTTCATTAATTTTTTCTGTCAGACTACTTGAGAGAACATGTCTTTCATCAATTCTTAATGACAAGTACTCTTTTTCAAATGTAACCCAGTCTTTTTTTATTAACAACTCATAAAATTCATCAGTACGGGGATAGCCAAAACAATCATCTATCTCATGCTTTTTACTTAAAAATTGACAAATAATTTCGAAAATTAGTTTAAACATCTATCTACTCAAAAAAAGGAGGTCATGGAGGTTTTTTAAATTTAAAGACCTGTGCCTAAAAATCAAGCCTTTAGTAAAACTATCATGCAGGACTGACCCTAATTAATTCTAATACAAGCTGGAAGCTTGTGCGACTTTGATGTTGCATTGCCCAAAAGGAGTTTAATAAGATTAATATATTATAAATTACTGTTTCAAGATTAATACATAGTTAACCCCATTACTTGGTAAACCATTATTCGTATTAACTAATGTGAAAGTTAGGTCTTTGTCCTCAGAGACATATATACACGTTTGCGTAGCGTAATAACAAACTCTATTATTATCCACAACAGTAAACATACCATAGTTACCTATTAAATAATTCGTAAAGGATAAGCCTCTGTCGTTTGATATACTAAGAACATTCTCTGTGGCTAAAAAAAGCGTGCCATTGCTATCGACATAAACATCTTCAATCTCTCGATCAATGATGCCTTTAAATTCTGTGACATCAGTAAAACATTGGCCAAAATCATAACTGATAATTAAAAGACAGACCTTAAAACCTCTAGTAGAAATCCAACATAATTAGTCTATTTAAAGAGCTATTTAGAATCTACCTTCATGTCCGTTTTTATAGTAATTTTGATAATTATTAGACCAAAATATTTAAGTTTAATATCAAGTAATAACATATCTCTCTTCATAACAAGATGTTATATGAATCTAAAATATATAATTAGTATTCTTTAATTTATTTAGTATATTTTTTATACATATCATAAATAAGGATTAATAATGCAAAAAAACAAGTTCTCTTTAATTGAAATGCTAACGGTCATAACAGTCATTTTAATATTAATGACACTTATTGTTCCCACTCTCAATAAGTTAAAAATGAAAGCAAGAATTGTGATGTGCGCTCAGAATTTAAAACAACTTGGCGTACTTATATCTACCTATTCAAATGATAATGATGGCCTACTACCCTATACAAGAAATAATCCCTATTATAGTTCGGGCTCTTATTCTTATAAGGATAAAAAAGGGTATGGTAGGTTGTATGGGTCATGGGCAGGTCACCTAATACCCTACATGAATACAGATCTCCCCTCTTGGTCAAGAGGAGGTTACTACCATGATAAAGCAAAATACAAACCTGGGTTAAAATTTTATAAAGACATTGATGATATAGCAAAAGATTCAAACGCATTATCAAATGAAAATTATGGAAATTGGAAGTTACTGCACGATATGTATTATGAAGGTGGGTACGCAGGTTTAAAGACATTAATATGCCCAGAATCTACAAAAACATATTACACATCATTCATAAAACAAAATAGATTCGTACCAAGAATTTCTGGTGTTCTGCCAGGCCGATGGAGCAACAGCACCCTAATAGGCTGCCCCTCATCTTATCTCTGCAATGGATCGTTATTTGGCGCACAAGCTAATCAATCACAAAGAATTGAGGATATAAACAAAACTAATTATTTACTATTAGAAGGCTGTAATAACATTGATCTCTCTACACCTATTGACTATAGAAAATTCTTTGAGCTTTCCACTGTCTACGGAGGTGCCGTAAATAATGTTATAAGGGGTTGGAGTAAGTCTACTCAAAATCCAAACTCATCACCACCAGGGATGGCAGCCTCATTTTTCCATGATAGCACAGAAGAGCTATGGTATTCCTGGCGTGGTTATATGCCAACATCCAACATCAATAGATATAATAAATTATTTTATCCCTATGCGGCATCTTCCTATATGTGGGACAGACCTGAAGGCAAAACTGGAATACTAGTTGCGAATCAATATCCTGGTAGCAAATGGCAAAATTTCGAAGCGCCTTTTACAAAAGGGAGATTTTCAATATATCGCTATTATACAGCTGATCAAAAGCCAACTTATATGTTTGGAGAAATGAACCTTTTAATCGGCGATCTATCAGTAAGAAAGACACACCTTGGCTGGATGTTTGAAAACGCAAGAACACTAGGACAAAATACTCAATAATATATTTTAATACTGGACACTTAACTCTTTTATTTTTACCCTATAAAAATTTCTTCTAAAGAATAAAATATAGAAATGTATCATGGGCAGACTTTAATTAATTGAAGAGGGTGCTTAAGGGTATAAATATTCAAAGGTGTAATGCCGTTTAATAAAAGGAGTATTAAATGCCAAACGATGTCTATCCCGTCACCTTAAGTGAACATGTGATCATGGAGAGCAAACCCGATGATATGGGTTGTCTTGAAATTGAATTACAAGCGTCACCCATTAGGACACAAAAGTGGTTTCATAAAAATGGTGATCCGATGAAAAATTCAGAGATTCTGAATGAGTGGCTGGCCATTCGGGGATGGGTATGCCAACGTCTAGAGGAACCTGACCATGAAGGGCCAGACCATCATTTAATAATCGCCTACCAGTTCGAAGATCAGCTTTACCAACAATATTTTAAACCAGGCTATGATTCATATCACTGGGTTAATTCTTATCCGGAGCACAGTAGTTGGTTTTATCGAACTTTAAACCCCAGAAAGTCTTTGACTCTCCTTATAAATCCCAAAGACCATGGGGATGTAATCATTTTCGGCCAGCTCGAATCTTTTGTGAGGGAAAATGATAAATTAAAATGGTGTGCGAACTAACTTGGAAAATGGTGTTTAGACACAACAACCATTAAATATGTTTAAAAAATTAAAGCTCCCCTACTTTTCAAGGAGGGGTGGCGCGAAGCGACGGGGTGGTTGTATCTATCAATCTTAATTTATCAAAATGTCAGAAAATTAAAAGTATTAAACTTTCCCCAACTAAGCCGAGAAATTATAGTAATAAAAAGAGAGTGGCCTTTTATTGCTGGGAGTGTGATTCGCTTGTCAAGTCCTAAATAAGGTTGTCATTGTTTATCGCTATATTAGAACTACTGGTTGTTGCAAGGAGCCCGTAGGGCGACTGGAAACAGCCAGTAGTTCTAGACTTTTTTTCTTATACACTCTTTTTTTCCACATTTTTTTCAAACCCTTACCTTGTATATGTGCTTGATTTGGTGTTAGTAATCCGCAACTCAAGTGCAGCCTCTTGTTGTTATATATATTTATTGCTTTGGCTATCCTTTGCCTAGCGACATCTTCTTTTGACATAACTTCACCTAGGCCCAACTCACCTTTTAGTATTCCATTTACCCTTTCAGCTACGCTATTTTCATAGCAATGATCCTCTTCTGTCATGCTAATCTGAAAACCATTTTTTCTTAAGAGTTGGGTGTAATCTTTACTGCAGTATTGAGCACCACAATCGGAATGATGGAAGATATCTTGATTATTCTTTTGACGATTGCTGATTGCTTTTTGCAAGGCTTTTAGGCCATGTTTGCGATGAAGTGTATCTCCTAAGTTATATCCCATGATTCTTTTGGAGTATATATCGGTGACTAAAAACAAGTACATAAACTTTTTTGCGACTCTTATGTATGTTATGTCTGAAACAAAGACTTGCTCTGCTTTGTTAATATTTAAACTTTTAATTCTATTAGGATGTTTTTCAAAATGATGCGCCGAATGTGTTGTGCGGAAGCCTGGTGGCTTTCTTTTAACTAATAGGCTATTTTTAAACAATAAGTTAAACAGTGCATCGCGGCCTATAAATAGGTGATACTTGTCGTAGAGCATTTTCTTTAACTTTCTTGCTCCTACTCTAGGCTGGATCGCCCTTATCAGCTTTACCTTCCTGAGAACACTTAATTCAAAGGAGCTATTAATAATCTTTCGATTTAAGTTTTTATAGTGTGATTGCCGTGTTACGCCAAAGGCGCTACAATATTCTTTTATTCGAAATCCGATTTTTTTATATTTAAGCGTTTCAACACATCTGCTTCGAAGTTTTTTTTTAAGTCTATATTAAACACCTCTTTCGCTTGTATAGCAAGTTCTTCAAACACAACCTTATGGCATCTCAGTTCACGATTTTCTGCTCGTAGAAGTTTCAGTTCTTCCTCCATTGATAATTCCTTTTTAGACTTATTGTTCATAAATACTCTCCTTGTTTGACCAATCTAATACACCATATGTATCTAACCATCTGCGAATGGTACTATGACCAAGTATACCGTACTTTTTACGGCAAGATGTCATTGTAATTTTACCGTGCTCTATATCATGCACAACTTTTAACATAAAGCTTAACTTATAGTAATTACCATGATTATGGGCCTTGTTTCTTCGTCTCAATATTTCATTCATCATTTAAATTCCTTAATTTAAATGACAACTTATATCAGGACGAGACAGCTGGCTCACACTCCCGGCAAAGAAATAATTTACCCTAAATAAAAAATCTTACGTCACATCATTGTTTTCAACACTAACACAATCATCACATCCAAAAGCTTGCTCACCATGCAAGCGAATGGTGTTGTCAGTCACTCGAGATGATTCAGTAATATGATTGACTTGAATAGTAACAAAATTTTTGCGAACAGTTGACTCGATAGTATTCTGAACGATGTCTACATTATTACCATGATCAATTTCGATAGCTTTATTACTGCCACCAATAATGGTATTATTTCGAACCAGTGAGTTGCGTACATGATAAGATCTCTTATCACGAGAGGAAGGATTGCCCAATGCTATTCCTTTATCACAATGATAGATATGATTATTTTCCACCGTGACATTTTCAGTCAGCTGCCAAATAAACATTGCGCCGCGGGCACCGCCGTTTTTGCCGCGAATCCCGATGAAGGTATTATCGGCAATAGTAAAATGTTTTGTTCCCATTAAATCCATGCCAGCAATATAATCGCCCTCAAACCCATCTTGGTCATTGGTTTTTACTTTGTCGGCTTCAAACAAGCAATGACGGATTTCACCATATTTAGGAGCAACCCCATAAAACTCTTGATCGCTCATTGTATCCATTGGATGTTCAGATTCAGTCTCTATAGGGTTACTACCATGGCCTTTGATGCCACGGGCCCAAATATTACGAAAAGTACAATGATATACTTTAAGGTAACATACGTTGCCACCACCAACATATACCAGACCATATTTAGGGCAATTAGCAATTGTTAAATTGGCAATTGTTACGTTTGAGGCTCTTAGGATTTTTAACATGCCACTTTGACCACCAGTTTTTTTGAACTGTGGACTATCGTCATCAAAAGGCTTGGTACCATCCACCCCACCATCAAGCACAACATCGTCCGGGTTGTCCGTTTCACCACGAATAGTCACATGAGACGCTGTCAGCAAACTATCGCAAGGCATTTGGTAATGACCTTTAGCTATCACTATTGTAGTATGAGACTTGGCTTCAGTGATAGCTTGAATAATTCCTTCAGCGCTATCAACTCGCACACTATCTGAGGGGAATGCAGGCAAAGGAGGTACGGATTTAATTGAATCTTTAATCTCTTGGTAATCTTTTAAATCGCTCATGTTTTAATGACTCTCATAAAGTATTTTTTATCACTCATATTTTTCAAATAGTACTCATTGCCTATCTTTAGAAAAGAAAAATGGGGATTCAGTTTACTTTTAATCTACAAAAGGAAGTACCAATCGATTATTTTCATATTTGTTCACTTTCCCGAAGAGGAAAAAGTAGATAGCGTAGGGTTTTAACCCTAGGAACGATCCCACAACAACTCGAACCCTGCAAGGGTGATACTATTTTCTTCCACATTTAATTTTGGAACGCCCGTTTCAGGGCTCTTTTTATTTATAACAGCACCCAGGGTTAAAACCCTGGGCTTTCAACTGTTGCCCCTTTGGGGTAAATAATAAAATAAAACAAATTGGAGGACTGTGCTGCTATAAAAATTGAACCCAAAGGCGCATTTAAATTTCTAGGTTCATAATAGATTCTCACAGCTCAGGCTATTAATCTCTTATCTGTGATTTTTTGCTGATAAAGCAGCTTAAATTATTTGCTTTTTGGATCTCACCTACTTGAATTTCGATTCTTTTTGAATTTAATCCATCAGAAACCTCAAGAACATCCACTTGACCTGACTCGTTACCCGCTATAAAAGAAACTGCATTTAAGTTAATAATTTTAATCACTGAACCTGAATTATTTGTAGTCAATCTCCATGTGAATGAACATGTCCCGCCTTGGGCAACAAACTTTATTTTTTCACCTGGATCCACTTTAATTCTACCTTCTGAATTAGGGCCAATTCTTAAGTCTCCATCTGGTACACATCCTGAACTTGATGGCATCGTGGCATTTCCAATTAATATAGTTGCATGAATAGTATTAATTTCATCACTAAATATAATCTTATCTACACCACTAAGAGCACCCGTTGAATTACTTGCGACATAAGTCATCTTACTGTTATCGCTTGGATCAATTTTTATTTCACCAAATAAGGAAGAAGTCCCTTCAGAAATGACCTTAAAATTATTATTAAAACCTGAGGTTAACATAAATTTAATCTCTGCCCCATTTTCAACAGTGAGAGTAAAAGATTGATGATAAGATGTCAATGATCCTAATGTTTCTGCTTTCACAATAAAGAGCTCCTGTTCAAAATGCAATCTATCAAAGGTAACCATCTTCATTGTAAGAGCTTTTAGATTCATATTTGAATCTGTAACAGAAACAATTATTTCGATGTCTAACAATGCAAATTCATCTGGTACCTGATAAACAGCAAATCGATTAAGGTTCCCCTCATCATCTACACCAATTGGTAAAGATTTCTCCAATAACCCGAACATTTCAGTTGACTCCCACACAAAGTCACCTGAGCCACCTTCAATTTTAAAATAAACTTTATCATTACCAGCGACTTCAAGTATTTCTAAAGAGTCAAAACTGACAAATGCTATATCTTCAGGATTTACACTTGTTTCGTCAATATTATCAGGAATATACACCTTTAATTCAAATTCATTTAAAGGAATATTTTGGCCTTGAATATTGCTGCTAATCAATCCAGTAATTATAAAAAATAAAAAACTTAAAGTCATCCATCGCATTATCATTTTACCCATCATTAAAACTTTACACCTTAAGCTAATCTCTTGCTTGGGATTTTTTTCTAATAAAACAGCTTAAATTTTTAGCCTTAGGAATTTCACCTACTTGAATTTTAATTCTTTTAGTTTCAGTGCCATTGGTCAATTCAATCACATCAACATTACCTGACTCTAAACCTACTTGATAATAAAATTCGCATGAAACGGTTGATGTTTCAGCAACAGATCCACCAGAGTTATTGGACACAACCAACCAATTATTAGAACAGGTGCTACCATGATAAGATTGAAACTTAATTACTGTCCCAGGCTCTGCCACAATTGACCCATGATAACCACCTGGAGACACACTTAATTCGCTTCCATTTCCGCATTCACATGTACAACTATCATGCAATGGAATTTCACCTATAACCAAAATTGTGATTTCAATATTTCGCTCGCCGTCACTCACAATAAAGGTATCTTTACCACTATTTACCCCTATTGTACTAATGGCAGTATAATTTAATTTAGAATCATCTTAAGGGTCCAATATAAATAATCCAGTAAAATTGTACGTGCCAGTATAAGTTAAACTTGAAGTACCATTTGAGGAAAATATTGTGAAATCAATACTTTCATGATTTAAAATTTCTATTTCGAAATCACTATCATACACAAGCTCTTTACCATTTACTTCAACCAAAACTTCCAAAAAACTGGTATAACAATATTCGCAAAAATCTATGATGTTAAAAGCTATTCCTGCAGATTCATTTTTTATATCAGACACAGAAACCACTATTTCTTCACCAGCCAATGAATATAAATCTGGTGCTTGATATAATGCAAATCGTGTTGGCTCACCACCTATATCATAGCCATCAGGTGCAACACCTATTTCAAGCCCTATTAGCTCCGTAGAATCCCAAATAAAAGGACCTTCCCCACCTTCGATTTTTAGGTAGAATTTATCACCACCTTGCGCTTCAATAATTTTGTTATCATCAAATAGCTCATATACCATATCATCAGGATCTAAAATTAATTTATCATTCTGGTAAGGAGTAAATATTCTAACTTGCATTTCACTTACCCTGTCAGAATAACTTGCCGAATAAGAAAGCTCATCATTGTATATCATAATGTGATAATAATACTCACTGGGCTTATCACCAAAATAAAGGCGGTCATACCAGTAATTTTGTATATCATCATCATTTCCATCATTATTATCATCAAAGCCATCAGTATCTTTATCATTCATGATAACTTTATAAAGAGAATCAATTACCTTGGCACCGGTGGCGTGCGAACTGACAACTGTATCATCTGCTTTAAAATCATCTGCGAAAATACCACGTACAATTCCTCTAAATGAAGTATCCGTTTTATTGTAATACCAAAATTCTTCATCATCAATTTTCAAACGCCCTGAATCAGGAAAACCTTCTGTTGAGCTGACTTGAATTTCAGCTTTATAGGTAGGATGGTAAGCCCAATAAATATTAGAACCTTTAGAATGTAATTTAACTTCTGTATTATCAACACCTCTTTTAGAAATGATTAGCGAATTGGAAGAATTACCAAAATCAATATTACTGTATCCAATAAGTTCATTATCTATTCGAACAACTCCTTTTTCAGGGAAACCAACTAACCCCCCCGCTGAATGAGCAACAACGATATTACCTTTTCCTTCATTAGAATCCGACAACATAATATTTAGCTCAACCGGCCTCGGCGGATAAAAGAAAACTGATGAACCAGTAGCATGATCAATTGCAGAAGTGCCTAGCTCCCCTCTAACTATTTCTACAAATCCTGAATCTTGCACTCTTGTATAGGAAACTATTTCGGCTTTATCTTTGCCATTGGCACCAATTAAAAGAAAACATTTACCCCCTAATGCGACACCAGGTATTTCTTTTAACACCACAGGAGATAAAATATTTTTTGAACTTAGAAGATCCTCCGACAATAAAATCACACCACCTGTGATATCACTAGTCAAAATCGTTTTAGTTGATAAAGATAAATCCCCTTGTGCATATAAAAGCTCTTCATAGAAATATTCAGAAGTTATCGCTGGACCCATATATTCTCTGCCATCAATTACCTTTGATTCATCTGGAGCAGATCCTTTTCGGCGTATAACTAGAACTCCTTTTTTACTATAATCAATTTTACGGTCAAACCGCCACTGTAAATTGATTTCATCGATTAATTCATTCAGATCACCACTACGCCAATCAACATCAAAGGTATTGGCTTTAAAACTAATAAGCTCTTTTGGTAAAGGTTTATCATCTTGCCCGATAAGAGGTGCATATACCAGACAAATAAAAATAGATAGAACATAGACAAATTTAACCATTATCGACAAAAAACTCCCTCTCAACTCATATTTGAAAGAATATCAACCATCCATACTGTTAAGACGGATTCTTATGTCATTTTTTAAAGATATTTAAGTTAAAAATAAAGAATATCACATAAATTTACACCAATTGTATATTGCCCTTTTGGGGTAAGGAAAACAAGCTGGAAGCTTTCCGTCTAAAGCCGGACAGGTTGCTACCAAATGGCCTTGATGAACTTTTAAGAAGGTTATTTAAGATCTTTTATTTGTTGCTTCATGCCTTTGGCGGCCATGGCATAACCACCATTTGAACCATCTACGAAATGGATGTGATCCATGTCGTAATTGTTGATCAGGCAGGTTATTAAAGCACATGGGGAAGCATGAATGCCGTATACGACTTTTTTTTCTTTATGGAGATTTTCTAGATATTCATCTAGTTTGAATCTTTGATCTTTAGTACCAGAGATGATCATACGTAAAACTTCATCAAATTTTCGATAGTCGGTATTGGCTATAAGAGTTTTTTTGTAGCCACCCCAATTTACGTTATCTGCTTTAATATTTCTGCTCATCAGGAATTTCCCAATATTAACTAAGAGTTTCAGCTTCCAACTATAAAGCCAACGTTTAAAAGAAGATTGAAACGCAGTCCGAATTCTTACTTCTGCAGAATGTTTATTTTGGTTGCTATTTAAAGTTAACTGATCTTCTTGAAGAGGATGATGGTCGGATTCCTCGCCATAAATTTCTATGATCCTACGCGAAACTTCAACATAAACTTTTTCATTATCAGAAGGATCTTCCAACGTTACTTGCACAAGAATTGATACCGTCTCGTCCTTTGGGCTTGGGATTTCATTCCAGCGACATTCAAATCCTTCAAAGTCCGCTTTTGGTTTAATTGTTTCGTCAGTAATTAAATAGGGATTATCGGGTCTTGGGTCTTTAACGAGTGTCTCGGCATATCCCAACCCACCTCCTCTAAACATAGCTTGCTGGAAATGATATCGCGGAAGGTATTTACCTACCAATACTTTGGAATTTTCTGCTTTAAGGACACTCATAGGAACCACTCCTATTCTTAAATTCATTGAAAAATCTGTCTCAGCCATTAACTGGGTAGCTACTAAGGCTGAATCAACGGCGTCTTTAGCACTAGGCGGTATGCAGATAGTCGAGCCATCACCACCAAACACGTAGGGTACTTTCAAAGGCTTGATAGCATTTAATAATGCAACAATGGAGGCGCCGCCCAGTGCATTAACATCTTTGTAACGGCCCTCTTGAATAGCTTTTGTAGAACCCTGTATATCAGTAATAATCACATACCAATCTTCAGGCAATGCTTGATAATATTTCAGATGTGTGAAATGAGAAAAATCTTTAAAGCCCTTGAGATCTTCATAGAATTTATCACTAGAAGGCATGACAGTTCTCTTGATTTGTGAAACTTAAAAATGATCACCTCATTATCCGAAGGGAAACAAAATTCGCAATTTTTAAGTTTGTTTTAATAGGATATCTAGAACAATACAACTCATTAAAGAGGACATACTAAAAGAATCCGTTCAAATATTAATATAAAGTGTGATATTATATGAATACTAACGAGTGGATTTTTAATTGTTTTTATTGACTGAAAAATATTTTATTGTTTGACTGGTGACCAAGATCTCTATTTATAGTAAATAATTATTGAGCCCTTCCCATTGATTCTAAATCTTGTAGACGCAAAGCCTTGCCGGGACGATTACCTGTTACTTCACCTCCACACCAAACACTTTGGCCATTCACCCATACATGTTCAATTCCTCTTGCAGGGGTCATCGGTTGGTCCCAAGTTGCCAAATCAATTACTGTCTTAGGATCAAACAACACTAAATCCGCCACCGCACCAACTTCTAATAATCCACGACCTTTCATCCCAAATTGTGCCGCAGGTAAACTGGTCATTTTTCGCACAGCTTCTTCAATAGAGAATAGTCCTATTTCCCGCACATAATGGCCTAACACTCTTGGAAATGTCCCCCATAAACGAGGATGCGGATGCTCATCATGAGGCAACCCATCAGATCCAATCATTGAATGAGGATATTTCAACACACGCTGGACATCTTCTTCATCCATCATGAAATAAATAGCACCAGCCGGATTTAGTTTATCCGCGGCATCCACCAAACTTAATTCCCACTCTTTGGCAATATCATCTAAATCTCTACCAGAACATTCTGGATGGGTATGCGACCAAGTCACAATAACTCGTGAAGCATTTGACATACGGCGCAAATCAAGCATTGTCGAACTAGCAACATAGGGATATACATCCAAACCAATTCTTTGCTGTGCAATCGCTTTATCAAACATCGGCAAGGTTTCTACCGTTCGTCCATGATTGTTAACCCCTGCACATTTATGATGAGACACAACTACTGGAATTTCTGCCTCACGACCAATCTTAAAAGTTTCATTTAAAGAATCAGTAATATTATCAGCTTCATCTCGCATATGGGTTGTATGAATAGCACCACAACTTTTTAATGCTTTAGCCAATTCAATTATTTCTGAAGTCGGAGCTGCAACAGCTGTTGGATAAAACAAACCAGTACTCATACCAATGGCACCTTCTTCCAAAGCACGCTCTAAACGACCACGCATGTGCTTTATTTCTTGATTCGTTGCAGGACGGTCAAGATTATCCATGATTTCAGCTCTTAAACTTGAATGCCCTACCAAACACAAAGCATTTAGTGCTGGCGGTGACTTATCTAAGGCATCAATGTATTCAGAAAATTCATCAAAAAATCCTTCCGCATCTTTGCTAACTAGATCAAGAGGAGCTGGTGGCCTATGACTTATCTTAAGTGGTGCCAAGCTTGTACCACAATTACCCACAATCACAGAAGTTACCCCTTGACTTACCTTACAGCTCATTAAGGGATCGACCAACAAGGCTCGGTCATCATGGGTATGCACATCAATAAATCCAGGACTTACAGCTTTCCCCCCAGTATCAATTTGAGCATTAGCACTAATATCTTCTAAATTACCCAACCCAACAATGAGGTCATCTTTAATAGCAATTTCACCTACATAACCAGGGCTACCTGTGCCATCAATTAAAAAAGCATTTCGAATTATCAAATCAACATGTGCTGTCATGGGCATCTCAACAAAATAAGAATGAATTTTTTAAAAATCTAATCATATCTAAATAAACCAATTAAAAAATAAGAGGTTGTGAAAGATTTAACCTAGTCTTTTTAGTGTTCGCCTTGAGCGGATTTACCATGCAATTTTAAAAACAGTTGCATTCCTTTATTTTAGGATTAGCACCTCTCTTTTTGTTTAAAATATAAACATAATATTATTAAAATTAAGGCTACTATGAAAAAACTTCATTTACTCTTAGGGGCTATTATTCTGATGAGTGCGGGTTTATTTGCTGAAACCGTTGTTGATAATTCTGTCAAAGGCAATGAGATCAAACCTTTCTGGCGGAAAGGTACCGGGCCAACAATTTATCCTAGCTGGTATCAAAATGCAAGCGCAGTAAATAAAACTCAAACGTACAACGGAGGGCAAACATCTGTTCAAAATGGGGCGAGCTTAAAAACAACTCTTCAGAGTTTAGTCGCTGGTGATCATCTCCAAATTCGTGCTGGTACCTATAGCATCGATAGCTATTTTGCGCTAAATATTACTGGCAATTCTACAAATCCGATCAAGATATCGGCCTACCCAGGCGAAACGGTGATTCTCACAAATCCTGCTTCTAGAATTCAAAATGTTATTAATCCAGGTGCTACGTCTATCAGTTATGTTATCTTTGAAGGATTGGAAATTACTGGAGGTGAAACAGGGATTAAGATATATTCCGCGGATCACTTTATGATATATGATTGTAAAGTTTATGGTACAGGTGGCGCTGCTATCACCGCAAATGCTGCCGACACCTCCTATTTATATTTCATCGACAATGAGATTTACAGTACTGATGATACGGGTGAAGCCTTTTATATTGGTGCTAATAACGGTTCAAAAAAGAATAGTTATTCTTATATCGCCGGTAATTATATTCATGATATTGTTGATACGGGACATGCAAGTTTTCAAGGTGATGGAATTGAGCTTAAGGATGGGTCTTATGGTTGCACGATAAAATATAATTATATAACAAACACCAACTACCCAGGAATTATATGCTATGGAACCCAAAAGGGTGCTACTGATAGAAATATAATTGAAGAAAATGTAATTATGAATCCTGTATCAGATTATGCTCTTCAATTCGCTGGTCAAGTAATTGTAAGAAATAATCTAATCATTAACAAAAACTATAGAGCTGTAAGATCAGCCAATCATCAAAACGGAGAACCTGGTGACATTGATTTTGTTAATAATACGATTATTTCTACTGATAAAGCTATGTCGGTTTCAAATTGGGATGGCAAATCAAATTTAATTGTTGCCAATAATTATTTTTACTCTGGCATATCTGATTACATCGCTGGATCAATTGGGTCCGCTATCGACACAAACAATATTAAAGTCAATACACTTAATGCTTTAGTAAGTCTGAATACAACTGGGACAAACAAAGATTTACGACCTCATCCGAGTAATGGAACTGCTTTAATTAATGGAGCCAATGCAACCTATTTACCCACGCTAGACATTATGGGTAGAGAGAGAACAGAATCAAATGATGTTGGAGCTCAAAATTCATGGTTAGAGATTGATGTAGAAACAAGTCCCCTAACTGTTACCGAAGCTAGCACAAATAATTTAAAAGTTAAGCTAGCTCTTAAACCCATTGGCAGCGAAGTCATTTCCATTACTCATAATTCAGGAGATGCTGATTTAAGTTTAACTAGTGGTGATCCACAAACGGTCACATTTTCAACATCAACCTGGAATGTCTATCAAAGTGTTAGTATTTCTGCGGCTTCTGATGCAGATGCAACAGATGGCAGTGCTGTATTTAGAATTTCAAAATCAAGCGGAAGTGATGCCATTAAAGTTCTTGATGTAACTATCAATGAAAATGATACGGGTGCATCGGGTCATACCATTACGGCTTCAACAGGTAGCAATGGAAGCATCTCCCCTTCTGGTAGTGTTTCTGTCTCGAATGGAGGAAATCAGTTATTTACTTTTACCCCCGATACCAATTATGAAATAGATGATGTGAAAGTAGATGGGGCTTCAGTAGGTTCGAACAGTACATACACGATAAGTAATGTGACATCTGATAAAACAATCAGCGTCACCTACAAAACTACAACCTATCAGATTTCTTCCGGCGCAGGGACAGGTGGATCCATTTCTCCAAGTGGCTCAATTACGGTTAATTCAGGATCATCTAAAACATTTACCATATCAGCCAATGGTGGTTATGAAGTAAGTGATTTATTAGTAAACGGAAGTTCTGTAGGTGCCCTTACTACCCACACCTTTTCTAACATTACATCAGCCCAAACCATTCAAGCTAGTTTTAGCTTGATAGCTGTTACTCACACTGTTACGGCAATTACAGATTCTAATGGCAGTATTTCACCCTTAGGAGCTGTTATTGTTGGGGATGGAAATAATCAAGCATTTACCTTTACCGCAAATAATGGCTATGAAGTTGATTATGTGGAATTTGATGGTTCTAACTTAGGCATCTTATCTACCTACACAATCAGCAATGTCACAGTGGATCATACCATAAAAGTGTTTTATAAATTCTCAACTGTTGTACATTCTATTACGGCTTCATCGGGTTCTAACGGCAACATAAGTCCGGATGGAAATGTCGCTGTCGTTGATGGAAATAATAAATCGTTCACAATAACACCGGATTCTGGTTATGAAATAGCCGATGTATTAGTTAACAACACATCAGTCGGAACAAGTAGCACGTATTCATTTAATACAGTTTCAGCAGACCATACTATTGTTGCCTCTTTTAAAGCTGTTCAAACCTTCTACACGATAACGGTTAATAGCGGTACGAATGGAATTGTTTCTCCGGAAGGTGCCGTTGTGGTAAATGCTCAAAACACAAAAAGTTTTGATATCCAGCCTGATAGTGGATACCAAATTAAAAGTATTAAGCTTGATAACGTTGAAGTGCTTTTATCTGACCCTTTCGTATTATCAAATATTGCTGCTGATCATACTTTAGAAGTTTCCTTTTCTAAAATTCCAATTAAATATTCAATTAGCATCAGTACAGGTACCGGTGGAGATATTAATCCTGCGGGCACACCTTCAATAGTAAGCGGTACTGATCAAACATTTACAATAGAGCCGAATGGTGGCTACTATATTAAAGATGTTCTAGTAGATGGTAATTCTGTAGGAGCAATATCAAGCTACACATTTATAAATGTTTTGACTGATCATACGATAAGTGCGACATTTCAATTAAGTGAAATTATTCATATTATCAATGTTACCACAGGTAGTAATGGTTTGATAAACCCTTCGAGTTCCGGGACTATCGCCGTAGCAAATGGAAGCAGTAAAAGTTTTATGATCGAAGCTGGCAGTAGTTATGAAATATTAGACGTAATTGTTGATGGTATTTCCAAAGGTAAATTGAGCACATATACTTTTTACAATGTGACTTCAGACCATTCAATTTCTGCTACATTTGCAGCTTCGGCTCTTAACCATACGATTACAACTTCCACTGTAGGTAATGGTAGTATCTCATCCTCAGGTGCCGTCTTGGTAAGTGATGGAGGTAGTAAAACTTTATCATTTATCCCTGATGCTGGATATGAAGTTAGCGATATTCTTGTGAATGGAGTTTCGAAAGGTGTTATTACGGCCTATACCTTTGTTAATGTTTTATCTGATCAGACTTTAGAGGTTTCATTTTCAATAATAGTCGAGAATAGCACAAGCTTTATATTAGCTTTTTCATTTGATCAATTTTTCCCTTCAATTGATGCTGTGATTGAAGATAATAAAATAACAGCAACGCTACCAAAAGGTTCCACTTTAAAAGATTTAGTCGCAAGCTTCTCACATAGCGGAACATCTATTGAAGTTGATGATGTCTCTCAAATAAGTGGCTTATCTAAAAATAATTTTGAAAGTACGGTTGAATATATTCTGACCGCAGAAGACGGATCTACTAAAATTTATGAAGTAATTATTTCTGTAGAAAGTGATTCAAGTTCTTCTGATGATGGATCAGATGATGCCGGGTCATCCACAGGTGAAACTTCAACCGATGGCAACCAAGAATCTTCAAGTAGCTCAAGTGGCGGCGGCGGTTGTTCATATTTAAAACAACATTCAGATTTTAGTTTGCTGATACTTCTATTAATATTCTTTACTCAATTCTTTATTAGAAAAACGAAGTGCTTCAGATCTAGAACTAGGTAATTCCATCAAGAATGCTTTAGTCTAATGGGAGCCTGCGACTTACAGCCCTAAAAAGAAAGACAACCTTTTACCTATCTACAAACTGTACTAGCTAGAAGGAATTATTTTTCAGTATAATTAATAATAATTATATATCTCAATTGAAATTTAAAACAATTTTGACTTATCATAACCAATATTAAATACCGAATTTTATGCAACCTGATATCATTTGTGAGAATATCCCAGCAAATTATTCTTCTAAAAAAATAAGGGCATTTCTTTAAATATGCTATACTTCTTTAAAGAACCAAACATACAAGGAATTAATTTATGACTACTCGTGACCCCATCTTTGACAATCTACCCGCTATGCTGAAACAAGTAAAAACAGCCAACCCCCTACCTAAAGCAGAAGGTAAAATTGTGCATGTATCGACCCCTTGGGATATCGTACATGCCATTGAAGACGCTGAGGAAAATAGCACCATCATTATTGCCAAAGGACGCTATGTGATGCCACGAGACACTATTTTAAGTACACATCATGTAACCATTCGTGGTGAAACAGGTAATCGAGAAGATGTCATTCTTGATGGTGATACAGAATTTGATGATCAGTACGTCCGCCTTGGCACTCGTCTAATGTCTGGGACAGTGCGTGCCCCTGCCATTTTAAAATTAACACGTTGTCGCCATGTCACCATTGCTGATGTAACGTTTGCCAATAGCCCAAAGTATGGCATCATGTATGTTGGAGATAGCCGAGTACACCATCTAACAATTCATAACGTGAAATTTCACAATTGCTGGGCACGCGGATTCAAAGGAACAGGTACTTCTAGAATAGATCACATGCCTTTTACTAAAGAAGAATTAGGCTATGACCCAACTGCTCAAGAACATATTGAGTGGAATCGACCGCGCCATGGTATTGTTCGCCATTGTTTATTCATCAATGATCATATCAAACGAAATGATGATGATGGATTTGATGGTGATTATCTTGCGGGTATGGATGTCATGGGAATCAAAGAATTTCATGTACACGATAACGTTTTTGTAGGCATACGTGGGAAAAATGGTGGCGGCCGTGGCTCTATATTTATTTGGATCAATGCAGAAGATGTCATAGTCGAAAACAATTTATTTATGCATTGTGATAAAGCCATTTCTTTAGGCAATCCTAGTGGGCCAGAGTGGGATATCAGCAACAGTGTAGTTCGAAACAATACGATTGTTGGTGGCTCTAACAAAGGGATTGAGATTCAACATGGTGACAACATTGATGTACATGACAATCGTATTTGCTCTTCAGACCGTAAAGAATTTCATGCCATTCAAATCCAGGATATTCACAACAAAGCGCGGGTTTATAATAATATCATACAAACAGATCCAATGGATACTTTTAACTGCTGTGATGCCGTTGAAATTGGTGAAAATAAAATCGGTGATTTCATAAATGAATTTAAAGATATAGAATCGGGTGATCTTAGAATGTAGGCTTATACCAATGTTCTGATCTAATATTTAAAAAACTATTTTGTTTTATTTACAGATCAGCTCAAACTGTACTAGAAAGAATTATTTTGCAGTACAATTTATTACTTAGTTACAAATTGCTTAATATTACTCCCTAATTTATCAATAAAACAGTAATGAAAACTAATAATTGTTATACTTCTTGTTTGAAATCATAGAAAGTTAGATATATTGATATTTAATTTCCAGTCGTACCTACCTGATAATTTAAAATTGCTAAACACTTCATATTAAGAAGAAGACTACTAGCACTTTTCAATTTAAATAAACTAAATCAAATTAATTTTTGGAGAGACCTTATGTTTTGTAATTTTATTTTAAAACAATTTTTATTCATAACAGGCTTATGCCTGCTATCAACATTATTGATTGCTGAAGATTTTACATTCAAAGCAAATGACAATTGCCATGTTGGGAATATTGGTGCTGAAAAAGATTTTAATGGTGGCAATAAAACCACAAGAGGAAAAATAAAAGGACCGGAAGAGTATGTCTTAGTGAATTTTGATTTATCTTCCATTAAAGGTAAGACTGTCACAAAAGCAAAACTAAGAATTTATTCAGCTGGAGCTATCTTATATAAAGTGGGATTCTCATCCGTCACAACAAAATGGACTGGTGGAAGCGGAAATAGTTTCAAAAAATATAATGGCCCTGGTGCCACATGGCGTAGACCTTCCCCTGGAAAATTTTGGGCTTGGAAAGGCAATTCAAACTTAGAGCATGTAGTCAATTCAATGAGCGGATCTCGCTCTTGCTATGGACAAGCCAAGAAGATAGGAAATTATTATGAGTTAGATCTTTCACCAGAAGTTATTGAAGCTGTAGCTAGTGGTCATCACCATGGATTTATGATTTCAGAACATGATGGCTGGCGCAGAAGCTCTTGGGTAAAACAATATTTATTTAAACAATCAGGGGGCGATCATAACCCAAAGATTTTCTTAAAAGAACAAAATGGCAAAGCTCCTACCCTTTTTATATCCGCAGAAAAAACGGATTCCATGGCACCAGGTAAAGTACAAGCTAAAACTATTTGGAAAGATAACATGCTAATAGGAGAAGTATTAATTGAACTAATCGCCACAGGTGATGATGGCAATAAAGGCAAAGCTCTCTATTACGAAATTTTAGCTGATGGCAAAGAAGTACCAGCATGGATGCTAAATGCCCCTCTTGCTGCAGGCGCTAAACAATTAATTCGAATTTCAGAACAGACACCTGGCAAGGAAATTTCCTTTTCTATTAGAGCTGTTGATGAAGCAGGGAACAAAGGACCACCGACAACATTTAAAGCTAAGTCAATACCATCTATTACAATTCCAGCAGTAAAAGCCCGATATGTACTTGGCGCCGGCTCAACAATTAAAAATAAAACAGTTGAAGTCTGGGCATATCCCGATTTAGAAAAAGCAAATCCAATAACAGGTAATATATTAGAAGATAAATCTTATTTCTTAAAGAAAACCGGCACCTACCGTAATGGTAACAATGTATGGGATGGGAAAACACACACCGTAAAATTAACAGCTCTCAAGGATGAATGGGTTGCCTTTCAAATAGGGATTGAAAATATATCTGGTGCTCAATTAAAAGATATTAAAGTAGAATGGTCAAGTGACAAAAATTTATCCGCAGATCTATATCGCGAATGGTACGTAAAATTTGGTGATTCTTTTTATCCAGACCCATTAGTACCGCTAGAAGATTTAGATTTTAAAATCAGTATTCCAGATGATAAAAACTCAATTGAAGGACATAAAGTTCAGTCTGTCTATGTAGACCTTCTTGTAGATCGAAAGGCAAAAACAGGTATTCATAATGGTAAAGTTACCATTACTGTGCCTGGTCAATCAGCAATTGTTGTCAAAGTTGCTGTAGATGTCACCAGCGTAAATATGCCCAGAAAATTAAACACCATAATTGAATTCAATCACTACTCTTCGTGGGAAAAGAACTTCAAAGGTGGTAGCAAACGTGGTGATCAATTTATTAAATATAACAATGACATCACAGCATTGGCTCATCAAAACAGATGTACGTTTAATGGTGTTCCTTATGGCCACAATGGTAACTTAAGTAGACCCGCTCCAAAAATTTCTGGTGAAGGTGCTAATATCAAAGTGACCAGCTGGGAAGCCTTTGATAAAACTTACGAAGGAATTTACTCAGGCAGTATTTTCAAGAATAATCATAGATCTGAACAACCAATGACTCACCATACACTTAAGTTTTTTGAATCATGGCCAGCAAATTTTCATAAACCAGGCATGTTTGTACATGATCGCAAAAAGAACCCCAGCTTAAATCCCATGTTTTCGAAGAAATATAATGATCAAGTTTTAGCTATGGGCAAGGAATATGTAAAACACTTTAAAGAAAAATCTTGGAATAAAGTTCAATTGCAATTATTTTTAAATAATAAAAATCAATATTACAGAAAAGGGTCAGGATGCTATTGGCTTCTTGATGAACCTAGATATCACAATGGATATATGGCCTTAGATTATTTGGGAACATTATTTAGAAAAGCATTTTCTGGTCACGGTGAAATCGATGTCGTCTTTAGGGCTGATATTTCTAGACCTCAGTATCAAGAAACTATGCAAGATGATAGTCTTGATTTACTGGTTGTGGGTGGTTTACCAGAGCATGAATATATTGTTAGAAGGAACTCTGATCGATATAACGGGAACCCATTTCGCAAAGGTGATCAAATCATTTGGAATTATGGATCCGTCTCTGGCATAAACACCAATAATTATGGTTTTCCTAATGCTCGCATCATGGATTATTTCAAAGGGGGTGATGGCCATTTACCATGGCTAAACTCTTTTGCTGAAAATAGCTGGAGAGAACAAAAAATCAAAAATTATTCTCTTATGTATAATGGACAGTCAAAATACTCTCCGGCCAAATCAGGTCGTACAGTCGTACCTTCCATGCGATTGAAAGCATACAGAAGAGCGCAGCAAGATACTGAAATGATTGGTTTAGCTTTAGTAAAAAATCATTACACAAGAGATCAATTCAGAGTCGCTATTGCCACATTCGCCAATTTTGTTGGCAAGACAATTAAACTATTCCGAGAAGATGCCGGTACCGTTCAAATTAATATCTCAACAGAAAAACTAGAAGGTACTCGAGAAGTTTTAAGAGCTTTAATGGGTGGTAAAAAACCTTTTAATACAAAACAAAACCCTCGTAGCATAGACAAGACAGTTGGCGAAATTGGCAAATTAACTTTTAAACTTTCTGCTGATGAAAAAGTAAAAGCCGAAGCAGTCAAAGTAGCCAAAAAGGATGAAGCAAAAAAACTTGAGGATATGATGAAAAACAAACCTGCATGGGTTGAAAACTGCATTAATATTCACAAAAAATTTAAAGGTGAAAAATTCTTTTATTCTACATTGGGGGATTCCATCACTTATACAGGCGCATTTGCAACTCCTATCTCATGGAAAAAACACCCCGCAAATCTTGTGTTCAAATGGCGCAATAAATTAACACCTGGCTTGAGAGGTAAAGGACCAAAATTCGGAAATTACTCTGGTTGGACATCTAGTCAATTATTAAATTCTGTACCAAATGTTATCAAACAACATAAACCCGAATTAGCTATTATCCTGATTGGCACAAATGATGTGAATAAAGGTGGGAACGTTACAAGTTATGAAAAGAATTTAAACAGTATTGTAGATAAACTAATAGCTTCTGGCTGTGTACCTATTTTGACAACTATCCCCCCTTGTCGGAATAAAATAGAAAAAGTTAAGTCATTTAATGTAGTTGTTCATAAAATTGCCAAAGCGAAAAATATTCCAACCATCAATTACTTTGAAGAAATCATGTCTCGCTCAAATGGGAAATGGGAAAATTTTATCAGCAAAGATGGTGTTCACCCCAATACTTCAAAACCAAGAGGCTTTTACACACCAGGTTCTGGTAAAGGTGGTTATGAGCTTAGAAATACATTGACCGCTCAAAAATTATTTCAAGTAATGACATTTGTATTGGGAGTTAAATAGTAATAGTACCGAGAGTTTTTAGTTCATAAATGATAAGTCTATGAATTAAATACACCACCTCCCCGCTTCGCGGTACTCCTCCTGAAAAGGAGGAGAGTTTTATAACTTTAAAATATTCATTTATTCAGCTTGCTGACGGGTGGTTCTTCATTGCGTTTGAAAACAGATTAAACTCCTTAACCAGCGATTCACACACTCAGCATATTACTTTAAAGAAGTAGTTTCGTTTTTAATTCTTTAGCCGATTTGCTATAGCTTGAATTGGGATATCTCTTCACTAAAGAGTTTATACTACGAGCGATAGACTTTAATAAAGAAGCATTTGTTTTTTTAAATTTTGAATCTTTATAATTATGAGGTCCTTTATAGGGCCTCAATCGTTTCAGCATTAGTTTTATACGTTTAAACATTCCTGCAGCAAATTTATCTTCCTTATAACTAGGTTTAGCTTTCAACTCATTACTAATTTCTGTAGCTTTGATAGCAAATTCATCCCCTCGAAAAGTTTTTGCAACAGCTTCATAAATCTTTAAAGCACCAATAGGATCCGTCACCTGTAATTCTAATGCTTCATTCATTTTAGAGTCGTAGGTTTGTTTAATAAATATAAATAGTTCTTCAGCTTCTGACTTTTCAGCAGCATTATCACTTAATAATTTCTTACGTATCGTCTTTAGATTCAAACCCAAGCTTCTTTTTGCATAAATATTTTTAGCAATTGATTTCAAATATTTAAAAGAACTGCTTTTTGAAACAAAGTTCTGAGCATCCTTTAAACTTCTTAGAGCTTTCTTTCTATATGCAATATAGATGGGGCTCTTGGGAGGGAATGATTTATTTTTACTCTCTACCCCAGTTGCACCATCTCGAGCTATAATTTTACCATCAAGTTTATTACCAGATATGACAATATTGCGAGCATCCTTGTATCGATATTCAATTGGAGTAGGATATCCACTACAAATAACAATATTGTTAATGATTTTCGAACCAGGACTATTGTTAACGATAATGCCATCGTCACCACGCACACCAGGATCTTTGATAAAAATATTATTTTTAATCATTCCACCCTCATGATCATACGACTTCCCTTTAGCTTTTGGCTTTTTTGAACTTAGACCAAAGGCTATGCCTCTCGCACAATTTATCATTAAATTATTTTCACAAATGGAATTGGATGACCCATTCCAAAATAAAATGGCATGGCCAGCAAGTTGATCGTTAGAAGGACCCATAATGTTATTAAAAATATTATTTCTTACAATCCAGTCTTTACCAGTATGAATGTCAACGCCTTGGGTATACCATGAACGGGCCATTTTGGTATATTCAAATAAACAGTATTCTACCTTACCTCTTAAAACCCCTCTACCACTATTCGTATCAGAATTCCCCTTTAAGAATTGTTCTCCAGCATCAAAAAATCGGATATTATAAAAATGCATATCCGTACAGTTCCCTTGCATTGCAATCGGATGATGATAGACATCCCCAATACTAAGATTAGAAACACGAACATTTGTACATCCGGAAAACTCTAGGCAGTGAGGAGTATCACCAAAGTTCTTATTCTTATAGCCTTGGCCAATTATTTTTACTAAATTTCGATTAAATTTTTTGCCACGAATCTCAATATTTTTTCTACCGCGAATATAAATATGAACAGAAACTTTATAAATTCCTGGTGCAATGACAATGGTAGTATTATCAGCAATATTGAGCAACTTACTTTCAAGATCCTTAACTGAAGATACTTGAATCACCCTTTTATTCATCAAGGGTAATGATTTTGGAGCAACATATTCTTGTGACAAAAGGGTACAAGTAAAAATTAAGAAAAAATGGATCACAAAATAAAATTTAATCATCTAATTTTAATCCCATCATTTGAATACAATACTTAATATGGAGCTAATAATCATAAACGTTATACAAAGTCAAACAATTCAAAAAAAACAAATAAGAAGGCTATTTTCATGAAATAAACCGAGATACTAGTCTACTATTGTTTTGATTTCATCCCTTTGCAACCAATTCAAATTTTCGTGATCAAATAACTTAATTAACATAAGTGACAATAAACAGCAGGCACCAAATCCAATAATCAAAGAATAAATATTACCATCGTATTGATACCCTATAAAGATACCAATTGGTACAGAAATTATCGTCGATAAAGATCCTATCACAGCGGCACCCATGCCAGCTATATGACCTACAGGTTCCATGGCAATGGAACTTAAATTACCAAAGATAATTCCCATGCAAAAAAACTTCACCATCAAAAAACCTAAAAGAATAGTTAAAGGTGGATGACCTGAATAAGGGTAACTAATCAATAATAAGAAAAATGAACTTAACACGATAACGATCAAGGCCCAACGGGACAAGAAACTCATGCCATATTTTCTTACGATACGCCCGTTAACAAATGATGCGACTCCCACGGCAATGGCAAGACCTCCGAAATAGATGGGAAACATTTTTCCGAGACCATATTGCACTTCAAAAATAACTTGTGATGTTTTTAAATAAGCTAAAAAAGCCCCAGAAGTTAGGCCAATAACAATTGTGTATAACAAAGCGATTCTGATTTTACACACTTCAATGAATGCTTTAAAAATACTTGAAATGGACATTTTAAGTCGATCTTCTTTGTTTAAGGTTTCTTCTTGGCGCAGTAAGAACCATACCAATACGGCACTTCCAGCCACTAAAAAAACGATAAAAATAAACCGCCAATTCGAAAACTGAAGAATGATTAATCCGATGCCAGGTGCCAAGACAGGAACCATTATAAAGACCATCATAATATAAGACATGATTCGTGCCATTTCACGACCTTTATACAAATCCCGCGCCAGCACTAGAGAAACATTTGCGGGCCCTGCTACTCCAAATCCTTGCAATAATCTCCCTATTAACATTGTTGTAAGATTTTCTGAGAATAATGAGACCAAGCAACCTACTAGATAAATGCTAAACCCTATAACAACTGCTGGTCTGCGGCCATAACCATCAGTGATTGAACCAAAAAATAATTTTCCGACTCCTAATCCAAGGAACATAAAAGAAACAATGAGCTGAATATCTTTAGGATCATTAAGATGCAAATCGACGGTCATGACATTAAAGGCCGGCAACATACAATCAATTGCTAAGGCCAAAATACTTGTCATCATAGCCATCAATATTACAAATTCGCCGAAGGGCAATTTTTTCTTTTTTGTAATCATATACGTTTATTTTTTTTTAGAAAATTCAGGATACTAATTATTGTTGCAAATCGGAAGTCAGGATTATAAGCTTTGATTTCAATATTCTAGGAAAATGAGATCAAGAGATATAGTACCGAGAACTTCTAGTCGTACCTATCAATTTTTGTAAACAGCCTTTAAACGCTGCTTTAAATGAATAATTCTGATTTCAAATGACTTAAGCTTGGGCTTATCGTCATGGTTAGGTCAGCACCAAAATCAATATAAGTTAATTCGGTTACATATTGGTCTTGTTTACTGGTTAGATATGGAAAATATTTTTATTTAATTCATATTTTGGCCAAGATAAAAAACAAGATTTTTAATATCTTTTATTATGCCTGATCTAAATAATAGAATATCTTTCTTCAAAGATTGATTCCCAGGATCTATTTTATCATTTATATTATCTACTATTAAAATGAGTTCCTCCACTTTATTATAAAGTGAATTAGTGCTAAACAGCAAGTCTTCTTTTTCAATCATTTTTGCTCCTTAAATAATTTGTTAGAATGATGCAAATAAGTAAGACGACTCATTTAACTTTTCGACTTACCTCCTCCTCATTATTATAATTAGAATTGTTAATATTATTAAATTTTAAACTCCACAATTGATAAAATTTATCCCTGTTTGAAGAATCATTAAAGGCAGAAACTTTATTCATAAAAAAACGATATAAGTTTATACAGGTTAGCTTATTATCTCTAATTTTAATTTCATTTTTAATTTGCAAATCCAATTCTTTTAATTCTCTTTTGAAAAAATAATCATTCAGATTTTTATCACCTGAATATTTAGCGTATTTTTTTAAATACATATTTTCCACAGTCAGCAAATTCAATCTCATAGGTACAGCCGGTGCATTCTCAACTTTCTTATAAGAGCAAGTGCTTCCAATAATCTCAAAACATAAAACCTTTTTGTAAAAAAACTGATGTCTAGGATTTATGGTAATCACGTAATCAGTCGACTTCAAATGGCTTGAACTCAGTTTGAATCCAAACTGAAAAAGCTTCATAACGGTACTTTTTTCGCAAGCGCTTCCATCAATTGCTAATCCTGTTAATTCACACAATACTCTGCCTTCCTTTCTCATAGGCTCTAGACTATTCTTAGAAATATCATCCATAGGTAAACCAGCAACAGAATCTTTAATAAAGGTTAAAGTGCCAATAACCCTGTCATTTTGTTTTGCTATTACTGTGTATGTATCAGGCAAGGTATTCCAGAATAAAATTCGTTTTTCTGCATCATTCTTTGCCGTAAACCCCTTCTCTAAATATTGCCTGTAAACTAGTTTATAAGCTTCATTTAGCTCTTTCACACTGGATGCTATTTTGAGTTCTATTTGAGACCCTTTAGCGTCATCCTGCTTGTTAGAAACCAAGGCTATTTGATTTAATCTTCTCGTCAAATTTCCAGATCTTCTTTTGGGTTTTAATTGTCGATAAATAATATTTTTATTTGCCTCGAGAGAATTTAAATCTTCAATTGTTTTTGAAAACTTAGAAGCCTGTTCTTGGTAACATTTATCCACTAATAATTTATTCGTATAATCTAGGACTTTTTTATCAGTAAGAGTTGAAGATCTAATCATTAAGCCAATACCTTTTTTTACAATGGCATTAGAAACTAACAGCTGATCCATTAATATTGGGATACAAAGTATAGGAGTCGATTGGCTCAATCCTAAATAAACCAATTCTATATCACCATTACAAATAAATAAATCTGCTCTTTCGGCAATAGCTAATCTAGGTAAACAATTAGATGTAAAAACATTATTATAAGTAATGTCCTTTTTAATAATCTTATATTCGGTATCTAATAATACAGTGACTTCCATCTTAGAAAGTTTTTCAACTATATTAAGGGTAGTCTTTTCATCACAAAATGAACTTAGTGAAATAAAAACTACTGGTTTATTTTCTGGTATTTTTTTCCACCATAACGGTAATGTCTGGTCTTCGATACAATTTATTTTTAATTTGCCCGATAGCCTCAAGTTAGCTTCATTTATACGAAACTTCTTGATGACTTGCGATACAGCTGATGAATTCATATCAATCTCCTTTAAATAATAATAATTTATATAATTCGCAAATTAAATTTAATGATCTTTATTGATGTTCTCACTTTTGCCTAATTTCCGTTCACTGACGAACCCTATTTTTTCTAGAATATTTTTCACCACACATTTATCTGTAATGCCTGATTGAATTAAATTAAGAGCCATTCCAATAAAAAATAAATAAAAGCCCATATGAAGAAAATACCCTGATACCAAAATCAACAATACTGAGGTTCCCACTAAAACTCGTGCAACTCTCTCAACAGAAATACCTGACTTTTGAATAAACTGATGCACTTTGGATAATTTTGAAATTCTTTGAATAACTAACATATCTAAACCCTCATTTCATTGGAATTAGGTTGTCTATAGAAAAAACTGTGCCAATTTTAATAAAATTTATAACTATTTTCAAAACAATGGCTTATGTGTTATTTTAGATTTTTGTTGATATGTTTTATCAAAATAATAGACTTAAATCGTTATAAATTACCTATATAATATATCTATAAAATGATTCGTAAAAAATTGCATCCAATCGTAGAACAATTCCTGCATAGCAAAAGAACATTGCTGGAAATAACGAAGGATTACAAAGGCAGCAAAGAACCTATTGTGCAAGGTATGAGCCAATTACTTAGTGCACTCTTAACCCACAATATCACTCTTCAAGAAAAGGTTATACAGGACACTGAAAATATAGATTTAAAACACGTTGATACGAATCTAGCTCTTCTGTATCTTAAATCAAAGATTTCATTACTTTCAAACTTCAACAACAAATATAAAGAAAAGACTGAGTTTCTTTTCATTCACATGAAAAATTTAATTAACGAATCAACACCTTTAGAAATAAAACAAATAATGGAGTTCTTTTTTTCTCATTCAAGAGAAAACCTCTATTACCATTATGAACACTATTTAAAACATTTTAATCTAAAAAAGACAATCTTCTCTGCAAATGAACTAAGACAAGCTAGAAGTATTTCCAAAATCATTTCAAAACAAGGTCAACTCAAAAGAATTAAAGAGCCTATTCTTTCTATTTTGCGAAAAGAAGACAAGCTTGATAATGAATTTACAGACTATGTTGAACGCCTACAATTAGAGAGTGCAAAAAATAGATTAAAATTGATAAAAGCTCATATTAAAAGAAATAACAACAAACATACTAGGCAAGCATTTTTTAAATATGAACGCTGGGAATATATTTTAAGTATTTTCACACATGAGTTCAAACCAATTAACAAAACAGAAAAACTAGATCAAGAGCACATATGTTTTTTAAATGCTAATTATTATTTATCTATTAATGAAATTCAAAAAGCTAGTGATGAACTGAAACCGTTTCCTGTAAAGTATGGTTTTGAATCTAGCAACTTTTTATCATTTACAAATGTTCGCCTAGCACTTGCAAATAAGAATGCGCCAGCAGCTCAATTGCTACTTAATACAAAGAAAAAATATTTCATTAGTTATTTCGATGATTTTTTTCAAATGAGAATCGAGCTCTTACAAGGAAAGAAAGAAGAAGCTCTTTTACTTTTCGCCAAATTAATAAAAAATTGTGAATATCACGAAAGTAATGATCTTTTTGAATATGAATTAAATTTATCTAAAGAAATTAGCCTCAGTGATATTTGGTTTTTATCTAACAACAAGTCTAATATAAAATCTGCTGAATTGGGAATACCTACCAAATACAATAATAAAGATAATCCAAAATCAATTGGCATAAACCGCATCATCCATAAAAGCAGTTCCATGAAAAAAATCTGCCAGAAAATAAAACTATTTGCTAACTCTTCTTTACATGTATTAATTCGAGGAGAGACCGGAGTAGGTAAAGACCTTGTTGCAAAAGCATTACATGAAGAATCCCCAAAAGCCAGCAAGCCATTTATCGCTATTAACTGTGGCGCCATCTCTGAAAGTATTCTCCAATCTGAATTATTTGGACATGAAGCCGGAGCATACACAAGTGCTGATAAAAAGCATATTGGTATTTTTGAATCAGCAAAAGATGGAACGGTTTTTCTTGATGAAATCGGTGATACCAGTTTACAGATTCAAATTGCCCTTTTGAGAGTTCTTGAAAATCTCGAAGGAAGATCCGTTGGCTCTAATCGAATTACAAAATATTCTTGTCGTATCATAGCGGCAACCAATGCTGATTTAAATCAATTAATTAAAGAAAAGAAGTTTCGTGAAGATTTATACTTTCGATTAAAAAGCATAGAGATTACCATACCCCCATTACGTGAAAGACCAAAGGATATTGAAGCACAAGCAAAGTATTTTTTTAATTTAAATCAAATCAAAAACAACAAGCCCATTTTGTCGAATCAATTAATGCAAGCTCTAAAGAAATACCCTTTCCTCGGCAACACGAGAGAGCTTAAAAATGAAATTCAAAATGCTCGCATATTAAACGGTGAAAAAACTCAATACGAAATCAATGATTTTGACTTTCTTCTAAAGACACGAATAACAGAAAATGAATATAGGCAGCCTCAACAAATTTTACCCGCTTTGCCAATAACATCTGAACTAGAAATAGTCAGAAAACCTAACCAAACAAGTCTCCGTAGAGAAAAAGTAAAACAATTATTTCAAAAATATAAAAGACTTTCAAGACAAGAAATTACTGACACTCTACAGATTACCTACAAAACTGCTGGTAATGATATGAAAGCGCTAATTGAAGAAGGCTTTATCATAAAAGTTGAGCCGACTCCATCACCCCGTACCCATTTTTTCATTTTAAAGTAAATGCTTACGGTCTTTTGCAAAATGATGATATTGCTCTGATTCTACACCAAGAAAAATATTTATAAAAAGTAAAGAATTACTGAATCATCATCTGATCAAAATGTCAAAATATTTCGTATTGACACCATCTATTTCAGATTACTAGCTCAGGGTGATTGAAGTTTGAGCAGAGCGAAAACTGAATGAACCTCGAGTAATTTTTTATAGTAGAAAATCGATGCTTTTATCTAAAAGACTATCTAATCCAATTTAATTTAATTTAGAATATGGAAACGTGGAATTAAGATCTATACATCTATAAATAGCCCAATCCATTGATTATATTGAGCTAAATATTATGGGTTAACTTCTATTGAGATAATTCGGCAAGAGCTTCATAGTAACGTCTTGTCAGTTGTGAGTATTCTTTTGGACCATTCTCTTGTAGTGTCTGCAATAAGACTAATTGTTTTTTTTCTCCAGATTGCTGAACCCAAACGTTTTTGGATTTAGGCATGTGACCTAATTTGACTTCATTTTCCATTAAGTGAACTGATTCTTTTCTATCGCCCTCACTAGCTAATTTATTGGATTCTTTAAAATCAACCATTTTAGATACGACAATAGCGGTCGAAGGTTTTGCATCAGTCTTATTATTTATATTTAAAGTTCCTTTTGCTCGTTTAATTGAAATTAAGGCATTCGAATTATTACTTTTTGCATCGTCTAAATTGCCTTTATCCAGATTAGCTTGAGCTCCATCTAAATCTTTCTCGATGGTTTTCAAAATTGCTTGCGCTTTGGCATTGCCTTTAAATTTATTCTTTAATTTATTAAATGCTTTCTTTAACCCGTGTTGCTTTCCTAAAGCATCATCAAAATCTTTATTTCCAAACAATTCATTATCTGAATCAACATCTTCTAGTTTTGTTAATAGATTATTTTGTCCCTTTAAATCTTTACTTATATTATCTAAATCTCGTTTTAAATCAGAGTTATTTTTACCATCTTGATCTATATTATTTTTATTTTTTGATTTCAAAGCAGCAAATGCGTTATTTAATTGAGTTAATAGTTTTGTGTTGGCCGCTAAACTTTTTCCAATTTCACCCTCATCAATAAATTTTTTAGCTTTACTGGCGTTATCACTAGCCCCATCTAAATCTTTTGTCAAATTTGGGCGTTTATTTGGCAGATTTTGATTCTCTTTTACATTCTTATCATCTTGAGAAATTTTATTTTTTAAACTTTTAGTGTCAGCATGAATGGCGTCACTTTCTTTGCTGATAGAGTTTAGATTTGCCTTTGACGGTTTTTTGCCAGATAGATCATCATTTAGAATATTTTTTATCGTATTATTTTGAGCTTCAACCTTTTTGATTAAAAGTCTAAGATACTTTTCAATCGAGGCGTTAGATTTATTTTCAGAAACTAATAAATGGATTTTTTGCATGTCCTTCAACGCTCCAACAATTTCGCTTTTGGTCAAAGATAATGCTTCACTTCTTTTTTCACCATTACTTTCTTTTGCCGTATGCAAAGAGATTCTAGTTTTTTTCAACTTATCCTTAGACGATACTGATAATACCTGCACTTGCTTTGCACTTTTAATCATTTGAGGACTCATTACTTTTGAATTCACTATATCACGATGCACATTTTTAATGTTTCTAGTTGTGATATCATGACCACTACTAATTCGCTTAAGTTCTATTTGAGTTTTGCGAAATTTTAATGCTTTTACATCTGACGTTTCATCTGCATATGTATTGCTGATCAATAAAAGAATAATTCCGGTTACAAAAATATTTTTAAACATGGGCCGTCCTTTTTTCAAAAATGATTTGAAATCTCAACAAGCGAGTTAATAGGATTCTTAAATTTCCAGTTAAATGGCTAGGTTGAATTAATTAAATTGGCTTCGAATGAAGCTAATGAGGGTATATCGCTATCATTCATTATACAATAATTCATTTATTATTAAAGATGTTTTACTTTGGTTATCGTTGGCAAAGAACAAATCACTCCTTCATAACCTACTGAATTATAAAGACTTAGTTAAATTTACAAACTGTCTTCACCTACTTATATATTTATCCATGGAATCAAAGATTGGTTGGTTGTTTTTTTTAACACCCAACATAATTATTCTTTTTATTATTTTAAAAATGTTAAAATCCCCAAATTTCAGCGGAACCAACATGAATGTCAGATGAATTAATCTCCTATATTACACAGCAAAAACAATGTACCAAATGGGAGTATGAAGCCGAAGAACAAGGGCTCTCAGAAGAAATGTCGCAGGTTGACGACTGGAAATCCGAAACAAAAGGATTACGATTTTCGGCATTAAAAATTCATTCTATGAACCCTGGATTTGGTGGTAAATACCTCATTGAATTTTTTAAAAAAAGAGGATTAAAATATTCTTTTGGAAAAATGAAATCAGGCAGTGTTGTAAAAGTATGTGATGCAAAAACAGGTGAAACGATCTGCGAAGGGGTCGTTCATACCATTGAATTAATTTCACTAAAAGTGATTGTTCCTGACCCCATTGAGATACTTGATGATGAATATGGATTTGCTATAGAATTACGACCAAATCGTGTGACCTTTGATCGCATGATGGAAGGCCTTTCTAAAGTAGAAACAATGGCTGAGGAAGAAGTTTTGCCACAAATTTTACTAGGGAAGACATTACAACCTTCTGATTATTCTGAAACCGTTACACACACACAATCGAAAAGATTAAATGAATCACAGCAGAAAGCAGTAGAGCTAGCTTGTGATGGATCGCCTTTAACTATTTTACATGGTCCACCAGGAACTGGTAAAACATCTACGTTATTGTTTATTATTGGAACTTATGTTCAAGCTGGTAAAAGTGTTTTAGTGGCAGCAGGGACAAATGCTGCCGTTGATCATGTGGCTTTAGGGCTTGGTAAAATGGGAGTTCCTTTTGTACGAGTGGGTAATCCTGAAAGATTCCATCCAGAGCTAAAAGAATTCACCCTAGAGAATATGGCTTCCAAAGCACCTTCGGGGCAGAAGGTATTATCCTTCAAGAATGAACTCGACATAGAAGTTCGCAAAAAAAATAATCGCATGCGCAAAAGGAAATTTATTCGTTCCGACGAACATCGTGGAGATTTAGATCTAATAAAAAGTTATCGAACTGAGATTAAAAGATTGGAAGGTCTATGCATCGGCGAACTTCATGAAATGGGGTATGTCTTTATTTCGACTCACACGGGTGCTGGTCATCCAAGCTTAAAAAATCTAGCATTTGATCTGGTAGTAGGAGAAGAAGCTGGGCAAACTTTAGAGCCGTTGATGTATTTATCCATGTTGAAATCAAAACGATATGTTTTTGCAGGAGATCATTTTCAATTGCCACCTGTGGTAACTTCAGATAAAGCAAAGAGTGCAGGCTTCGAAGAAAGTTTGATGGAAAAACTAGCAAGGCTATATCCGGAGCGTGTAAATATGCTTCAAGTCCAATATAGAATGCATGCACAAATTCAGGGTTTTTCATCAAAATATTTTTATCAAAACAAACTTGTTTGTGGTCCAAATATCTCTGAGAGAAAATCGCCATTGGCTTTTAAAAAATTAGGAATTGATTCTCGAGTAGTATTCATAGACACGAAAAATTTGCATTATTACGAAAAGAAAACAGGTGAAACGGGTGGATTAAATAATTTTAAAGAAGCACAAATTCTTACCGAATGTTGCGATAGACTATTGGATGCTGGAATTGAATCTGATCATATTGGTGTCATTGCACCCTATCGTGGCCAAGTAAAGGCATTAAAAAAACTACTGCCAGAAGAGGTAGAAGTTTCTACCGTTGATAGTTACCAAGGTCGCGAAAAAGAAATAATCCTAATTTCTTTAACCAGATCAAACACAGAACGCATCATTGGTTTTTTAAGTGAAATAAGAAGAATGAACGTGGCGATCACACGAGCAAAACAATTTCTATGGGTAGTCGGTGATTCTGAGACCATATCGGTCGATCCATTCTTCAAAGAATTCATTGAGTATGTCAAATCAATCCCTGGGGCTTATGCCATTCATAATGAATAGATCAATATCACCTTTTAAACCACTTGACTTTTTTCACAAAAAAAGAAACATTATTTAGAAACAAATTCTTTTGTCTCATTTTCAATACTAAACGAAACACTATATATGCGTTGAAAATAATTATTCATAAACATAATTTTAATTAAAAACTAAAAAGGACAATTACATGCGAACTCATGCCATTTTCATTTTACTAATCTTTGTATTGATAATTTTCCAAACAACAAATGCACAAGAGAAGTGGACCCCTAAAATTTTAGGTCCAAACAATAAGGTGTATTTACCAGATTATTCATATGCTGGATATAAGTGGAGCGAAGAGGAAATACCAAATTTAAAGAGCACAGTCTCAATTCTAAAATATGGAGCAAAACCGAATGACGAAATAGATGATACAGAAGCCATCATCAAGGCCATTAAATCCGAATCTAGTAAAAAAGGGGTCAAAGTAATATCGTTCCCAAAAGGGAAATTTATTATTTCAGAAATTATCTATATCACGCAAAGTAATTTAGTTTTACAAGGCGCTGGAAACGGAAAAGGCGGCACCATTTTATATGTCCCAAGACCATTGAGTAAAATGAAATTAACTGAAAAGTTTAAAGCAAGAAAAGACTACATGATTAAAAACAATAAAAAGGTACATGGGAAATATTTTTCAATTTTTTCATGGTCTGGTGGAGTAATTACAATTAAAAAACCTGCGACAACAATGAAGCCAAAATTCATTAAGGCAATAAAAGGCCAGCGTGGTCAACACTCAATAACTTTCACTAAAACTTCTGATTTTAAAGAAGGTGATTCTTTGCTAATTAGATGGGTATCCTCAAAAAATAAAGAAATGATTCAACACGTTTTTGGAAAAGGAAAAATAAAAATTGGGGAAAAAGTAATCAAAGGAGTAAAAGCAAAGCAAATGATAACAGTTACAAAAGTTTTTAAAAACATTATTGAGACTAAGGAACCCTTAATTCATGACATAAAAGAAGATTGGGAAGTAACTTTAAATAAAAAAATATTTTTAGAACATGTAGGTATTGAGAACTTTCACATACAATTTAAGGAAAAGAAATACAAAGGGCATCATTTAGAAGATGGATTCAATGCCATCCATGCCAATGACCTGCAACATTCTTGGCTTAGAAATATTACGATTTCACATGCAGATTCTGGTTTACTCGTAGGGAACTGCAAAAATATTTCTATTGACGGATTAATCACCAAAGGTCGCAAAGGACATTACAGTGCTAAAATTGGAGGTTCATCATACGTATTGGTTACAAACTTTTCATTTCAAGCATATGCAATTCATAACCCAAGCTTTAATACCTACTGCACAGGAAGCGTTTATACAAATGGCAAGGTGAAAGAAGGTCGATTAGATCAACATAATGGATGCAATCAATATAACCTAATGGACAACATGCGAGTGGACATTGGCGATTATCTATTTCACCATGGGGGTGCAAATTACCACAGCCCTACCTCTGGTTTATTTAATACTTTTTGGAATATTCAAATTAAAAAAATGAACAGAAATGCTCCTATCAAATGCCATGATGCTCCCGGTGCAAGATTAATAGGAATTTATTGCAAAACTAAAAAAATTAAATTGGATTATAAGCCAAAACCATATTTGGAAGGGTTAAACAAATCTGGGATTAATATTCCTTCACTTTTCGAATATCAATTGAAACGTAGAAAAGAAAAAATTAAGTGAATTAATATTATTGGTGTAAGAGAGCATTAACTTCTTCGGCAATAGCTGGCGTCATCTTTTCACCTAAAGAATAATCTCTTTTATCAAAAGGTATGTGACCACCTACGCCGAACTCTACTTCAGGAGATTCAACATCTAATAAGTGCTGATTAACAACAATTTCATTTTCATTAATATCATATACCACAAATCCTAATTTAGATGTTGGGACGCAAAAACCCGTCGCTGGGCAATTAACATGACGAATACCATCAACAGTGCGATCTTTAAAATAATGCGAATGCCCACAAGCTATTACATCAACTTTACTGTCTTTAATAATTTTCATTAACCTATGTTGACGATCTAAGTCTATATACGCGTACCATGCACCATACTCATCTTCTTTATTCTCTACTTTTGTTTCGAATGGGCTTTCTCTATACGGCAGATTGTGCATAAACCAGAGCTGTTTTTTCCAGGAACCTTTTTCATTAGCTTTTTCTTGTAACCATTCCCACTGCTCATCTTCTGCTGAAAAATTGGTTCCTAATAAAAAAGAATTAAAACCGATTAACCTGACATCATCAACAACAACTTCAAATTTATCATCAAAAACACTTTTATAACGCACAACTTTTTCTTCTGATATTGTTTCAAATCGATCCAATTCAAACCTTCCACCGACATCATGATTTCCTGGTATCAAATGAAACTCATATGGATAAGTTGCCAACAATTCTTTTAAGGCTGTTAATTCAAATCTATGCGTTTCTCCATCTCGAGTTAAATCGCCACTTAACACAATTAATTTTGGTTGAACATCGAAAGCTTCAACTTGTTTCATTGCTTGTTTAAAATTAGTTAAACAGGCCGGCCGATATCTAAAGCTATATGGTGACCCAATGTGGATGTCACTTAATTGAACGATTCTTGTATTCATATTTCTACTTTCTCTTTAAGCTTAGTTTTATTGCCATTGTTTATATTTCACATGAATTATTTATCAATTGAATATGTATTTCTTTTGATGAGTGTCAGAATTAAGATTGAATTGGTTTGAATTGGTTTAAAAAGAATACCAAGGATTTAACCTCTAGAGTATTCTTTAGATATATATTTATTGTCTGGATTAGGATTAATTGGGATAAAAACAAATTTAAAATTGTCTGAATTTACTGATAAGAATTATCATAAAATTGATAATAAATTTGAGTCAGACCATCTTCTTCAAATATATAAAATTGTCTGAATTAAGATTAATGGGATTAAAAGATTAGTTAGATTAAAAAATCATCAACCATTTACCGCTAACAATATCCCAAAAATCTTCTGAGCCCATAAATCTTAATCCCCACAGATAATCCAAGCCAAGTTTATGCCTAATTCAACAACTGTTTTTATCAATTCAACGAATGCTCACATGCAATATGATTGTTTTATAAACTCAAATAGGATAATTTTACGTATAAGGAGACGAAGCATAAGTTCTCAAAAAAGACATCTTACATTATAGAGGCCAACAAATGACCAAAAAAAGTATCGTTGAATCAGCTAAAGAGCGCATATTAGTTCTTGATGGCGCAATGGGTACCATGCTCCAAAGACATAAGCTTGAAGAAGAAGATTTCAAAGGTGAAATCTTCATAAAACACCATAAGCTATTAAAAGGCAATAATGATTTGCTGGCCATTACGCGACCTAAAATTGTAGAAGGTGTTCATGATGCATACTTTGAAGTTGGCTGCGACATTGCCACGACCAATTCTTTCAGCGGAACGACTATTGCACAAGCCGATTATGAACTTGAGGATTATATCGACGAAATAAATTTTGCAGCGGCGCAGTGTGCCCGCAAAAGTGCCGATCGCTTTACGGAGAAGACACCTGATCAGCCACGTTATGTTGCTGGCGCCTTAGGACCAACAAACCGTACGGCCTCAATGTCACCAGATGTAAATGACCCAGGCATGCGCTTGGTCACCTTTGAAAATTTACGCAAAGCGTACAAACAACAAGCTATTGGGTTGATCAAAGGTGGTGTAGATGTTTTATTAGTTGAAACTGTTTTTGATACATTGAATTGCAAAGCAGCTTTATTTGCCATCAATGAAGTTAAGATCGAAACAAAAACGGATATACCTGTAATGGTCTCGGGCACAATTACCGATGCTTCAGGTAGAACACTTAGTGGTCAAACACCAACTGCTTTTTGGACATCAATCAAACATGCTAATCTGTTTTCAGTTGGTTTGAACTGCTCATTGGGCGCTGATGAAATGATACCGCATATTCAAGAATTAAGTGGCGTATCGACTTGTGGGATTTCAGCACACCCAAATGCCGGTTTGCCTAATGAATTTGGTTTGTATGACCAAACGCCGGAAGAGATGCAAAATGCGATCAAGCCATTTTTAGAAAAAGGATATATCAATATCATCGGTGGTTGTTGTGGTACTACTCCGGAACACCTCGAAGAAATTGTCAATATTGCCGCTAAATATAAACCACGTCAATTCAACGGAAACTAAAACAATATGGTAAATAAAAAAGAAGAAATGGTTTTATCCGGGTTAGAACCTTTATATGTCAATGCGACAACAGGTTTTATCAATGTTGGCGAGAGAACCAATGTAACGGGCTCTAAAAAATTCTCAAATTTAATTTTAAATGGTGACTATGAAGAAGCTGTAAACGTTGCAACGGCACAAGTGCGCAATGGAGCCCAAATCATAGATATAAACATGGATGAAGGTATGCTTGATGGCAAAGCCGCTATGGTTAAATTCGTAAATTTAATTTCAGCAGAACCTGAAATTGCTCGTGTGCCTTTTATGATAGATTCTTCAAAATTTGAGATCATTGAAGCAGCCTTGAAATGTATTCAAGGTAAACCGATCGTAAACTCGATTAGCCTAAAAGAAGGAAAAGAAAAATTTATTGAATACGCCACTATTATTCGTAATTATGGAGCAGCTACGGTCGTCATGGCATTTGATGAAAAGGGTCAAGCTGATACCTATCAAAAAAGAATTGATATCTGCAAAAGATCTTATGATATTTTGGTTAATGAATTAAAGTTCCCGGCTTGTGATATTGTTTTTGACCCCAATATTTTCCCTGTTGCTACAGGGATTGACGAACATAATAATTATGCCGTTGATTTCTTTAAAGCTACCAAGTGGATCAAAGAGAATCTACCAGGCGCAAAAGTAAGCGGCGGCCTTAGCAATGTATCCTTCTCTTTTCGAGGCAATAATACTGTCCGAGAAGCAATGCATTCGGCTTTTCTATACCATGCCATTAAAGCTGGCATGGATATGGCCATTGTCAATGCCGGCATGATGGAAGTCTATGATGATATCCCAAAAGATTTATTAGAAAAAGTAGAAGACGTTCTCTTAAATAGAATTGATAATGCTACCGAAGCATTAACGGATTATGCCGAATCTGTCAAAGGCAAAGGTTCTAAAAAAGAGCGCAATAAAAATGATCTTGAATGGCGTGAAAAAAACGTCAACGAACGTTTATCTCACTCACTTGTTAAAGGCATCACTGATTTCATCATTGATGATACCGAAGAATCTAGACAGAGTTTTGAAAAAGCGTTGGAAGTCATCGAAGGTCCATTGATGGATGGTATGAATGTCGTCGGCGATTTATTTGGCGCCGGCAAAATGTTTTTGCCGCAAGTTGTCAAAAGTGCACGAGTCATGAAGAAGGCCGTAGCCCATTTATTACCTTTTATTGAAGAAGAAAAAAAGAAACATGGTGACCTATCTAGTAATGCTGGCACGATTTTAATGGCCACAGTCAAGGGCGATGTTCACGATATTGGTAAAAATATTGTTGGCGTTGTGCTTGGTTGTAATAATTTTGAGATCATTGATATGGGCGTTATGATCCCGGCCAAAGATATCATTGAAAAGGCCAAAGAAATAAAAGCTGATATCATTGGCTTGAGCGGTTTAATAACACCATCCCTAGATGAAATGGTTGATGTTGCCGCTAAAATGCAAGAAGCAGGCTTGAAGATTCCATTATTGATTGGTGGCGCAACCACATCAGCCATTCATACGGCTGTCAAAATTGCCCCAGGTTACAAAGGCTCTACGGTACATGTAATAGATGCCTCTAAGTCTGTCCCGGTGGCAACAAAATTATTAAGTCAAGGCAATAGCCAAGCATTCATAGAAGAGAATGAAGCCAAACATGCTAAACTACTTGATAGGCATCTGAACAAAAAAAATAAGAATGTATTCTTAACACTTAGGGATGCCCGCGATAATGAAGAAAAAGTAAGCTGGGATCACGATGTGATAAAACCTAGTTTTCTTGGCACAAAAACCATTAGCAATTTTGATTTAAATGAGTTGGTACCTTTCATTGACTGGACACCTTTCTTTTTAACATGGGAGCTCGCTGGCACCTATCCAAAAATTTTAAAGAACAATGTTGTTGGCGAAGAAGCCACCAAGCTTTTTGCTGATGCAAAAGATATGCTACAAAAAATCGTTGATGAAAAATGGTTGACGGCCAATGCGGTTGTTGGATTTTATCCTGCTAATAGAATTAAAGATGATCTTGAATTATATGAATTCGACAAATCGACTTTTGAAATAGATCGAAATAAAACAACCAATACTTTACATTTCTTAAGACAACAGAAGCCGAAGCAGAATGACCGACCCAATTATTGTTTGGCGGATTTTGTTGCGACTAAAGATTCAGAGAGAGAAGATTATATTGGCTGCTTTGCCGTGACGACAGGTCTTGGTTGTGATGAAAAATGTAAAGAATTCGAAAAAGATCATGATGATTATAGCTCTATCATGTTGAAGGCGCTGGCCGACCGTTTAGCAGAAGCTTTTGCCGAAAGATTACATCAAATAGTTAGAAAAGAATTTTGGGGCACATCCCCTTCTGAAGATCTAACCAATAAAGATTTGATCAAAGAGGAGTATAAAGGTATTAGACCTGCGCCGGGTTATCCTGCCTGCCCGGAACACTCTGAGAAATCAACACTGTTTCAATTATTAGACGCCACTAAAAATACTGGCATTGAACTGACAGATGGCTATGCTATGTTCCCTGCAGCAGCCGTAAGTGGATGGTATTTTGGTCACCCTGATGCTCATTATTTTGCTGTTGGTGAAATCAATAAAGATCAAGTTACTGATTATTCAAAACGCAAAGGAATTACTTTCGAACAGTCTGAAAAATTATTGCGACCAATCTTAGGTTATCAATAAGAATACATTTCATAAAAACCGGAGAATAAAATGAAGAAAAGATTTATCATCATGGGAACAGGTAACAGAGGCGTTGGTTGTTTTGCCAAAGGCATCATGGATGTAGGTGGCAAAGGTCGACCTGAATTCAAAGAGAATGCAGAAATTGTTGCCTTTGTTGATACCAACATGACAAGAGCCAAAAATGCAGCAAAAGAAGTTGGTTTGGATGACTTACCACTCTTTAAAACCATTGAAGAAACGAAACATATTGAAGCCGATTGGTGTATCGTAACTACGCCTGACTACACACATTGTGATGCCGTTTGCCGAACACTGCGGGCTGGGATTAATTGTTTAGTCGATAAACCTTTAGCGACTAGTTCTCAGGAATGTCAAATAATTATAGATTGCATGGAAGAAACAGGCCGAGAAGTTATTGTTGGTCATAACATGCGATACAGTCCCGATTTATTAAAAGCGGCTCACATGCTTAGAGATGGCATTATCGGTGACATCATGTCCATTGAATCAGCTGAAGTATTGGACTACAGCCATGGTGGTGATTATTTTCATCGTTGGCATAGTGACTTTTCAAAGTCTGCCGGCATGATGAATCACAAAGGATGTCACTTTATAGACGTGATGAACTGGCTAATAGATGATGAGCCAATTAAAGTATCAGCCATCGGGGCTAGAAATTATTACAAATCGCGACCAGACCTAGATCATGCTGAACGATGCCGCGATTGTAATATTACGGAGTCTTGTAAACAACATTTTGAAATGAATAAATGGGATGGCATTTGGGTAAGACTATACCAAGATGCCGAGAAAGAAGATGGTTATATACGCGACCTCTGTGTTTTCTCTGACCGCCACACCATTAACGATCAAGAAAATCTAATCATTACCTACAAAAAAGGAACTCTTGCCTCATTTTCATTGATCACTTTTGGCTCAAAAGAATTTACTTATTTCTTTATCAATGGCACAAAAGGGAGACTTGAAATTGGTAGTAATCCAATGGGTGAAAAATTCTTTCGTGTAATCGATATTGATGGAAATGTAGAAGAAATGGAAACAACCAAGGGCTCTGGAGAGCATGGTCATGGTGGTGCTGATATGCAATTAATTGCCCATATCATAGGCACAGAAGACTTGGACCCAATGGTTAGAGCTTATCCAATTGAAGGTAAAAGAGCAGTAGATGTTGCTGACATGGCAGCACGATCAATTGCCAAAGGAGGAGCACCAATCACCATTAATGATATTGGCAAAGATTATCCACCTGCGCCACCAAGAAATTAGGTTTATCAATAAGCATGGCTCTTATTTTTTGGGGCCATGGCAAGACAACATTATTTTGAAATATTATTTAAAACATCAACAGGGAAAAATCAATGCACACTCGTTTTCATATCGCCCTACGTATAAGAAATATAGATGAAGCAAAAGAATTTTATGGTGAAAAATTAGGTTTTAAAGAAGACCGCTCATCAGCTCACACAATAGTATACAACATGTATGGTCACCAACTAGTTTTACATATAGACAAAGAAATTGGAGAGTCTGGAACCATTACTAATTCAGATCAAGGTGGTGGCATACAAGTTCCACATTTTGGAGCTATACTGCCCATGGATGAATGGAAAGTATATGCGGCGAAATTAAAAGCAGTAAATCTTAATTTCATGCTTGAACCCAACATCAGAAATGAAGGCAAAGATGATGAAAATGCCACGATGTTTTTCGCTGATCCTTCTGGCAATGTTATCGAATTCAAAACCTTTAAGGATATCGATAAACAAATTTTTAATAACATCCCTAGCTAATATTTTTTATCAAATAAGGACACTGCTTGCGAGCTAAAAGCAAGAATTGATAAATGCCGTGTAAAAGTGAAAGTTATTTACATGATTATTAGTGTTAGCCTAGTGTGCAATCATAAATTTCAATGATAGCAATTGCGATAAATTGACAAAAATTATTAAGCAATTTTCATAAAGCACAATTGATTTTAATTAGAGAAGATAGATACTGAAAAGATTCTGTTTCATATCAAATTGGAATAGTTTTGTTTATTATCAGCTAATAACGGAGAATAAATCAAAATGAATAACTTCCTCGCTAAATTCAGCTTATATTTAATTTTAAGCGCAACACTCTTTATTCAAAATTCAGCACAAGAAAAAGAAAAGAAACCTATAGAAGTTTTAGATGAAAAATTAAAAAAACTAAGTGATGTTTCTACTCAATTAAATATAGATTATTTATTACAAGTCGTAGATCCTGATCAAGGCTTGTGGATAGTACCGAAAATCGGAAAAAGTGTTGTCTGGGAAAAAACAGGTGTATTTAAAGATGTTAAAGTACCCATTACAAAGGTAGTTGGCCACAAAGAAGTATGGCGATGGGTAAGCCAACCAACAGACGAAGACCCTTACCGAAAAGTTTATAAAAAAGTAAAAAAAGCTATCTACAAAGTAGTTGGTCACAAGACAGTCAAAAGAGAGATATCCAAACCTACGGATAAAAACTCTAGCATGTCTCAAGCAAATAAACGATACATTGAAGGAATGAATTCAATGGTAGCATATGCTTTATTGGAAGCAGGGATAATATTAGAAGCGGATCCCACAATTACAAAATATTTCGACTTCATTGGCGAAATAATCGACTTTGGTTATTCAGATAATACGATTGAATTATGCTTAGAAATATTAGTTTTAATAAAGACCGATTCTCCAAAATATAAGCGGGATATTGCCAAAGGTTTACATAAATTATTAAACGGCCAACTAACAAGTGGGAAATCAAAAGGCTTGTGGGGTTATTATTCAATAAACTGGAAAAATATTCCAATGATTAATGCTCAAATACAAAGACTCGAAACGCATATCAGTAAAATTAGACTTCCAAAAAATATTGATAAAGGTAAAAAACTATCAAAAACGGATCAAATAAAATTAGACCGATTAAATGAATTAAAAACGGGCAAAGGTTGGTTAGAAAAATACCAAAGAAGTGTCACCCGTGAGTTCACTGTTGGCCGAACTTGGTTTAAAAATAGAAAAATTACAGGCATGCCTGGGGATAATGATTTAAAAAGATATATTTATTGGCCTGGCACATTATTTGATGCCAGAGAAGAACGGTTGGGCAGTTTACTTGCCACGCAATTCGCATTATGGACATTGAATGAGGCCAACAAAGAAGGCTATTTTTCTAAAGAAGGTAAAAAAATATTCAAAGACCTGACTTCTTTAAGACTAAGAAAGAACAAAACAATCCTACATGCACCCCCAACTCCTAAAATGTCTACATTATTAAACAACACAATGGTTTACTTACAAAAAAATCAACAAAAAGATGGCACTTGGATTGAAGATGAAGTCGTTACAAAAGTTAAAAGACATCCTTTCCCGGAAATGAAAAATCACATTGCAAAATTTGACCCACGTAATTATGGCAAAAAAGTTAAAAAAATTGAATACACTCCTTTGCCAAAACTTTTTAAAGCAACAACCTCAGCGATGCATTGTTTAGCTTTAATTGCAAGTATTCAAGGCAAAAATGCCATTGTAAAATCAAGATATAGCCGAGTCATCAAAGCCGGATTGCCACACTATCAAAAATTTATCACCGAAATGCTAGCTGGTTCAGACTTAATCAAAGATACTTTAACGTCATACTACCCCTACAATTTACTCATCACACTACCTGATGTACATGAGCAGCTTGGGACAGACTTGATGTCCAAACCTGATGGATTATCAAAAATACTAACTTTCGCATATAAACTTGAAAATGAAGCTGGAAATTACAATGAGGACTATAAAAAATATTTTCAAAACAGATTTCAACCTCATCCACTTTTTCCAATTACTACTGAAGATAAATGGATTAAAGAAAAAATATTCACCGGCTATTGGGAACATGGGGAAGCATCGCCCCTTTTAATCAGCACTTCAATAATGATTCTTTTTACAAAACGAATTCGCAACATGAGCATTGAACATAAAAGAAACTGGCCGAATGCATTTGAAGAATTCTCTAAACTTAGAGAAGAGCTTTTTCAGATACCTCCAACTCTTTACAATCAAATACAAGCCGATGCCAAAGCAGCAAAATTAGAAGAAGAGCAAAAAAAAATAGAGGCAGAAGTAGCAAAGAAAAAAGCTGAAGAAGAAAAGAAAAAAGCTGAGGAAGATAAAAAAGAAGATGGTGAGAAAAAAGCACCTGAAGAAAAACCTGAAGATGAAGTAAAGCTTCCCTTTTAAAAAATAGTAAGGATATAGCAGAAAGATAAACTCACTCCGAAAGTCGGATAAGCGATTAGATGACGAACAAATAAAAGGGCATTCTGAAATTAAATTAAAAATCCAGTATTATTTATTTGATTCGTATCTTTCAGAAATTTCATCTAGTGGGTAAATAGGGCGTCTTAGATTTTTAAAAGTTAGTTGAGAATAATCAGACGTACAAACACCAAACCCCGCACATTCAAAAACTTTTGAAACAATCGGCATAAAACAAGTTCTGTAATGAATTCTGCTTTTCAATACTAAAAATTTCTTAGTGTAAGCATCAATGCCCATACTTAAAAAACTGCCTAAATCATACGGCTCAATGTGTCTAGAAATAATTACAATATCAATATTATCTGTACTAAGAACAGCACTTGGACCCATATAAGTCCAAGTACCTTTACCCATAGGGCCTGTAATTTTAAATCTTCCACTTGTGATAGACTTAATAGTTCCTTTAATTTTTATAGGTTTTGTTTGTTGCTCCAAAGAAGCTATTTTTATTTTACCACCGAGCGTAACTTCAATTTCATTATCAACACCAGTTTTAATCATATCTTGAACAGTTTCAGGATCATGAAATCCAAAAAATGCTACGTCTTCTAATTCTTGTTTTATAATCTCGGCTAAAACTTCAGTCGACTCCATAGTTCCCCCTGAAGCCGTATTGTCATAATGATCTAAAAGTAAAACAGGTCTAAAGTTTTCATCATTAATTCTCTCAGCATAATCCTTCGCTTCTGAAACACTCTCACTAAGAGGTTTAATTTTATAAACAAACTTTTCTCGTTCTGACCATGCCCTATCTAACAATTCATTTTTTATATCCTCTGCCAATTTCATATCATTGTCTGTAACAACAACAACGCTGAGACCCGCATTATGAATATCAGCATGAGGAAAACCAGTAAATACACTAACAGCAAGAGCCCCCTCTTTTTCAAATTTACGACATAATTCTTGCAACTCTTTATTAGGAGAATCATCTGAACCTTGTCGCATGATATGAGGAATCATGGGGTTATTTCCCCAAGTCATTGTCGGTTTGCATTTCCCTTCTAGCATTTTAATTAATAATTCACCCGATTTTTTTGAAGTATCGTACATATCAATATGGGGGTAGGTTTGGTATCCGCTTATAATATTGCAATTATCTATTATTCTTTGGTATAAATTCCCATGCATATCAAGAGAAATGGCAATTGGAATATCAGGGTATTCTTTTCGAATTCTTTCTAACAAAAATCCTTCACCATCCTCATAAGTTTGGGTTACCATAGCACCATGCAATCCCAACATAATTGCATCGCAACCTTTGATATGTTCAATTAAATAATCACTTAATTTCTGATAAGCATCGTCATCTACTAGGCCACTTGGTTCAGCTGCTGCATTAATACCTACGATTAAATCATGACCGGAATTGTCCATGGCATCGATAAAACCACCGAGAATACTTCGAGTACCTTTAAATTCTTGCAGAGCATTTTGACCACTTATAGGAAATTCTTCTCCACTTGAGAAACGATCCATTTTTGTTTCTATTGGTGAAAAAGTATTTGTTTCATGATCTATATAAGATGTGAATATTTTCATAATTATTTCCTAAATCCATGGTTCAATTCAAAGACTTACCTTCTCGAGAAGTTACTGAATAAGAATAAAAGGGGTCATCATTGTTTTTAATCCATTCATCTAATTTAGATTTTAATTCAGCTTTTAATGTTTGGAATGATTTATCATTTACTAAACTATTTAATTCTTCTGGATCTTTACTCATATCAAAGAGTTCTTCTCCATTACCAACGTAGTAGTTATATTTATAACCATTCATACAAATCATTCTTATGGGATTCACCCAATCTTGTTTAGAGTAATATTCCCCAATAATGAAGTCACGATTAAGTTTTTTTTCTACTCCAAGAAGTACTGATTTTAAAGAAATACCATCTACGTTTGGTATCGGTATATCTAACAATTCAAGTATCGTTGGTACTGGATCTATGTTAACTGTTGGTGTGTCGATGGATTTATTTTTTATATTCAAATAATTTGGTAATTTCATGATCAAAGGAACTCGCATCATCTGATCAAACATAAAAGGACCTTTATAAATTAATCGATGATGAGTATCCATATCTCCATGATCTGAAGTTGCAATGATTAAGGCATCATCATAAAAATAATTATTTTTCAATTCATTGAAAACTAAACCAACATGGTTATCGTAGAGTTTAACTTTATCTCGATAGATTTCTCTATATCGCCGCCAAGCATCATCCTTTTCATTTACAATCACATGACCTTGATCTTCATCCATGAATTGCTGATGAATAGCAGGAGAATCATCTCGGTTAACTTCATGGAAACTTTTAGGCAATTCAATATTATTATTCTGAAAAGGACCATTCTCTTTGCTAAAATGATAAATATCATGAGGATTATTATAGGACAGAAATAAGGCAAATGGTTTATCATCCTCTTTTCTCATTTGAATAAACTTCAAGGCATAATTCGAAACTAAATCATCGTTTGTCGTTTCTTCGCCAGTAACACCAAAATCTTCATCCCAACCTTTGATGCCTACTGGCTCTTTCCCTAGATGCCATTTACCAAAATAAGCCGTATAATAATCGGCCTCCTGCAATTTCGCCCCAATGGTTTCCATTTTTAATGGTTCACCACCAGCTTTGCCGACATTGCCCATCACACCTGTTTTAGATGGATAAAAACCAGTCAACATTGATGATCGACTTGGTGAACATTGTGGCGTTGTACAATAAGAATTTTTAAAATGCACCCCATCAGAGATCAACCCATTTAAATTAGGTGTCTCAAACCAAGCATCTTCAACTCCAATTGCTTGCCAATGTTGCTGGTCAGAAAAAATAAAAATTAAGTTTTTTTGCTTCATCATTTTCACCCCTTAAACAATGGTACAACATAGGGCCCTTCGGGAATAATAGCAAGTTGCTTATCCGAATTATTTTTCAAGCAAACATTTATGGTGTCTTCAATGGAATAACATCTATTCACACCAGTCAAAACAAACTCTTCATCAGACATGCTATCACAATAAAGGTAAACCTTACAAGCAGATAAGACTTGAGCTAATTTGTGAGTTTGCCACTCATCAATAGAAGCATGAGATTTTTGACTGATTGCATTTAAGAATTCTTTAGGTCCTTGCTCAATTAATCTTTGTTGTGATTCAATAAATTCTGGTGAACCGATACCTTCGGAACAATTTGCAACAATAATAATATGACCCCCATCATGCACGACTCCTAAAGCAGTTGATAATCCTTTCACAACTTGATAAAAGGTTTTATCTAGTGGCTCGCCGGCAGAACTCGTTAACACTGCATGATATTTTTTTGTGGCAGGCAATTCAACAAAAGATTTCACAAACTCAACGGCAGCAAAATGACTCGCTAGAATTTCACCAAAATTTATAAAAGAAACATTCCTATCTTCATCAATCACAGTATTGATAGCGTAAACCTCACCAATCATTTTTACAATTTCTAATTGTTCTTCATGTAAAGGATTACCATCAAAATTACAACTAGTCGCAAAAGGATCATTCATAAATTTAAAATTATGAAAAGTCGTAATCGTCTCTGCATGTGCAATTCCGGGTGCAATCACTTTTCGACCACCAGAATAACCTGCCATGAAATGAGGTTCTACTAACCCTGTTACTATTTTCAGATCTGCTTGAAGAAACCGTTTATCAATTTTCACAGGCGTATTTCGAGTTGATGTCCGACCAAGATCTAAGTGCGTGTTATGATCACGGGCAAAATGATTTGCTATAGAAATATTTTCTAATACCCATTCATCGTTTATAAGCGATCTTAATTCTTCGCCTTCATTTGGTCTGTGTAAGCCAGTTGCTATTAGTATTATGATTTGTTCTTTTTCGATGCCACCATTAATTAATTCTTTAATAAGTGGCTGCAAAAATAAATGATTCGGTACGGGTCTAGTAATGTCGCATATGACGATACAGGCACTTTTTTTATTTTTGCATAGAACAGATAATTCATTACAGTTGATTGGATTTTTGAAAGAATCTTGAAGAGCTTCAATAGGATTATCTAATATTGGCATGTCCGGTTTTTGATAAAACTCTTTTTCAATTGAGTCGTCAATATCAATTTCAAGTCCATCGTAACCATATAACATTTTTATTTTTGACATCGTCACTAGATTAATCCAAATAATTTTTTTTAAGCACCTAGTATAATCAAACTACTCATAGTTGAAAGATTTATTGAAATCTTTATATTCTTCCCATGAAATCTAAAAATATCGAAATTTATTGTCAAAGAATTTTCAAGAAATTTTCTGCGTTACCATTTAAATCAAAATAAAAAGCTTGAGTATCCTGATCTAAAATAAAATAGGCCATATGGAAAGTAGCAATACCCTTTACAGGTTCTTTTTGATCAATGAAAACTGGTTTTTGAAACATAGTTTTCATAATTTCTTCAACTGATTTTAATTTATTCTGTGACAAGAATTCGTCTAATTGACAATACCTGTCTTTTGACGTGGAACTAAAAAATGAATCTGCAACAGTTAATTTTACATTTTCTTTAGCAACAGGATGATTTGTATGGCAAATATAATTTGATTCTTCAAGAGGAATCTTTTTCACTTGTCTAGAAATACATTCATAATTATTTATTTTTCCATGACCACCTAATAAATAATTTTGACCACTTGCATGCGGTATTGATTTCAATTTATCTTCTGCCTCATCGATAGTTGATGACTCTAAAACTTTTCTGACCATATAACTTACAGGCAATCCATTTAGATCGTGCCCCAACTGCGCAACTGTATTAACACATAAAGCAATCCCGGAATTATTACAGCCAAAGGATCCCAATAAACCTGCTTGTGTAAATATACATTGCTCCATTCCCCCCATGTCTAATTTTAGAATTGTTTGCAGTCCATTTTTGTAACAAGGAATATCTAAATTTTGACCCATTAAAATCATTTGATTTTCTTTTAATACACCAAAAGTCGTACAGCCTTCTTTTTCAATTGAAGCATTATTTTTAAATGACTCGATTAGCCAATAATTTTCATCCGCCAATTGCCAGGCATATAATAATGGATACGAAATCTCTGCACTTTCAGCAATGCCCTTAACTTCATCTAAGTAATCAGGTGCATATTTTTCTATGATCGACTGGAAGCACTTCTCTTTTTGGATAAATTCTACATAATCAATTAGGCGAACATTATTAATATCAAAAAAGTGTTTCTCCCAGATTGACAGGGCACTCTCAATTTTACTCTTAAAAAAAGTACCAATTTTTTGACCCCTCTCGAAGGGCTTACCACCAATTTTAATTGAATTATTATTAGTTATCATGCTTCAAGCCAACCTAGTATTATTCTTCAAATTTTTTATCTTCGAATATCGCTATTGTTTTTTTTCAAAGCAACGTCCAGTAAAAGATGATTAAAAACATAGTCTGCCACAACTATTTTTCAAGAATTTATTCAAATGAAATATTAGTTTTAATTATTAGATTAATTTTCTATACTCCTACAAATTAATTAACTACCTAACAGAACTATAAAGGAATATATAATGTCTGATAATGATTTTAATACCATCTGCTATTTTGAAATTGGGTCTACAAATTTGGAAGAATCAAAAGCTTTTTATACTAAATGTTTTGAATGGCAATTTAATGATCAAGGGCCAGAATACAGTATGTTTGGAGCTGGAGAATTGGGAGGTGGCATCAGTACCCAAATAAAACCAACTTCTGATGGCACGAAATTAGTTATAAAGGTAAACGATATTACTAAAAAGACAGAAGAAATAATAGATGCTGGTGGAGAATCTGTCGGTGAAATCATTGACATTGGAAATGAAATGGGCTTTTATCAATATTTCAAAGATAACTGCGGAAACCAATTAGCTTTATGGTCGCAAACTAATTGAGTTAATATTTACAAAAAGACAATACCACCAATGGTATATATGGTAAATTGATGGAAAGAATCCTAATTTCGCCAAATTAATGCCTCAAATTGGAAAAAAATCGTGTTTTATAAAATATATAACTTTATCAGACATTATATTATTATAAATGAAGAAAGTTATGCAGTTAAAACGTCAATACTTAATTAAGAGAAGATGCAAAATTTTAAAGGAATCGCAATGAAGCTTCAAATAACATTAATAACTATTATTTTTTCATTTCTCTTAAACGCCTCTTCTTTTTCTAAAGAAAAAATAAAAGCAGATGAAAAGATAAAAACAGAAAAAGAATTAAGAAAAGAATGTATAGAATTAATTAAAAAATCAAAATCAGATGCTGATAGGATGTTGGCTATAGAACTATTAGCAGGTTGCCAAGAAAAAAAATCTTTTAAACTTCTTGAGAAGATGCTAAAATTCAAAAAGGATATGCTTACCATTGCAGTACTAAATGCATTGGGCTCCTGTGACGACAGTACAGATATCCCTAGACAAATTTTTATTCTAAATTTAAATAATAAACAAAATAATATATTAGTTCGTGGAATAGCAGCAAAAAAACTTTCTACTAGAACCATTAAAACTCCTGTATTAGAAGCTCTATTTGCATGTATTAAACGTTTAAGCTTAGTGAATAAAGTTAAGACTAGAAAAATTGGAAATAGTGGGAATCTAAATAATCCAGATACCAATGATGAAAATACGCCAGAACAAAATGCAGCGGCAGAGACTATTAGAAGAAACATTCAAGAAATGAATGATGTTAAAAGCATCAATCCAGATAATGTAAATTTGACAAAATTAGATGCGGCTCTTTTATTGGCAGACACTTGCATGAAAAGCATACATAGTCTCACAAAACAGAAACAATTTATTATAAAAGGACGTTCCATTACATGGTGGAACGAAGGTAAAAATAAAACAAAAGCTGCCAAATGGTGGAAGAAAAATAAAGCTGCCTATAAAAAAGAAGATGCCTTGTTTATAAAAAATTTAATTGCTAAACAAAAAGAAGAAAAGGCTAAAGAAGAAGAAGAGGCAAAAGAAAAAGATAAATAGACGAATTGCAATTCAAAGCTAATGAAGGGCAATAATTTTTTCCTCTAGCTTTTAGGTACAACCAAGCAATGGCATTGCAGGTCATTGATAATTTGCTCATCAAGAGAATCCCCCAACAACTCTTCAAAAAAATTCAAATGGCGGTGACCTAAAACAATCAAGTCATACTCAATTGATTTTTCTAGAATTGTATTTGACATGTTTTTAGATTTTAAAACTTCTAACGTAACGTCTAAATGTTTTAAATTATTCTTGTCGACATAGTCATCAAGCTCTTCGGGAGTAACTTTATGTTCCATTTCACGCATTACGCGACTTGGAACTCCTGCCATAGGAGAATTCACATGTAATACAGTGACCTTCGCTTTAAATAAATTCGCAATATCTAGAGCAGCTTTTAAAACGGTTCCATCATTTGTCAAATGTTCGATTGAGACAAGTATTTTTTTATATGTCATAATGTCATTCACCTAATTAATGTTCTTATAAGGATTTTAATAAAACTCTAATTTAATTCAAATAGTAAATAGGTCCAATCAGGGTGCGATTAGTTTGAATTTAAACTCTTTTAAATTTCAAATAATTTATTTTTGTTCCTTTTTCTTCTGCTTTACCACAGAAAAGGGTTTTTGAGTAATCATTCAATGAATTGGAATACCAGCCTTCTTTGATTTGGTTTTCAAAATAATTATTTGCCTCTATTTTAGGGAAAGACCATTCCGCATATTCAAAACAATCGGTGACAAAATAAAAGTTGCCCCCGGGCTTTAATAATCGAGCATATTGATCCACAAGTGATTCCGTTAAGGACCGTCTGTTATGATGACGATGTTTTGGCCATGGATCTGGAAAATTCATAAAAATGGTCTCAAAACATTGATCTGGAAATTTTGGGAATAAATTTTCAAATGCTGCTCTAATAATATATCCATTTTGAATATTATTATTTACGATCTTTTTTTGAGAATATAAACATTTTTTCCAACTGTAATCAACGCCAATGAAATTAACGTTGGGATTATCAATCGCTTGATCTAATAAAAATTCGCCTTTCCCACACCCAGCGTCTAAAACCATAGGACTTTTATTAATAAATAATTCCGACAGATCAATAGTATCTTGATCTTGAAAAGCATCCATGGTAGACACCATGTCTCTTAATCGCTCTTTATCTTTTATTCTAATAGACATTTCTTTTTTAAACTAATAAATTGTAGAGAATTATTCTTTATCAGAGGATTGGCTTTCTCTTGTAATAAATACAGTATTACCTCGTCGCTTAACTTTGCCAGATATAATATCCCGCAAACCATTTATCAGCGTAAGCTTTTCTTGGGCTTGAACTTTTTGTTGTAAAGTTTCAAATGTTTCTACGGATGAAATTTTTACAATATCCTGAGCGATAATTGGCCCTTCGTCATACTCATCATTGACAAAATGTAGTGTGCAACCTGACAATTTACAACCACGAGCAATAACTGCTTTATGTACCTTAGAACCATACATACCCTTACCGGCAAAAGCAGGCAATAACGAAGGATGAATATTAATCACGCTCATATCTTTATTTTGATTCATATATTTATGTAAAAATCCTGCAAGGACAACTAATTTAACATCTTTGTTTTCCAAAACCTGGCATATTTCTTTGGAATAATCGTCAACAGATTTACCTTTCAAACTAACAACCATTGTTGGAATTCCGGCATCTTTCGCCCTCTCTAAACCATATGCTTTCATGTTATCAGAAATAACGGCAACAATTTCAGCTTGCAACTGACCATTTTTAATATGATCGATCATACTTTGTAAGGTACTACCAGAGCCAGATAAAAGAACTCCAATTTTCATTTTCTCCATAATTAGTTTCTCGTGACCGCAATGTTTACTTTAATTCCATCAATATCATAACTTTCTGATATATCAGATTTATCAGGCAAAATGCCCATATCCAAATTGGTTGCTAATGTTTCATTTTTTAAATAGTCACCATAAATTTTAAGTGATTCATTAATAGCATCATCACCATTTAAGGTGATATTAATTTTGTCCGAAACTTCAAAAGAGGCATCTTTTCGCAAATTTTGAATTCGATTCACTAGCTCCCTAGCTAAACCTTCTTTTTTAAGATCATCGTTCAAATCTGTATCTAAGGCCACTGTTACTCCTTGATCGCTATCAACCACAAAACCTTCTTTAGGAGATAATTCAATTAACACATGCTCTTCTCCCAATTCTTTATCGAGGATATTTACGGTTCCCCCACTACTCAATGAAACTAACGTCTCTTCATCTAATTCTTTAATTAAGACTGTTGCTTCTTTCATTTGCTTGCCATACATACGACCCAAGAGCTTTAAATTTGGTTTTGCAGATCTATGAACCAATTCGCTCTCATCATTTGAGACCACAACCTCTTTAACATTAAGTTCATTTTTAATTAACTCATTTAATTCAATAAAGTATTGTTTGTTGTTTTTATCTTGTGCAACCACGGTTACACTTTGAAGCGGCTGCCTTGTTTTCAATTGATGTTTGGCTCTTAAGCCTCTACCCAATTCAACCGCTTTTCTTACCAAATCCATTTTGAGCTCAAGTTCTTTATTTTGCAAAGATTTATCCGGTTGTGGAAAATCATTTAAATGAACACTTTCAAAGGTTTCAGTAGCATCATCTTTGGTCAGATGACAATATATATAATCCGTCAAGAATGGTAAAAAAGGAGCCATGACTTTACTAAAAGTTACCAACACTTGATATAAGGTGCTGTAGGCTTGAAATTTATCACCATCGTTTTCAGATTTCCAAAACCTTCTACGACTTAAACGAATATACCAGTTTGTTAAATAACCAACAAAATCAACTAATGGCGGTACAACTTTATTAAGATTGTAATTTTGCATTTCAGTGTCAACCTGCTCAATCAAACTTTGAAGTTTAGAAAGAATCCATTGGTCCATTTGGTTTTCGCTTTTTTGCAAACCCTTTTCTGGGCCCCAACCATCAACGTGTGAATAAGTAGTTAAAAAACTATAACTATTCCAAAGAGGCAAAATGACTGCGCGAATCAAATCCTTGACTCCTTCTTCTGAAAATTTTAAATCCTTGCCAGCAACAACAGGAGAATTAATTAAGAATAATCGCAATGCATCAGCACCATATTCATTCAAAACATCTTCTGCGGGAGGATAATTCTTTTTACTCTTAGACATTTTAAAGCCATCTTTGGCCAATATCATACCGTTAACAATAACATTTTTGAATGGATTTTTTTCAAATAGCGCCGTACCCAAAACAACCAATGTATAAAACCATCCTCTGGTTTGATCAATTCCTTCAGCAATAAAATCAGCTGGAAAATTTTCTTCAAACCATTTCACATTTTCAAAAGGATAATGCTTCTGAGCATAAGGCATCGAGCCCGATTCGAACCAACAATCAAGTACTTCCGTTACTCGAACATATTCACCCTCTTCACCATCAACGGTAAATGTAATCGGATCAACAAACTCACGGTGTAAATCATTTATTTTTTTACCACTTATCTTTTCTAATTCTTCCACAGATCCAAAGCAAATTCTTTTGCCATTAGTATTGTTTTCCCAGATTGGCAAAGGGGTACCCCAAGACCTACTCCGAGATATCGCCCAATCTCTAGCGCCTTCAAGCCAATTACCAAATCGCCCTTCTTTGATATATTCGGGCACCCATCTAATATTCTTATTTGATGCAACAAGCTTATCTTTAAAACTTTCAACATTCACATACCAGGAACTAATTGACTTATACAATAAGGGCGTGTCTGTCCGATAACAAAAAGGATAGCTGTGCACAATTTGAGAATGATCAAATAACTTACCTTCGTCCTTTAGTCTTCTTATGATTAACTTATCAGCATCTTTAACAAATTGTCCTTTATAATCTGTTACAGGATCAATGAATAAACCCTCATTATCTAATGGACAAGCATCCAATTTCAGTCCTGCTTCTTTGACGATTCGATTATCATCTTCACCAAATGAAGGTGCCGTATGAACGATGCCCGTTCCATTATCCGTTGAAACGTAATTGTCATTTAAGATTTGAAATGCCCCATCTTCAGCGAGATCAGCAAAATAATCAAATAACGGCTCATACTTCAGACCTTTTAATTGGCTCCCTTTTACTGTTTCAAGTATTTCGAATTCTTTTTTCTTTGAATAGACTGACAACCTTGCTTGAGCAAAATATATTTTTTTTCCCGTTTCTTTATCTAACACTTTCACATAATCGATATCTGGACCAACACATAACGCTAAATTAGAAGGTAACGTCCACGGGGTTGTTGTCCAAGCCGCCATATAAGCATCATCATCTATCAATTTAAACAAAATCGTGATAGCCGGATCTTGTACATCTTTATAATTTTGACCTGCCTCAAAGTTTGATAAGGCCGTACCCAAAGCGGCTGAAAATGGTACTACTTTTGTCCCTTTATAAATCAGATCTTTGTCCCACAATTGTTTGAAAACCCACCAAATGGATTCCATAAAATCGAGATCCATCGTTTTGTAACCTTTTTTAAAATCAACCCATCGACCCATTCTTTTAACTGTTTTTTCCCACTCACCTGTGTACCGCAATACAATCTCTCTGCATTTATTATTAAATGCTTCAACACCAACTTCATCAATGGCTTTTTTTCCAGAAATATTAAGAATTTTTTCAACTTCATTTTCTACAGGCAGTCCATGACAATCCCAACCAAAAACACGATCAACTTTAAAACCTTTCATTGTCCAAAAACGTGGCACAATATCTTTAATTGTTCCGGCTAATAAATGTCCATAATGTGGTAATCCGGTGGCGAATGGAGGGCCATCATAAAAAGTAAATTCTTTTGAACCTTCTCGGTTATCAATACTTTTTTGGAAAGCATCGATCTCCTCCCATTTCTTTAAAACATCTTCCTCAAGCTTAGGAAAACTAACATTGCTTGGCGCTTTATTTAACATAATTTATAATCTCAGCTTCATACTTAAAAAAGGTATCTTTTAACACTCTAAAAGTGGCGAAATTTTCTGAATTTTCGGGTAAAAATCAAGAATAATGAAATCTCTTGTTCTAGCAGACAAGCGATAAAATGATCTCAAACATCTAAAAACTTATAATTCTTGCATTCATTCTAATTCTATTAAAATATACTTCCTTGTATTCATAATGTAAATTATTAAGAAGCTAATGACAGTAACTTTTGAATGCCCTGAAACTGGAATCCTAGACGATTACGAAGATGCCTATAAAGGACTAAAATTTAAATGTAAACACTGTAACAATTTTCATGTCCTTCCAAGTGACTCCTCAGTATCAAAACAATTATTAGTCAACTGCCCCAATAACGAAGTCATTGTCTCTGTTGCAAAATCGAACAACGCCCATTTATTCAAATGTGCCTCGTGCCAAGAAACCCATGAAATACCAAACGTTGAAAATATAGGATCACGAGTTATCTTAAAATCGACTTTACAAGTGAAAGAATCTCGGTCAACAGTAATTCCATCCCAAAGAAAGACATCACCCCTTCGCAAAACTTCTTCAATCAAAAGAAAAACAGGCGCTACCAAGAGAAAGACTTTAAATAGGAAAACAACACTAAATAGAAATCAGAAGTTTAAAGATAGTTATGCTGACACTGATCTTGCCAGACCAAATAATAAATCACGAAAAAGTAATGCTTCTTTCGGAAGTGTTCTGATTTATGTTTTATTTTTTGCCGCTTTAGCGGGTATTGGCTATTTAATTTATAACAATCAATCCTCAATTGCAGATGAATCTTCTTTAAGAAAAAAAATGGCACTAGCAAGTACCGCTCACAATAGTACAGAATTTAATAAAGCCGTGGACATCATATTTGATGTTATTGCAACTTTAGAAGGAAACGTAAGTCTTCAAGAAAAAATAAATATTACTCTCATTCATCAAAATAAAGTTATGTATATCAAACATAGAGACTTCGTCAAAAATATTTCTAAAAAGTACATATTGATAATGAACGATCGTCATATCGATGAACAAGGTGTGAAAGAAAGCATCAAGAAATTACTAACTGAGATATACACACTAGATGGTTCTAGTGAGCAAAAAAAACCTGTTGGCTATGCTATTTCAAAAATTCAAGATAACCTACTAAATAAAATTAAAATGATTAAATTTAAAATCATTGATCGTCAAATTAAAAATGCCAAAAAAGGCTATTCAGCCAACTACCATCAGTCCATGGACTTATATGATGAAACCTTCGAATTTATAGAAACGCTACACCAAGACGACCAAAAAATCTTAGAACAAAAACATAAAAATGATTTCGCCTTTTTCAATCAAAAAAAGGAGTTATTCAACTCAGCAGAAAGCACTTACCAAACAGCACAAGATTCTCGATTAATGATCTCAAGTGTGCTCAAAGAATTACAAAAAATACATGACAAACTATATAAAGCTGATCAAAGCTTAAAAGATATCATTGCTAACCGAATTCAAAAATTGAATCAAAGACAAAAAATTTATGACGCAAGAGATATTGGCACATCACCAAATAAAACAAATGCAGAGAAGCACAAATCTTTATTGGGATTCATTTCATTATTAAAAAATGAAGATTATTTGGCAAAAAAAGAAGCTTTCATCCAACTCTCAAATTTAACTGTTTCAAAATCATCTACCGTCCAATATATTGAAACCTCTTTGGAAGAATTAAATTTGTTAGCAAAACAAATTGGAAATCACTTAAAAAAAGAAGGAAAAGTAAAAGGAGAACTTGATCGGAATAAATTTAGTATCATTTTTAAAAGAAATAAGCAAACATTCAGTATTGGTCAAATTAATCACAACGATAAAGCACATTTAAGCATCCAACTCAATGATACACAAATCATTTACCCTAAAACATTATTCATAAATAATGTACTCTTTCACATGGAGCACTTCCAAACACTATATAACTCATTACTTCTTTATGATTCAAACATTCGAAATAATTCGTTATGGTTCGTTCCGGAAGATTTTTTAAAAATTGGCTTTCTGTCAGCAATTCAAACAAATGACCAAAACAAGTCTCTATTGTTTAATGGGAAAATTTATCAATTAGATGTTTTAAATAACTTATCAATACACTCCAGGGAAGTTAATAATGAAATTGAAGTGTTAAATACTGAAATAAAAATAAAGATTCTTTCAAGCAAAGAACCTTTTGTTACCAAAGCCGATTTGCTTGAAAGAATCACTATTTTAACAAGTTTTCCAATCAGCAAAGACACTTTAAATAGACAGCTAAACCTAATTAACTCAAACAGAATTACTTCCAATTTAAATGACGTCTCATTAATTAAAGATATCAAATTATTTCAACTAAATATTAAAAATACTTTAACAACTACCAATACTTGGTTTAAAGGAAAAGGGAAAACGGGAATTGAGCTACACGCGACAGTTACGGCAACGCATCAAATTAATATAAGATTATTTGACCCTATAACTTTGTTTACTACTTTTGCCTACCAAGCAATGGGTCAGAATAATATATTCAATGATCAGCCAACATTTCTTTTTATGTCAAAGTACAAAGGCCGGCAAAATGACTTGCCTGCTGTAGATCCTTTTACTATTACAACGATGCACCCGGCCCTAGGTCCCGTTGCAAATTACAACTTTTTTTCCAAAAAAATTAGCTTTTCGGAAGATAAATGGGAAAAAGGAATGGATGTTTTAAATCAATACCGTGATAATGAAAACGACTCTAAAATAGAATTGCCAGCACATATTTTACAAATAATATCCAAGAAAAATCTAAAAATACTGTTCACTAGTGGGTCATACTTAAGCTCAGCAGAGTACAAAAACGATCCGATTTCAACCTTTTCAAAATGGGTAACAAACAATCTCCCCAGCAACAAGATAGCCCCTTTAATCAATGTTTTCAATATGTATTTTAACACACCGGAATTTCAGCAGACAATTAATGAAAAAGTTTCTAAAAAATTCAACAATACCTCACCTAAGTTACAAATCAATTTTCTTATTAAATTAGTATTAAATCAAATAGGCTTTTTAAATGTATTGATTCACAAAGACGATAAGATTCTAAATTTATGGAAAACCAAACAAAAGAATAAAATATTTTATTTTAAAAATAAATCAGTACACAATCTCACCTCAAGTGATCATTTAAAAAACTTACGAGAGATTTTCAAACGAAATATACCACAATATATATCACCTTTCAAATTACCGGTATTATTTCAAAATTCAGTCGCTTCCACCTGGATACCTACTTATATTCCGGGTTATTTATTCTCAGAAAAAATTAAAACTCGAGAAGCAAAAAAAATACTACGTAACTATAAAAGCTATGACTTGCTGCAAATTGAAGAAAACATTGAACAATCAGAGATTAAGAACAGTAAAATTAAGAATCTATTATCATATGTGGGTTATATACAAAAAAATAATTACGCAAAAGCACAAATACAATTATTAGCAGGATTAAAGCAAACAAAAAATAATAAAACTGTTATTGGGCAATTAGAATTATTTGATTTACAATTAAAGGAACAAACACCAAAATCATTGATCGAATCTTCAAAAAAAATATTCAAAGCTTTGGTTTCGTCAAATGCTTTAGAGGGCGAATCAAAGAACATAAAAGATATTCGTAATTACTTAGCAATTGAACTGATAAAATATAATCAATTACCAATGGTTTCTGGATTAATAAAACCTGAGCTTTCAAAAAAGAATAATACTATCTCTGAATTAACAATTCTTGCTAATATATGCGACTGGGCTTTTTATTTCCTCTCAAATCAAAAATTATTAAATACAGAATACTCAAAAGAGATACTTCCTATTCAGGTTAAAGTAATCAAAGAAATCCAAAAACAGTTAAATGACAAAGTTAAATCTAGCCAAGATCTTTTTCTTTTAAACCATATATGGTTTAAAATTAATTTAAGCAAACAAGGATGGGATAAAACATTAACACAAATATTAGAACCAATAAATCAAAATAAAATTGATATCACAAATATACAAAAGAATGAAGAACAAGAAAAGTTAAGCAAAATTAATATCCTGAATTTCAAATATTTAATAGCTTATACCCTAAGAGAACCAAAAGAAAAACTTAAACCAGAACAGAAAATACACCTAATAAAAAGATATATCCAATCTCTTGAAAATAATATTAAATCTTCGCGCCCTACAGCAGAATCATTATTACTTTATCAAGCATTGATATTCCTCAAAAATTTAAACGACTTGTCGCCTGAAAAAATCGCACAAAATATAAAAAAATTCTCAAACATCTTAATTAAAGACACAACTCTTCTCAAAATAATTTCTATTCAATTTGACTTAACAGAAAAAAATAAATTTGGACAAATATTAAACAAGATGCAGATAAATAAAATTTCAAAAGAGTTATTTCTTAAACTGATAGCTAATATCAGCAGTAAAAAGAAAGCTAAGCAATTTAAACAAACCTTGAACATAAAAAATTAAACGCGCTTACGAATCCAGGCATTCCTTTTTCTATTAAATTCTCAATATGGTTAAGACAAATGGACGCAAAAAATAAAGTTATTTCATTTTGCTGTTTGGCTGCTTTACCACCATTAGCATTACCAATACCACCCATATTAATTGAAAATAATTTCTCCAAAATAATGATTTACTCTTTCACTATTTTGGCAATGGCCTCAAAATTAATGACTCTGTTGGCACTAATAATAATTTTAGCCTTTTGTTTAAATATAATAATTAAACATAAATTTTATGGGGAGTTCCTTTTCCCTCCATTAGTGTTTTTAATCTTATCAATTCTCACTTGGAAGTTATCTCATAATCTAAACGCTCGTCTATATCTAAAAATCACCAAGGCATCTCAAAAAATTATTGTTAAAACGCAGACTTGGACAAAAGAAACCGGTGCTCCACCGGAAAATTTGAATGTTCTAATGCCTATACATTTAAAAAAGATTCCAAAGCAGCCTTATCCTTTTTACGGTGATTTTATTTATATAGTCATCAAAAATAAACCAACGCTATATGTTTCAATTCCATCTCCACCTTTTAAAAATAAATATTTTGTTTTTTCCTTTAATCGGAAAACTGAATATGAAATTATTGACACGTACTTGGGCTGGCATTTAACAGATCAAGAACCAAAATAAACAAATTATTTACAAGATCTTTTCTAAACGAACATCAATAGTTAATAATGAATAAGGGCCAATTCTTTTGCCAGCCCCTTTTTTACCCCAAGCTAATTCCGGAGGAATATAAAACTTGAAACGACTTCCGACTCCCATCATCATTAAACCTTCTTGGTATCCTTGAATGCCTTCAGACAACAGAAATGTTTCTGGCATTCCCGATTGATAGGTGTCTGCTAAGAAAGTCCCATTTAACAATTGGATTCTTTGATGGACTTGTACTTTATCGCCCTCAAAAGGACATGGCCCTTTAACGTCTTCAATAATCTGATATTGCAAACCAGAATCAGTTTCAAAAACATCCCCTTTTTGTCGATTTTTTTCTAAAAATTCTTCTGCTGCTTTTCGGTTTTGTCCTTGGGACCCACCTTTCTTACGATCTTTACCAGCTTTTTTATCTCTTCCGGCTCTAGTCAATTTAAATCTCTCAATATAAAATCAAACTTCTTTCAACAAAATACTTTTAGCCTTTAATTTTGCTTGAAGAGTTTCTTCTAAAATAGTTTGATTAATTACAGGATTTATTCGTGTTAGATTTTTTTCATCGAGTTTTACATTATCTGCAAAGGGAAGATTATGAGTTATTTGGTTCCATGCTTTAATCATTAATAATTCTAAATTGATGGCATCTAATCCATTATATTGAAGCAATAAATCTAGATACTTTTCATTATTTTCTAGTTTATACTTATTCCAAATCCAAATAGCGTCCAATCCATCAATCAAATTCAGGGAACCTCGGTCAATATTAAAGTATTTTTCGCAAGATTTCAGGCCACCCTTAACATTAATCAAAGGTAAAAATTCAGATAAATCAATATGTAGACCAGAATAATTCAAACCTAATTGAGAACACAAAAGTGGGAAATCATGCTTTTTACCTCCATAGGTAATGATCATATTCTTGCTTAATATTTTTGAAACAAGATCAGTTAGGTTCTTACCTTGAACATATTGAAATAACTCAAAACCATCCCAAACTGATGCACAGGTGATTCTTTTACACTCTTCGAACATTTCCATTTCCAGATCAAGATAGCCTACAGACTCTCTCAAAAGGGGGAAAAGACGCCATCGCCATTTTCTCTGAATAAAAGGCAAGGCATCTAAGGGGTTGATATTAATTAGTCTATCGAGTTGATTAATTTGCTTTGACCATAATTTAAACCATTCATATTCAAAAATTTTATCCCCCTTAGCAATAAAGTCTTCCCAAGAATGAATTCCCTTTGACCAGAATTCTTTTTCCTTCTTTTCGGCAACTCCATCTAAGATACAAAATGAATGTTTTAGCATTTATCGAAGTCTTTTTTCATATTTTCAAAAAAAATTGCATCAGTATATTTTCATACTATAATTCAGGAACTTTATATAGTAATTTAATAATTAAATCTATTTTATTATTCCTAGAAGGGAAAATTCTATGACTTTTGTTGTTCAAGAAGCATGTGTTAAATGTAAATATGGAGACTGTGTTGATGTATGCCCAGTAACCTGTTTTTTCGAAACAGAAACTCAATTAGTCATTAATCCTGATGAATGTATTGATTGTAATGCATGTGTTCCTGCTTGTCCTGTTGATGCGATTGTTTCTGAGGATGAAGCTACACAAGATTACATAGATATTAATGCTAATTTTGATTATGATGATGAAGATAAGCGTCGTGAAAGTAAAGACGATGTAACGCATGGTCCCAGCTGGGATGCTGCGAAAGCATAAATCCTATTTTCTACTAGAGGCACTATCTGGTGTCTCTAACTTTTAATCAATTAATACATCTATCGCTCAAACTTTTCTGATCATAAGAAACTTCAAAATAGCCTTATAATAATTCTAGGATATAATTTAAATTAATTTTACCCATATTTTGAAAGGAACTCAAATGACTTTTGTTGTTCAAGAAGCTTGTGTTAATTGTAAATATGGAGACTGTGTTGAAGAATGCCCAGTAGCCTGTTTTTTTTCAAACAGAGACTCAATTGGTCATCAATCCGGATGAGTGTATCGACTGCAACAAATGTCTTCCACTTTGTCCCGTCGATGCAATTGTTCATGAAGATGACGCATCACAAGAATACATTGATATCAATGCTAATTTTAATTTTGATGATGAAGATAAACGCGTTGAAGAAATCGAAGACGTAAAACATGGTCCCGATTGGGATGCTAAGAAAGCTTAAATTACTAAAGCAGAGACAAGAACTAAAGTCTTGTCTCTAAGCTTTAATAATAATGCTAAATTTATTTTTTAATTAATTTCAACATTGCTTCACCAATGTCCGAAGGTGATTTAACCATTTTAATACCGCATTTTTTCATGAAGGCAATCTTACTAGCAGCATCGCCTTTTCCACCAGAAATAATGGCACCGGCATGTCCCATTCTTTTACCTTTGGGAGCAGTCTGACCTGCGATAAATCCAACAACCGGTTTCTTATAATACTTTTTAATATAGGCTGCAGCTATTTCTTCATTGTCACCACCGATTTCACCAATTACGACCAAACCTTTAGTGTTTTTATCTTTTTCAAATATTTTAACCGCATCAATGAATTGCGTACCAATAATGGGATCACCTCCAATACCAATACAAGTTGATTGACCTAAATTTGCTTTAGTCAATTGATCCATAGCCTCATATGTCAAAGTACCGGAACGGCTAATAACCCCTATGACACCTTTTTTAGCAATAAACCCTGGCATAATACCCATTTTAGCTTCATTTGGAGTTAGCAACCCAGGACAATTTGGCCCAACCAAAACAACTTCAGGTTTATCTTTAAGATATTGTTTGACTCTCAACATATCCATTACAGGTATACCTTCAGAGATACATGCAATTAAAGTGATACCAGCATCAACGGCTTCAAAAATAGCATCTGCTGCAAGAGACGGTGGTACAAAAATGGTAGAAGCCGTAGCTTTTACTTTCAAGACCGCTTCTTCAACCGAATTGAATACGGGTAATTTACGAAATTTTTGTCCACCTTTACCAGGAGTAACACCACCAACGACATTAGTACCATAATCAATCATTTGACCGGCATGAAATGAGCCTTCTTTACCTGTAATACCTTGAACAATTACTCTTGTCTTTTTATTTAATAATACGCTCATTTTATTTACCTCCTTTTTTTACTGATTTCACAATTTTCTTTGCTGCTTCTGCTAATGAATCAGCCATTTCAAATGTTAAATCAGAATTTTCAAGAATTGCTTTTCCTTCTTCTGCATTAGTACCAGAAAATCGAACAACAATTGGAAGATCTATTTTATTTTTCTTAACAGCATCAACAATTCCTTGAGCAACTCGATCGCACCTAACGATTCCACCAAAGACATTAACCAAAACAGCTTTAACATTTTTATCTTTCAATAATATTTTAAATGCTGCTGCAACTCTTTCTGGTGTTGCTCCACCGCCAACATCTAAAAAGTTGGCAGGCTCAGAACCGTATAATTTAATAACATCCATGGTTGCCATCGCTAATCCCGCGCCATTAACCATACATCCTACAACACCATCTAATTTTATGTAATTCAATGAATATTTAGCGGCTTCAACTTCTAAAGCTTCTTCTTCTTTAACATCTCTTAATTTAGCAATGTCTGGATGACGAAACAATGCATTATCGTCGAAATCAACTTTTCCATCTAGTGCTTCAAGGCCTTTGTCTGTAATACACAAAGGATTTATCTCTAACAAAGAAGCATCTTTTTCAACCAAAAGTTTATAGAGACCCAAGACCGTTATATATAATTGTTTCTTATGGGCCTTATCTTTTAATCCTAAAACTGTTGCCATTTTTCTGACATGATAACCTTGAACGCCTATTACAGGGTCTATCAAAATAGTAGATATTTTATGCGGCGTTTTTTCAGCCACTTTTTCAATTTCAACACCACCTTCTTTTGAAACAACAAAGGCAATTTTAGCTGTGGCTCGATCAACAAGTGCCGCCAAATAAAATTCTTCAATTATGTCACCGGCAGGAACAATTAATACTTTGTTAACCGTTTGACCTTCTGGTCCTGTTTGATGTGTTATTAATTTCATACCTAAAATTGCTTTAGCTGCTTTTTTTGCATCTGCAACAGTTTTACAAAATTTAACCCCACCACCTTTACCTCTACCACCAGCATGAATTTGTGCTTTTACCATGACTGGACCTTTAAATGATTTAGCAATCGCCACAGCTTTTTCAACTGTCGTAGCCACTTTACCCAAAGTAACTGGCACTCCAAACTTACCAAAAAGCTCTTTGGCTTGATATTCATGAACCTTCATAAATGTATACCCCTTTTAAAATATAATAAATTCAATCGTGATTTTTCAGGGCGTAATCATAGTGTTAATTTAATGAAATTCAAAGATAAACAAATAGGAAGCAGGGAATTACAAATCAATCAAATTAATCATGAATGTGTTTTTTACACTCATGACATTCTACCCAACCAGAATCACCGTCGACATAATATTCTTTTTTCCAAATAGGAACTCGAATTTTTAGCTGATCGATAACATATTCACATGCATCAAAAGCTTCACCTCTATGAACGGCAGTTGCACCAATCCAAACAGCAATTTCACTAATTTGCAGATCACCCACACGATGAACAATTTTTATCTTACGTGCATCAAATTTTTCTATCGCCTCTTGAATAATTTGTTGAGCTTCTTTCTCTGCTAATACCTGATAAGCCTCATATTTTAAATGGGTAACTTTTTTACCTTCATTAAAATCACGAACCCAACCTTCAAATGATACATAACCACCACAGCTATCATCCTTCAACTCTTTAATATATTCTTCAGGATCTAAGGTATTATTTGATAATAAAAACATTTTTCAACCTCCTGAAACTGGTGGAAGAAAGACAAGTTTATCTCCGTCTTTTAATTTATAATCCCATTCAGAAAAAGAATCATTAACAGCAACTCTTAAATTTATGGAATCAAAATCAAAACCAAAAACTTGCCTAACCTCTTCATATAATTCTAAAGCAGTTTCGGCATTAGTTTCTCGCTGTTCTTCATCAACCTTAGTAAGATCTCTCAAAACCGCAAAATACTGTATATGAATACTTTTCAATTAATTCCCTGACTTAGTTTTTGTCTGGCTTGCTGATACTCGTCCACTGTATTTATATTATCAAGCGCCCCGCTTTCTTCCTGCAACAACAGATTAATCGGAGAATTGATCAAAACTTTTCGAGGGCACTGATACCCCATACTTAAAAAGTGATATAAAAAACTAATTGACCTTGGCTCAAAGATTGAACACAAAGGCTCAGGAAAATCATTGTCTAAACTTTTATAGGCGGTGGCAGCCTTATAGGGGTCGCGATGATCAATTAAAAATTGTATGGTTTTCTCAGTCAAAAAAGGCATATCGCACGCTAAGACTAACCATGCTGCGCTGGGGTTATACTTCATAGCGGTTAAGATCCCGCCCATCGGTCCAAAGTTTTTAAAATCATCTGTTAATTGCGGCTTAGCAATAGATCTATTTTCTTGGGCTACAGAAATAAAAGTTTCTGCGCAATGCTTGTCTAATAAATCAAAAACAAATTCATATTGGGGTTTCCCATGATAATCCAGTTGAGATTTATCCTGACCCATACGACTAGAATTTCCTCCAATAAGCACCAATCCATTTAATGGCACCTGTGAAACTTTTTCTTCAAATCCTTTTTTGATAAATGAAATAATCTCATCAATTTTGTCACGTTGAAAATAAGGTAACTCATTTATATTTGAAATGGATTCATCTTGACCAACGATTGCCGTTACATTTGATAATTGATTATTTTTAAAATCATCCAGAATTTTATTCTCTTTATCGACTAACAGAATCTTTGGGATTTTTGAATTTTTATAACCTTCTATAAATGCCCATTCACAATCTTGAAAATATTGTGACTGAAAATATTTATTTTTTGGATTCGAAGAAATTAACGCTTCAGTATCGGCATTGTTTATGTAAATCTGCTGGGCACCGGCTGCTTTAACGACTTCGGTATCCTTGCCTTGATGATCCATTGAGAAGTGATGAGCATCATGCTTAATATAGGCAATCTTCTTATTGTCAAATAATTTAGAAACGATATTTTTTATAAGTGTGGTTTTGCCTGATCCAGAATAACCACAAAAAGCCATTTCAAAAGGATGAAACGTACCTCTATCAAAGTGCCTACTTTTGTTTACATTTGTCCCGCAGGTACTTTCTGTCATATCACATTCATCAAAGCAAATTGTTAGAAAAGCTCATTATACACTATTGTAATTAAATTGTATTTGATAATAGACTTAAATTTTGTTAAGATGAAAAAGATTCTATTGATAAAGAGTTCATGTGTATGATTTGACAATAATCGGTGGAGGCATTTTAGGTCTTGCTACTGCTAGAGAATTTTTAATTAAATATCCAAACTTAAAATTAATTCTTTTAGAAAAAGAATCTACACTCGCCTTCCATCAAAGCGGAAGAAATAGTGGTGTCATACATAGTGGCATTTACTATAAACCAAATTCACTAAAGGCCAAATTATGCGTTGAAGGAGCTGAAAAAATGTTTCAGTATTGCGCAGAAAATAATATTCCGCATAAAAAAATAGGGAAAATAATTGTAGCTACCAAAGAAAGTGAACTCAATAATTTAGAAACTATTTTTAAAAATGGCATTGCAAATGGAGTCAAAGACCTGGCCTTGATCAACCAAGAGCAAGTTTCAAAAATTGAACCAAAGTGCAAAGCACTCCGCGCCATTCATTGCCCTCATACAGGTATTGCCGATTACAAAGCCGTCTGCAATTCAATGGCAAATGATATAAAAAATAAACACGGGGAAATTTTACTCAATCATAAGGTCATTGATCTCAAAAGAATAGAGCATGCAATACATTTGAAAACAGATTCAAAAATGATTACAACTGAAAATGTCATTACTTGTGGTGGCGCCCACTCCGATAAATTAGCCATTTTGAGCGGAGGTGCTAAATCACCTAAAATAATTCCCTTCAGAGGGAGTTACTTATTATTGAAAAAGGATGCTGAATCTATTGTTAATGGATTAATTTATCCTGTTCCTGACCCAAAGTTTCCCTTTTTAGGCGTCCACTTTACGCCACAAACAGATGGTCGTGTTTGGTTAGGCCCAAATGCGGTCTTAGCCTTTGCCATAGAGGGATATCGCTTTTCAACCATTAATATAAAAGAGCTTTTATCATGTCTCTTTTACCCTGGAATGATCAAATTAATGTTGAAATATTGGCGGACGGGAATATTGGAACTCTATCGCGATCTCTCAAAAAAAGAATTCTTAAAGTCTTTACAAAAATTCATACCTGAAATCACATTAGATCAATGTGAAGAAGGCCCATCAGGCATTAGAGCACAAGCTTTAAATTATGATGGTACATTAGTAGATGATTTTGTACTTGAAACAAATCAACCAAATATATTTCATGTTAGAAATGCACCTTCACCAGCAGCTACATCATCTCTATCAATAGCAGAAATGATAACTGTAAAAGCGGCAAAACATTTTGAATTATAATAACATTAAATAAAGGCTATAGGAATGAGGCTTCATTCATCAGCTTTTGAACCACCAAAAATAATAAAAGAGAGTCCGATTGATATTAATGTAATGACGACATACATAATGCTAATTAATGGCATGGGACTTTGATTTTCAAGACCTACTTCATTAACGCTAAATAAAAAAAGAAACCCAATAAACAAACCAATGAGTATAAAGAATCCTGCAAAATAATATTTTTTGTGCATTAAATGTTTTGATATTTAGGCGAGTAGTTAATCGCGAACAAATATTTGTGTAAAGAAATATTCACCATCGGAACTGATAGCAACACCTACACCGGCCATATTAAAAGATCCGACCATATTTTCTTCATGAAGATGACTTTCAGACCATTCGTCCAAAGCTTTAAGCGCAGGTGAAGAAAAATTATTTCGAGCTAAATTCTCCCCTAACTCTTCCCAAGCAATAATTGATGAAACCATTTCAGCTCGTTCACTATAGCCATTGTGTCCCCAGGCAACATTACCTTCAGCCATATTTTCACTGTGTTCTCTTGCGATTTTGGAAACTTCTTCATTTAATTCTAATGGCGATAAATCATTATTAATACGGTATTGATTGACAAGCTCAAAAATTCTTTGCTCGAGCTCATTGATACTAATTGGTTCTTTATTTTTTTTATTGTCAGATGTTTCAACTTTGGTATCTGCTAATAATAATGTATCGTCAGAAGCACCTTCAGAGAAATCACTACACCCAATTAAGAACAAGGCGACAGTAGAAAATAACAATAATTTCCGAAGTGATTTCATGGGTGCCCTAATTTGCTAAATGAAAATATTACCGAATGAAGATCTGTGTAAAATAATAACTACCATCGGCATTTTTTGCAACTCCCATTCCTGTTTTTGTGAAATTTCCGCTCATATTTACCTCATGCCCAGGAGAGCCAATCCAGCCAGTAACAGCAGTTTGCTCAGGGTCACTAAATCCATTATTGAAAGCTACATTTTCGGCAATTCCAGTCCAACCAACAGTTGTTTGTAAAGTATCAGCTCTACCATCAAACCCATCATGACTAAGGACTTTTATAGTAGCCATATCTTCAGAATGCGCCCTACAAACAGATGAAATGCTTTCGACTAATGTTAAGGCCGATAATCCTTTGGTTGCTCTGTAATCATTAACTAAGTCATGAGCTTTTTTCTCCATTGCCGCATATTCTGAGGAAGACGAACTTGTTGAAGATGAATCATTGCTACTACTATCTGACGACGAGCTACTACTGGAATCTTCACCAAGGCCAC
>NVWA01000068.1 GCA_002746535.1 Planctomycetota bacterium
AAGGCAGATTAAAGTTTACGGTGATACGAATAATCCAGGTGTTACCACTTATAATGCCAATGGTGATATTGCTACCTTTGAAGTTAAACGTTGGGATCCAGATTTAGAAACTTATGGGCCAACTAGAAGCATTGAGACATATACTTATACTGGTACAGAGTTGACAGGCAAAACTGTAAGTAACTTTGATTCATCAAAAGTAACTACAGAGTCTTGGTCATATGATAGTCTTGAAAGATTAGATGTTTATACGGATATGACAGGTATCCAAACTAAATATGAATACGATTCACTTGATCGAGTTGTAAAAGTAATTAGCGATTTTGGCAATAGAAATATTGAATCTGTTACTCAATACAATCTCACTGGTCAAGCAACGGGTACTGTGTTTGCTGGATTAACCTCTGGTAACACTTTCGATTCAATTGGACGAGTTAAAACATCTGTTCAAGATCCGAATGAAATATATTTCGTCTCAATGACATATGATTATGATGAGCAAGACCGTCAAGTCAAAGTAACAGATCATCGTGGAAACGAAATGACATACGAATATGATGAGTATGGAAATCAAGAAAAAATGACAGGCTTCAGAGGGATTGTCACTACATCTGAGTACGATGACATCAACCAATTGGTTAAACAGACTTATGATGAAGGCGTTGGTAAGCGTAATTTAATAACTACCTACACTTACGATAATATGGGTCGTCAGATATCTGTTACTCAGAATGAAGGTAAGAGCTACGAGATAACTACAACTTCTGTATATAACGACAAAGGTCAGTTAGAATCTACTAACTTTGATGCCACAGGTAAGGATATTACTACAACATATGAATATGACTTTTTTGGTCAGCTTATAACCACAACAGTTCATGATGATGTCTCTGAGATAGCCAATGATAAAATTACACGTTCAACATATAATGAGTATGGTGAATTAGAAACTTCAACAGATATAAATGGAATCATAACTAAATATGATTATGACTATTTAGGTAGACAGATTAAAACTACTTTTGATCCTGAATCTTTAAATCCAGGAGGTTTGGATGTATCTACAGAAACTATTTATAAAACTAATGGCCTTGTTGATAAAACAATTAATGCCAGAGGTTTTGAAACTACAATTCAATATGATACTTTAAATAGGCAGATAGGAACTACCTTTGATCCGGGATCAGCACCAGCAGCAAATCTGTCTACATCACAAGTTTATAATGATAAAAATCAAGTCGTCAGTGCTTTCAGTCAAACAGGCATTGAAACAACATTTGAGTATGACTCATTCCCTAGAAGGGTTGAGACTATTGTTGATCCTACAGGTGACAACAGAATCACTACTTTAACTTTTGATATATTGAATGATTTAACTAATGTAAATGATCCTGCAGGAAACAATACTGGCAGAACTTATAATGGCTTTGGTGATTTGGAAACGGTTACTAATGCCAAAGGTCATGTGACTTCRTTTACYTATACGGAATATGGTGAGCAGGAAACTGTTACTGATAATGATTCCAAAGTAACCAAAACTATTTATGACGACAGAGGCTTGGTTGATAATCAAACTCAAGACTTTGGTGGGCTAGGTTTAATTACTTCATTTGTATATGACATATATGGAAGAGTACTTGAGACAACTGACCCTGAAGGGAAAAAGGTTGGTACTACTTATAATGTCTTTGACCAGGTTTTAACAACTACTGATGATGTTGATGGATTGGCAGTTGTTACAACCAATAAGTATTATGATAAAACATTGCAGTTGGAAACAATAACTGATGATGCAAATAATGTCACCAGTTATTTCTATGACATCTATCAAAGATTAGAAACAGAGACTTACGCTGATACTAAATCAAAGGTTTACACGTATAACAAGTATAGCCAAAGAGAAACCGTAGATGATCAGAGAGGTAATAAAACAACATTTAATTATGACTCTTTTGGTAGACTTGAAAAAACTAAAATCACTAATCTAGATCCGTTTGATGGTGCACACGAAATGAACTACACCTACGATAGTGAGTTCAGATTAGAAACTGCTGATAGTATAGGTGGCAAGACCACAAGTTTAATCACTAGGCATTATGATGACTTTAACAGGTTAACAAGTGAAGATCAAACTATCGGCGGGGTTCTTAAAACAGTTAGCAAGACTTTTGATGCTGTTGGCAGATTAGATGAAGTTACCTATCCATCTGGTAGAGGGTTGACTTATCAATATGATAGCACTCATCAAGTGACTAGTATTTTTGATACAGTCACTCCAGCTAATGAATATGTTGGCTATACCTATAACAATAGAAATCTAGTTGCTACTAAAACTCTTGGTAATGGCTTGAAATTAACCAAAGGTTATGATGCAGCATACAGAACAACTTCTCAAGAGTGGACAAATGCAGGTTCAACTATTATAGCAGGCTTCGATTACAAATATGACAATGTAGGCAACAGAAAAGTTGAGATTGCTTTACATGCACCTGCTCAGGCAACAAAATCAGCCGTCTACAATTATGACACTACTTATAAAGTTACTGGCTACAAGCAAGGTGCATTGAATGTTGCTGAGGATGATGTGCCTACTGCATTATTCTATCAAGATTGGACTCAAGATACTCTGGGCAACTGGAGTAGCTTTGACAATGATGGCACAGTTGATAATAGAAGCCATGATAGTATGAATCAGATTACTTCTACTGGTTTTACGCATGATAATACGGGCAACATGACTAGTGATGGCTCTAATGATTATGAGTTTGATGCTATGAATAGGTTGATTAAGGCTACTGTTGGATCAACTGTTACTGAGTATAGTTATGATGCTATGGGTAGGAGGATTCAGAAAGATGTTGGTGGGGTTGTTACTAATTTTGTGCACATGGGTGTAAGGGTTATCGAGGAGCAGGATGGATTAGGGGTTCTTGTTAAAGATTTTGTGTATGGTAGTAGGTTTGTAGATGAAGTTGTCACAATGGGTGTTGGTGGTAATGATTATTACTATCTGGTTGATTATAGGTATAGTGTTATAGCTCTTAGTGACTCAAGTGGAAATATTGTTGAAAGGTATGAGTATACACCTTTTGGCGAAAGAACAGTTACTGATAATACTTATATAATTATTACATCTGGATTCATTGGTAATGACTATGGGTTTACTGGCAGAAGGCATGATGTTGAGACTGGAATCATGTATTTTAGAGCTCGGTATTATAGTGGTAAGCTTGGTAGGTTCTTGTCTCGTGATCCAAAACAATTCATTGATGGGATGTCTTTGCATAGAGGATATTTTGGGGTAAACTTTGCTGATCCATTTGGTCTTGAAACATATTTTCATAAAACTACGGCCGGTAAAGCTGCACAAATAATTAGAGGTAATTTTGATCCGAAAAAGGGTAAACAAGGTTTGATTTGGTTGGCCTCTCACCATCAAGATGTCAATCCAAAAGGTTGTGATATTAAACTCACAGTTAGCACTGATGTTCCGAAAGCCACATATACTATGACAAAAGATGATGTGAATAAGTTTTTTAATGAAGCTGAAAAAGAATTAAAGAAGAAATTTGCTAATCCGGAGCGGGGTCATATAGATGGCTTAAAGTGGTCAAAAATTAGAGTATTTCTTAGTAAGTTAAAACATGAAGTAATTCGTGTTAATGTTAATCCTAGTGGGTCACGCCATTCTTTAGTTTTAAAAAGTAATAAAGGGTTAAGAGTAATTGGTTGGTCAGCACTTAAGCCCGGTCCTGCAGGTATTAGAGCCGTTGAAAAAGTTAAAAGTTTATTAAGAATGTCCAGTAGTAGCCCTGCTAAAGATCAAGCCATAGCTAAAAAGAAATTAGGCAAAAATGCTAGCTTTATGAAATGGGGTGGAAGATCAATTGTTGTGCTTGGTGTTGCTGCATCTGGATATACAGTTTATACTGCCGAAGACCACACAAAGGCTCTTGTTAAAGAAATTGGCAGATGGGCAGCCGCTGCGACTTATGCTAGAATGGGAGCTATAACAGGCTCAACCGCAGCTCTTGTTGCCGGGCAGGCGGGGCCACAAGCACTTGCGCCAGAGGAAGTTATAACAGTGCCAACACTTGCTTTTATAGGTGCGGTATTTGGTGGAGCTTATGGATTTATTAAGGGAGGTCAGGTAACTGAGAAAGTTTATGATTTGATTTTCACTAAAGGTGTTTCTGTTGGTGGTGAGAAATGAAATTATAGATCTCAAGGATAGATGTAAATAAAATGATTAAGTATGTTTATTTTTTATGAATAAAATGGTTATATAAGTCTATAGTGTCTATTGAAAAATAGTATCCATCATAGGTTGGATTGCTTCTCTCTTCTTTGGTCACTATATTGTTATGAATTTTATCATAATTAATTGGATCGCAGTAAACATTTATAGGTTGATCCTCAATAGGTTTGCGTATTTTAATTTGTTCCCCTTTTGGTAAAATAGCTTTATCTCCACCAGTAAATGGTGCATTATGTGAAGTTAGATAGTCGATTTTAAAATCACAAGTCGAGATATATACTTCGCCGTCTTTTGGATATATTAAATCTTTTGGAAAACTTGACCTCAAATCATTTTTTTGCTTAATTATTTCTTCATGATTAACCAAGTATGTTTTATTCTTTTTGAATATGGAAGAAAGTTTATTTAATAAATTCATTTTTTATTTCAAATAAAAAGTTTTAAAGTTATTATAAATCATATACATAGACTGCAATATCATTTTTAATTAGTTGTGTTTTTATAATTTGTTCAATTTCATACCATTCTCCACCAGCCAATCCGCATCCAATTCTTGGCATATGCACAGATGCATCTAGTTTTTCAGAGAAATCTGAGACTTTATTTAAGCAGTTGCCAATCGCTTCATAACGTATAGGTGGGGTTCCGCTTGTATTGTATATTTTGTGTTGACCGATTAGATTTGCTATCCAAATATCACAATCAACTTGAACTAATTGAGCTTCCCCCAAATTGAAGTTTTTCTTTGATTTATACCACTCACGATATTTTAATTCTGGTTCAGGCCATTTTTTGGATATGGCCAAAACAAACCCTTTGCCCCAACCCCCTATATCATTACAAATATGTGTGATTATTTTATTGCCTAAAACTTTTGGGGAAGTTGCATCACCTTTTAAATAATTAATTTCCATCTCATTCTTTATAATAAATTTAAATATCTGATTTTTTCTATTCTATTATAACTTAATACTTGTAGAGTCAAAATAAAGATAAATGAAATTATACGTGTAGTTCAATTATATCAAACCCGTAAGGTAAAAATATTAATCTAATCACAAATTGCTGAGAACTAATCGATTCAAGATACAAAGGACATAGCAAAACACTATCTCCAAACTTCCCACACCAACAATAAAACTAATCTCATATAAACAAAACAACTTTCAATCTCAAAACAAGTGCTAAATCGCTTTGGTGTGGTAGGATTGTTTAAATTCTAATTAGAGAGATGGTTTGGTTAAGACAATATTAAATCCATTAGTTGTTTGTGGTTTTATCTTATTAATATCGAGTTGTAGCAGGTCATATAATTTAAATGAAATCTCTACTACGAACCAACTCATATTGGATACAAGTCTCACGGGGTCGGACACATTTAAGTCTTTTAACAGTAATAACTTAGATCAAAAAATAGTCGAAAAAGTGGTGTTAGCGGGTCGGTTTTGGGGTAAAAACGACGTTTTAAGAGAAAGTAACATAAAATTAGAATAGATTGTTTAGAATATCCATAAAAATAGAATTGATGGATTGTATTAATGCCAAGAGCAAATAGGTTTTTCCTTCCAGGTTATATTTATCATATTACTCATAGATGTCATGATAGAACTTTTTTATTTAAGTCTAAAAAAGTCCGTGAAGTGTGGGTGCATTGGTTGCGTGAAGCAAAGGTCCGATATGGTCTAGTTGTTTTGAACTATATGGTTACTTCAAATCACATCCATTTGTTGGTTCAAGATACAGGTGATGATGTGATCGCTAAAAGCATCCATCTGATTGCTGGGGCGACTGCTCAAAATTTTAATAATGTGCAAGAGCGAAAAGGGGCTTTTTGGGAAGATCGTTATCATGCAACGGCTTTTCAGTCCAATTCTCACTTTTTAAATTGCATGGCTTATATAGATTTAAATATGTGTCGTACGGGTAAAATTAAACATCCTGATGAATGGTTGACTTGTGCCTACAGAGAAGTTCGTAAACCTAAAGAGCGGTATCAAATAATAGATCATAAGAACATTGTTAAACTTTCAGGAGAAAAAGATCTAGAAGGTGTCTGTGAGATAATTGATAATTTGATTCATAAAGCTTTGCATGCCAAGAGTAAAATAGATCAACCGGATTGGACTTCATCCATAGCTATTGGTGATGATGGTTTTGTAAAAACATTCCAGAAGAAACTTAAACTACATGGTGAAAAAAGAGTCATTGAAGTCACCGGAAATAATGTTGCTTTGAAAGAACCTAAAGCAACCTATGGTTTGTTAGAGGAAGATAACAGAATGTTTTACGATTCTAAAGTGGACTTTTCTTAGAAGGCTCATAATCATTAAAAACCGACGCTCTAAGGGTACATTTTAGGCTATTTTAAGTCGTAACATACTGTGATAGGGTTGGTTAGCCTTGTCCGACCCCTAATCCCATATGTCTTTTGATGAATATAAATCAATTTATGAAATTTATGTTCCAAAAGATGATGGCGCACGGGCAATTATAGCTCTTAAAAAAGAAGCAACTACATTCGATAGCTCTCTTTTAATTTACGAGGTGGCGAAATCGTTAAATGACCTAAACAAAAAAAATATTTAAAACAGATACCAAAGAATAATCAAATCCAGCTCACCCTCCCTTTAACAATATGTTTAGTTGGTGGGGGATGTTGGTATACTGAGTATTAGATTAGTGTGTTCTAGAATTCATATCGATTTTTTTTCACTCCTGTTTTAAGGGATAGAATCTCTAGGAAATACCAACCACCTTTGCTAACAACGGCAATTTCTTCTTTAACTATTTTTAAATATACATTATGGCGATATTTAGAATTAGGCCCATAAGCGATTGAAGGACAAACCGTTTTCCATTTTAGTTCCCCTTTTTGGGAATTTATTTTCCACACACTTACACTGCTAGGGCTTAATGGACTATAAAAATACATCAATAAATTGTCATTTTTTGCATCCATTATTCTAGCATTGTTAAAAGGAAATGGTGTCTTAGTGCCGTGTGAAACTTCCCAGATAAGATTTGTGTCTTTATCTATTTTTGCAATTCTTATATTGGATACAAAAATAATATCATTTCCTTTATTAAATATGTCTGTGACATATTCCTTGTACTTTTTTAAAATTTTACCTTTTGGCGTTATTAAATAGGTATAACCCTCAACCATGTCTTTTGTTCCTATGACCCAATTATAGCCTGAATTAAATATAATTTTTGTTGGTGTACCATCTTGTGAAATTTCAGTTTTCCAGGCGATTTCACCATTTATGGCTTTACGCGCAACGACAAAACGGGCTTTATCCTTGTCTCTAGAATCACCATCACAGGCAATAATTAAATTTTCAATTGCTAAAAGTCTCCAGGTGGGGCCATCAGATTGCCAAAGCGTTTTCCCTGATTTTTTATCTAATGCGATGAGACCTTTATATTTAGTGATGTATACTTCATTGTTGCCAATTGCCCATCTAGATGAATCGCTAATTGAAATTGATTCATTCAAATTTCTTTTCCAAACTACTTTAAAAGTTTTGCCATCTACTTTGTTAAACTCTACTTTACCTTTTTTTGTTATGCTTATTGGTTTAATTGCATGACTTCTCACCATTCCGCTAGATATTTCTAATTTTCGATCAGCATATTTCTCTTTATAGATTTTCCAGTTTTTAATGTTAGTGGTTTTATTGAAATTCTGAGTATAGACAGTTGCCAATAGGCATATTAATAAAAATACAAATATAGCTAGATTGACAAGAGAGGATTCTGTTTTAAGTAACATTCAATTTCCGTAAAGTATTTTAATCATTGTACATTATATCTATACATAGGCCTAAAACAATCAGCCAAAACATTTCCCCTTACCCCACCAGCAAACCTTGGTATAATGGCTTCTTTGCTTTTAGAGAGTTGGCTTGGTTTATTACGAAGTAGATAATGATAATTTATAATAAACCAAACCCATTCACTACCCTTAGCACTCTTATAGATGTTAGGATAGATGATTTTCATGAGATTTCAATAAGACAATCAGAATACTTTGATACAGATATTGGAGTAGGGAAGCATACTCTCACCGTTAGCTACAAAGGTACACTTTTTCCAATAAATTATAATAACAACTACTTCTTTGAAATTGAATCTAATGACTTGGCAATAATGGTTTACACATCGCTTGCTTCAATTAAATTCAAAACATTAGATGAATTACCAATAGATTTTCATACAAATTTCAAAAATATTACTTCTGCATTAGACCAGGATGGTTACAACAATGGCAGTTACAATATTAAATTAAATTTTGATATTCCTGAAAACTATATAGATAATGAGCAAAAATATCATTTAGAACTTCTTGATATAGGGGACGGCTTTGATTATAAATTTCCCTTTAGAGATATTCTCTACTACATAAATGAAAAATTGAATGAGCACTGGAACTGCCATTATGAAATTGAGGAATATTATGAAGATGAAGATTTTGTGCCCTTTAAATTTTACATAAATAATGAATCGCTGGATGGTTTTATAGAGTATGGACTTCAAGGATTTACTTTTTCTTCACAAAACAAATCATTACTTATTGGAATTAGAGAAAAAGTAAATAATTTAACCTTTGTCTCTAAGGGAAATCCATCTAAGCATTTGCCAGACTAAACAAAACTCTCCTCCCACACTCTTACAAAATAACCCAATAACATTCCCCTTAACCCACCACCAAAGCTTGGTATAATACTCACTGATCCTTTTAGAGAGTAGCATTGGTTAAGAGCTTATTAAATCCTATTGTTTTGTCTTAGTGGTATTTGGTTTAATAATGATAAAATTATATAAATAACTTTTATGTAAGATTTAGACGATGAAGAAGATTATTATTTTATTAATGTTTTTACTGCCAAATTTATTAATTGCAGATGACTATTTGAAGCAGAAGGATGCCATTAGAGTTTACTTGAAAAAAAATCATATTGTTGCTTATAACTTGTGTTTAAAAGAAAAATATAATAATTGGTTAATTTTATATTCTACAATAGGTGGCATAAAGAAGACTGAAGTTGAACGATTCCAATATGGGGAATATGACGGCGTAAAATTTGATACTTCTATATTGATTTCCCCAAAGAGATATATTCCATTTCAAATGAATGTTGTCAGGGATTTTATTGATGACTTAAATAAAAAAAATGTGAAATTAAATTTAGATGAAATATATACGAAAGCAATGTATATGAATAATTATTCATTAATTCTTGACAAAAAATTATCTGATAATGAATATTTTGAGTTATATAAAATTGAATCTAAAAAATCATTTGAATATATAGTAACTAAATTTAATGGCAAAGACACTATTATGACGTTATTGTATTATCAATTTACATTTTGCTCTAGAATCCGGCTAATTAATAAAAATTACCTAAAGGATTTAATCAACAATTACTTATATCCTAAATTAAAAGATGACGAATTAAAGATACGTTTCTTTGTAAGTACTATAAGATTTGTAGATTATAATAAAAACACTAGAAAGATTCTGATTAAATCTGCATCCAAGTTGAAGTTAGTAAAAAAGGAAAACGATGATCCGGTCTCTTTTGACGTTGCAATATCTGTTTTAAATGAATTGTTTGAAAGATTTAATGAATCGCGAAGTGGTCAGCACGTTATCATTAAAAACAAAAGTGACTTTATTACATTTGTTAATTCGTATAAATATATTCAGTTTAAGGACCCAGTTAAGTTTTATCCTTCTAAGCTTGAATTAAAAAAGAAAAAAATAAATGACAGACCTTAAACAGAAAACACAAAAAGAGAACTCTTCAAAGATAATAAGCTAATCAAAACAGAAAATGAGTAATGAAGAAACTCCTAAACCCCCTAATCATATCAGCCATCATCGTAACCATGCTACTTGGCTCACTTGCTCATCTGATGTATGGGAGTTGTCAGACCTCTAAATATCATTATATGTGCCAGGCTTATTGGATGCCTGAGTTTACACCATTTTTATTGTCTGAGGAAGTAAATGGTGTTAATTGGCGAGGTCTTGATGGAAGAAGTCGTACCTATTTAGATGAATTTACTTTGCATTACCA
>NVWA01000069.1 GCA_002746535.1 Planctomycetota bacterium
CAATTCAACTAGCACCCCACCAGAGTTGGCCGGATGAATAAATATAACAGGCACACCATTATTCATTAAATGTGTAGCAATTGAATGCCTCAAAGCATGTGGATGAAATCTACCCTTTAAACTATTTGGCAACTTAGTTTTCATATACTTAAAGAGCGATTCAACTGTTTCTCTTTTGAAACCTTTACCGGTTCTAGTTGTAAATAATTTTGTTGTGTCTGAAGAATGTGGCCTAAACTCGTCTATATATTTGCCGATAAGGTAAACAGCTATGCTAGTAAGGGGCACATAACGAACCCGATCGCCTTTTCCTCTTACAAGCATAGTTTTTTCATCAAAGTCTATATCAAATAATTCAATTCTAAGTAGCTCCCCTCTTCTTAAGCCACAACCATACAATAGTTCTAACATGGCAAGATGTTTATATTTTCCTTTAAAGCAATTCATGATTAAATTGATTTCAGCTTGCTTGAAATAATCCTGTGTGATCTTGTGTTTCTTTTAGTTAATTTACAACTCAAAAAATTAATTAAATTTGATTTTTGTTGTAATGCGATGTAATATTCTTTATAGGTGTATTTTTGCGATAAGACTTATCTGCCAGATGGACAATCAATTGAAGATATTAATATCTAATTGTATATTTATTTTAGTGTTATTTTCTGTAAATGCAGAAGAGAAAGTAACAAAATTTGATAAAGGCGGATTTATTGACTTTAATTTATATCCAAAAATAAAATATGAATCTGATAGTGTATTTACAGTTAATATATTCAGTAAACTCCCTTTTAGGTTTTCATATTTTAGTTTATCAAATTTTGGTAATCAAACTTTAAAAACTGAATTAAGTGAGACGAATCAATATTACACAGAGCAAAATATTAGGTGGCAAATTCATTCTGAAATTCCGATTGATATAACCGCTCAGTGGAATTTAAGAAGCGGGGATGTTAATGATCGAATTCGATTTGGATTTCGATGGTCGCTACATAAAACAAAATATCTAGATAAGTTTTTTAAAACAATCGCTCTAAGTTATTCAATCAATTACCACGCTCTGCAATTTGATCGTGAAAGTGGATATAATTCACAATTAGAGCATGTCTATAAGTTTAATTTATTTAAGAACTTAACATATAATAGATTATATTTAGCTGGTTTTATGGATCACAGTTTTGGTGGTTTAAAGGATCCAAAAATTGTGACAGAACACCAACTAGGTTTAAGAATAATAGATCAATTTTATATAATTTTTGAATTTAGATACAATGGTTATCGCAACGATGAAGAGGAAAGTTACGGTGCAGGAGTTGAATATATAATTAAATGGTAATTTAAAAGTCTAGTAAAAATTAAAACGTTGAAAGTTAAAATGAAAGCCACTGAGATTGAAGCTCAAAGAAACTCCCTTCATCAATCTAGCAAGTTTCAAAAAGTACATTGGTTTGTACTGTTATTTTCCTTATTTTTAACCTATATTGTTTGGAGTATTTCAAATGCACAAGTGCACCAAAAAATAAAAATTAAATTTGATAGGGAATCAGATCAAGTGCTACTGCTCGTCAAAGAGCGTATGGCTCTTTATGAAAATGCCTTATGGGGTGGAGTTTCATTAATTGATGCTTATGAGAAAGTTTCATATCAAGAATGGAAAACTTATACTAAAAGCTTACAAATAGAAAAAAGGTATGCCGGTATTAATGGTATTGGAGTTATTTATAATTTACAAAAAGACGGTATTAATAAATATTTAACGGACATTCAAAAAAAGCGACCAAATTTCAATATTCATCCAAAGCACAATCAAAGTGAATATTGGCCTATAGAACTTATAGAACCATACAAACAGAATGCAAAAGCAGTTGGACTTGACATGGCTTTTGAAAAGAACAGGTACGGTGGAATTTTAAAAGCAAGAGATTCGGGGACAGCTCAAGTTACAGGGCCAATTATATTAGTCCAAGATAGTAAAAAAACTCCAGGTTTTCTTTTTTATGCTCCATTTTACAAAAATGCAAATAAACCCAATTCAATTGAAGAGGCTAAAGATAATATTTTAGGTGTTATATATTCGCCTTTCATTATGTCAAATTTAATGGAGGGTGTACTTGCTGAAAGCAATAGGCATGTAAATATTAAAGTATATGATTCTAAAACTTTGTTATATGCTGATCATATTAACAAAGACAGTAAATTTGATCCTGAGCCAATTTTTACACGGGTCTCAAATATAAATATGTATGGTCGAATTTGGAATTTTAAAATTAATTCAAATTTAGACTTTAGAGATTCTATCACAAGCGAGCAATCTAATTATATTCTTTTTGGAGGAATATTTATTGATCTATTATTGTTAGCTCTTTTTATTTTGTTAGCACGATCAAATAAAGCAGGGTTAAAATATGCAGACTTAATAACTAAAGATCTTCAGATAAAGACTACCAATTTAGAAAAATCAAATACAGATTTGGAAGAATTTGCCTATATTGCCTCACATGACCTAAAATCTCCACTGAGAGCTATAAGTAATATAGGGGGTTGGTTAGCTGAAGATCTTAAAGAAGTCATTAATAGTGATGAAGCTATTCAATTAGATGCCGATGTTAAGCTTGAGACCAAAGAAAATCTACTCCAGTTAAAAGGTAGGACGCAAAGAATGGAAAAATTGTTGAGTGATTTACTTGCTTATTCAAAAGTTGGTAAAGAAAATCATGCTAAAGAAACAATCGACATTAATTCTTTAATAAGTAATATTACTGAACTACAAAATATTTCAGAAAAATTTAAAATTAATCTGACAAATGATTCAATCGCTAAATTAAAAATAGAAAAAGCTCCGATTGAAATTGTATTGAGAAATATCATATCAAATGCTATTAAGCATAATGACAAGCAATATGGAAATGTCGAGATTTACGTTAAAGAAGAAAATAATAAATATAAGTTTGTTATTACTGATGATGGTCCAGGGATACCACTAGATCAACAAGAAAAAGTCTTTAAGCTATTTCAAACTCTCAAGCCTAGAGATCAGGTTGAGGGTAGTGGCATGGGATTGACAATTATTAGGAAAATCATAGAATCACATAACGGTAGCGTGAAAATAGAGACACCTCAAAATAAAAAAGGCACATCCATTGTATTTACTTGGGAAAATTCTGGTTGAGTAATGATGAAATCGATGGAAATGGATAAAAAAACCGTTAATATTTTAGTTGCTGAAGATGATGATATTGATTTTAAGGCCCTAAAGAGAGCATTCAAAGAGTGCGAAATTTCAAATCCAGTAATTCGTGCAGAAGATGGTCAGATAGCATTAGATATTTTAAAGAAGGGTGAAATAAATTTCCCATTCATTTTACTCGTTGATTTAAAAATGCCTAGGATGGACGGATTTCAATTAATTGATGAAATTAGAAATGATAAGAAATTAACCAAAACAATTATTTTTGTGTTGACGACATCCGATAATGAAAATGATCTAAAGCAAGCTTATGAAAGACATATTGCAGGATATATTATTAAGTCAGATTTTAGAAGTGGTTTTATTAAGGCGATTAAAATGCTAGATTATTATTGCGAAGTTATAGTATTTTCAAAATAAAGTATCTCTTTACTTGTAATAGAGCTCTCTATAAGCCAAACCCGTTTAATTTATCCAAACACTTGAATGAAGTTAGGAAAAAAGTTAAATAAATTCAAGGATACTATTTGGTCTGTTTTAAACAATATTGCAACGGTAAAACCCAACCCGCGGATGAAACAGATCAACAACCCTACACTAAAGCATAAAGAAGATTGTACGTACGATATCATCACTCTATTTAACGTTATGGAGGAAGGATTTGATAGCCAAATCAAAATTTATAAAATCTATTGGTTTTCTTAAATAGAAAATATTTTTTTCATATTTTATTAATACTGATAAGTATTGAAAATCATTTACATTAATTGGTACAATAAAAGCTTGTTTAGAAGATAAATTAAAAATATTTCTTAAAAAATCATCCACCTGAACTACAGAGGGATTTAAGTCCAAGACAATAGCTACATAGTCTTGATAGTTAACGAAATGAGTAAATGCCTCGTCAAGTTTGCTTATAGCAGTAATATTTATATCATCGCATATTGACGAGTGTAAAACATCAGCCATTTCTAAATCATCGCCAACCACTAAAATATTTACTGAACTCATCTAAATCTTTCTTCTGAATATGCTTCCGCTAACCAACTCACGGTGAACTAAGTAAAATGATTGCTAATTAATCAAAACTGCATTCTATCTCTTCCAAAAGGGATTTTAATTTTGGTAAGTTGAATGGCTTATCACTTATAAATATGTGATCACTATAAGTATCAGCAAGTTTCATAATTTTTGGCTTCATTGACACAGTACTTATGATAAACTTTTGTTTGGAATTAATCCTCAACATTTCTTCAATCATCTCATCGCCTTGAAGTTTTGGCATTTGAATATCTGCTAGAACAACTGAGTAGTCTTGATCTTTAGAATAGTGAATAAGAGCTTTTACTGGACAATTAAATATAGTCACATCATAATAATTAGAAATATAATTCTCTAAAATAGAAGTAACAATTTCATCATCATCTACAGGACAGAAGACAGAAAAGGACAGGCTATGTATATTTAATTTATGAAAATTATTTATGCATTTAATTCAAACTTGATGATTAATGTGGCTTGGTGTAAAAGAGATATCTTCAATAATTAATTATTTATTAAATTATGGAATTCCAGACATGGGACTACAGCTGAAATTCGTAGGATTCAAATATTTTTGTTTAGATGAGTTATTTATTTATGGAATAATTGGCGGTTTTCTTTTCCACCTTTAAAGTGATGATTCGTGATTCCAGAAATAAATTTCCAAGCTTTTTCAATATCACCGACTATATGCTGAAACCAATTTTTATAATTTTTAAGAGCATCAATCCATAGGCCTCTGTCTATTTCTAGCCGATCAAATATTGGTTTTAGGTGGGAAGGGATTGCACCTGATTTCTTTTCCTTTATTTCTCTGCCAGACCAGTCAAGTAATTCAAGATATTCTTTTTGGGTAACAAATTGATAAAAACATTTTGTGTGACCGTAACCTTTGTAGAACGGTGCAAGCCATTTATCATTATTTCGGATTATAAAAGATTCATGTATTTTTCCTTTTTGTTTTTGAGTAAACTCCCCCTGCTCATTCTTTATTGATCGAGATAATTTTATGTTCTCTTTAGATTGCATTACGCGAATTCGTTCATAAGCACTTGTATTCTTTGATCCCTCGGGAGTAGTAGCTATTCCGGCTCGAATCGGATTTAAATCAATGTAAGTCTGACATAATATGACGGCCTCATGACTTGTTAGTAGCTGACTTTTAAATCGAGCTTCCCAAAATGTACCTTTGCATTCATCTTCTTTATTTGCCTTGCGCGCAATAAACTCTTTCAAGGTCTTCATGAACCACGAGACGCTGCTCAATCGAAGTCTTAGCTCTGCCATTCTTTCAGAATTTTTCAATATAATTAATTTATGATTTTCTAACTTTATTTCATAAGGAACTTTTTTGCTCGTACTTAGACGAGGGGTATATAGGTTAACCCAGCGATCGACAACATCCCTATCACTCAATTTCAGATTTAAATCAGAACGATTTCGAACTAAAATATGTATATGGTTATCCATGATAGCATAGGAGCCCACTTCAATGCTGTAGTTATTAACTAAATGTTTCAGCCGATCTTGAATCCATTCTTTACGATGATCAAAATTTTTCCCCGAATAGGAATCCGTTCCCATGATAAAGCTCCTTCTAGCACAACGCGATATCAAATGAATGTGTTCTAACTTTGTAGGATCAACTAAATTTTTACGAGCAATTGTCATAAGCCACCTCTTTCCAAGCACTTAGTAAATAAATACTAAAATGAAAGAGAATATTACATTATTTAATTATGATGTCAATTAGAATATACTATATATAAATATACTTTGCCTGTCCTTGTCCTTCTTGTCCACAATAAAGAATTTATTATGTCTTTCTTCTACAGATAAACCTCCTATATAAACAGATTGCTTTGACGTGAGGTCATCAATCCAAACCATAGATTTTGCAGCTTCCATTATTTTTAAATACCCATTTTGTTTATCTGGAACCTTTTTAATTTTAATCTCTAAATGCTTATCATCATAAGGCTTGGAATCAGTCGAAAAATAAATGATTCCACCGAACAATAGTGTGATCGGTATCCAAAAATATAAAAATAATCTTAATGACGGTAAAATTCTTACGGAAATAAAATTCAAAATAATCTATTCATAAACATGAGTGCGATTAATAGACCCTCTCAGTATACCAACATCCCCCACCAACTAAACATATTGTTTTGGGAGGGGTTCCTGATGAGCAGAGCTCAGTTACCCGACTTTACGAGTTCAAATCTTTTTTTAGTTCTCACCACATTAAAATTTAAATTAATTTCAGTTACAACAGCATTACTGCTATCTACTAAAACACCCACCAAAGGAATGCCTTTATATTTTTTATTAAAAGCATAATAAAAAAAATAAGACTTATTATATAAAAAGGGATGATGACCTTTTACGTTGCTAGCATCTTTAATATTGAATCTTTTAATATACCACTTACCATATTGTTCACTGGCTCCAACTACATCAACTAGGAAATGCTTAACCTCATCTTTATACTCTTGAGTGTTTGCATAAATAATCTTAATTGAAGTTGATCTGTCCATCTTACTTTTACCAGTACACCCACAAATATTAATTATAATTAATATTAAAATTAATTTCAATAATATAGAATTGTTCATTTATTTTTCCACAAAATATTATTTGATTTTTGTCCCATCTGTTTCATTTTGGAAGAATATAGGACAGGCCATAAATCCCTAATAATTACAACACCATCCCATTCTACCCCCCCCCAACTCTAATAGGCAATGGGGTTTACAAAGGCGAAGTTGGAGCTGATCTATGGTCTAGTCTCTTAACACCTACTTTAAAATCATTTTATGAAACTTCATAAAAGATTTTTTTTCTTTTTTCCCAATAAGAGTTTGAATTTTTAGCTCTCCATTACTCACATCTACAGAATACTTAACACTTAAATCTTTTGGTAATACATCTTTATCGGTTAAATCCTTTGAGCGCAAGTTATACGAAATGACACCAGTATTCTTTTTGTTCTTATCTTTTTTAAATATACAAATGAAATCAAGTACGTGTAATTTTTAATTCAATAATAATTTTAAGACATGAACACCAAAAAAAAACAATGGCATGGATAAACAGGATAAAAGGGATTAAGAAATCACATCTTTTAATATCCTGCTTATCCATGCCATAATAATAAATAACTGTGCCAAGAAATATTTATGGTCTGTTGTTAATGCTTACTAAGAATGTGAGATTTATTTGGCCTTTTTTCTCTTTGGAAATGTTATGTCCTCACCAGAATCATCAAAAATTAACTTACCATTTTCCTGCCATTGTTTTAACTGCTTATGCAACCTACCGTCTATGTAACTAGACTCGTAACGGATTTGTCCATTTTTGTACCAGCTTTTTTTAATGCCATGCAAGCGGCCATCCTCGTAGTTTTCTTCAGAACTTATTATTCCATTTTCATTCCATGTTCTACGTAAACCATGGCGCTCACCGTCTTTGTAAATCCCTTCAAGACTCTTTTTACCATTTTTGTAATACACTTTATAAACCCCGTGATCTTTCCCGTTTTTATAAAACTCATGTCTTAAAAGTTGACCATTTTCATAATAATTTTTAAACTCACCATCAATTTTATTTCCTAGAATCATTTCCTCTTCAATTAAAAGAAGCCTGCCCCCTGGAAACTTCATATAATTATTCCAATAAAATATTTTATGAAAGTATTTAGGCATCCAATATCTTTGCATCATAAAATGATATTTAGTTGTTTGGCATGAACCATACATCAGATGAGCAAGTGAGCCAAGGAGCAATACAAGAATAAAAGCAGACACAACTAATGGATTCAATAATTTCTTAACCAAAGCTACTCTCTAAAAGGATTAGTAAGCATTATACCAAGGTTTGGATTTGGAGTAAGGGGAATTGTTATGGTAGGGTTGATTGGCTTATTTAAGGTCTGTCATTTATTTCTTGTCTTTGATACTGTAGGTTATGTATTCCCGCTGAACAATAAAGCTCCCTGCGATAAAACTTTTTTTCTTATCCGGGAATGTGATATATATTTTCCCAGGGATTTTACCATTGGTATCTTTGCCAAAAACCAATTTCATAGAGAAACCTTTAAAATAGCTATGCCCATTAGCCGTATGATCTTTATTGGTGAAGAAAAAGCCTGAGGAGGCAACTGTTTTTTTATCAGTAAGTCTTACTACAAATGTTTTATTGGCAATAACTTGATCCTCTTGCCAGACATCAGAACCAAAAAGATTAATATTCACACTAAACCGAATATGCCTACCCTCCTTTTTATATAATGTCAGCTTGGAATCTTCATAAACGGCATGATCAAGCTCAATCTTATTTCCATTTAGGGAACCTTTTACCGGCCCTGAGAACAAGGATTCTTTAGCAACATCTTTTTTCCATATCGCTTTGCTTGAATCCTCATCAGCGATCGAAGTACAAATCAACAATACCATGAAAAATAAAACTAATTTGATGATTTTTATCATTATTAATCCTTAACTCGTTAATCTAATTATTATTTTGAAGACAAACTAAAGGGCACTTTAATTTCTTTGTGGTCTGCCCACTTCGTGAAACCCACATATAATTCTTTTAATTCATCCTTACCATGCGGATAGTCAAAGCCGTATTCACAAGTATCCCCTTCAGTCATACCTGATCGATTATTCAACTTATTAAGTTTATGATCAAACAACGATAAGTCTTCATAGCTATCACAATCTGTCCAGTTGAATTTTAATGTAATGCAATTAACTGATAATGAGTTAAGTGATCTTTTCTCAAAAGACATAAATAAAATAGGGTACTCAACCTTTCCTATTTTAAAGCTTTTCGTTTTACCCAATGAAATTTTATTGGATTTAATAACGGCTAAATTGGTTGAATATTTAAAATTGAATGATCCTTCGATTTCATATTTTTCCCCCAAATAGGTAGCCTTATCAAAAGTCAGAGGAAAGATAATGAATTTATCAAAACTGTCATAATTGAAACTAGTTTTTTGACAAACATCGCTAACAGGGATTGTCACTGCGTTGCCATCAATCTTAATTGATTTTAGTGTAAAATTATAGGAGCCGTCTTTAATATCAATCTCTTCTTTATTATTAACTTTCATCATAAAGAAAATTAAAACTGACTTTTTCTCTAAGTCATCCATGTAATCATCTTCAAGGTCTTCAAGATCATCGTTCTTCTCAAACCCTTTAGTGTAAATCAAAGTTTTTTTATTGTTTTCAAATGTACCAATAGCTACTTGTTTGATAGAAAAATCTTGAGCATGCACTGAAGCTAAAATCATCAAACTGCAAAAACACGATATTAATATTTTATAACGCACATCTCACTCCTTCATTTACTTTATTGTATTTCATTTGGCTTTTTAGCCGACCAACATGCGGTTAATAAATCAACAAATACAATTAATCTATAAAACCACATACAACTAATGGATTCAATAATTTCTTAACCAAGGCTACTCTCTAAAATGATTAGTGAGCATTATACCAAGGATTGGTTTTGGGGTAAGGGGAAATGTTATTT
>NVWA01000032.1 GCA_002746535.1 Planctomycetota bacterium
AACTAAACACAAGGCCGAGAGAAAGATACGGCTATATTACACCGGAGACTCTTTATGAAATCAATCAATAAGTGTTGCACTTCAAGCTTGAAGTTAGGCTTCTTACCAACTCATTGAAGAATTAAATATACTAGGCTAATACTTGGTGAAATCATCTATTCAGAAATTGGCACAGATGAAATAGTAAGCCTTTAATACTTAAGTAAGTACTTAAATGTGATAATTAGTGTACATTAATTATTGTTATGGATGATTTCTTTGCTAATATGGAGTTACAAGATGATGACGCAGCTGACTATGAAAGGCTGTATCTATCAATGATAGATTCACATTATTTCGGGAATACTGCGATGTTAAAAAATTATCGTGCACCAACAGACTTGCATCGCTTAATAAAACAAAATCGGTTTTCTACAATCGAACTGATGGCCGTTATCACGGTCATATTAATTCTTATGACTTTATTGGTCCCATCGCTAAAAAGAATTAGGGCAAAAGCTCGTACTGTAATTTGCGCTAATCAAATGAAACAAGTCGGTCTACTGATAAGCACCTACGCTAATGATCATGATGGTCGCCTACCTTATAGTGGTGGCTTTAATGAGAAAAAAGATTTTGATATTAAAGGAAATAAGTTGAGAGGCGGCATGTATCCCGGCTGGTCAGGGCACCTACTACCTTATTTTAATTTGAATTTAAAGAGCTACTCTAGAGGCCCTGTATATTATGAGAAGTCAATTGATGACATCACAACACCAAATCACTCTAATCACCAGATCATAAAAGATCAAATGTATAACGGAGGCCATGGTGATTTAAAAATATTGATCTGCCCTGATGCAACAACAACCATCGACGTAGCTTCATTAAAAAGCGGAAGAACACATCCACGGATATCATCTAGTTTAAAATCGACCCCTTACTGGCAATCTTCAGGTCTACCCACCTCCTATCTAGGGCATAGTAGAATGTTTGGCAAAGCCCCTATCTATCGTCCTACTTTCAACTCCTTGCGCATCGAAGATGTCCATACAAAGGATATAATGCTCGCAGAAGGATGTAATTATAGCTTTAGCTATGATTCCTTCGGTGATAATATAACATTCTACTCGAACGTATCGACCTTTAGCATGTGCGATTGGAATAACAATAATGAAATCGTAAAATCTAACGTCCTCTTTTCTTACTTGCATGACAATACAAAGGAAATTTGGATCTCTAATAAACCAAACAGCAAATATTTTATCACATCTTTTGTAAACAGATTCAACAAAGCCTATTCACCCTACGCAGCAGCATCAAAGCAATACGGTCTATCATATACCAAAAAAGGCATCTTAGCTTCTACACGTTATCCAGGTGAAAAATGGGAATTATTCAAAGGTATTTTAGCTGATAGAAAATTTACGATTGAAAAGTTCTATGCAGAGGATTCTGGCAGAAATTATTTCTTTGGCTCCATGAATTGCCTGAGCGCTGACTTTTCTGTCAGCAGTAAAAATATCGGATGGTTATATGAAAATGCACGCGAAATAACCCTTTCCGAAAACCTTTTATTTAATAAATAATCAGATATTTTAAGGACAGACCTTTATTCTTTTATTCTTCTGGAAGGTAAATGCTAATTTTCAAATCAGCCTAAAGTCTGATGTGGTTTATTCTTTAAGAGACAGACCTTTATTTATTAAATTCTAGAATCTTATCTACAATCAATTGTCTATATTTAGTTAGTTTATTTGGATCTTTCGATTGTGCAAAAAAGTTATTGACGGTATCTCGACCACTTTTATTTCTGGAACCAATGACTTCTGAAAAAATTGATGATAACAAAACTTCAGCTTCTTTTTCTTTTCCCTTTGCTTTAGCTACCTTGCGCAATGTTTCTATATATCGACGATCATCCCACCCTTCTCGTAGACCCTCTAAGTAAGGTGTCTTGATGAGAGAATAAGGGCTTGTCCAGCCATACATCCACTGACCACCTGAGCTGGCCGTATCAAAACGGCTTCCCCAATTATAGGCCCAAACTAAAGAACCGCGGGAATTAAAAGCACCAAAATAGAAACCAAAGGTATACCAAGCTACTGAAGGAGGTCTTTTATCATTTGTTCCGGAATATTGCCAAAAGGTCTTCCCTTTGACGGCTCTCACTTTATTTCCCAAATCATGATCTTGATGTATGGCATTCGTGCAAAACACGTCAACGTCTTCCAAAAAGGGTAAGCCACCTTTAGCATGATGAATAGAACCATAGATTCTGGCACTTGGGTAGGCTTTATGAATGATAGATGAACAGTCTTTAAAATGAGTTTTTATCCATGGGCCAGCACCACCATCACAAAGATACTCTGGAGTAAATTTTTCTTTTTTCGATTTATCCATAAATTCAGCATTCTTTCTATTTTGCACAACTCGAAATGAATATTTACCGTTTGATTTCAGCCAACGGTACTGTTTTCCTCTGGCCCAGGATTCCTGGGTCCATTTTGCAGGTTCATCAAATGGTGTCACAATTGGTTCAGGCCAATTATTCTTTTTTGCATGACTATAGAATTTATAAATCCATTTACTATACAGTTCTCTTATTTCAGGTGCTACCTTCCCATCTGCCTTCCAAGTACTCTTTAACCATTCTGCTCTTGAATCATCAATATTTTTTTTATCTGAATAGATAAAACGATATAGGTCACGTTCCATTTGCATGGTATCTGGATATCCATAGGGATTGCCTCCTAAAAAAAATACGAAATTTTTCATTTTTGCATCATTGGCATGCTGCATGAAATCATCCCATAGCCATAAATCTAATTCAAATTCTGTTGATGATTTTCTTATTGGTCTTTGATTCATTGTCCCTGAATACCATAAATTAATACTGTTATGATTATGCCGTGAAAGTTCTTTTAATTCATGGGCTGGTAAAAAACGAGGAACACAACCACCAAGATGCAACTCTGCTTCCGTCATGGTCATAAGATCAAAAGGTAACACCTTCACTTCTAATTTTAAGGTCTGAACAATTTTACCAGCGCTCAAGATTTCAATCTTGCCCGTATATAACCCAGGTTTCGTTTTATACTTAAAACTTTCGACGTTGATCCAATAGGCTTGAGAAGCATTTGCCCCTATATCAAGCGAATATGCTGGCCAAAGTTTCTGTGGATACAATGGATGCTTACCATCTTTCCCCGTGACTGCCGAATACTCTAACGTAAAAAGATCAACACTGCCATCAAAAAGTAAACCTTTTGCCGTTTTTAATACACTACATTTAAGTTGAACATCTTTCAAAGCTTTTTGATTGGCATAAACACCAAACTGCCCACCTTCTAATTCATTGAGCGCCAATTGAATTTTCAAAGATTTTTCAGATTCATTCTTTTGTGGTGCTGAGTTAGGATAAATCAAATTCACCATCGACCGTGGGAATGTTAATGCGATTTGCTTATTTTCTTTTTCACTTAAATTAGAGATCTCTGCTTTGGGCAATATGGCGTTCGCCCTTTTTTGTAGTTGAGCTCTAGCAACCCAAGCACGCGTTTCGAGGCACCAACGCTTCTCATCAATCTCTTTATTGCCTCTCTTAATTTTTATCGAGTGAAATGGAATGTCAATTTCTTTGGGAGCAATAAATGATATATATGTTAAGCCAGATTTTTTTTTCATACGCATGATTTGATCCCATGGGATTGGCACGAAAGCTGTTTTCCATTTCATATCACCAAGACCACCTATGCGATGTATTTCAATCTCCCCTGGTAAACCTGCAAATAAGTTTACTTTGATTGGAGAAGAAGAAACATCCTTAAAAATAATTTCAGCAATGCCATTTTGAGTTTTTTTCGGCCTTAAAGAATCTTTCCACCAAATAGGAATGATAACATTACCTTTTTTTCCGGCCAAAAGTTTTTTAAAGGATTTCTCATCAGCTTCTTCTTTTGAAGACCAAACTTCAGGGTCAAGTCCTTTGGCTTTATCTAAAATAAATTTTGAAAATTCAGATTCAAAAAAAAGATCTTTGTCCTCAGCACATAAAAAACTATTAAAAGACAATAGCAATACTACCAGCAAACAGGAAGTCGCTTTCATGTAATTCTCCTAAAATTAAAATCAGTAAATTAGAATTAGTAAATCAGAAATAAAGCATCATCTTTCTACCAAGCTAAGACTTATTTTAAAGGGAATAAAAAATAATCACACAAGATATAAGTTTATTAGACTGGTTACTAGTATACTTTAATTTGACACCGACTTTTATAAAAATTTAATAATGTATTTTTAAACGGGGTTCGTTGGTACGCTACATTTTTAGGGACAAGCCCTAAAAATGAAAAATATTTTGTTCCACACAGAGGCACAAAGGCACAGAGAGATTATTAGGTCTTTTAAGGTATTTTCTAATATTAATACATCTATAAGATTTCTGATCTAACTCTGTGCCTTTGTGCCTCTGTGTGGTTTAATCTTTTTAGATAAAGCTATCAGGGTTTTCTTACAAACAAATAATTTTAAAATGGGATTTTTAAGGGACAAAAATTTATTATTAAAAATGATTAGTATCGTACCTACAGCACTGTATTTCTGCTTGATTGATACAAGCATTAAAATGTCAAGCTACAAAACGCATCATCCTTTCAGGATAAAAATAATAATTTAAAAATAATTCCTGAATTTTATTCATTTGGAATTTTTAAAGCTGATCCATCTTTTAATCGCCGATTGACTACTTTCATAATATGGTTTTGAGCATGTTTCACATCAGCTACCTTAACTGGACCCATGAACTCCATTGTTTCAATTATTGAATTTTTTTTGCGAGCAGAAACATTTTTAAATATTTTTATTTTAATATCATCACCTGCAAATTTTAAAGCTAAAGATAAATCATCCCATTCAACTTCTCTTATCACATCTTGCAAACTCTTATCGTCAATTAATAGAATATCCTCAAACGGGAATATGCCCATTAATTTATTATAGCGATCATATTCCAATTCTATATGTTCACCAAGCAAAGGATTATATTTAGCAATTAACTCTAAATATCGTTTTGCTTCATCAGTTTTCATTTCTACCATTCTTCGTGTGATAATCAGTTCTATATTTTTGTAAGAAATAACTCGTTCAATTTCTTTTTCCAATATATTTAACAAATCCTCTTCTTCTTTCACAATAGGAAGTATTTTAATTACATCCGTTTTTTCTTCATCACTTAAAAGATTAAGAAAGTATTCAGCTTTCGTAGACGTGATCAACAGATAAGTCATAGCTCGCGACTTAACATCGATAGTTTTTATAAAATATAACATCTCTTCATCTGAAAAGTTGTTTAAGATTTCTTTTATTATCATTATCCGACCGATCATGACTCTTCCTTCTAAACCTTAGGAATTTAATTTCAATAACTCTATTTTTTTCCGTGTGGCTTTTCAGTTACTGTTTCTGATATTATTTTTCTGACTAGTGTAAGATCGGGTGAGAAATCATTAACATGTCTTTTCAGAAAAGTAAATAATTTAGGGTAGTATTTCTCTTTAGGAATACTGTGGCCCTCATCTTTCAAAAATAGAAGTTCTACATTTGAATTTGCCTTTTTAATTTTTTTCATAAATACATCCAATGACTTATTTCTAAACTTTTGGTCTTTACCTCCATGACAAACTAAGAATGACTTGCCGGTTAAATCTGGAACTACATGTTTATTCCAATAAGCCCCTGCTGAAGGGGAAAAAGCGGCAAAACATTCTGGTATTACAAATGAGAATCTAGCTGTTCCCTGGCCACCCATAGATGAACCAAGTAGATATATCTTTTTCTTGTCAATATTAAACAATTTGCAAACATGTATTATACCATCTACAACATCAAGCATATTCTCTTTGATATTCCATGAGTTTATAACATGGTTACGGACTACAGGTGCAATCATAACATAAGGAAGTTTTGAATCATACCATGTAATTCCTGCCAAATTATTGGATGCCGTATGATTTGCAGCTGAAATACCTCCTGATCCTCCACCGTGCAAATATACGATCAAAGGCCACGACCGAGATGAAGTGTAACTCTGAGGCCTCCATGCATACATCAGCCCCTTACCATCCCCATTTCCTTTAATTGGCACACGCCACACATCTTTTTTATTTCCATTACCCGGAACAACCTTCTCGTAATTTGCCATGGGCTTAGAAGGATAGTTACGCTGACGTTTACCTTTGCTCGAATGTAAAAACTTATGTACCGCATAACGCGCCTTAATATCTTTCAGGCCATTCTTGGATTTCAAATATTCCCATGGGTCAAGCCACTTATTATCAATCTTAATATGACCGAGTATCTTATGAGATAGCACATTGTCAGATTCAATTTTAAGTATATTTATTGCAACAAGCTTGGCTTCTTCATAGGCTTTATTATTTATAAGCCATGACAGAAAAGATTTCATTTTTACAATATTATTATTATTACCAATATTAACGTTCCTCTGTTTGATTTCAGCTCTTATCCAAAGTTCATGAGCCTCTTCTTCTTGATTCGGTAATTTTAATTTTTTTGCATACTGAAGTAGCGCTTTTAACTCTTGTCCCGAAGGGCTCTTTTTAAGATTAGATTTCTTTTTATTGTATTGATATTTTCGATACTCAAGATCATGATATTTAGCTTTATCCTTCCACCTTTTTTTTAGACACCAAGATTTTAAGAATTTATGCCGCTCTGGACGTTCATCTAGATTTGCTTGCACCAAAACCTTTTCGTAAGCAGCCTTTATTTTTTTGCTTGGTTCTTTAGAAAAGGCAATATTGAAACACAATAAGATTGCAATAAATAAAATTGTTAGTTGGTTTAACATTTGTTCTACCCAGTATAGAAACAGGTTAGAGTAATTGTACTCCGTTGACGGTGAATGACAAGATCATGGACTTTACTCTGAATATCCTTTTTCGTAGAACTTATAGTGGGTTCTTGAATAATCTAATTTGTCATAAGCTACAACCAACATAACTCACTACATAACAATAAAACAAAATAATCATCACCTTCTAAAAAATGAAAGTTTTCAGAAGTACTTGCTGAAAAGTGATCATTTATTTATTTTGAAATTGAAGTCGCCATATATCAGACCGTCCTGAAAGGATTTAAATAAATTTTAGATTCTATTTTTTATACGAGGGTACGAGAGACTCTTACCAACGAAGAAATTTTAGAGACAGACCATATTTTTTATTAATTTTATGTTAGTCCTTGAAGTAATTAAATGCTTCATGCCGAAGAATTAATTAGATTCATAAAAATATAATTAATTTCGTGTGCCCTAAAAAATAATTGATAATTCCAATCAAAATAAACCAAAATATTTAAATGTAAAATATATGTAAAAGAAAATATGCTTGTTTCATTTCGTTATTGTTCTTATAAAATTTTTCGCTTATTAATTATGTATTTTATTTAATGAGGTTAAAATATGAAAAGAATAATGACAATACTAATTCTATTGTGCTTAAGCATCACTTTTATTGGCAAAGAAAAGAATCCAATTGAATCTTCAATTACAAAAGTGATCGTGTACCCAGACTGGGCATTTATCACAAGGAGAATCACAGTTGAACCATTCAAAGGTCAAAAAGAATTTACCATTACAAATCTACCCAATTGGATTGATAGTACATCGCTAAAAGTACAAATAAATCAAAACAGTAAAATTAAAGTATTAGGCGTAAGAAGTGAAAAGATCATTCTCAACAATATCAATGAAGATAATCTAAAAACGATTAAAGTTGAGATTGAAAAAATCACCAAGAGTAATATTGAACTAAGAGATTTAATTTTAACAAATACGGAGAGAATTAACTTTTTGCAAAAATCGAAGACATATAAATTATCACTAACAAAAGATCACAAGATTAAACTCACCGGAGATGAAATAGCACAATTTATTGAAACAATAAGCAAAAGTCTTAATCAATTACGAAAAATGAACCGCACGCATAACGAAGAGATCGCTTCAAATTTTGAAAAGAGTCGATTGTTAAATATCAAAAGAAATAAATTAAGAGCAAAAAACAATATTAAAAAAAGAAATATCATCGTTTCACTTGAATTTACAGGCAATCAAAATGAATCTGTAGATATCTCATATCTAGTTCGAGGGGCTGGATGGTATGCTAGCTATGATTTATATACTGATCATAATTCAAGTAATTTTTCCATTGATTATAATATCGTTGTTTATCAAACGACAGATGAAGATTGGCAAAATGTAGAATTAGTATTTTCAACTCATAATCCAACTCAAATAACAGAAACACCTACACTAAAACCATGGGTCCTTAGCAGAAAGAACTTACGCAATAAAAATAAAAGACAATCCTATATATCCTCAAATGGCAGATTAGAAGCAATCGACCAAAGCTATTTGGATTTCAATCAAAAAAACCCAAATTATATGGTGAATTTTTTAGGTAATAGAGATAACGATGCCAGTAACTTATTATTGGAATATATTGAAGAAAGAGGTACTACCGTAGAATTTCCGATCAGAGGATTGTACTCCGTCAAAACTGATGGTATTGCTGTTCCATTAAAATTTAAGTCATCAAAATTTTCACCTAAATTACGCTATTTTGCAGTCCCTTCAATATCAAAAAGTTCTTATATTGTTGGTGAATTTAAAAACATATTCAAATCACCATTATTACCCGGAATAGTAAAATTATATCGAGATGGTAGCCTAGGTGGAAAATCAAAAATCAACTTTGTTTCTAATGGCGAAGAGTTTGATCTATATCTTGGTCTTGAAGAAGGCATAAAAGTTATTCGGCAATTGGATCGAGAAAAAAGCCTCTTCATTTCAGGTAAAAGCAAAGAGCAAATGAAAGCTCATTACATTATAACCATCAAAAATTATTTAGGCCGAAAATGCAATATTGAAATTCAAGATCAATTTCCTATATCACAAAATAAAGATATAAAATTAAAATTATTAAAAATAGCTCCCGATCCAATTAAAAAAGAAATGGGAATATTAACTTGGAATATTTTATTAGAAAAAGATCAAACAAAAAAAATAACTTTTGGTTTTGAGCAAGAATACCCAAGGAATCTACAAATCAATGATACTTACCAATTAAAAAGACAATTAGAAAGAATACGATTACAAAGAAAGAAATAATTACTTTCTACAAGTCACCCTCACTTGCATCCCATGAAAGTGAGGGAAACCCTCATACGTTAAATGAGCAAAATTGAAACATAACTCTTTTATTTAATACGTTGTGTTATCTGGGACAGCGCGGTGCTATCCCCTTTCTTAAATATCTTGAGTTGAGTAATTCACATCAAATTAATAAAAATGTAAATATAGAAAGGTAGAATGTTAATGTACTAACTCAGAGAGAGTTCTTATTGTAATAATTTTAAAGAAATATCCCCTTTGAGAGAATTTATCCAACTAAAATATTTAGGATGAATAAGCTCGACACCATTTTAATTTTTATGATATTGCAACATAGCAGAATCAAAATATAAAAATTGATTGTCAGGAACATCTTCTTCAAATTGAAATTAGTGACCAATAATATTATTAATTTTGCAATAAATAAAATTAATCGCGAACCTTTACTCTATTTGTGAATCTATTAGATAAACAACATGACCAATTATTCGCAAATAAACTAAATAATATAATTTGAAGAGGAAAAAAAATGGTAGATTCTAAATTGGTAACTGAAATGGTTGAGTACTACGAAAAATTAGCTACTAGATATGAAACCAAGGGAGGTCTAAATAAACCTCCTTCCAAAGAAGCGGTAGCTTATTGGGATTCCCTATTTGCATGCTTTAAAGATAAATTAGCTGACCGTGATATTTTGGAAATTGCAAGCGGCACAGGTTTATGGACAAGTCGCTTAGCCGATATTGCAAAATCAGTTATCGCAACGGAACTCAATGAGTCAACACTCATTGAATCAAAAAAGAAACCATATCCTCCAGGAGTAGTTACGTTTATTCTGGCGGATGCATATACTTTAGAAAATGTAGGTGGCCCTTTCAATGCGGGATTTGCGAAAGACTGGTTTTCGCATATACCAAAATCTCGTATAGATGAGTTTTTCAATGTCTTTCATTCAAAACTGAAACCCGGCGCAACGGTAGTAATCAGTGATACTTATCAACCCGATTCTCGAGTTCCTAATGAGCCAGGCAGGTTTTCTCATATTGATGAAGAAGGAAATGTATTTCACAACAGACTCATCCCTGATGATCCAAATAAAAAAACATGGAATGTAATCAAAAATTGTCCGTCAGAAAAAGAATTAAGAAAACATTTGAAAAATGGTATCTCCAATTTTGAATATCATGTGCACAAAACTGACTTCAAGCATTTAAGTTGGTATATAACATATACGGTAAATTGAATATATTTTAAAGAAAAATAAATGGCATGGATATACAAGATGAAAGAGTTTTTATATTAAACTCATGAGCATTCTATTGAACAATTTCGGTAATAAACTTTAAGCGGACAGGCCTTTGAAATGTTACAGAAATAATTAGGTAAAGGCCGTTGATAGGGTGAATTTTTTTTCCACTCAAAGGCACAGTGGAATAATTAGTACTTTTAAGGTCTTTTCTATTATTGAACATTATCGCCCTCTTTAGAGGAAATCGATTTCCTCAATTTCTTTGGAAAAAAGAATAAGATATTGATCGAATGTGAATAACCAATAAATGCCAACGTAATAACTGTTAACACCGTACAAGAAACATAAATGTATAATAAAAACATTTCAAAGAATGATAAGAGGGAAAAGGCTAACATCGATATTGAAAATAATAATCGCATCTTCACTTCTAATTGCAAGGAAACGGCTAAACCAATAGTAATCATGATTGATGGTATTGCTAATAATCCAGCAGCATCTCTTCCGCTACCACGGCCATTTTCAAACTTAAAAACCATCCCCAATACAATAAAAAGCAAAGTACTAATAATTATTATGCTTAACGATACTTGATTCACCCTTCGTTCAAATGGTGAAAGTTCAGGATTTTTTTTAATTCTGAATTTTCGTGTCACTATGGCTTTCCTGTTCTAGGTAATCAAGAATTAATCAAATTTTTGCAACTGAACTCTGAGAAATCACCTGTATTATAAAAGGTGATTATTTTTTTTCCACACAGAGGCACAAAGGCTGATGAGATTTAATCTTTTTCGATAATGCTATCAGGGTTTTCTTACATACGAATATTTTGAGGAAAACATTAATTCTCAGGTAAATATTTTCAATTTGAAATTCTTTCATATAATCCACTTTAAATTGATTTTAGTGTCACAGGCGAATTCTGAATTGCCATCCTTTTAATAGATACAAACTATTTGGACTAAATATGTCATCGAACACAAGTAACACGCATTTTGAAAAGGAGGTCTATTCAAAGTATTACACATTGGTCTATTCAACCTGCATGAGAAAATTGCATCAAAAAGATCAAATCAATGATGCTGTTCAATCAACTTTTCTGCTATACATCAAAGATCAAGATAATATTAATTCTAATTTAAGCTCATGGTTTTATTGGTCGTCAAAAAATATCTGTACATATATGAATAGAGAAGCGAGTAAACACAATATGCATGCTGATCTTGATACTAATATTGCTGATCGTAAAAGTTCTAGAAATGATATTTATTTTGAAAAACTACTTTCATCGTTATCCAAAAGGAAAAGCGATTTGTTGTTAATGAGATACTTTGATAAATTAAGTTATCAAGAAATTGCAGAAAAAACCAATACAAAAGAAGCCAGCGTACGAAAAGTAATCGAAAGAACCATTTCATTCTTGCAATCTAAATTTAAGAAAAAGGATGTTTTGATTACAGCAATGCTTGCGACGCTATTTCATGCAAGTGAGGCATCAGCATCAGCTTTGAGCTCCAATAGTTTTATCATACAAAATAGTTTAAACCAACAATCAATTGTAAAAGGAGTATTAAAAATGAATTCAAGTTCGAAATTAATTACAGTTTTAGCCGCTACATTATTAGTCAGCGGCATCCTAGGTATGACAATCTTAAATGGAAATGATGATATACCCATAAATGAAATCAATCAGCCATTAAATAATAGAATCGGTATTGATGATGGATTAGAAGAAATTATAGAAGGAGATCATCAAGGTAAAAAAAATGAAAAGGGATTTAAAGATGCCGCCAAAGAATATGATAAAAAAGCAAAAGCAGCAAAGAAAGCTGGTAAACCAAAATTGGCAAAACTCTTTAGTCGTCAAGCCGAAATCAAAAGAAAAAATGCCAAATTAGGAGCAGCAGGTAAAGAGTCCGATTGGAAAGAGTATCATAAAAATAATAAAAAAATCGGAGAATTAAACGGCGGAAAAGCTGATAAAAAAGTTGATAAAAAAGGTCACAAAAAAGGTAAAAAACCAGGCGACGCTTTTAGAAGTGCCGCGGACGAATACGAAAATAAAGCGAAAGATGCCGGTAAAGCAGGTAATAAAGAACTTGAAAAACTATATAATCGTCAAGCCGAAATCAAACGCAAAGCAGCAAAACTTGGTGATGATAATAAATGGAATGAAATCGACTGGAAAGAGTATCACGAAAATAATAAAAAAATAAATGGTCACCAAAAAGGTAAAAAGCACCATAAGAAATAATCTTAATTATTTCAATTTATATTAAATTAGACTCTCCACTTATGAGAGAGTCTAATTTATAAGTATCTTTGTTATTCAAATCATTGAAACGGTGATGCTTGGATAATCCACATCAGCTTAAGACAACGCATGAGTTTTCTCTACAATATAACAATTGCCAATATATTATTTATCCTTTTTATTTAAAATATCCATCCAAAGTAAAAACCACTGTTTCAAAATTATTTATAAATTATAAGTAAGAGATGGGAGAAAATTATTCTGGTATGCAAAGATAAATTTCGTTCCCTCTTATGTCAACTTCATAACGTTTCACTGATAATTCTTCATCGGAATCTAAACAGTGTCCCCTTTTTAAAGAAAAGCTTTTTTTATGTAAAGGACAAGAGACTTTGGGCTCCCCTTTTCTATCGCCAACAATACCGCGGGATAAAACATTTTGATTTGAATGCGGGCACAAATTATCTATGGCATAAAATACTTTTCCATCGTCATAACTAAAAACAGCGATCTGTGTATCCCCTTCTTTAACGCAAGCTCCACCATTAATAGGTATATCCTCTTTGTTACAAACTTTTTTCCACATTATTAATATTGCTCCTACACTAAGGCTAGTTTATTATCTTCATCTTCATTCAAAGGTCTAATCTGACCTCTTTCTTCGCGCATCATAATTGTTTCATCTTTGCCTGAGGTATTAACAAAGGTCTCAAAGGCCTTCATTCTTTCAGGGCTTTCAAGAGTAACCTGCCATTCACATTTATACGTTTTAACTAAATGCGCCATTTCATTTTCTAAATCAGCATTGATATTTAAAGAGTCATTGATCACGACATCTTTCAAATGCTCTAATCCACCTTCTAATTTATTTAACCAAGAAGCTGTTCTAGTTAACTTATCTGCCGTCCTAATATAATACATAAAGAACCGATCAATGTATTTGATCAAAGTTTCTTTATCGATATCCACAGCAAGTAATTGAGCATGCTGAGGTTTCATTCCACCATTACCGCAAACATATAAATTCCAGCCATTCTCAGTTGCGATGATTCCGGCATCTTTACTTTGAGCTTCTGCACATTCCCTTGCGCATCCGGACACTGCCATTTTTATTTTATGTGGTGCTCTAATACCTTTATATCTATTTTCTATTTCTATTGCTAATCCTGTAGAATCCTGTACACCGAAGCGACACCATACATTACCTACACAAGACTTTACCGTTCTTAGGGATTTCGCATAGGCATGGCCACTCTCTAAATTTACGGATGCCAATTTTTGCCAAATGACGGGTAGATCATGTTTTTGTGCCCCAAATAAATCTATCCTTTGCCCACCAGTTATTTTTGTGTATAGATTAAAATTTTTAGCAACCTCCCCTATTACAATTAGCTGGTCAGGTGTAATTTCACCCCCAGGGATCCTAGGCACAATTGAATAAGTCCCATTCTTTTGAATATTGGCCAAAAACCTATCATTTGAATCTTGTAATGTCCTGTGACGCTCATCTAATATATATTCATTTACATAGCTAGCTAAAATTGAAGCTACGACAGGTTTACATAATTCGCATCCATGACCGTTCCCATGAGAATTGATTAATTCTTTAAAGGATTGAATCTTTTTAGTTTTGATTATTTCAACAAGCTCTACTCTAGAATAATCAAAGTGTTCACAAATGTTTTTAGAAATTTCTTTGCCTATTTTAGACAATTCAGAGGCAACTATGTCATTGATTAAAGTAACACACGATCCGCATCCTGTTCCTGCTTTAGTACAACTTTTAATGGAAGGTAAAGTATCATTACCACTTTGTATTGCTGCAACAATTTCGCCTTTAGTAATATTTTCACACGAACATATTTGTGCTGAACTATCTAAAGCATCTACACCAGTAGTAGCTTCATCATCACTACCTATAACAATAAGCGATTCGGGAGATTCTGGTAATTTTTTCTGATTTAAATAGTATTGATACAATTTGTTATAATCATTATTATCTCCGACTAATATAGCACCTTTTAGCGTCCAGCTTGATTTATCAATGACAAGCTTTTTGTACACACCAGTTGTTTCATTGGAGAGAACTATATTCGTAATATTATCTATATCTAAAAAAGGATCACCAATATTAGAAACATCAACTCCCATAAGTTTAAGCTTTGTCGACATATCCATCCCGGTAAATGATTTATCCCCTTCAAGAATATGAGAGACAGCAGTTTCAGCCATTCTATAACCTGGGGCTACTAAGCCATAAATCATGCCATCATGTAAGGCGCATTCACCTATAGCATAAATATTTTTCACGCTCGTTTCTAAAAAATCATTTACAACAATTCCACCTCTTTCACCAATCTGAATACCAGCTTTTTTAGCTAATTCATCCCTCGGGCGAATTCCAGCAGAAATCACCACCATATCAACATCTAATAATTCATCATTACTAAATAATAATCCTGTTACATTGTTATCACCGATTATTTCTTTGGTGGCCACATTTAAATGTATATCAACACCAAGTTTTTTTATTTTATCTTCTAAGTATCTCGAACCTTCATCATCAATTTGTCGAGGCATCAAGCGAGGAGCAAACTCAACTACATGAGTTTTTAATCCTAAATCTACAAGTGCTTTGGCTGCCTCAAGACCTAATAAGCCACCCCCAATGACGGCAGCAGTTTTTACTTTGGAACCGAATGATTTTATAGCAACGAGATCTTCAATTGTCCGATATACAAAAACACCCTTTTTATCTTTGCCAGGTATTGGAGGTACAAATGGAAAAGAACCAGTAGCTAATACTAATGTATTATAGGGGATTTCTTGATCTTGATCTGTAGAAATAGTTTGTTTGTCGTGATCGATGGCAATTACTTTTTCCCCTATCAATAACTCAATTCCATTTTTTGCATACCAATCTTCTGGTTGCATCAATAGATCATCTGCGGATTTCCCATCGAACCATGAACTCAAGTGAACCCTATCATAGGCAGGTCTTGGCTCATCTCCAAAAGTAATGACTTGATACTCACCATCTGTGGAAGCATCAATAAATTTTTCACAAAATTTGTAGCCCACCATACCATTACCAACGACTACAAGATTCTTCTTTTCTATCATTTCAACATTCCTAAAGATTTATTTTAACTCCTGTTAAAAGCAAGTCAGATGCCATCTGTTTTAGGCAGTTATTCAAGGGCAAAATTGAATTTTAGCGATTTATAGTTACATATTTGTAAGTATGATTTCTCATGTTACATATTTGTAATTTTAAGCAACGGTAAACAACTTAATAAACAAGGCTAGCTAGAAATCAATTACAGCAATCTATACAGGCAAATTGGTTTTTAATTATGAGGTTCATAATCATTAATGAAATTTTCTTGATCAACATTTTCAATGGATCTAGGCGAACGATCTTTTCGAATCTGCACAATTGCTTCTTCAGAAGTATATCCTTGTTGCTTAAGATAACAGGCTGCTAAAGTACCTGAGCGACCAAGGCCACCTATACAGTGAACCACAACATTCTTATTTTGCATAAGAGTACCATGAATGTCTATGATTAGACGATGAGTTTCACCTTGAGTTAAAGTCTTTTGATCAACGGCCGGAGTATGAAAAGCTTCTAAAGAAGATTGATGATATTTAAAAATTAAATCAGCTACCCCAAAATCATCAAGCTCCCACTGTTCCGCCAAGCAGTAGATGGTATTAACTTTTTCTTTTTTGAAAATTTTAATATCATCATCTAGAGACCTATTGCGATCTTGTCGACCAGGTAAAATTGTCAGACCAAGTTTGCCAATAGTTTCATTACATTGAATCCAATCAATCCTTAATTCATTTTTACCCTGAAATGATAAGTAAACATTTTTAGACACGAGTGGTTTTAATCCTATTTTTACCCGACATATTCAAGATGAACATTTAAAGGTTTAATAAACAATTGTAAATTTTCTAGAAGAAAAGTAATCTTATTTTTATATTGATCTTTTTCTGCCCAAACATTACTATACGTGCTAAATAGACCAAAATCGAAGTGCTTAAATTCAATGAATACTCAACCAGAATTACCAAGAATCATTGTCATAGATGATGACCCCATCATTTTGGAAACCATTCATAATACACTTACAGATCTTGCGATACTTCATACAACAACTTGTCCCCAAGATGCCTTAAATACTTTAGCAAAATTACCCTTTGATATTTTCATTACTGATCAAATTATGCCTGATGTAACAGGAATAGAATTGATGAAAAAGGCTCAAGATATTAATCCAGATATTATACCTGTAATCATTACGGCCAACGCAAACAAAGAAAGTGCCATTGATGCGTTAAAAAATGGCGCCTATGACTTCATCGAAAAACCAATTTCACCAATAGTATTAATAAAATCCATTTCAAGAATTTGGGATAAATTAAAAACAGATAATCACAATAACAATTTAATTAATGATATTAAAGCGACTAACATTCAGCTCAAATTACAAAACCAAGAATTGAATGAAAAAAATGAGAAGCTGGCAAAGACAGAAGAAACATTAAATAAGAGAACCAAAGATTTAAGAAAAAATGTGACAGAATTACTAAAAGCAGAAGTTGAAATTAAAAGCTCAGCTGTAAAAGCGGGAATGGCCGAAGTAGCAACAAATATTTTACATAATGTTGGAAATGTTTTAAATAGTGTCAATGTTTCTACGAGTTACTTATTGGATTTAGTAAAAAATAAGCGATCAAATATTTTTCACAATATTGCGCAACTGCTTACAGAAAATAAAGATAATTTAAATGACTTTTTAATCAATCACCCAAAAGGTAAATTACTACCGTTACTATTAATTGAGCTGAGTGATGCCTTTAAAAATGAAGATAAAAGTGTTATTTATGAACTGAATCGTCTGTCCATAAATATTGATCACATCAAAACTATTATTACTCTTCAACAAAATTATGCTGACAAACCAAATTTTCTAGAAAGCTGTTCCATACAAACTATTTTAGAAGATGCTCTTCGTATGGTAACAGCAGATTATTCTACTCATGACCTGCAGATTAATCTTGATATCCAAGAAGATTCGTTAATTGTAACTTCAAGACATAAGCTACTTCAAGTCATTATTAATTTACTTAGAAATGCTAGAGAGTCCTTTGTTGAGTATGAACAAAAGAATAAAAAGGTATTAATCACCTTAAATAATAATCCAACAACAATTAAAATTATTGATAATGGCGTAGGTATATTAAAAGAAAATATGGAGAAAATGTTTAGTCATGGGTTTACAACTAAAAAAGATGGTCATGGGTTTGGATTACACAGTTGTTATATGGCCATCAAAGAATTAGGAGGAGAAATTAACGTAAGTAGCGATGGCCTGCAAAAAGGTACCTCTTTTACTATTATTTTGCCAGAAAAAGTAGCTTCCGGTGAACCACAGGAAGTTTAAAACATTTAACTACTGATATTAAAAATAAAAAAATGGAGCTTGAAAATGTTAAGAACATTTAATAATTCACGTCGAAAAATTGCTTTTATAGGTGCAAGTTTTAAATTTGTACATCAATGTGTAAGAGATATGATCATTGCACCAGCTCTTTCGAATACTGATCAATTTGAGAATACAGATATTTTCCTATATGATTTGGATCAATCAAGTCTTCAATTAGAGCACGATATTATAAAAAGAATGGCCAAAGAAAATGGAAGCGCCATCACTGTGACCATGTCTAAATCAAGAGAAGATGCCTTGAAAGATGCTGATTATGTTGTTGTTTCTGTTTTAATTGGCGGAATGGATGTAGCAGAAGAGGAGGATAATATTTGTCAGGAATTTGGAATCAGACATACAGTAGGCGATACGATTGGCCCCATGTGTACAGCAAGATGCTTAAGAATGGTACCATTACTTTTAGATATAGCTTATGATATGGAAAAGTTTTGCCCAAAGGCTCCAATGCTTTCCGTCACAAACCCTATGACGGTACTGACCAATGCAGTCAATCAACATACAAAAATAAATTGCATTGGAATATGTCATGGGACAGAATCACAAGTTAAGCAAATTGCAAAAGTCTATAATGTAGATAGAAATGATGTATGTGTTGATTGTGTTGGAGTAAATCATCTTGGCTTTATTACCCGCGTCGAAGTCAATGGTCAAACATTAGAAATGGAAACTTTAGTAGAAAAAATGGGCGAAACGTTACAAAAAGGTTATGTTGATCCGGCTACCGGTGTCATTGATAATTCAAATTGGGCATACGATTTTTTTAAACTTACAAAATATCTTCCCAATAATGGTGACCATCATTTTGTAGAATTCTTCCCATGGTTTTTATCTAAAGGATCTTTTAAAGATGGCAAAAGCATATTAGGAATAGATGAAAAACTACATGATCCTGATGCTAGAAGAAAACGACGTCAGTGGTTTTATGACACTGTTGCAGGATGGGCTTATGCTCCTGAAAGTCAAAAAGTTCCTGACATGCATCAATACTCAAATGAAAACATAGTTGATATTATTTCAGGATTAGAAAATAGAGGTGTTATAAATGCATCTGAATTACATTTAAATATGACTAATGGAGGAGCTGTACCGAATTTGCCGCATAATGCTAATCTTGAATTGACCTGCCATATAACCCCAAGAGGGATGATGCCAATTCAGTTCGACCCATTACCGCCACTACTTTTAGGTATATTAACCCCTTTGATAGCAATCAATGAGCTTACAATGAAGGCAGCCGTTGAAAAGGATAAGCAAGCTTTCATGGAAGCTTTAATCTTAGACCCCCTTTTACAAGAATTTCACACCATAGAAAAATTAGCCGATAAATTGTGGGCTGTAAATGAAAAACATTGGACCCCCGTAAAATAATTATTCGATGAACAATCCCATTCAAGATTCTACCTATTCAATTGAAAAGACTAATGTAGAAATTTTTATTCCTCATATACATTTTAAACAAAATTTATTGGATGAATTAATTGGATCAACGGAATCTTTTGAAAACTATATTTTAAGTGAACCTCAAAAAGAATCCGTCATTTGGGCTCAGGATACCTGGCAAACTGTTGGCAAAATAGTTTTTTCTTCGATAAATCAAGCTGTCAAAGCTCTACGATCATTAACTAAAAATTGGTATTTACATACGGCCAGCAGTCATAGAAGAGCTACACTTATACAAGATAAACTAGCTAAATTCAAAATAAATAGAATTGAATTTAATGACCATCAAGATCCTTTAAAATTCGGATGTTGGCTTTTACATGACAACAATACTATTTATTACAGCTTGGATACATCAAAAAATAAACCAGGTGGCATTTATGAATTCAATGAAAACAAGACGTTTCCGCCAAATAGAGCTTACTTAAAATTATGGGAAACATTTACGTTATTCAACCAGTACCCGAATGAATTTGACGAATGTTTAGATCTGGGAGGTAGCCCAGGGGGATGGTCATGGGTATTACAGTCACTAGGTTGTGCCGTTACAGCTGTTGACAAGGCGCCACTTGATAAAAAGATTCTTGAATTACCAAATATTAAGATGTTACAACAAAGTGCCTTTGCCCTTGAACCTAATGATTACCCAAATCTAAAATGGTTTTGTTCAGATATCATTTGTTATCCTGATAGATTATTAAAATTAATTCATCAATGGCTGGATGCCGGATGCCAAGCAAATTTTATTTGCACGATTAAGCTTCAAGGCGATACTGACATGAAATTATTTGATCAATTTTTAGCTATCAAAGGATCAACAATCACTCATCTTTATCATAATAAAAATGAAGTTACGTGGGTTTTAATACAATAACCAAACATGTACTGTCGTCGAATGCCTTAGACAACCCACCATGTATTAAAAACTTATTTGCTTTTTTTAATTAAACAGAATGGCACGGTTATTAACAAACAAAGCATAGAAATAATTAAAAATGGTACGTAAAATTCTATCGATTTGTTTGCCAAAGCCTGACCATTAAGAATTTTAGTATATTCAAGCAGGCATATAATAATGAAGGTTCCGATTAATCCCCATTGACAATTTTTCAAATCTTGCTTACTAGGTGCAATGGTCATCATTAGATTTATACATGCGTAAAGATAGAGATAAACTTGCCATTTAGTCCAAGGCACATTGCCAAGACTTTTAAAAAAACTTTCAAATGAATTAACTTTAATATTAAAGGGATAATTCAACAAAAAGCCCATCAGAGAAAATATTAGTAGAGCCCCAGCAATGGGGGCCATGGCAATAATAACTGGTCCAATAATTTTGATTTTTGGATTCCCGTGAACAACACTCCCACCGTCTTTATCAAAAATGGTGATGGACGAAACAGGCGCCCCTGTTAACAAACATGCAATCGCATGACTGTATTCATGGATAGCAATGCCCGGAGTAATTAATATTCTAAAAAATGTAAAGGGAAGTAAATCGACCCATAATTTCATAGAATAATAACTGATCACTAAAATCATCCCCAACAATATCAGAAAAGTTCTTAAAAATACTGTTGATGCCCAAAGCTCATTCATTTATTTTCTCAATTAAATTATTAAATAATACTATACTCACCTCAAAATATTTTGCAAATGAGTTTTCTCGAAGGAATAAAATCCGTTAAACGAATAATATATTAATTAAATGGACAATGTTGTTTCGTAGGGATGCCCCTATGTGGGCATTCTTGCGTGTATGAATTTAATCTTAAATCACCCCATTGTTACACGGCTTGGGGAATCAGCAAGATTCTCATAAACCATATCAACTGGAGCATCGTTATTAAAGGCATCTTTCCAGAAGTATAATCCTTTGTTCAAACAATTTGGTGATCTAACGAAATGGTTCGCAAGCATCACTCGGCCTTCTAAAAATGCTTCATCATAAAGTTCTTTGTCAAAATCAATATTGGCATCATTCTTGAGTTGGTCGAGACATTCAGATGCCCTAATACCTACTCTTATTATTTGCCAAGCTTGAACTGATTGACTGAACCATGTATTAAAATCTCTACAAACAGCTTGCATTCTTTCAGCCCATTTAATCTTAGCAATTATTTTATCTTTTTTGCTAGGACTCAATTTATACCCATGCGATGAAACCCAAAAACGAATCTTATCTTTCAAGGTTGAAACCACCATAGCATTTCTAAATATTAATAGTTCACTACAATATTTTCTTAGTATTTCAATACTCGCCCCAAGTCGTGGGTGCTCTCTATTATCATCCATAAATTTGGTGATTTCATCGATAAATTTCAAGAACATGATATCACCTTTTGAATCTTTTGTATCGTCATCAATTTGTCTAAAGACTGTATTCAGAGATTGAATATCATTTGTGCCTTCCCATATATTTAAAATAGGTGAATCATGAAATCTTTGAGTCACTGGAGTTTCAGCCATGAAACCAATGCCACCATAAGCCTGCATGCCTTCTAGCAACGTCTTCATATTATCATCGGTGACTTGAGCTTTCACCAAAGATGTAAATAACGAAGCATAGGTTTCTTGGTCAGCACTATTACTTTTTAAATAATTTTTCAAATCATATAAGTCTAAAAATCTATTATTAATAGAATTGATTTCATCTCGAAGAGTATTTTTTAGAACTTTTAAATTGATTATTTCTTTTTTTAATTGCTCTAAGCCTTCAGGGGATTTCTTTAGTTTTTTCTTTGCGCTTTTGCTTTTACTTAATTGTCTAACTACTTTAGTTAATTTTTCAGCCAATTCTTCAAGGATTTTTAACGATTCGCTTTCGATATTTAGCTCTGCCATCTTCTCATCATATTGAATCATACCATCATGATGTTTTTTATGGTAGTGATCTCTTATTTGCGTCAATTTTTGGGTTAAAGCTCTATCGGCAAATGTTCTTGCAAACATATCTAATAAATGTGCTTTTTGATTGGCATGTTTAATAATCAAACTTTGATCAATACCTTGTCCCATTTCTTTAAAGGCAACACCTTGTTTTCGTTCAGTACTATAAATCAAAGCATCCAAACATGTGGCAACGGCTTGACCTCTACCAGCTGTACCGGTTTCATGACGCATAGCATTCATAAAGAAGAACATTTTTGGCATTCCGCTTGGTTGGCGACATTCTTCATCGACATTATCACCAATCAGATAGCCTTTAGAATTACTAAATTTTAATACACAAGTTGGACTTGTCATCATACCACTTTTATGTTCTATCGATTGTGTCGCAACTTCATTAAAACCTTCAATACCACAATCCTCATCCGTCCAAAATTTTGGCACCAAAAATAATGAGATTGCTTTAGTCCCTTTTAATCCTGTGCCTTCTATTTTAGCCAACACTATATGCCAATGATTTTCCGTAATATCATGATCACCAGATGTAATAAAGATTTTAGTACCAGAAATTTCAAATAAATCTGAATCTTTCATTCGTTTCGCTGAAGTTGTAACTGCGGCCAAATCACTACCGGCCTGGGCTTCAGTCAAACACATGGTGCCTTGATCAGTACCATCCATTAATCGTGGAAGTACCTTTTCTTTCATCCAATCACCTCCGAAGGTAGACATGATCAAGGCAGCCCCTTGAGTCAATCCAAAATAGGTTCCCATAGCWGGGCTACCAGCCGATATAATTTCAGAAATATAGTCCTGAACACTTTCGGGAACTTCCAACCCACCAAGATGTTTCGGTGTAGACATTCTACCAAAACCAGCTTTATAATATTCTTTCCAACCTGTATGATAACTTTCAGGGGCAATAATAGCTTGCTCTTTGAATTCTTCACCTGGCCTAAATAATATGCCCGTTACTTCAGCATCTCTTTTGCCTTGATTCACAAACTTCTCAGCATAATTAGCCGCTTTGGATAACAACGCTTTTATTTTTTCTTGGTTCCAATTATCATTATTATGATCAGCTTGATACACTTCAAACAGTTCAAAGTAGATACCTCTTAAATCTATGTTCAACGGTTGATCTGGCAGAGGTTCGTGATGTTCCTGAACGGCAGGACCACTCGATTCTATTTTTACTTTTTTAGTTGTTGGCGTTTTTTTTAGTTTTTCTTTTTGCTCATCTGTTAAAGATTCACTAGCTATATCAATTAAATCTTTTAAGAATACATGCGCATCACCCTCAATAGGCATATCAACCATTTTCATCAATGGTGCTTCTTTATCTGTGTTCACGCAAACTTTCTGCTTCGCATTTTTCATGCCTGCCCAATGTTGTGGCGCACCACTTACACCCATAGATATAATTAGCTCTGGCTGAACGGATATTCCTGAAATACCTATTTGTGTATTACGTGGCATTCTACCGCCATCCGTCACAACCCGCGAAGCACCAATGGCGACTTTAACACCCATCACACCTAAAATACTACATAACTTTTTGACTGTGCTTATTCCTTTTGTGCCTAATCCATCACCCACATCCAACACAACCTCAGCATCCGGCAGCGCAATACCCTCTTCTTTTTTACTTGGAATAAAATCACCTACTGCTTTAGCACCAGCAGAATCTTCATATGAAAGCGTTTCTTTTAGACATGCTGTAGAAGCACTTGAGTTCTCTGTTGATAAACCTACGGTCGATATGCAGATAATACCATCTTTAGATTTCTCTCTTAGAATGAATTTTCCGGCATATATCTCACAGGATGTTTCAACTTCACCACTCTCGATTTTCAAATCAAAGACATTGTCAACGGCTGTGCCATTGTTAGAACCGGCAATATAAGAACAAAGGCTTTTCTCACCTACGAATAGAATGATCTGAGCCTCTTCTTTTTTAATCGCAGATGAAATAAATGCTGATTTTGCTTTAATAGATTCCAAAGATGATTCAGGGGCATAACATTTTGAAAGTCCCCATTCACCTAATAACTTTAGAGCATCATCAGTAATAATTTTAGTTGTCACACCAATGGTCTCATTACCACTACTTAAAGCCGAAGAAATTAAAGAGGCGACTTTTACATCAATTACGCCATCATTGTCTTGCGAAACATGTATTAAAATCTTAGTCATTCGATTCTTCTTTCTTACTTACAAATCAATTACTATAATTTTTAATTAAATCTAAAACATTTTTTACAGCAGTACCATCAAGAGAAACAACCGCCTGTGATTCAGAACCTTTTGGTTCTTCTAAAGATAATTTTTCTCTCGATGAATCAACTTTGTTATCTACTTTCACTTTAACAGATTCTTTTTTTTCTAGTTTTTCAATTAGGTCATAAGCATCAGAAGGATCATCGCCTTCACTACAAGATTCATCCGGACAAATAATTGCAGGCCCCATCAATTCAAAATTTTGCAAACCAGCTTCTGTTTCTTGTGTAATCACTAAACTAGAATCTTGTTTATCTACCTTGATTATATTTGTGAATAAATCCCATCCTAACTTAGATGCAAGCAATCCAGCGAACAGACTTCTGCCAGTATCTTGCTCAACATCGCCACAAACTATTAATTCAACACCATCGATAGAATTAATCTTAGAAGCAACAATAGCTGCATTGTGGGCTTCCGTATTTTCTTTTGACAACTGCTCACCAACTTCATAAACATTCTCAGCCCCGCGAACAAACGTATGCACGAGAGTAATAGCATCAAGGGATCCTATAGAAATGGCATCAATGGGCTCATTTAAATGTTTAATTAACTCAAACCCTTTAATATCGCCTTCATTTAAAGAATTCCCCACTCGACCAGCAACTATCTGATCGTTTTCAACTTTTAAGTCAGCTACTTCTTTGGGTTCGAAGGTCAATCGTTGGATAGAAACTATTTTCATAACATATCTTCCTAATTATAACGGTATTCAATTCCTTTATTTTTCTTACCATGCTTGCCTTTGACCTGAGTAGGTGCTATATAAATCACATTTCCAAATGGGCAAGCACTCTCACAATTACCACATTCCAAACACCCTTCAGCATTAATCAATTGAAATTTAGAAAAATTAATTTGATTGTTTAGTATTTCAGGTCTGGCAACAGGGTCAACATCAAGAACAGGTTTTCCATTTTTATCAATCACAAATGCTTGGCATGGGTCAGAACTCAGACAAGCTTCTGAAACACAAGACTGACATAAATTCGAATCTTTTATGATGATATCCGGTTGACCTTCTGCCTCTAAATTTAGTGCCATATAATCGGAATGAGACATTGCCGGCAAACCTTCTGGAACATCAGATATCATTTTTCCAAACTCAGCTTGTTTGGCCATTATTTTAAATGCAATTGGCAAATTGATCATCTTATGTATGAACTGAAAGCTTCTACTCATCAATCTTTTGCCAACCCAAGATTTTTTCAACATTACTTCAAATCTGCGCAATGATGATTCATTGTAACCTTCATCGTTCTTTATTACTTTACTTATCAATTCGCCTGCTAAGGCACCAGATTTCATCCCAGTATTAACACCATGTTTCCTTAAAAAATCTACAAGTCCCAAAGTATCACCCAAAGGAATATACCCATCATAGGCAAGCTTCGGCATATATTTAAAATGTAATTCGGGCAAACGACAAGCGGACCATTCGATTGGCTTTGAACCACCAGTAACTTTTTTAACATGCGGAGAACTTAATATTTCATTCATAACTTCATGAGGTTGCAATCCAGATTTCATCCCAAAAGTAGGTGAATACAAAACACTTACGTTTACAATTCCATCACCTGGATAAATACCAATAATACCCGGCAAGGCAGGGATTTTTTTTGATATATTTCCTGAAAGCTCAAGTACACAACCATCTTTGTCATTTTTCAAACCAAAGACTTGATTGATTTTTTCATTTGGCATTTCACAAATTAATTTAATCCCAAAGAAAAAATCACCGTGATTGTTATTCAATGGTTGAACAGATAAATTTCTTGAAAAAAGTGCGCCACATCCCGTGGCATCAATCACTACGTTTGCAAAATATTTCTGACCTGTGAAAGTTTGAACACCTACAACACTACCTTCTTGATTCATAATTAATTTATCACAAGATTGCCCTGTTCGAATTCTAAAATAACCTTCTTCTTTTTTAGATTCAATTTTATTCCAAAAATATGGGTATAAAATATGTTTAGGCGTAATGTAACCCATAGTTTTATTTCTAAAGAGTGTTGCTGGCTCTAAAGGTGGTTTGAATTTTTTACCTTCAGGGGTTACTAAATATAAGTGATCGGATTTTTTAGTTACTGTTCGATCGTGTGGGCAATCATCAAAATAATCAGGATCATCATCAAAGATGACACCATCTTTGGGCCAAAAGGCACCTCCATAAACAGATTTAATACCAATTTTATCGGCCGCTTCTAATACCATAACAGGCGGATGATCTTTGTTTGGAGTTAATTGATTCGAACTAATCAACTGCTTAACAAAACCAAAGGCAGATGGACCAGCACCCATGACAACTGATTCATATAGAGAACCCTCATCAACAGGTATCTCTTCATCTTGAATTAAGACAAAACCAAGTTCATGTGCTTTTTTCTCATCCCACTTATTTTGGGAAACAGCTAGTTTAACTTGATCAAAAACTGGTTTATCCATATTCAATAATTCTTTTCGAGTAACGAAAAAGTTTCAAAGACATATCTAATTTTTATGGACGATATTTTATCAAATCCATCAAAGTTATCACTACTTATTAGCTATGAAATTCATGAAAATTGGGAAAGATAATCTTAATAATACCAATCGCAGATAGGCATTAAATAATTAATAAAATGTTTCGCTGCGATTTACCATGGAAAGAAGAAGCTCCGGAGGATCAAACCTCTTACCCTTAGCAGATTTGAGTTCCTTTAGTTTATATAATATATTTTTCAGCCCTATCGAATCAGCATATCGCAGGACACCTCCTTTAAAAGGAGGAAATCCTGTGCCCATTAACATAGCCATATCTAAAAACTCTGGTTTCGAGACAACCTTCTCTTCAACGCATCTAATCGCTTCGGCAATTAATCCATAAATTAATCTCGTTTCAATTTCTTCATGAGTAATTTCTTGAATAGTTATTTCTGAAGTATTCTGAAAATTTTTCAAAGCTCCCATCACTTCTTTATTTAATTTTAGTTTTTTTCCTTTGTGAGAATAAAAGCCTTTTTTAGTTTTCTTACCCAAAACGCCTTCTAGGTTATGCAGATTTTCCAAAAACTTTGGACATACCATTCTTTCACCATAGGATTCTTCTAATATTTTGGCTACTTTATAACCGACATCAAGCCCAACATTATCAGCTAATTCAAATGGGCCCATTGGCATACCAAAATCAACCATAATTTCATCAACTAATTCTAGGTTGGCGCCTTCTTCCAATAAAAAGACAGCTTCATTAACATAAGGAATTAAAACTCTATTAACTAAAAAACCGGGGCAATCTTTAACAAGAATCGGCGTTTTGCCAATATCACGAATAAACTTCATCGTTGAAAAGATGACCTCGTCACTTGTTTCTTCAACAGGAATCACTTCTACTAGAGGCATGCGACTCACAGGATTAAAAAAATGCATGCCGATAAAACGCTCGGGATTTTTTAAAGCTGTCGACATCTCTTTGACACTTAAAGCCGATGTATTGGTAGCAATGATACAATCTTCACCAATATGAGGTTCAAGCTCTTGTAATACCTTTTTTTTGATTTCGATATTTTCGACAATGGCCTCAACAACTACATCGGCTTCTTTAAAACCCGTAAAATCCAAGGTTCCTGATATTAAATTCATTTTAATATTTACTTCACTTTTCTTAAGTCTGCGTCGCTTGATAAAATCTTTGTATATCTTTTGACATGACTTAAAACCCATACCGATGGCATCCCATGATAAATCTTTCATACGAACGGATCTACCTTTATGACTAAATAACCAGGCAATCCCGCCACCCATGACTCCGGCACCAAGAACACACATTTTTCTAATTTCTTCTACTTCTTCGGTTGAGACACCTTCTTTTTTCAGGTCTTCATTAATAAAATATAACTTAATTAAATTTTTTGAAATCGCTGTTTGCGAAAGTTTTCCAAAAACACGACTTTCTTCAGCAAACCCTTCTTCGGGTTTCAATGACCATGTATTTTTAATAAGTTCAATCGCTTCTAAAGGAGCTGGATAAGCACCTTTAGTTTTAGCCATGACCCCTTTTCTAGCATTTTTAAAAACATACCATCTCAGCAGAAAAGACTGACTAAGCTTATTAATGGTGTTTAATTTTCGGCGCTTTAATGCCTTTTTTGATTTACCTTTTTCAAATATTTCAGCTACAAACTCATCCGCTTTTTCATTAAAAAACTCATGGGCATAAACAGCATCTATTATTTTTAGTTTATAAGCTTTTTTGGCATCGACCAATTTATACGTTAGTATTAATGTGAGCCCATTTACTAAACCAATTAATCTTGGCAAACGTTGGGTACCACCAAAACCAGGCACAACACCTAAACCGACTTCCGGTAGCCCAATTTTTGTTTTACTATGATCTGAGGCAATTCTGTAATCGCATGCTAAGGCTAACTCTAAACCGCCACCGACACAAGCGCCATGAATAATCGCAACAGTAGGAAAAGGAAGATTTGAAAGAGACTGGAAAATTGCCTGACCGGCAGCTGCCTTTTCCGTTGCTTCAGATTCCCTGCTTAATAAATTGATCTCTTCAATATCAGCACCAGCAATAAAATTAGATGCTTTCTTGCTTTTAATGATTAATACTTTAACTTCATTTCTTGTAGAAACATGACTAACAATTTGATGAAACTCGATCAAAGCCTTTTCTGAAAGTTTATTAACTTTTTCATTTGGTGTATCAAATAGAATTGTGGCTAGCCCAGTCTCTTCAATAATACATCTAAAGTAGCTACCCTCTAAATGACGACCATCTGTTATATTTAATGTAATCTCTGTCATGACTATTCTCTCTCAAGCAGTAAGGCTGCCCCTTGACCACCACCTATACATAATGTAGCTAAACCTGTATTTAAATTTTTTCTTTGCATTTCTTTTAAAAGAGTCAAAACCATTCTCGCCCCCGTGGCACCTACAGGATGCCCTAAAGCAATAGCACCACCATTTACATTCATTTTATCTGGATCTAAAAAGCCCACTTTTTTTTCTTGGTTCAAATATTTTTTGGCAAAGTCATCAGAATCAAATGCGATTTCATTCGCTAGAACTTGTGCAGCAAAAGCTTCGTTAAGTTCTATCAAATCAATGTCATCCATGGACATCTCAAGAGAATTCAATAATTTAGCGGTAGAATATACAGGGCCTAAACCCATGCGTTCAGGATCTAAACCGGCATATGCAAAATCTTTTAAATATCCTAAAGGGTTTAATGATAACTCTTTGGCTTTCTCTTCGCTCATTATCAGTAATGAACCAGCACCATCTGTTAAGCCACAAGCATTACCGACAGTAACAGAACCAGTTATTCTATCAAAATATGGCTTCAACTTTTTCAACGCTTCAATAGATTGCTCTTTTCTAATACCATCATCGGAGGACTGTACAAAATCATAGGCTGGTGCTACCGGAACAGGCAAAATCTCATCTGCAAACAATCCAGCCGCGGTTGCTTGGGCGGCTCTTTTATGACTTTCTAGAGAAAACACATCTTGCTGTTCTCTGGTTACATGGAATTCTCTAGAGAGGACTTCAGCAGTCATACCCATATTCAAACCGCAAAAAGGATCTGTTAAACCTTCTTGAACAGCTATGACTGGTTTTAAAAATGAAGGCCTAAAAGATAAAAATGTTTTTAATTTACTCATCAATGATTTCGATTTCATTAATTGAATAAAAAAATCTGTCATTTTCTGATTGAACATCAAGGGAATATTACTCATTGATTCAGCACCCCCAACGATATAAACATCACCTTCACCAGCTCTAATTTTACTGGTTGCAGTAGTGATTGCTTCCATGCCTGAAGCGCAATTACGATGAACCGTATAAGCCGGTACACGTTTTGACAAACCACCTTTGAGTGCAATGACCCGAGCCACATTGGCAGCATTTGCTGGTTGGGCAACATTACCAAAAATTAATTCATCGACCTGATCAACTAGACCTTCATGACGAGAACAAAGCTCTTTAACAACAGCAGCACCTAAATCATCCGCGGAAATTCGATTAAAAATTCCTCCAGCTCTACAAAAGGGTGTTCGAACACCATCTACAATTGCAATTCTTTTTTTTGCCATCCTTTTGCTTTCAATAAATAATCAAACTCAACTTGTGACGAGAAAAAATGTTTATCATATAATATTAAAGTCGCTCAATGATACCTGCAGCACCCATACCGCCACCGATACACATTGTTACCAAACCAATTTTCTTATCTCTTCTTTTTAATTCATTTAATATTTGGACAGTGAGCTTACAACCTGTTGCACCAAGAGGGTGACCAAGAGCAATAGCTCCACCATTAACATTTACAATTGATTCGTCCAAGCCTAATTTTCTAATAACAGCTAAAGATTGAGCAGCAAAAGCTTCATTTAATTCAATAAGATCAATGTCACTTAAACTTAATCCTGTCATTTCTAAAACTTTTGGTACTGCGACAACTGGCCCCATGCCCATTTCTTCAGGTGCGACTCCACCCACAGCAAACCCAAGTAATCGACCTATTGGGGTAATTCCTTTGGCCTTGGCTTCCTCTTCATCCATGACAACAACCGCGGCGGCACCATCACTCATTTGAGAAGAGCTAGCTGCCGTTACAGTTCCACCCATTGAAAAAACAGCTCTTAATTTGGCGAGTTTTTCTAAGCTGGTATCTGCCCTTGGTCCTTCATCTACGGATAAAGATCTTTTTATCGTAATAAGTTTATTTGAGGCATCTAATACTTTTTCTTCCCATTCATATGTTTCAATCTCATCTTTAAAAGCTCCGCTCTCGATAGCTTTGCAAGCTTTCACATGCGATTGATAGCTAAATTTATCTTGGTCTTCTCTAGATACATCATAATTTCTTGAAACGACTTCAGCCGTTAATCCCATTGACATATATACTTCGGGATTATTAGAAACAATTTCAGGATTACAGGATACACCGTTTCCGCCAAAAGTAACCTGAGACATACTTTCGACACCACCAGCTACAATTATTTTAGCCCCACCGGTATTGATACGATCACTTGCTAGAGCAATAGATTGCAATCCACTGGAACAAAATCTATTGATTGTAATCCCTGGGACAGATACTGGTAACCCAGCACCAAGACTGGCAATTCTACCAAGGTTCATACCTTGTGGTCCTTCGGGCATGGCTGTCCCTAATATGACGTCATCAATATCTTCACCATTGACACCGGCTTTTTCCACGGCTTTTTTAATAACAAAAGAGGCTAAGTCATCTGGTCTAACATTTACAAAAGAACCTCTTTTCGCCTTTCCCACGGCTGTTCGTACAGCTGAAACAATTACGGCTTTTGACATTTTTATTTTCTCCTAAATAACTTAATTTCTTAAAGGTTTACCTTTTTTAAGCATGTGCTCAATTCTGGCAATCGTTTTTTCATTTTCTAATAATTTCACAAATGAATCTAATTCTAATTCAAGCAAATATTCTTCCGTAACCAATGTTGGATTAGTAATTCCACCACCTGTTAATATTTTTGCGATTTCTCTCGCAATTAGGCCATCATACTTCGATATCATTTTCGACTCTTCATATAAATATAATGCTAAATCTAAATTTGCATATCCATCAGCACCACTCACTAATATATCTTTTCTAGGACTACCAGGCATGTAACCGACATTATTTAAATGAAGCGCTACTTTTTTGGCATCTTCAATTAACAATTCTTTATTCATAACAATTTCAGCTCGGCCATTTAAATATAATAAATTTGCTTCGTGAGCTGATCCAGAAACTTTTGCCATACCCAATGTTTCAAGAGCATGTGTCAATGAGGCATTCCAAACACCCGTTTTCTGATAGGCATCACTACAATAAATAGCCATTTCTTTAGTACCACCGCCAGCAGGCAACAACCCAACACCAATTTCTACCAATCCTATATAAGATTCAGCAGCTAAAACCGGATGAGGTGAATGGATTATAAATTCACAACCACCTCCCAATGCCATTCCATGACCGGCAACTATTACGGGAACACCACAATACTTAATACTCATGGAAGCATCTTGAAATTTCTTAATCATAGAACTAACGAGATCCATATTGCCATCAATTGCTTCACCAACTAATTCTTTTAAATTTGCACCTACGCAAAAATGTTGTCCATGGTTACCAATCACTAATCCTTTGTGATGATCTTCAGCTGTCTTACAAGCATCAATAATAGATTGAATTACTTCCTTGCCAGCAGAATTCATAGGTGAATGAAATTCTAAACAAAGAATACCATCTCCTATATCAACTAAAGTTGTGCTATCATTGTGGCTAATTATCGGACGCATTTTTTTAGATGTTTCTAAATGGATCCCATTTTGACGATAGGCCATCCAGCCACCTTTAAATGGATCAGCCATTCCTTTGCGACCATCAGAGGAGTAATTATAAAATGAGGTATGTTTTTTTTCAATATGCGAATCAACCCATTCCGGGATTTCAATCCCATCTTTTCTCATACGCTTTGCGGTTTCGTGTAAACCAAGAACATCCCACATTTCAAATGGTCCCATTTCCCAACCAAAACCAAATTTAATGGCTTCATCTACGCTTTGAATATCATGAGCAATTTCTTTGCAAGTCAACGCTGCGTAATAAAATGTTTTTGACAGAACACGCCAAATAAAATCACTGGCATTTCCTCCCGCATCAACTAACTTTTTTAATCTTTCGCCAAGATTCGGAAGTTTGACAAAATCACCAATTTCCGCAAATTCAGGTTTTGGCATTGCTTTGTATTCACCATCATTCATATCTAAAGTAAGAATTACGGTCTTACCTTTTTCTTTCGTTTTCTTATAAAAACCAACTCCTGTTTTATTTCCTAATGCTTTATTTTCGACTAACTTTTGTAAAACATCCGGCACTACAAATGTTTCTTTTTCAGGGTCGTCTGTCAGTTTAGTATTCAAGGTATTCAAGACATGGATCATGGTATCAAGACCAACTACATCAGCAGTTCTAAATGAAGCACTCTTAGGTCTACCTAAAAGTGGCCCTGTTAAAAAATCTACTTCAGAAATATTTAATTTAAATTCTTGCATAGCGGCAAAAGGTAACATTAAAGCATGTACACCAACTCGATTACCTATAAAGTTTGGTGTATCTTTACAGATAACCACTCCCTTGCCAATTTGCCTAGACATAAAATCTTCCATATAGGATAGAATATTTTCTTTAGTTTTTGGTCCAGGAATCAATTCCATAAGATGTAAATATCTTGGAGGATTAAAAAAATGAGTTCCTAGAAAATGCTCTTGAAAATTTTCAGATAATCCGTCAGAAATTTCTGCAATTGAAATTCCAGAAGTGTTTGAAGTGACAATAGAATCAGTCTTTCGATATTCATCTATTTTTTTAAACAGATCTTGTTTAATTTCTAATTTTTCAATGACAACTTCAAGAATCCAATCAAATTCATCAACCCGTTTTAGATCATCTTCAATATTGCCTGTTTGAATTCTGTTGGCATCTTTCGGATCCATCAAAGGTGCCGGCCTTAATTTTGCCAAACCTTTTTTGCCAGCATTTGCATAGGCACTTCTATCTTTTTCATTTTCGTCAAATGGCAAGATATCAATTAACAAGACATCGAGACCACAATTTGCTAGATGACCTGCAATTTGAGCACCCATAACACCTGCCCCAATGACCATTGCATTTTTAATCATAAATTCACCTCCATTTTCATAATTTATTCTTCATACATTTCTTCAATTATTTTTTCGTATCGTTCGTTTAGAATATGCCTTCTAATTTTTAAAGTTGGCGTCAGACCACCATCATCAACAGTTGGTATACCATATATAATGTTGTGTTTTCTGATTTGCTCCCAATGATTCAATTCACTATTCACTTTTTCGATATGTGAATCAATATGGCTGATGAAATTTTTAGATCTAACAAATTCTTCAGGTGATAATCCATCTTGACCTTTTTTCTTAATATAGTTTTCAATTGTTTCAGGACTAATAAATAATAAACAGGAAACAAATTTTCGATTTTCGCCAATGATCATGGAGACTTCAATCGTGATATCTTCAGTTAATAAATTTTCAATTTGACTAGGGGAAACATATTTACCGTTAGACGTTTTAAATATTTCCTTAATTCGCCCAGTGATAAAAAGATATCCATCATCATCTAACATTCCTTTATCACCTGTAGATAACCAACCACCCTTATCTATTGTCTTATGTGTTTCGTCGGGATTATTGTGATAACCTTTCATTATTCCCGGCCCTTTCACGCAAATTTCTCCCCTTTCAGAGATCTGAACCTCTACATCTGGAAATAATTTTCCAACGGAACCTATGCGATTATTTTTTTTACAATTTACAGCAATTACTGGGCTACATTCAGTCATACCATAACCTTGAAATACAGGAATACCCATATTTGAATACCAAGTACATAAATCTTTTGATAACGCTGAACCACCACTAATAATTGTTTTTATTTCACCGCCTAAAGCTTTTTTAATTTTTTTATAAACCAATTTATTGCACATGGAGTCAAGTATACCTGATTCAGAGTTTGGATCTTTGTTTGATGCTCGAGAAAAAGCGAAATTTGAAATCACCTTTTTTATCAACCCTCCATTTTGAGCTTTTTCTTGAATACTCACTTTTACTTTTTCAAGTAATCTTGGTACTACTGTTAATAATGTTGGTTTCACCTCTTGTAATAAACTTCCTAATTTTTTAATATCATCGGCAAAGTAAATACTTAGGCCTTTGCTGATATAGAAATAGACCACCATCTTTTCAAATATGTGCGCTAATGGTAGGCAGCTTAAAACAAGATCTGCACTAGCATTAACATCAAAAACTTCACCGGCACCGTTTACCTGAGACATTAAGTTCCCATGTGTTAGTTCAACACCTTTTGGCAAACCTGTACTGCCTGATGTATAAATATAAGTGGCAATATCGGTAGTAGTAATTTTATTGGTTATCTGATTAAATGCTCCGGCATCAGCCAGTGATTTCTGATATCCTTTTTCATGAATATCTTTCCAGTGAGTCATATTCCAATTTACTTCATTAGTATCATATTGAATAATCAAATCAAACTTTTCTTTTATTTCTTGAACATCAGCGAGAGCCTCACTACCTTGTATGAAAATATATTGCATGCCAGAGTCTTCAACAATATAGGATAAATTTTTCGATGATATATTTGAAAAAACGGGAACCGTTATGCCACCGGCCATAACGATAGCTAAATCCATAATCAACCACATTGGTGAAGAAGGTGCTAACAAACCTACGGCCTCACCTTTTCGTAACCCACTCTCACTTAAGCCAATGGCTAAATTTCTAGCCGTTCTAATGATTTCTTCTGTGGACCAATGCAACCATTTATCATCTATTTTTTCATTGAATGCTCTAGGATTATGAAAGTTTCCTACGACATAACTCATCATTTCAGGAATTGTTTTGAAATGAGTCATGGAGCAAAAACCTTAAAGAAAATAAGTATAAAATGATATGAACGGAAACGGTGAAAACATACTTTTATTTTACATTTTGTCAATCATACACGGTTTTGACTATCATGAAAATATGATAGAWTCCAATATTAAATTTTAAAAAAATACAGGGATTATTAATGAACTTAGAAGGTATTATTTTTGACCAAGACGGTGTGCTAATTGACTCAGAACCAATTCACTTTTTAGCCATCAGAGACTATATGCAGGATCTCGGATATGAATATACTATGGAGATTAACAATCAGTTTTTTGGTCACAATGCTAAAAGTTTATATACCTCTTTAAAAAATATTTTTGCGTGTTCATTATCTGTTGAGGAGTTAACACATGGCGCTAAAGCATTTATGCCCAAACATGAACATAAAATCACGCCGATGCCGGGATTATCACCTTTACTAGAAAAAATCTCCCAACAAAAAGTTATTATGGGTTTGGCTACCGGAACTCATAGAACTCTAACCGAATCAAATCTCAAAAAACATAAAGTTAGAAAGTACTTTTCAAATATAGTCTGTGGTGATGAGGTTACAAATGGAAAACCCGATCCAGAAATTTATCTGTTGGTTGCCAATAATTTGGGCATAAATCCTAAAAACTGCCTTGTCATAGAAGACTCTCCTGCGGGCCTAAAATCAGCTAAAACAGCAGGAATGACAACAATTGCATTGGTTTCAGGTCATAATAAAAGTGCTGATCTTACGCTTGCGGATCATAAGATTAACCATTTGAGTGAAGTAAATGAAATCCTTAAATTAGTTTCATATTGAAATTAATATTCGTGATTTAGAATGGTAATGAGAATACTTTGTTTTAAGAATAAAGAAAAATATAATCTTCGAAAAGAAATTGATTGGAATTAAATGCCTCAAATAGTTGAGAATATAGATTTAGAAGAAGCTAAAGCTAATTTTTTAGAATTGAAACAGCACTATGCTTCTCATCTAACTTTTATCAATCAAAACATTCAAAGTTGCTTAAACAGTGAAAATAAGCAATTAAAAGAAATCTCACTACAAATCAAGAATTCCCCTGGCAAACAATTCAGACCATTATTAAGTTTAATTGTAGCGGATGCTTTTGGTGAAATCAATGAACATGTACATCATTATGCTACTGCTGTTGAGCTGATTCATAATGCAAGTTTAATTCATGACGATATTTTAGATGACTCGCCTTTGCGCAGAGGATTAGAAACACCCCACAAAAAATGGGGCACAAAAAATGCCGTATTGCTGGGTGACTATTTATTTTCTGTAGGTTACCGTCAAGTTCTTAAAACTCCGGATGATACATGTCGTGATGATTTACCTAGGGTTGCGAGTTTAATGTGTGAAAGTGAACTATTACAATCTGATTCTAAATTTAGTCATTACCCAAATGAAGAAAATTATTTAAAAATCATTGATGGGAAAACAGCCTCCCTCTTCGGTATATCAGCGGGTGCCGGTTGTCTCTTATCTGGCGGCACACAAGAACAAAAAAAACTAATGGAACAATGCGGCTTGTTACTAGGAAGAGCATTTCAAATCATGGATGATTGGTTAGATTATTATCAAGCAGGCAAAAAAGATGGTAAACCAAGAGGATCCGATATTTCAGCCGGCATATTCACACTGCCAATCATTAAAATGATAGCTCAAGCGTCAAAAGAAGAAAAGGAAAGCTTAGATAATATTATTTTCAATGGTGATTTTATAGGATTCAATTCACCAGTCATAAAATCAATTGATGAAAAATACGGCATCACGCAAGATGTATTATCCAATGCACAAAAATACATCAAAGACTCATATGAATTATTTGAAAAAGCAACACCCATAAATTCAAAACATCACTTTGAGCAATTCTCACAGTCCATCGTCATCTCGGACCCACAATAAAAAAGAACACCAAATCATGATAGAAGTCTTATTTGGTAAACAAGACAATTTATTAAGAGCGGCCCAAGGGTGTCTTGATGAAGGTAATCTCGTCAAATCACGAGAACTTTTATTAGAATTAAAGCAGTCTCAGGCAAATAGCCCAATCCCTTTATTATATTTAGCACTCGTCGAAGACTATGACAATGCTCTTGAGAAAGCGCTTACTTATATTAATGATGCACTAGAAATAAAAGATATTTCCGATCCGCAAGTCTACACATATTTCAAATCAATTATTCTTTATGACCACAAGAATTATAAAGAGGCTATAAAAACACTTAGCGATAGCCCTGCAAAAACAAATTATTTCGAGTTCCAAATTGATTTATGCAAGATTGCTGACCAGTTTAAAAATAACGATTTACATGATACTAAACAAGCCCTTGAAAAATTACTAACTTTTTCTAAAAGTAGTTTAGACATTCAAGCAAGATCAATTGAATTACTGGAATTAAAAATTTCAAAAGATTATGCAAACAGAGCTAGTTTTGCAAATTTCCCAAACGCTTTCAAACCGATATTATTTAAAGAGAAGAGACTTCAAAAAGCGCAGCAATATATCTCAAGCAATATTGAAAAAATAGATAAATTTCTATCCAACAATTCACTTTCAAAAGCCATCGATTTATTAGAAAAAGTTCAAGAAACGGGCATCGCTCAATTAGAAATTGAAAAGAAACAAAAGGAAATAGGGAATCATATCAAAGAAAACTTAGAACAATCCATCGAAGAAATAGGTAGTGTAGAAACTTTTTCTTTTCTAACACAATCTGGCCACTATGTGATGGTCATAGAAGAAGGGTTGAGAATATTAGCACTAGAATCAAATGAAAGTAATAAAACTCAAAATAATCAGCTGCATGAACTTTTAGGTCTAAGTTATTTCTCAGTGAAAGATTACGATGCGGCCATTTCACATTTAAAACAATTTGACGGTTACCCAGGATACGATAACACACTAGCCAAGTATTACATTGCCGCGTCTTATTCCCATTTAAATCAAAGATTCGAAAGCCTTCGCTTCTACAAGAGTTTTATTTTAAATTCCCTTGAAAGTTATGAAACGGCAATCAAACTAAATATGAAAACACTATTTCCAGAATTATCGCTAGCATAATTGCTTTTTCAGTTCAAATTCGACAATCAAGATACGGCTCCTTTCTTTTCACATTGACTAAAAATAATAAAAATATTTTTGGTTAAAGAAATTAATAATTAATTCCGATATTATTGACCTACTTTTCTGAGATTATTAATAATGGATCCAATCAACAACTCTCATATTTCTCCTAATTATTCAAATAAGGAGTCCTATAAGCAAGATCTAAATAATAAGAATTCAGACCATAAAAAAAAACAAGAAAACTTAATCAAATCTGTTAGCGACTCTGTAAATTTATCAAGCGAATCTTTGTTAGCATACATTGACAGTTTAGAACCAAAACCGGATACCTTAGAAATAACAACTTCTGTTGATCGTAAAAATACAGATCTCTTGATTGGTGATCACCTTGGTTCGCTTAAACTTATCTTAGATGGAAACAATAATACTATTAAAGGCAGTACTGAAGATGATGTTATTTATATAGAAGGCAAAAAAAATAAAATATATTCCGACGAAAATAATGATACGGTTTTTATTGTTGGCAATAGCAATACGTATGAGAATTCAGCCGGTGAAGACCAATTTGTAGCCTTAGGCAACACAAATAAAATCACTTCTTTAAGCAACCAATCTATTTCTGGTGTTGTCAATGGGGATAACAATCAAGTAACAGGTTCTATCGCTGATGACTTTATTATTAGTAATGGATCCAAAAACAGAATTACGACTAATGAAGGTGATGATGTAGTCATTTCAAACGGCGATAATCAAATTTTAATGACAGGTGATGGATCTGATTTAATTATTTCTGAAGGAAATGCCCAAAGCATCAGAGCCGGTGACGGAGACGATTTAATTACAACAAATGGTAGCGGAAATATCTATGGTGAAAATGGTAATGATGTTTTAGAAATAAGCGGGAAATTAAATAATGCCTATGCTGGATCTGGAGATGACATTATACGAGTGCTGGATTCTAACAACACACTTAATGGTAACGATGGTAATGATACCTTTCAAGTACAATTTGATAAAGGTTATCTAACAATTAATGGCGACGAAGGTTTTGACATTATTGAGGTCGATTTAAATTTAGAAAAATTCGCTTCAATTGTAAACAACAATAAAATCTCATTTTATTTAAGAGAAGATTCTAGTAACGTTTTAGAATTGTCTGTAAGTGATATAGAATTAATTAAATTCAATGATGGTACAATTAAAACCATTTCAGAATTAAGTGAACTTGTTGGCTTATCAGATGATATCATACTAGAAGAATCATCTTCAGCTGTCAATAGTTCAAATGCCATAAACAATGTCAATATAGATATTGATTCAAATTCATTAATTGAAATACAATCAACTAGCACATCTACAATATTAACATACCTAGATAGCAATAATGAAAACAAATCGATCACTTTAAAAGGATATGATTTTTTAACCTTTGAAGACAATGTTCAAATCAATTTACAGGAATATCCAAATTTAGAATTTATAGATATCAATCCATATGATTCACTCGTAGTGACAGAATTAATAAGTGAAGATCAGTATATCAGTAAATTCATTGATCCAATTTCAGAAGAGGTTTTACTGACAAAAGAATTCAATTCCGAAAATCTTAGCTTCTTATTTAAAGATGGGACATTGATAAAAGCTCAAGATTTTGTTAGAGACTTTACTGGTAAATCTCAAGAAATTGATGAAACAAATGGTACTGTAGATAGTGAAAGTGAAGCTTCAAATGTCGCCAAACTATCCATCGATACTCAGAATATATACTCAGTAAAACAAATAGGATTCAGCCAGTACTCCATTGAACATTCTGAAAATGATGACTCGATTAGTTTTTTATTACTAAACGATTTCCAATACATTGAAACTAAGGAAGGAATCACACTATCATTAAATGAACTTTCAACTAGTATAAGAGAGATTGATCAAGTTGAAAGATCTCGAGGAGTATATGAAGCGGCTCATGACCGATCCGCATTTAGAAGACAAGCCTATAACCTAACCAAAGACGGCTCATTCTTAGAGGGCTTAATAAGCGGGGGTTACTCAGATTTAACAACTGATGAAAAAAATATTTTAATAGGTAATGCACAAATTCTCGAAGACAGCATTTCTTTTACTTCAGATGATAGCGATGGTTTGGTTGATGCCGCAACAAAAAAATTCATAACGACATCTGTAGCCAATCTTTTAAAAAATCGAACAGATGTTTTTCAAAGTCTCGTTGATTCCAAATTAACTTTAAATTTCACAAAAAATGCCGATTTTGGTGGAGATGCATCTGGATTCGTTACTGGTTTTGCTGAATTATCAGGAGATGACAATGCACCAGAATTTAGTGTTAGTCTAACGTACAGTACTTTTTATGGTGGCATCTACGATGAAAAAGATGGAGACAATGTTGGCATTCATGAAATTACTCATATTCTAGACTTTTTGGATATCAAAAATGAAGGGCTTCCGATCCATATGAATTCTGAAACGGGCAAGACTTTTAAAGAAGTAAGAACTTCCTTATTTGAACAATCTGGAGGTGATGAAATTGGGACTATTCGAAATTATGCCTTCACAACTGACTTTGAATTTTTATCGGTAAGTGTCGAAAATTTTTATGAAGATCCAACAGGATTAGCTAGTTCTTCTACCGAACTGTACGATGTCATGGCAGACTTTTTCAATCAAGAAACTTAAGTAACCATTTGTCATAAAAATTATCATATTTATGATCAATTTATAACTCTATCCTATATTAGTGATCAACTTCATCCGATAAAAGAGAAGCGTTATTTTTTCTATTTTGGAAGGGTTTTGGGATGACAGATGGTTCTTTCCCTATTAAGTTAAACCATGTTTTCACACAATTGCCCAAATCACTGGATGAATTAACCGCCTTAACCAAAGAATCCTTAGAAAACGCTTCGGATGAAACTTCCACAAGCCAAAATAAGAAGACATTTATAAACGGCACCGAAGTTGACGGCAGAAATTATGTCCGGACAGCCTCCAAAAAATCATTTCGCGCTAGCAGATCGAAAGACCAAGTAGATCTAAATTCTGTCAAAGGTGACAAAAATAAATTCAAAACTTATAAAGGCAATGATTTGATTATTGCCAAAGGAGATTCAAATAGAATTGAATCGGGTGATGACGACGACACCATTATTGTCGCTGGTAATAATAACAAAAAAATAAATCCTGGAAAAGGTAACGATTTAATTATCGTGGTTGGCAATAAAAATATTATAGGCCACCAAAGAATAGCCTCTTACACAGAAGGAGATGACAGCGTAGCGGTCAATGGTAAGGAAAACAAAATTTATACCGGAAATGGTGATGACACTGTTTTATTAGCAGGTAGCAAGTCGATTTTAGACACAGGAAATGGTGATGATCACGTGGCGATAGCTGGGGATGGTCATAAAGTTACCACTTATAAAGGTGACGATCAAATTTCAATAGAAGGCAAAAATCATAGAATAAGTTCTGATAGAGGGAATGATGTAATTCAAGTCAAGGGTGATTCAAACTTAGTCGAATCTGGAACGGGTGATGACATCATCACAGTAAATGGTGTAGCAAATAAAATCCTAACAGGTGATGGTAATGATACGGTCACAGTCGAGTCTTTAATTGAAACTAAAAATGGTCAACAAGTAACTTATACACCTTCAGGCGGATTCATTAATACGGGCAAAGGTAATGACACTATAATCATCAATGAAATTTCGGGCAATTTTAGAATTGATGGTGGTTCAGGAACAAATACCTTAAAACTTTCAAACATTGATTTCAACGCGTATAGTGGCAGTTTACAAAATAATATATTAGAATTATTTAGAGCGGACGGTACGGGTGATAAATTAACCATAAACATGAATGATATTCAAACAGTTGAATTTTCTGGCTCAAATGTAAAAACACTTTCAGAATTAACAAGCATACAAGGCAAAATAATCGTTGCTGACACAACTACGCCTGTCAATTCAATAACAAATCTAGATGGACAGTCAAATGTACTTTCCCTTGATTTTGATTTCAGCAAACTTCAATCTGTCACTAGTAAAAACAGTACTCAGTTTACGTTAAACTATTTAGATTCTAATGATGCGATGCAGTCTATATCCATAGATGGCATTTTACATTTAGAAACAAATGATAATTTTAAAATAGATTTAACAGAAACTCCTGATTTTAAAACAATTAACGCTGACATATCTACCTATAAAACATCCTCAACAAGAAATTCAGGTGATTCCTACCAAGTAAAAATATTTAACCCAACGACATCAGATGCTTTTGATATCACCTTAGATACTTCCAAAGATAAAGTTTTGGCAATAGATGATTCTGACCCTACTAAATTAAAGACATACTCTTCGGAGAAATTAGTCTTTGAGACATACGGCAATACGTCAATCATATCAGCCGGCATAGCTACAAACGCCACTGTATCAAATTCAGATGGGAAAACTAATGTTGCCGATTTTTCTGCTATCTCTACTGCAAATATATATAGAGCTGATAGGGTATTATCAAAGATCTATGAAAATGTTCTTTTTGAAGCCGTTAAGCCAGCAACAGACATGAGTAATATATCTGTTAATTTTGATGGCGCAAATACTTTAGATACGATTGTGAATGCTTACAACGCAGCAAACCCAAACAACACCGTTGAACATAATGGCACCGGCTCAGCTGTATTAGCACTTGGAAATTTAACTATTAAAAGTACTGATACTCAATCTAATAAATTCAGAATCCTTTTTAATAGTGGTGGTGATAAATCAATTACCTTAGAAAACATAAATTTTATTGAAACAAATGAAGGACAGACCATAAGTCTTGAAAAATTAAATGATTCTTTATCAAACAGTTTAGGTAAAGAGCTAAACAATGTAGATATTGCCGCTTCAAATTATGATCAAAATGCCCACTTTGCTTTGCGGGATACTCAGTTTAAACGTGGGGCTTATAATGTTTTAGATTCTCAAAGTGACGATGGCAAATATGATGTTATTCAAAGTATTGCTGGGGCTACTTATCAATTACTCCCTACTAGCGGAAATAGCATAACCCCTACACCAACAATCGAATCTACGACAACAACATTAACACCATCGTCAGCAAATTTAATTGATGGTAATACCGCGACTTTCTTTTCGACACTGAAAAAAACTTCTCAAACAACAGAATCATTCATTTTAGATTTAGGAACGCCTAAACAATTTTCAAAGATACAACTTGATGCAAGGGCGGATTTTGACAGTTTATTTCCTGATAGCATAACACTTTCAACTGGAAATGATGTCAACAATTTAGTAAGTATAGGATCTATAACAGATACGGAAGCAAAAGCTGGATATACTTTATCAACCCCTCAAACAGCACAGTACATAAAATTTGAATTTAATACGAAACAACTGAGTAATTTGAGTGAATACTTTGCTGAATTTGGCGATGTTACCATAACAGACCCATCAGTAGCATCCGAAGTTACCCATTCCGCAAGTGTTTCAGATTTCAGTTCCGAATCAGTTGGTTTTGAAGCTAGCAAATCCATCGATAACAACAATACAACGTATTGGCAAACAGCTAGTTCAAGTGGGCAAACGACCGAATCATTATTATTGGATTTAACGACAGCTCAAGCTATTTCTAAATTAAGACTTAGACCAGCATCAGGTTCAACAAACTTTTTTCCAAATGATATTGATATTTATGTTGGAGATGATCCATTCAATTTAACAAAGGTCTCCACTATAACAAACTACACCTCAATCGACCCACTTTTTAACGATTTCAGTTTTACAGAAACACAAGGTCGTTATGTAAAATTAAATATGAAGACTAGAATAGACACAAGCCCTGATCCTGATGTATACTTTTTGAAATTAGCTGAAATTGATGTTATTGGTAGTACTGCTTCAAGTGGATTATCACTAACTGTTAATAATACCAGTAGCTCAGAAACTTCTAATCCAAGTTCTGATTCTTCTCATCTAATTGATGGCGACACAAGCACCTTCTTTACATCAACTGTAAATGGTTCTGCAACGGCAGGATCATTTGTGCTAGATTTAGGTAGTGCACAAACGTTAACAGGTTTAAATTTAACTGCTCGATCTGGCTTTGAAAGCTTATTTCCTACTATTGACAGTATATTAGTTGATAACAACATGAATCCATCTACAGGTGTAAGCAATTTAACTGCAAATGGAACCAACCAATCATTTGATTCTATTACAGGACGCTACATAAAAGTTAACTTTACAAGTAAACAAAATGGAACAACTGGCAATTATTATGCACAAATTGCTGAAGCAAATCCAACTTCATCTGCTTCTGTAAAAAATAAATCTGAAGTCCAAACATTAGCACAAAGTATTTTATCGTCTTTAAAATTTTCTTCTTCAGATTCTAATTATGAACTTGATGATGCCACCAAAGGATTATTTAGCTTACGACTCGCTTCAGCCTTCAGAAACAGATCTGATATAATCACGCAAATAAATGATAGCGGATTAGAGGTGGAATTTTCTCCAGAAACAACGATTCTAAATGGAGCCACTAAGGTAAATGGATTGGCTACATTTACACAGAGCTCGACAAATTCCTATAAGATTGAATTGACTGCTGATTCTTTTTTCTTTGGAGCCAATGATAATGAAGATGGCTTTGCTGTCGATTACCACGAAATCACCCACATTCTAGATGCTTTAAGTGGTGCGTCAAATGGCACACCAGTACTAATGAATGGTACAGAAAGAACAGCATACGGAGCAGCAAGAGGCAATTTATTTGCACCGCTTGATTTCCCAGCCACACCTCCACTAGGCGAAGGCTTACTATATAGCACAGGCGCAACTGATCCTGCAAGAATTATAAATGCCGAAGCAAAAGCTTATGATAACACTAAAGAATTCCTCGCTTACGCAACAGAAGTTTTCTTTGAACGAGCTGATGAATTAGTGGCATTGAGTGCTGATGGTAGCACTGTCTATGATAAGCTTAAAAATTATTTCGGACTGGAAACTAATGTTGCTGATCCAGACGTTAATGTATTCACCAACAATACACCCGTATTATAATCTTTAAAAGATTACACCCAGTATAATCTAAATTTAATTATTTCAATAGTTAGTAAAATCGTGAGCTGAATGCTCAAAAGAAATAAAAAGCAAGAGGCATAACCTCTTGCTTTTCAGTTGTTCAAATTAATCTCGATTATTTGATTTCTTACGAATAAAGCATCCACCGCCACCATCTTTTGCAGATGAGGAAGATGCCACATGTATCTCAATTCGTTTTGATGTTAAACCATCAGACACTTCAACAATATCCACTGTTCTCGGTTCAGCACCTACTGTGTAAGTTGCCGTAGTATTACTAGTTTTACTAACCGTACCACCACCAGAATTATTAGCAACTAATGTCCAATTAAAGGCACAAGTACCATCTTGAGCTGTAAAGGTTATTTTACTACCAGGACTAGCCGTAATTGAACCATCATTCCCTGGAGACACTCTTAGCTCACCCTGCGGTGTACAAGCATTAACAACGTCTTCTTCAGGAATAATATTTATTGTCAATGTGATTGTATCAGTACCATTTGTAACAATTAAAACATCCTGGCCAACAATAGAACCTACTGCACTATTTGCAGTATAAGTTAATTTTGTATTATCAGTTGTATCTAAAACAACTTGACCACCAAAACTGGATACGCCTGCACTCCAAACAATTAATGTTGGATCTTCACCATCTTTTTCAATTGCATCAAAAGTTATGGTATTACCATTTAAAATATTTATCGAGACATTTTCAATAGCCGTCTTACTTCCTGTCGATTCAACTTCATACTTAACGCTAAAAAATAAACCCGGCGGAGGCTCTGCAGTTACATTTTCTACATGTATCTTAATCGATAAAATTTGCTGTCTGACAGAAGAATCCGTCACTGTAATTATTATATCTGTATCTAACAAAGCATATTCATTTGGAACTTGGTACAAGATGAATCTCACAGATTCACCTCCATCATCGAATCCATTAGGAACGGTACTTGTAGATAGTCCTGCCGATTCAGTTGATGACCATACAAAAGTTGGAGTACCACCCTCAACTTTAATGTATATCCTATCTCCACCATCAAGACTGATTGTATTACCTAAGTTAACATTACCAAAGACTATACTATCAGCATCAACTGACGTTTCATCCACGCTCCCCGGGTTATATAGTTTCAACTGAATATCATTAATACTAATGAACTTACCCTCAGAGTAATTCAAGACATCATCATATGTAAAAATAAAGTAAAAGTAGGAAGATGGATCGTCACCATAATACAAATCATCTATCCAAGCTGTATGAATACCATCATCGTTTCCATCATTGTTAAAATCTCCAATACCATCTAAGTCTTTATCATTCATTATGACCTTATATAGAGAATCAATAACTTCATTTCCAGAAACATGACTTGAAACAATTGTATCTGTCTTCTTATTATCATCTGCAAAAATTCCCCTTACAGTACCCTTAAAAGACGTAGCTGTTTTACTATAATACCACAACTCTTCATTATCAATTTTTAGACGTCCAGAATTAGGAAATCCGGATGTACTAACTACAAAAATTGTATCTGAGGAATAACTTGGATGATAAGCCCAATGAAGTATATTTTTAGCTGAATGGGTAGATATTGTAGAGCCATCTACACCTCTCTCACTAATATTCATGGTGTCTTCGCTTGTACCAAAAGTTATGTTATCATATTTTATAAACTCACTACCAATTCTAACTACACCTTCTTTTGGATAGCCTGCTAATCCTCCAGCAGACGTACTCACAGATAATGTAACAACTGTTGTACCGGAAACAGGAACTGTTGCCTCAAGTAGTTTGTTTAATGTTACAGGCCTAGAAGGATAATAAGTCACCGAAACATTGGCACCATGACTTGCAGCTGGAGTTCCAAGCTCACCTCTTTTGATAGTCAAAGAGGCACCAACAGCTGTGTATGAAACTATTTCAGCTTTATCGGTTCCATTTGCACCTATTAATAAATAACATTTTCCACCACTAGGAGGAACAGGTAAACTAGCAAAACTCGCATCTGAAATAGTAGTATCAAGTACAGAAATACCTGGAACGATAAGTGTGCCACCTGATACATTTTGGGTTAAGGTTGTTTTTGTGGAAAATCCTAAGTAACCTTGAATATCCAACCTTCTTTCTTCACCTTTTTCTAGTGTTACCTCTGGACCACTATAAAATTGACCATCATTTATCAATTTCAGGTCTGGAGCTAAACCTTTTCTTCTAATTATAAGAACACCTGCTCTATCAATATCGGTCTCTTCAAGTGTCCATTGCAAACTAATTTGATCAGATAACTCTACTGAAGTTGTACTATCAACTGTGTCAGCTTCAAAAGTTAAAACATCAAGCGGTGGTTTACCATCAACGATTATTGTTGAACTTAAGTATTTCGTATAAGTTCTAGAATTCGAAGTATCTCCATTTGCGGAGCCAGTATAGCCAGTTAATGGAGGCTGAGGATACAAGAATGGTGCCGCTGAATTCACTCCACCGCCAGTACCAATTGGTTCAAAATCTTCAACCCTATCATCGAATCCCATACCACGAACACCAACTTCACGTCTAGCAGCTAACCCAATAAAACCAATTGTATGTGCAGTATCTCTACCCCAACTAGAAATTCCTGCTCTAAAATCATCACCATCTGTAGCAATTTCACTTGTTTGAATAACAATAAAGAAATCTGGTCCAAAATGATAATTACCTGTATTAAATTCAATTGCTCTTGATGCTTTATGGTGCAAAGTAGATTGACCATCATCAAGAGGTGCTCTTAAATATCCAAATGATCCATAAAAACTAAAACCATTTACATCACCATAAGAAGGTAATACTTTATCTTCATACAAAGGAACTCTCATTGGATGATGATCAGGCAAAGAAGTATCATCGTTATAAATATACATCATATTAGTATCATCTATACCATTACCATTTACATCCAAAAATGGATCAAACAATTTATCATCTGTTTGATTTCTAAAATCAAAACCTGTTCCACCATGGGTATCATCATCTGTTCTAGCAAAATCGGTAATAAAATGGTCCACATTGGTGTTTGAAGAATTAGCAAATCCGTCAACGCCTAATGTAGAGTTCAGTAATGTTGGGGATATATCAAATACAGCAGGTCTAATTCTAACTTGATGTTGTGGCTGACCAGTAGTACCTGTATATTCTATTTGTTGCAAATAAATGACATCATCAAGCGAAATAATTTCATTGTTATTCGAAATTGATGAGTCAAATTTACCATTATCATAGGGAGATCCATCCGATTTGTCATGGTACAATGCTACACCAGAAGCGGAGACTTCATTACCAAAAAAACCAGAATCATCGTCATCTTCAAACCAAAATTTATTTTTAGGATCTTTAGGATAAGTCAAAATTCTACCAATAATAGTTTTCACATCATTTGGCGTCAATTGCGATGGATTATCTTTTTCTTCATCCCAATTTGAGAATCCTCTTTTTAAAATAGCATCACCAAACTTAAATGTTCTATGCCCAGAGGGTAGATTATCTGACGTCAATCCATCAATATCATAAACCAAGATATCTTTGTTATCGTCATAAAAACCATCATTATCAATATCGATAAAGACTATGTTAGAATCATGTTTACCTTGTTTATTTAAAGTTAAATCATCTTGTTTGATCCGGCCATCTTCAAAAAATGAACCTAAACGTAATATTTTAGTATCCCCTGATTTAAAAATTCCTGTCTCATCTGCAGAGTGAAAAATATCATCACCAACATTTGTTCGATCTAAAGCGAGAAGATCAACTGTTGGATTAAAATCTCCAGGAACAATTTCACCATCACCAGATATAGTACCTGTAGAACCCTCACCTTTATTAAAAAGCTCTACAATAACATCTTCTAAAACAGTTTTTCTATTGTTTTCAATTTGAGTCAATCGCAAGTTATTGAATGCAGGACCATTGAGTGTGGAAGAATTAGCTCCAAACACAGTCTTTAATAAATCATTTCCCAATTTCAAGCCGTTGAAATTATTATTGACCATACTAATGCCAAGTAATGAAAATGGTTTTGAGTTTCTACCAATTCTATTTTTAGTTGGCCTGTCTGCACCTTCATCCGAAATTAAAACTGGCATATTAGCCACAATAATTGGACTAATAACCCCAGAACCTGGTAAAGATGGATATGTATTAGTTTGTGGTTGTGTTGAAAACCATACCCCAGCATTATCATCAAAATCAGATAATGATTGTGTATGTTTCCAGAAATCAGGAATTTCAACCATAAATGAATCTAAATAATCCATGGTTGGCGATGTTCTAATACAAATATGAAAGTCTGATCCTAGATAAAAGTTAGGTGGTACATTACCTGATATTGGTGTTATTAAAACAGCACTATCTGGATGTAAATAATCAGCTAGATTTGTAAAAACATCCTCAGGAGGCACCTCCTCATCATTTTCTAAATCTAATATTACATACCATAATTTATTTTCAGAATCATATCTCCATTTCATAGAATCTTTATCTACTGGAATAAATGTATCAACTGGTAATTCCCAAGTCCCATTCAAATTAGAGTATTCATACACAATATCTTCACCGTTATTATATACTCCATCAAGGTTTTCATCATAATACTTTAACCTTTCTGATTGAAGCGGTTCTCCCAAGCTGTATGGTATTCCTGTTCCCCCTAATCCATATTGGGTATAAATAATTTTATCACCATTATCTAACCCTACTTGACCTTCGTCAATATAGATATCATCACCCAATGTGAATGATTTTGAACCATCACGATCTATAAAATACACATTATCCTCAGTCTGAAATGAGGTTAATGGAGATTGATTTACAGGTTTTGAATAATCAGCGTCATAGTCGGTGTATGCTCCTGAAGAATTATATCCATCCAAATCTACAATTATATCAACCAAAGCATCAAACTGGCCAACTGAACCAACTAAAGGATCTCGATTAGTTGGTACGGCATTAATCAAATCTTGTGTTGAAGTTATTGCTCCATCAGGATCTTTATTATCTTTCCAAATGCTTACTCCAGCTAACATATCATTAGACATTGGTGCTAAATCAGAATGTTCAGGATTTGAATTAGGATTATGATCTGGTCTGCTTGGTTGAAATCCTCGAACAGCTAAAAAGTTTACTCTAACTTTCTGCAACCTTTCACCATCATTAAATGTTAAAGCAACCGTATCACTTGTGTCAGCAGCATTTATCTGTAAAACGGGAACAGGCATAGAATTAACATCTATTCTTAGCATTCCTGCGCCAGGCCGTGAATAGGACGTTATGGTATGATTCAATTCAAAAACTCCAGCAGCGTACCATGAATGATCACCTGGTAAAGTCGTAATATCAAAATCATATACTAGCCTAGTAGCTGCATCAGCAGTAAAATGAACCCCTAATCCACAGATTTCCACACTTGTATACACCCAAGTCCTATCACCAGTATTATCGGCCCATTCTCCTGTCATTATCCCCTGAGATTTTTCTGTCAATCTAATTAAGTCAACTCCACCAGTCGCCACAATATCTGTACCGGTAACATAATTATTTTCCGTAATAATCAATAAATTCTGAGCCGTAAATACATTCACACCCGTATTATTAATCACAAAACCTGCATTATAAAACCTAAATGCAGGATTATATAGAAAAGCCACTGGTGTAGGAAATCCAATAGGATCCGGACTAGCTACAAGTGTACTATAAATAGGGCCACCCAAATAGCGTAAATCATCAATATGCATATCTGCTGTACCTGACCAAACACCAGAACCTACAGTTTCTCGAGTGGTTAAATTTGTAGAGAAAGTAAAATCTTTTCCGTAAGAGCCATCGTAGGAACTTCCAAAATCACTTTTAACTGTGTCAGATAATACTTTTATGGCATAAAAAGGCCTTGGGTTATTCCAAGATAAATCTATATCTAAACCTCCGTGATATCCATTTTCTGGGTTGGATGGAGCACCACCCTCATTTCTCCTTGCATATCCATCATTATCCCAATCCAAATTTGGGAAAATACTAAACGTAAATGTATCCCCAGTTGCAATAGTGCCCAAGATAGGGTTAAATCGAATTGCTACGGATGTAGTTGCAGTCGACGTTGTTGAAAAATAAGTGAACGTTAATGTATCTGAAGTACCCAATAAAGTAAAACTACCTGGCACTGCTCTGACAACTAGTTGCGGATCAGTATATGTCAAACCAAAAGCTACAGATGATGAAGCAACCAAACCATAATTTTGAGCTGTTAATACAAGTGTTACGACTCCTGTTTCAGTTGTACCACTGGCTGAAACCGAAGCACTGACATTACCAGAATTTGAAGCACCATTAGTGACAACTTCACTACCTGGTAAAGAATAACCAGGATCTAACAAGCCAGCACCATCAAATCTTGAATCATCGGCCATATCAATATTCAAAGAAGCTAAAACAAGCATATTCGCCTCTGGCAATCCACTTAATGTCATCGAAGGTAAAATACATTTAATCCCAAATCTAGGGTCCGTTGATGGCAAATTCATCAGAGAACCAATAGTTGTTATATTTGCATTCGACAATAAGGCATCTCCATCATTGTCAATTCCATCAGTATGGACATTATTTCTAACCAAAACTACCGCTATTAAACTACGACCTGTTTTAATATTTTCGCCTTTTATATAATCCAATCCGTTAAGAGATCCTGGATAATACGTTACATAATTTTTCCCATCAGCATTTCCACTTTCTGGAACATAACCAGTTTCACTAGACAAATGCCCACCAGATTCGTTTCTTACAATTGCCCAACGAATATCAGCCATATTAAGAAAATCATCTGTCTGATAATAACTTTTTCCTGCTAAAGTTGTATTTGGATGTGTTGCCGGATATTTTTCAGGGGTAAAGGAAAGTAAGACTACATCTTGTGTAAATGAACCATCAGAATTAATGTCTTCAGCAGCGTCACAAATCCCACTACCATTTGTATCCTTTTCATATGGCCTAACAATGGCAAAAACATCATTTCTCCATGCTATACTTCTTTCAATGGCAGTATCATATCCTGCCACTCTTTGAGCCGATGGAATAATCGCCTGATGAATTAAATGCAATTGAACCGTACTAATTGTGGAAGAACCTTGAGCAGATAATGGAAATAATGCTGGTGAACTAGAATCTCCATTTAAAAGTTCAATATTTCTCGGGTGAGTATAAGGCCAAAATTCAGTTCCTGAACCTCCGTATTTTAACCGAGGAATTATAGTAGTGAAATTAGCAGCTTTTAATTCTTCTGGTGAGCGACTTTCTACAGATGCCCCTCCATTAACATCTTTGCCAGACATCGCAATGACATCATTTCCGCCAATTAGTACCACAAAACCATTAGCATCTAAAGGATGATCAGTATCTTGATAAATATCGATATTTAAATCCACATCATTTGTATTTGCCCTAACATTCACAACAAAATAATTATCTTGAGTCCCTGTTTCCAATTTGCCATCAAAGTCTTTTTGGTTCAAATAAGCCGTGGGATAAGAGGTACCACCAGAAGGTCTGAAAACTTCAATTTTCATTCCAAATCTAAAAGCAGATCCATCCGGCTGACTAGCTGCACTAAATGGAGGTGGACCTGTATTTATATCTGGAAAACCTGTATCAAGTTTAGTTACAATGAAGTAATCGAAATGATCATCATATTTATTATCCCAAAATTTAGTCGTATCAAGGGGAATTAAATAACTAAATGCATGAGTCAAGGAACTATATGATGCAGCAGGTGTTGGATTACTTTGCGGAAGAACTGCAACAGTATCTACTGCAAAATCAAATAATCCATTATCATCTATATCTTCAAAAAACAAAAATGGTGGATCTACTATTCTTTCGTAATCTAACATTTCTGTTGGCACAAGTAACCTTAAAGCCGAATTTGATCCTGAAAATTCATGAAAAGCTGGACTAGGGTTATTATATGAAATAAAATATTCTGGCGGCTTAGGTGGTAAAAGACCAGCATTTACACCAATCAAATGATGTTCTGGGTCGTATGCTTGATCAATACCAAATTGAGCAATGTAATAGCTTTCCATAGCAATAACTTCATGGATAGCATTTACCCTAAACCAAGATTCCACACCTTCTAAGTTAGAATCGTCTGGTCTCCATCGATGATCTTCTTCTGGAATTATAATTTCGTTATCTCTCGTATAATCAAAAGTGGCAATATTATTAATTGTGTAAATAGCATCAGGTAAATCAACGATTGCACCAACTCTATCTTCTACAATCCAAATTAAATCTTCCTGTGGGCCACCATCTTCAATTACATCAGCTGTATTAATATTATAGGTAAAAACCCAACCAGCCAATCCGGCATAATTAGTTGTATCTGTATTTAAAAGTTCAGGTCTATAATTATTTCCCAAACGACTGCAAAAATTTGTTTCATCTACTACGATGCCACCAGTAATATCAAAAATGGTAGCAAAATTTTGATAGGTACTTGGCTGACTAATAGCAGCCAGTGTCGTATTAGTAAATGTCGGCACCTTCGTAAAGGGTATAAATGGACCCGTATATTTCACATCGGAAACCGACGCAGAAGGTTTAAGCCACATGCTTGTACTAATGGTCTCACTAGTGTTGTTATTGTGATTAAAAGGGATAAAACGTAAAGGAATAAAGCCCCCATTGCCAGTTCTATTTTGCCAAGGTAATTTATGTATAAATTCGAAATACACCTCTTTTGGTAATGAACAAGAAAAATCCAAGCCCCAGACCATTGACTTAGCCCTTTTCATAGATAATTGAAAGGGGGTATAGTTTCCTGTATACCTATTTAAAGAAACAACATTACCATTGTAACTATTCGTGACTAGACTTGCATTCATTCCTGCGGCAGTAGGAAGAGGAGCAAAGTCATGAGAAGGCCCACCTCCACCTAGCGTTACACTATTTACTGCTCCACCTTTTCCAATTAAATTATATATAAAAGCATTAACAGCAATATTAATGTTATTGAGTAAATTTAATTGTCTAACTGAACCAGGAACCAAAGTACCTAACAACAATATTGGGTCAGTCCTCGCAACTGTTATTGCAGCAACAATTGTTGCCGTACTTCCAGTAACACCGGCAGTAGCCATAGCATTGGTAATTACGGATAACTGAGTTTCTAGATTATCAAGCAAAGGAACCGTTAAAGTCACACCATTAAGGGCTGTAATATTGCCCTGATATGTCAAAACTGCCGTTTCAATTGGCACAAATCTATAAAACCTTTGTAATGTTCCACCTTGATAATAAATCGATCTTACTCCTGTACTAATTCTAATTGAATGAGATTCAGCTCGACCTGTAGGAAATGTTACACCGTCATCCACTACACCATCACCATCGTCATCACGGCCATTACTTAATAAATACCATGGTTCTGGTCTACCTGTAACTTCACCAAAACCTTCTCTTGCAACAAAGTCACCATCCTTATCTTGCCCACCACCAATTCCAAACCCAGAAAAATTTGGATTCGTATAATAATAAGAAACTCTAAAAGGATCTGGAAATAACCCTATACCAAAGTCAAAATAATCAATATCATCCATATCAAATTCACCAGCAGTTCTACCCGTTACATCCCATAAAAGATCTTTACCAGCCCCAATTCCTTCAAATCTAGCATTAAATTCGTAGAATCCAATTTCATCAAATACTGATGAAACACGCCTATCTGGAATTTCAATGACATCTTGTGACCTTATCGCTTTTATTCCAAAAGTTGTAGTAGAAGCAATAAAAGTGGAAGAACCTCCAGTATTATCTGTAGCTTCTGCAGGATCTAAAATTGTAATCAATATATTTTCTTCTACTACATTGATAGTAATCGTTTCTTCTGCAATTGGAACTGTTCCACCATTAGATGGCCACAAACTTAGTTTTACATCAAAGGTACCAACCGTCCTCGGAACTATAGTTACTGCTCTTTGATTAATACCATCCCTTTGATTCTGAAATAAATTCATATGAAATTTATTATCAGGAGGCAATCCTTCCCTCAATCCAGCATCTTTGGTATATAATCTAGCTTGTGAATGCATAAACCTTGGAGCAATTGGCGCTATATCAGAATCCCAAATTAATCCGATTTTAGTTGATGAGTCGATAGTATATCTACTAAAGGCACCAAACGTACCAGTTGTGCTTGCCAAATAAACATTATCTCGGACAGAATTTAAATAAATCAAATCGTTAAAAAGAGGATTAGAATTGTTACCACCAAATGATTGTATATTCAACCTCAAACCATGATGTTCAAAAACAGAACTGGTCCCAATATTATTATATAAAATGGATGGAGATGTTGTCAGTTGGGCACCAGCCCCCCCTGTAAATAATGCAGGATTAGAATTAAATTCCATCGCATCAAATACAAATTCATCAAAATTTCTATATTGAAAAATATTATTAAAAATGGCATTACCATCATTAACAGAAATTGTTATATATTCTTGAGCACCGGAATTAGTTAAAAAATCTGGAATAATCTGCCTACCATCCACTAAACCTTCATCGTTAGATATTATTACTCTAAAATTCAGGTCTTTACCAGCAACAACAGTAACACTGCCAGTGGTCCCTATTGTTCCACCATCAACATAAAAGTTATCAATTGACATAGACGGAAACTTTGTAACAGTGTTTATTCTGAAATTCTCGGTATGAGCAATCGCTAATGACTCATCAACTGCTGTTGATGCAACATCTGTTAAAAAATACCTCATTGATAAGTCAAGTGGACCTACTCCACCATGAGCTAGTGCCTTAATTCTGAAAAGAAAAATACCGGAACTACCAGTAATAGGTGAATCAAATCTATCAGGAAAAATATTACTTGCAGTACCTACTGTAGCTGAAGAAGAAGGGGTGACAACTGGTCTAAAATCATAAACAGTGTCAGCTCCATTTGAATCGATATCTACCAATGTTGAATTAGTCAACATAGAAGTGGTTGCAGCCTGTGCAAGTATTGCAGCCGTCATTGGCGGGACTAAATTAGTCTGAAAGGTTAAGTCATTAATTCCGTCATTGAAGAACAATTTGTTCCTAAGATTATCATAAGCAAATCTAGGATCCAAAAGGGTTTTCCCATAGTTAATTGGGCCTGTCGTATAATTATCTAAATCCCCTAACGAATCTGCATTATTATTATTAAAATCCAACGTATCTATACGAAACGATTCAGGCAGAGAACGATAGGGAAATAAAACAAAGTCCTTTCGATTATTTTCATTTGCGGCCAAATTGGCTGTCGGAATATCACCATTTGCAATTTTATCAGGGGAGTAGCCTCCCGCATCTTGAGTCCCAGAAATACTTAGTGAAATAAGGGGTGGCACATTATCACTTACACTTCCTCCAATAAATGAGCCATCTGGATTCCGTACACCAACTGTAATTTTAGATAATCTCTCTAAAGAAGTGTGTGAAGCATCAGGTAAAGACATTTCCATCCTAACAAGATCTCCATCAGTTACAGACTCGCCTTTTATTAAATCTAGAGAAAATATTTCAACATAAGTACTAGTTACTGGATCAAATTTATAATATTCAACTAACAAATATTTTGAAATTAAACCACCGATATCAAGAAGCTTAATTGTAATATTTTTTACAGTAGTTAATTCGGTTATTTGCAAAGTATAAGTGTTGCTTTTATTTCCAAAATAAGTGGGACTTATTAATATTTGATGGAAGCGGATCGTATTTACCGAGCCTGTAGCCGACAATGAATAAGTCACATTTGTTTCAACATTTCCAAAACCGTCAAGTAATTGCCAGGTAGCAGCAGATCCCGAAGGAGCTACAGCACTAATGGTGTTTAATACAAAAGTGTATTCAGCAGCAACTTCAAGCTCATATTCTGTCTCGGCCTCACCATCCAATGAGACTTCAAAATCAGCAAACACGGATTGGCTTAATGCCACACCAAATAGAACTAACAACAAAAACTTTAACTTTGAATTGCATAAGTTTAATGAACTCATGATTTACTTTCCTTTATAAATTATTTCGCACCGCTTTGTATTCACTATTTGAATACTTTTGCGAGCAATTATTCTTGTCTATCCTTGTCACCTTTAAATGACGCGGACATTTCAATTATTTCATTTAAAAAACTACGATTATTGATTATTTTCCTAATAAGGTGATTATTTAAAAATATTAAAGATAAATTCATGAAAATCACCTCATCCTCGTGGGCTCTGCAAATAATTATAAAATTGCTTAAAACCACCTTTAAATGCCATTTCTCGTAAGAATTGACATTTTTTAAGGTCGGTCATTCTATCAATGAAAATAGGTTAAATCAAACCTATTTAAAGACTACCTACAACTTCCTATAAAATAAGAATTCAAGCGTTTTTATTTATTCAGATTAAATTAATTAATTAAACATAAGCTGTTTAATAACAATAGTTTATGATTGAATAAGTGACTAAATACTACTATTTTTAACAAGGGAAAAACGATAATATCGAACTTCAATTTAATAGTGATATTTAATCGAAAAAGAAGCGGAAATATGAAAATATAACTTATACAATAGAATGTAATAAACAAGATTGACACAAACCACTCAAAATGTGATTTTTTTTTAGCAAGTCGAAGATTTCATCTTTCGAAAACCATTTCAATCCAAGTATTTCATCATCCAATTCTTGACTAATTTTCTTAAAATCGCTCCCCTTAAAGAAATAAAAAATAATATCCGAGTTTCCTACCATTGGATGAGAAATCCCGATCTGTTCTAAATTTAAACACTCAAATCCAGTCTCTTCCAATAATTCACGTTTGGCACTTTGAATTGGTTCTTCATTTTCATCAATTCTGCCCGCTGGAACTTCCCAAAGTGTTCGGTCAATTGAATATCGATAGTGCTCTACTAATAAAATGCGCCCGTCATCATCTTCTAAAATAATGCCAACTGCACCAAGACCATAATTTACAATGTAATAGTCAGGAATAGTTTCCCCATTTGGAAGTTTTACACTATCTCTATAGAGATTAACGTAATCAGAAGAAAATATTTCTTCTCGTGATTGTCTAATCCAATTTGGTTTGTGTGAATTTTCGGTCAACTTAGTATCGATTACTAGACTTTTTTAGAAATGCTTTTTCTTTTTCAGTCAAAGATGTAATTCCATCGTCGCTGACTTTCCCCAACAATCGATCCACCTCACTTTTAATTTGATCAGTAGAAGCTTCATCAAAACTGAGCCCCCCAGGCAACTTCACCTCTGAACTAAAAATCCCTTTAAAAAATCGCTTAATTTTTTCTAAAGATAGAAATTTCCAACCAAGCAATAACCCTGTACTCATACTAAATACGGCACCTACTGATAAAGCAATTACTCCAGTAGTTACTTGCGCACTATTACTTACTATTGTACCTAGTTCCATTAAAAAGATTAAACCCGCTAAAAAGCGAATTTGAATAGGTAGCACAAAAAATAATAATATGACCTCTTTAGGATATCGAAATGCATACATCATAAGAATCGTATTCGCACCCATCTGAGCTAATACAATTTCAGTCATTGAAATGCTTGCATTTGCCCCATTTAAAAACATACACAATAAGTAACCTGACAATGCTGCATAAGCACCAAGGCAATAGGTAAGCAGGAAATTTTTAAAACCATAAATCTCTATGATTCTTCTGCCAAAAAAATATAAAACGATCCCTTGCCATAATAAAGGAAAAAAGAATTGATGTGAACCACCAAGTCCTTTAGAACCAACAGCGAATAAAGAAAAAAATAAAGTCCACACTGAACCATTTTTAAGAGATTCAAAACTTACTTGAAACAAGGGTGTGGCATCTATTTTTAACAAAGAACAAAATAGGATCGCTATTAAAAACCACCAAATAGGTTCAAGTTTTGGTAAACGAAAATGTATAGGAGGTTTATTCCCTCCTTGCATATAATCTCTATCTTGAAATCCCATAGTTAGATACTACCTGAAACAATATTAATAAATTATTTCGACTTCTTTACATCATTAACAAATTCTTTTTTGCTAACTAATTTTCCTTCATGAGTATATATCTTCAACGACCCATTTTTCAACCCTAATTTATATTCCATCTCAGATTTGGTTTGACCAATCAAATCAAAAAAATGCGTTTGCAGACCTTCTTCTTTTCCATTTAAAAAATGAGTTTTAAGAAACTTTCTCCCATTTTCATAATATATAAATTCGGCACCTTCAATTTTCCCATTCTTAAATGTACACTCTCTACGCAAAATACCAATAGAATCAAAAAAACTACATTTGCCACTAAGTTTCCCCATCTCATACGTGACGACCATCATCTTGTTTTTATTAGGATAATACCATCTAGCTTTCCCATTACGTTTACCTTCTCTAAAAGAAATAACGGATCGTAATTTTCCATTTAAGTAATAAGAAATGGACTTCCCATGCAACTTATCATCAACATAATATGATTTTTTTTTCGTTTTCCATTGTCTATAATACTCTTTTGATTTACCATTTTTCTTACCATCTACATATTTCGTTTTTATTTTAAGTTGACCATCTTGGAAATATTCTTTATGGGTTGATTTTCCAAATTTTTTAATTTCACTAGACTTTTTTTGACAACCAATTAATAAAAATAAGCAAAAGAATAAACAAAAAGTAGTTCGAAAATAATTCATAATCATCCCATCAATTTTTAAACTGCAGAAATACCCGATCTAAGTTGTTTTTCGGCATCCACATCATCTCGTTTCAATAATACTTCTGCATCTCTCAATAATTCACAGAAAGCATCATCACCTGCTAACGCAATTCTAAATTGCTTTAACAATTGTACTGTCATTCTAAAATTTCTAATTATATCACCAGCTAATATATTGGTAACAAGTTCAATTTCTTCTAAATCTTTCCCAATAGCCCAATAATAAGCTGGAGCCTGCATTTTCCAATGAATTGCATCAACAGAGTCATCAATATTTTCAGAAATCATGTCATTTCTTAGATCATTCATTAAGAATTTTATTTCTTTTCTCATGCGAGAAGCTTCTTCATGGCCCAAAGAATCCGAATTATCCTGCTTCCGAGGTGAATACACAATTGATGAGAACAAGACTGCTAACATAACAGCATTTAAATCTTTCATCATCCCATGAAAGAAAATTTCAGTAGATTGAATTTCATACCCATTGATCATACGAGCAAGCTTCCCCTTGGCAGACGGCTGACCAGACTTATCAATAAAACCATTCTTTTTTAAAAATCGAATTTTATTTGCTAATTGCTTGTTTTGATAGGCAATAAACTTTTTCTGTGTTTTCCCATCATGGCGTTTACCCTGATTAAAATTTGCAAAATTCTTCTCATGAATTTTAAAAATATCTTCTCCTAATTTCGAATACAAATTAATGATCGTACTAAAGCTTAAGTTGAATTGACTTACAACTTTTTCTTGTTGACCGTTTACCACTCTATCTAATTCAGTTGGGTCAACTTCAGATTTTCTAATATTAACATATACAAACCCTTTATCATCAAGACCTCTTCGACCAGCCCTTCCAGCCATCTGATTATAATCCCTTGTTTTCATGTAATTGAAGGCAATCCCATCATATTTTCTTACGTCATCAAAAATAACACTTCTTGCCGGCATGTTAATCCCTAGGGCAAATGTTTCAGTAGCAAAAACAAGTTTAATGAAACCAGATGAAAACATTCTTTCAATGATTTCTTTCATAGTTGGTAACATTCCAGCATGATGAAAAGCAATGCCTTGACCGATTAATTCACCCAGTTTTTCAGCATAAGAGTTGTCTTCCATTTCATATCTTTGACAAATTTCCCAGTACAACTTTCTTGCATTTCGACTTTCCTCCTTGTTCAGCAATCTCAACTTCTGGCATTTAAATGCATATGTCTCCACAATCTTTCGGCTAAAAACAAAATAAATAGCGGGCAAATTATTTTCTTTTTTCACCCAATTAATGACATCAATCCAATTAAATCTGAATCGCTCTTTCTTCCTCGATCCATCTTTTCTTGATTGATACACTAGCCTTTTTAAATGCTTCAATGAGACAACACCCTCATCTGGAACATATAAATTATTATATAACGGCACAACCCTATTTTCTTCAATAATAGTCTCCACCTTTGTTTCTCTGACCGAACTCATCCATTCAGCTATATTATGCAAATTAGGAATTGTTGCCGACAAACAAATAAATTTAATATGCAATGGGGCAAATATAATACTCTCTTCCCATACAGTTCCTCGATAAGGGTCATCAATAAAATGAACCTCATCAAAAATCACATGTTCTATTTCTGATAATCTTTCAGGGCTATCATAAATCATATTTCGAAAAATTTCAGTCGTCATGATTAAAACGATTGCATCTTGATTGATGCTGACATCCCCCGTTTTAATCCCTACTTTATCCCCATACTGCTCATTAAAATCTCGAAATTTTTGATTCGATAGAGCCTTGATGGGCGAAGTAAAAATAACTTGAGTATTTTCCCTTATAGCCTTTTCAATAATATATTCAGCAATAACCGTTTTGCCCGTTCCCGTAGGCGCAGATACAATAACCGTCTTACCTTCTTCTATTTTCTGGATAGCTACTTCCTGAAAACTATCTAATTCAAATCCTTTAAATTTCATTCTTCCAACCCAATACTAATATTTTTCCAAGCAGCTTTACTTCATATTTTCCGACAGCCATTTGAAATGGCTCGCCATCCAACTGAGCATAACAATTTTTATTGATTTTTAATTCAAAATCACTTATTTCTTCAATTTTAGATTTATACCAACCGTTCCCGAAAAATATTTTTGCAAATGATAGCAATGAAGGAATTTTTAAAATCATTAAGGAGTTTTTTAAGGCGACCTTTTCATCTCCTAATCGATAACCACCCGCATAACTATTAATATTTGAAACAATTAATAATTTCAATTTACCCAAAGAAACAATTTTTTCATGCAACTTTAGTTCAATAGAATCTTTTTTAATGCCCGCTAACGTATTAAAAAATCCAGAAATACCATATATACATTTATTAAAAAAGGGACGATTAAAAAATGCTGGCAAACTACTTCTATAACGGTCAAAATCAGAAGCAACTTGAGCATCGTATCCTATCGACAAATAATTCAAAAAAACTTTTTGATTAAAACTCCATAAAGGTATTTCACAAAACATATTATGATCATCGTCTCCTAAAAAACATTTTGCCAATGCTTCAATGTTATTCTTAATATCGTGAGTTCCAATTTCCCTACTAAAATCATTTCCAGTTCCAAAAGGAATAACAGTTAAATAATTTTCAATAGTTGATTTATAAATAGATTCAGCTAGGTAAGTAACCGTACCATCTCCACCACATGCCACAAACAGAACACTTTTTTCATCAAACTGCGAACAGTACTTTTCCAAGGATTCTATTTCTTGAAGTCCAATCTCAACGACCTCAATGTTTATATATTTCTTTTTGATAAAATCAGTCAGATCTAATAATAATTTATCAATTAAAAAACTGCTTCCAGATTTTTTATTTATTACGAAAATTATTTTTGATGTTCTTATCTTTCCCACCTTTACGCCTATTTTTCTTAATCACTATCCCGGTGCCGTTAGTCTTAATTCCAGACTGATAATTTTTTTTATTTAATTTCGTCAATCTATTTCTGAACTTACTTTTATTTTTTGCTTTTGGTCCAGAGATATACAATATTTGAAATTTTGACTCATTTTTATTTAAACGATTATGCCTATTTAAATAATTATTTAATTCATCATTACTAACACTTGAACCAACTAAAAAGACATTTTCACTTCCTCTTTTTAAAGTTGGAGCTACTTGCCGCATTAATGAAGATCCTTTTTGTATTCTAACAATCTCAGCAGGTTGTTTTTTTTGACCACAACCAATAATTAAAAACACCAAGATTAAAAAGTAATAACACTTCATTACTAAACGCTCAAAAAATAGAAATTCAAATTATAGATTCTATCAATTTAATTGAAAGACGAATTAACAGTAGATTTACCCAACACATAAGAAATAAACGAATGATGAGGTCCAATTTTGAATTACCCTATTTATAATTCAGAAATCATATTTTCATATTGAAACTTGGCCATTTTAATAGCCACTAAATAACAATGTCTAATTAAATCTATCAATTAACCCTCAATAAATAAATTTAAAAATATTCTATCTCAGTTCTTGAAAACGTGATCAGGAAGAACTCCACGGATTATAAGACTTAAACTGTTTTATTTATGATACACCATATATACATTCAAGAGGAGATCTCACTATTGAGAGTTACATATTGAATTTAAAAATCTTTATTTATCTGACATGCAAATAGGAAAATGTCATTTACAAAACCAATTTATCTAGAAGGCAATAAGCATGTCAGAAAATCTAAATCCGAAAAAAAATAGTATAAAACGACTATGGAAAGAAATGGGGCGCCATAAAAAATTATATCTTTTTGGTTTATTTTTAGGCATCATAGATGCCAGTTGCCAAAGCGTATTGCCATTATTCTTCAGAAAT
>NVWA01000033.1 GCA_002746535.1 Planctomycetota bacterium
ACTAGAAATCAGACCAGGGAGAAGTGCGCCAAGATATAAATTAAGACTTAAAAGGGTACAGAGATGATTCCTTATTCGTACAACCATTGGGCAGCTTGCTGACGGGGTGGTTGTTCATTCCAATTGTATGTGAGATAGGTTTTGTTATGCACCCATATAGGTAAATAATTAATAATATTAAATTTTAGTTGTCCAAGCTAAACCTTCGATGTGTTCGAAAACATTTTTTGGATTAAAACCTTCAACGTGTGGAACCCATGAGCTGTAATCAAAGTCACCTATGGCTTCGTTAAATAAATCATGGCTTTCAGCTCTTTCTAAAAGCGGAATATATTCTCCACTTGGTGTCTGACTTTTGATGTTTTCCATATCAAATTTATTATGTTGATGGTTGTGATAAACAGTTTGAATATCAGTAAATTCAATATCTGGATCTTCTAGAAGTCTGTCTAATATGTTTGTAACTCTTTTTTTAATTTTATCTGAATGCCCTTCTGGCCAATAAGGAGGCGGAGTTGCTTCTTCTATGCTTGGGTTCATCCCGTTTTTATAAACAAGATCCCAATGGTTCGCGGTAAAAATTCTTCCTGGATGTGTATAAATGGTAACGGTTGCATCAATGCCTTTTAGTTTTTCTTTTAATCTACCTAGTTGAATAAAAAAGCTTTCTTCATTACAATCTTCTCTAAATGATTGTTCAAAATTTAGTTTATGTCCATAATCAACAATTAATTGCCCGCAGTACCAGTAAGGTAGGTATCTTGATGTGTAGGGTCCAACAAAACTTACCTTTATACCAAAGTGGTGGTTTGCCAATAGAGTTGCAGGTGTCCAGGATAATCCAGGTGTCGTATAGCTGAAAGGTTTTGTGCCGAATAAGCGTTCAATATCTTGGATACCACTTTCTTCATGTTGGATAATCCAATTTACTGAATCTTCCAGACTCATACCTTCAATTCCTTCAGGATGAGTAGGATGAATTGAATGATAATTTGTATGATAACCAATATCGTGTTCTTTAATGGCATCGATTACATCAAAACGTTTTAAGCGTTCCAGCTTCCTGGCCATTTCACCTACAATTTGGAAGGTTGCTTTAATATTTCTTTTATGTAATTCTTGTGCCCACCATAATTGAGCATCCGGAGCTGTCTCAGATAATATGTCTTCTGTATCTAACGCTATTACGACTTTCATAGAATATCCTTTTTGATAAATAAATTGAATTTTAAGAATTAAAATTTCCACAAGTAGATATTTTAAAATTAAAATTAATGAAACATTAATGAGACTGTATACTAGTTCCAGAGTTCGTAGGGCTATTTTAAAGCTTCTAGCTGTTTGCGGTAATGATTTTTTTTTAATGGGATGTCTTTTTTTAATAGATAAAAAAAGGAGTTTCGCCAATGTCCACCGTTCTGCACATGTGATTGAATTACTTTTTGAAGCGAAGAGGTTGTTTCAATGGAATGTATGTCGATATTTTCAGATCCAAAAACTCTTTCATAACATTGTTTTTCATCTGCTTTAGGAATTGGCGCTAAGTATACTCCTTGTTGCCATTTGACGATGTTTGAACCTGGAAGATATTGCTCAAGTTGATTATCCATAAACCAAGTTTTAGTTCCGAAATAATCGAATTTAAAATCGGGGAAACTTTTTTCAAAAAAATGAATAGCCTCTTCAAACGAAAGATTAATTTTATCCGGGGTTATAGGACCACTTGCTGGTATGTGAACGGCTAAATAATTTGCTTCTTCTTTGATGATATGATCCCATTCTGATGATTTTAGAATGGAAATAATTTTTTCAACAATACCTTTTGGATTTATTAGATGACCTTTTAATATTTCTCTATCTTGTGAGAAGGTAGTCGTAAATGAATTTTGATCAGAAATATTATTTGTGCCATTAAATTGACCATCAGAACGTATCGTCTGTCCATCATTGACAAAAAGAGCAAGAGTTCCGTTTGTCTTATTAACGTACCCATTAAATGGATTGTAATCTTTTCGCATTTCAAATTGAAGTCGTCCAATTTGGAAAATATTTCCTGCAAAATGATTTGATATCCAGCCAGTTTCTTTTAAATGGTAAATATTATTATGAGAATGATGATCTTCAAGCCATAGAGAAATATCTTCTAAGATGTCATAGCAATATTCTAGAGGCCATTTTTTTTGCTCATATTTATTTATTAAATCAGGAATGCAATTGATGATCAAATAAGACCCAAGAAGATTTCCATATGGGTGTGAATCTTTATCTATTATTGGCCATTTGTTGTATTGAATCTTTCCGCCATTTTCAATTTGGTTTTTTGCTAAATGAAGTAAAGGTTTTAGAAATGGTAAATCTTCAAAAAGAGACAATCCCTTTTTTAATTCTTTTTGTAACTGTTCGCTCATCTTTAATTTAGGAAGTAAATCTTTAAAGAAATTATCGGTTAAGTTGGATTCTAAATTATCATCTTCGAATTCAGCCTTCCAGATTGATTTTAAATATTCTAAAACATCTGTTTGTTGAGTTTCTAAAAGATAATCGAAGATATGATTAAAACTTTTCATTTAAATATTTAATTAGGCTTTAATCGTTATCAGTATTAAAACAAGCAACCTGCGTATTGCCTTTATTTTCTAATTCCGGAATTTCTTGCTTACAATTATCCGTTGCAATAGGGCAGCGAGTATGAAACCGACACCCAGGTGGTGGGTTTGAAGCCGAAGGAATTTCACCTTTTAATACCACTCTATCTTTAATAGTTTTTCCGGGAACCGGCACAGCAGAAATCAAAGCCTTTGTATAGGGATGTTGAGGGTTCTCTATAATTTGTTTTGTTGGACCAAATTCAACAATTTTTCCTAAATACATAACAGCAATCTTTGTGGAAATTTGCCTCACAACACTCAGATCGTGTGAAATAAACAAATACGATAATTGATACTTGTCTCTTAAGTCCATGAGTAAATTGATTACTTGAGCTTGTACACTTACGTCAAGTGCGCTAACTGATTCATCACAAATAATTAAATCCGGTTTTAAACCTATTGCTCTGGCAACTCCTATTCGTTGTCTTTGACCGCCACTAAATTCATGGGGGTATCGGTATAATGCTTCATGGTTTAAGCCAACCTCTTCTAGTAATCTTGTTGCATCTGCTTCAATGGATTTTTCTATTTTATTGTGTTCAATAAGACCTTCAGTTATGATATCCATAATGGTTAAACGAGGATTTAATGATGAAAATGGATCCTGAAAGATCATTTGAATATTTTGAGAACATTTTTTTCTATCAGCCGAATTCATCGTTGTCAAATCTTTACCCTTAAAGAGGACACTACCACTAGCAGCTTTTTCAAGGCCAATTATTGTTCTCCCAAAAGTAGTTTTGCCACAACCACTTTCCCCAACTAATCCTATCGTTTCACCCTTTTCAATGTTTATGGTAATATCATCAACGGCCTTTACATGACCTACAGTTCTTGCAAAAACACCCCGTTTTATTGGATACCATGTTTTTAAGTTTTTAATTTCAACTAAAGGTTCATTCATCTTATACACCTTCTTCTGTTGCTAAAAAACATTTAACTTTATGACTGTCGTTAATAATCGTCATGGGTGGTTTTTTATTATGGCACTTGTCAGTCGCATGTGGACATCTGGTTGAAAAATGACATCCTTTTGGGTAATTACTTGGTGCTGGTACATTCCCTTCAATTGTTTCCATTCGTCCCATTTGTTCATCTAATTTTGGTACTGCTTTTAATAAACCTTGTGTATAAGGGTGTTTTGCATCTGTAAATATTTCGTGAAGAGAACCCATTTCAATTATTTGTGAAGCATACATGACGATTACTCGGTCACAATTTTCCCAAATGACGCCCATATCATGAGTTATTAAAAGCATACTACTTTCATTACCGCGAACTTCTTTCATTAATTCAAACACCTGTGCTTGTATGGTAACATCAAGTGCAGTTGTTGGTTCATCTGCAATTATAAGATCTGGCTCTAACATTTGAGCCATTGCAATCATTACTCGTTGTCTCATCCCACCTGACAATTCAAAAGGAAAGGAATTCATTTTTTGTTCGGCATCTGAAATACCAACTTTTTTTAACCATTCCACACCACAAGCCCATGTTTCTGCTTTAGTCATTTTATGATGAGTTTGTAATGTTTCAGAAATTTGATTACCGATTTTCATTAAAGGGCTTAAAGCTGTCATAGGTTCTTGAAAAATCATCCCTATTCTGGCGCCACGAACTTTATTTAATTCAGGTATAGATAATGTTCTGATGTTTTTTTCATCAAAAATGATTTCTCCAGATTCATACTTTCCTGGAGGCATTGGCAACAATCTCAGGATACTCATTGCTGTAACAGATTTACCACATCCGGATTCACCGACTAGACCGACAACTTGACCTCGTTTTATTTCAAATGAGGAATTATCAACGGCTATGATTTTACCCCCTTCAATTTCAAATGAAATTGTTAAGTTTTTTATTTCAATTAAGTTGCTCATACTATTCTATCTTATTAAATTTTCGTGGATCAAAGGCGGCTCTTATGCCGTCACCTATCATTGTACCCAGAAGCATAATCACAAACAATGCAACAGAGGGATAGAGAATTAGCCACCAGGCACTTGGTGTACCTTGTGCCTGTCTTAATAATTCACCGAAACTTGGCGTACCAAAGGGCAGACCAAAGCCTAAATAATCTAATGCAGCTAAAGCACCAATCGCGCCAACAAGCATAAAGGGAAAAAACGTTATTATGGGTACTAGTGCATTTGGCAAAATATGTTTTTTCATTATTGTGAAGTTTGATAGGCCTAAACATTTGGCCGCCTCTACATAACTAGTTTTTCTTAATCTTAAAAATTCAGCACGCATGTAATATGATATTCCAATCCAGTTAAGAACTCCATATACAATTAGTAAGAGTGTAAAGCTACGTCCAAGAGAATCTCCTAATAAGATCATGATATATAAGAAGGGTAGGGCAGACCATATCTCTATTAGTCTTTGACCAAACAAGTCTACTTTTCCGCCGAAATAACCTTGAATAGACCCAAATAAAATACCTAGGGTAATGGTAAAAACGACTAAAAGAATTCCAAAGCTAATGGATATCCTAAAGGCATATATCAATTGAGTTAAAACATCTCGTCCAGCTTCATCTAATCCACAGGGGTGACCTTTGATATACCCATATGGATAAAACACATCTGTTTTATCAAATGAGAATTTGTAGGAAACACCGTTGTTTTCCAAATAAATGGCATCATTAAATACGGTCACTCTCTTTTCTAGATTTTTTAAAACGTCACTTTTTTGTTCCGGTGAAAGAATTTTAAATATTTTTGGAGTATTCGAAACGGGTTGTAAGTTTGTGAAGTAGATAATTTCTTCAACATATTGATTATTGTTATTCTCGTCTTCTTTTTGAATATAAAGTCTAATTTTTGAGGGTTTGTCATCCCTTGTTTCATAGGTTCTAAGTTTAACGATGATGGGAGTTTTATTTAATAATTCTTTAAATTGAATTTCAGTTGAATTTTTATTATCGAATCTGTTTTTAATGGCTTGCTTTAATTCGGTGGAGATAGAGATGAAGTCCGTTATAGGTTTCTTCTTTAGCTTTTGATCTTCATTGAAGAATTGTTCTTTACCTCGAATTTTGCGAATAGTTAAATCAGATTTTATATCAATTGTTGCTATCTTAGGTTCTGTTGCAACGTTGAGCACTAGTCTAATAGGAGCATTCAACTCTTTTACTGGGATATTTTCTTGGTAGCCAAATGGGATTAGAGGGAAAATCATATAATTTGAACTATCTTTTTCATAAACCTCATGTGATTTTAAATCTTTAAAATTTGTTAAAGTTTTATCCCCATCGGGATAAAATTCTGATTTGGGATAATCAAATAATACGGGGTAGTATCCTTTCCCATTAAAACTAACATAAAGAGGGTAGTCGTTGGCAATAAAATTACTAAATAGGCTTAAAGTATATAATATGACAAAAATCCATAATGAATAATAAGCACGTTTAATACTTTTGAATCGCTGGATTCTTTTTTTAGTTATTGGGTTTAGTTTCATTTATCAAAATTTATTCGTGGATCAATTAGCATATAACAAAAATCAGAAAGTAATTGGCCGAACATTCCTAAAATTGAAGTAATGGATAGTATGCCTAAAAATACGGCATAATCTCTAGTGACAATAGCTTCCAGGCTGAGCCTACCCATACCAGGAATCTCAAAAATTCGCTCTATTATGACAGAGCCAGCAAACATGACGGTTAAAATTGAGCCAAATCCTGTCGTAATAGGAATCAATGAATTTCTAAGAGAATGTTTCCATATGGCTACATTGAAACCTGTACCTCTGGCAATTACTGTGCGAATATAGTCTTGGCTTATTTGTTCCAATAAAGAGTTTTTCATTAGTATTGTTAATACGGCGAAATTTCCAATGACATAACAGCATAGTGGCAAAGCCATATGTTTGATAATATCTATTTGGCGGTCGATAAAGCCCATTTGATCATGACTGTCTGATACAAATCCTGTCGCGGGTAAAATATCAAAAAAGAAATCAGAGCTCCCGCAAAACATAAGTTTTAATAGCATACCAAAAGAAAATGCCGGGAGACTATAACCTGCAAAGACGATTAAGCTGGTTCCAAGATCCATTTTACTGCCATCTTTCAATGCTTTGAGTATTCCTAATGGAATGCAAATAAGATAAGTTAAGATAAATCCTGTTATTCCAAAAATCAGGGAGATTTTAAAGCGACTACTGATAACCTCATAAACTGTTTTACTGTTATACTGAAAAGATTTTGACGATAATCCGATATTCTCTTCAACTAACCAAATGTAATATCTAACGAGTAAAGGTTTATCAAAGTGAAATTGTTTTTCAATTTGCTTTCTCAAATCTTCTGAGATGGCCGATGAGCTACCGGCATCAGTGCCACCTCCGCCTTCTGACATTTCAGCACCTTTCATTTTGGCGAGTCGTTGTTCGACGGGTCCGCCTTTAATAAAAGTTGTCAGTAAGAGGCAGAGAAAGGTGATACCTATAAATGTAGGTATCATCAATAGAAGTCTGCGTATGAAATAACTAAGTCTATTCAATCGTTATTTCCCGCTATATTTCTCATCAAATTTGATGGTGGCATCATATCGAGGTAAACTTTTGTTCTTTTTTATGGCTTGTTTTAAGTCCTCATTATTATCTTCTTCAAACCACCAGTATGATCGAGCTGAACGCTCATCGCTGTATTTATTTAACACGGTATCTGGAACTCCAAACTTATTCCAATATAATAGTCGAGTATAATTATTATGCCAAAGTAGAGCGTAAGGAATTTCTTGTGTTAAAATGGCATCCACTTGCCGAACTATTTTATTTCTTTCAGTAACATTAAAGATACTTTTTTGTTTTTCAATTAAGGCATCAACTTTTGCATTTTTAAATCCAGTAATATTAAATCCGCCTTTTGTCTTGGCATGTTTTGAAAACCACATGTTTTCGGGGTCCTTAAATACTCCTGCAGACCACGAAGACCACGTTATATCGAAATTATATTGATCCATGTCTTTAACCCATCCGGCCCAGTCTTTTTGAATAATATTTATCTTAATGCCCACTTTTTTTAGGTCATCAATATAGATATCTAGAAATTTTTGAGATGATTTAGAACGTAATAAGAAATTGAAGATGAATTTTTTACCATCTTTTGCAAGAATACCATCCTCTTCAGCCTTCCAACCAGCTTCTTTTAAAAGTTTTTTTGCAGCTTCGACATCAAATTTTATGACTCTATTTTTGCAAGGTATCTCTTTATTATACATATCTGGAAAATAGGAATGGGTCATGGCATATTGCTTGAACATTAAGTCAGTATTCATTCTTTCGCGATTTAACAAGTGTGCGAGTGCTTTTCTAACTCTCTTATCTTTAAAGAGATTATTTCTCATATTCATAGAGAAGCCTTGAAAACCAATTGGGTCATAGTTATATACCTTTTGTTTAACGATCCAATTTTTATCAAATTTATTACCGACAGCATCCTTGATCCACCTTTTAGACATATAAACAGCAAATAGATCAATTTCTCCTTTTATAAAAGATTCGTATGCATTTCCTCTGTCTGAAAAGAATTTATATCGGATGGTTTTAAAATTTCCTGTTCCTTTAGTAAATTTTGAAAACCGCATCCAATAGTCACTTCTTCTTTCCATATCTAAATAAAGATTTTCTTTGAATTCTTTAATTTTATAAGTGCCAGATGTTACGGGGAATTCAAAATCAATATTGTTAAACTTTTTACCGACAAAATGATGTTTTGGTAGAATATGAAAATCGGCAATGATATTTAATAATTTCCAGTGAACTTCTTTTCCTCTGATTATAAAATTTTTATCATCAATGATTTCTGGTCTTTGCATTTTCCCAAAAGAAACTTTAAAAGGACCTGTAATATTTTTTTTGTCCATTACGCAGTCCCATGTGAATTGAACATCTTGAGATGTGATAGGTTTTCCATCGCTCCATTTTGCTTTTGGATCGATGGTTAATTTAAAGGTCATCTTGTCTTTAGAAATGGACCATTTATTAGCTATTCCGGGTATTTTTTCTAGAGTGACAGGGTGCGTATTCATTAATGAATCAAACATGATGTCAAATAATTCAGAATTAGTAGTATTTTGATCAAGGTAGTAGTTTAAACTTTTAGGACTTTGGCCTGAAAAAACAATAAGTTTACCGCCAACAACCGCATCTTCGCTCGCCAGAGGATTTGCTATTTTACTCCAGTCTTTTTTTGGAAAGGAATAGTTGTCAACGATCGCTTTATCGCCACCGTTGGTTATTTCGGGTTTTTCGTTCGAACTTCTTTCATTAGGTGCATTAATTATTTTTTCTTCGGGTGATTCTTTATTGTCAGTGCAATAAATACTGGCGATTGACAAACATGCCAAGACCAAAATTGATGAGATAAATATTTTCATAAATCATGTCCAAATAATTGTTCAATAGTTCGAAATGGTTGCGCATTATAGAGATTAAACATACAGAAGAAACTTAGATTTATTATTAATTTATCTTTGAATAGCAGCGATAAAATGAACGATATGATTTTTCATTTGTTATAATTTGGACTCTCCAAAATTATAATAAATATAATCGAAAATCGACTGTATAATGCAGGTTTTGCTTTGAAATTAAGTATTATTACTCCCAGTTTTAACCAGAGTCAGTTCATTGAAACGACTATAAAGAGTGTGCTTGAACAGGGTTATTCAGAATTAGAGTATATCATTATCGACGGCGGATCCTCAGACAACACCGTCGAGATCATTAAAAAATATGAAGATAAAATTGATTTTTGGGTATCTGAAAAAGATGATGGCCAAAGCAATGCCATTAATAAAGGATTTAAAAAAGCTACTGGTGATGTCGTTGCCTGGATAAATTCTGATGATTATTATTACCCAAATATTTTTGATAAAGTGATGTCTCGTTTTAAAGCTGACGATGAGTTAGTCTTGTTATATGGAAATTGTGCCTTCATAAAAGAAGACGGACAATTTTTAAGATATTTTTCTGAAGTTCAGCCCTATAGCGGCTCTATATTAAGAAATTATTCCGATTACATTATGCAGCCAACAACATTTTTTAGGCGAGATGCTTTAGAAGCAGTTGGTTTTTTAGATGAGTCATTACATTATGGAATGGATTGGGATTTATGGTGCAACTTTGCTTGCCAATATCCAATGGGAATAAAATATATTGAAGATCTCGTTGCTGTTAATCGTGAATACGGCGACACAAAAACCTCTAGCGGAGGCAAAGAAAGACTTCAAGAGCTTAAGAAAATTAATAGTAAACACAAAACAACAGGACTAAATAAAGCCGCACTTCTTTATCGTGGAGCAGAGTTTCATCATCAAAGTCGTTTGCCAAAATTTGTAAAAGATAGATTGGTTGCTTTATTGGCGATTAGTATTGGTGCGGCTGGGAAGTTAAAGCAAAAAAGATTGTTTGGTTTGGTTCCTCACTCTGTTTATATCGAGAAGTCCGCTTTTATCCTTCAGGCCCTATGGGAAGTCAAAGGCGATAAGGTGAAATTTGTTTTAGAAAATCCTGCCAGAAAATTTCAATCACTTAAAATTTCAATCAATGGTAAGCTCTTGCATGCATCCATGTTTAATATGAAAGAAAAAAAAGAAGTCATTTTGAATCTTCCAGAATGCGAAAATAATTTATTAGAAATTCATTTTGAGTGTACACATAGTTTTTCAAGGAACAAAGTAGCTTTAAAACTGCATGAATTTTGTATTTTTAACTGAAAAATTGTTCAGAATAATTAACTATCTGGAAAATTAATTAAAAAATTATTTCTGTATTTGTCTTATTTCATAAAAAAAAACCAACTTTTAGTGTCCAAACGAAGACTTTTTTTAAGAAAATAAGTGTATTTTATACCAGATATGGTTGTTTATTTTCTAAATAACCAAGATGGTGTAATCTTATTTTTGGATTTAGTAATTCAATTAACATGCTGTCCTGTCTGTTATTATTTTTTAATTTCGTCTTTATTTCGATATTTGATTTAGATTTTTATCAGATCAAATTAGTTCGAAGTTAAGGAGCATTAATTCAAAATAATCATACTTAAAAACATCATTCACTTTTCTTTAGGTATACACTACAACGTCCATTTTCATTTTAAAATTAGAATTATTTTTTAAAAATATGCTGTTTTTTATTTCCATTAATTGGCTTCGTTTTGTAACTATTAAGCTTTTAAATTTGATGCTGTTTTAAGTTTTTTTTTCTTAAATATTTAAGTCTCTTTTTAATCAATATTTTAAAATGAGGAGATCTGAAAGATATTGTGGGCTTTTAAACCACGAATTTATATTCCATTTATGTAAAATAATTTTTAAATAAAATATTATAAATATTGAATCACCTCGTTTTAGAGTATTTGGTTCAAAAAATGGACTAATTCAGAAGGAAATTACTCCGTAGGTACTCTAGGGTGCTTATAAACAAAGACTCGTAAATTGATTTGGGATAAAAGCGACTCTAAGGTCTTTAGCGCCATTTATAGTGATATTAGCAAAACCCAGGTACTTTTTTAGATGTTTTCTAAACAATACTACCGAAGCTTTCGCTTCGGTTGTATGTTTTATTAGGAAGTAAAACTGTGGAGAGAGAGTAAAAGGTGACTCCTGGCAGAGTCACCTTCATTAAAGATAGGTAATTATTTTTTCTTTTTCTTAGGAGCAGCTTTTTTCTTAGGAGCAGCTTTTTTCTTAGGAGCAGCTTTTTTCTTAGCGGCTTTCTTTTTAGGAGCAGCTTTTTTCTTAGCGGCTTTCTTTTTAGGAGCAGCTTTTTTCTTAGCAGCTTTCTTTTTAGGAGCAGCTTTTTTCTTAGCAGCTTTTTTCTTAGGAGCAGCTTTTTTCTTAGCAGCTTTCTTTTTAGGAGCAGCTTTTTTCTTAGCTGGTGCAGCTTTTTTAGCAGCAGCAACAGACTTAGTTAATGCGGCTAATTCTTTTTTTAACTTTGCTAATGCTGCAGAATCTCTATTGATTTTCGCAGACTTAACCTTAAGTTTGTTTTGTAATTGTTTTAAAGTGGCCATTTGTTTCCTCTCTGTTAATTAAATTAATAGTAATCTCTCTTCTTCCACTACATGTAGTATAAAAGGTAGAATAGTTACCACAACAATATTAAGATATTTTGTAAACTTTTTGTCAACCCATCAATATGCTGTTTTATATCTTTTTTCCAACCAATAATTTTCATGACTTGAAGCTTGGTATCATCAATTGTGAATGAAATAGATTTAAATTTTATAATAATGACGTGATTCTTAAGAATTCCTAAATGAGAGTGTAGTTTATAATCAATTCAACCGGCAAAATAGATTAAGAGATCAATGAACTTAAAAGAGTAAAATTTAAAATATTCATTAACTAAGATTTAATATAAGTTATTGATGTCTTCGACAATTTCAAAGAGGGAGGCTTTCCGCTTTATATTCGAAATTATGGTTGAACTCAATTTAATAAGTCTTGGTAATAAGCTAAATTTAATAGATTAATTAGTTCTTTTTCCCTAACCTAAATTCAATTCACTTTAATGATGAAAATGATGATTTCTGTATGAATTTTCGGTTTGGTAAAGTTCTCTCATGGAAGATTTTTTAATAGTTGAATTGACCTTGTAGTATTATTGTAGTTTGATATTATGTTCTCTATTAGTACTTAAAAAGTGATTTGCTTAATAATTGTCCATTCTCTTGATATTTCAATATCAAACGTAAGTCACTATTCACATAATAATAGAGGGAGAAGTCTTTATGAATAAATCTAGTCGTTTGTTGAAAAAAGGATTCGTTGTGGTTTCCATTTTTCTATTAGTCTCAGTGAATGTATTTACTGACACACCAGATCCTTATGAAAAATATATTAAAACAAGTAAGGATTTCAAAAGAGTAAAACAAGATAAAGATTGGGCTTATAAAGCATGGCCAAGTTGGATTTATATGCCATGGTATTACAAATGGGGTATTGGCAAAAATGATGCTGGAGGAAAATTCAGCAAAGAGATGGGATACAATGGTGCTTTTACTGATCATAATAAGAGAGATTATTTACCGTGGATTAACAAATATAAATTACGCTTTTATAATGACCACACCGCAGGTAAAGGTGATTTGCTTTTATACCACAAGACAAAAGCCGATAAGGCGTCTTTGAAAAAGAACTTACCAGGCACAGGAATGAGAAGGCGACCCGTTAATGATGCTATGGTCAGTAAATTAAAAGGATTGCTCTCAGATAGAATAAACACGCTTAAATCGTCTCCTTATCGCTCAGCTTATTCTCTTGATGATGAAATCAGTTGGGGATCCTTTGTAAGACCAACAATGTGGAAAATTACGAGTGATAAACATTATAGAGTCTGGCTAAAAGAAATTTATGGAGAAAAAAATGCTCCAGCGAATCCTGGTTGGGCGAGTTATAACTCTATTAGAAAAAATTTAAAAGGTTGGAAATTAAAAGATTTTGATTGTCATCAGATGATGGATCAGTGGACTTTTAACGATTCTTTTTGGAATAATTTTTTAGGTGATTTAGTTGAATATGCAAATTCGATTGATCCTGCAACTCCTGTGGGTTTTGTCGGTGCTCAATCTCCCAATACTTTTGGTGGTTTTGATTATGCCAAAGTTATGCGAAAAGTTCAATTTATAGAAGCTTATGGTTTAGATGATACTCAGAATGTCGTTCGTTCATTTAATCCAAAGCAGGCTTTGCCGGTAGTTTCAACTCATTTCCATAAAAAGGTTAATGATACGACATGGCAAGCCTGGTATGCCTTAGCAAAGGGCAATCGAGGTCATATTGGTTGGGTAGATAAGTGGTTTGATGGTAAAACACCAAAGGATTGGCATGCTAAAGTGGCTCCACATTACAAAGAAATTGGTCAGAAAATCAGTCCAATGCTTGCAAAAGGTGTGTTTATTGATGATAAAGTCGCAATTTATTATAGCCATGCTTCAATCCAAATGAGTTGGATAATGGATTCTGTTGCTCATGGCAGTACCTGGCCGAACCGTAATGGGGATTCTAGAAGAGGAACTTATCACATGGTTGCTCGTGCCTGGAGAAAAATGCTTCAAGATGAGGGCTTACAATTTACATTTATTAACTATGTCGATGTTATTCAAAAAGGTATTCCCTCTAACTTTAAAGTTTTAATTTTACCAGCCGTTTATTGTTTATCTGATGCAGAAGCCAAGCAAATTAAAAAGTTTGTTGAAAATGGTGGCACTTTAATTAGTGATTTCTTACCTGCCGTATTTGACCAACATGGTAAAGCTCATCCTAATGGTGGTGCTTTAGATGATATTTTCGGATTGAAGCAGGATATGAATACACCACAAAGTGATGTTTTTGGCAACGGTCTTTGGGTAGAAGTCGATCAGGATACCTGTTGGAGTGAAGCAGGTCGATTTAAGAAATTTTTGACCAAAGGGAACACTTGTACTTTGGATAGTAGTGGCTTTAACAAAGCCGTTAAAAGTATGAAAGTTAAGTCTCATAATAAATTTGGCAAAGGTCAGGCTTACTTAATGAACTTATCTCCCCAATGGTACAACGCTTATCGTCAATCGGGTGGAATGAATGACTGTAAAAAGCGCTCCACTTTTATGGATCCTGTAAAAAGTTCAGGTGTCAAAAGATGGGTTGAAATCGATGGTGCAAATGAAGCTTCATTTGGTCATGAGATTGTTTACTGGGAAAAAGAAGGCAGAACGATTGTTTTCTTAGTTTCAAATCCAGATAGTGCTAAAACATCTTTAGGTGGTGGTAATTCTGTAGGTCTTAAAACTGAGAAGATAAGTGTTACTTTGAAGTTTGCTAAAAAGATCAAGAATGTCAAAAATGAAAGAACAGGCGAAAAGCTTAAAGACGGAACATCATTTAAAGTTTCGTGGCAGCAACAAGAAGCCGTTGTTTTATCTTTTGAGGGCCATCCTTATAAATAATTTTACCCGTAGGGGCGAACCTCGTGTTCGCCCTTTAAAATGATTGAAAATAACAATATAGTAAAATATATCGGCAAAAAGGGCGAACACGAGGTTCGCCCCTACACTACCTCATTTTAATTAGGAATATATTAAAATTTATTGTCTTTTATTATTTTTAGAATTAAGATGCTTCACCTAAAAGTTTCTTTAATTTAATCAGAAAATAATGGCATACTCCGGCGACAAAAATACCTATAAAGGTAAATCGAACAATAAAGGATCTCGATCTAAAAATCCTTCTCGACAACATCAGCACACGGATTTTCAGAAATCTGTAGAATATTATTCTGAATCAGAGCTAGAATCAATTATCCAAAGTAAAGAAAATCCTTTTGTATTAATATTAGATTGTGTGCAGGATCCACATAATTTAGGTGCTTGCTTAAGAACAGCCAATGGTGCTGGCGTTGATGCTGTTATTGTCCCAAAAGATAAATCGGTCTTACTTACTGAAACCGTCAGGAGAATCGCCTGTGGTGCCGCCGAAGCTATCCCGTTGGTGCCCGTAACAAATTTAGTAAGAACAATGCAAATGTTACAGGCATCTGGTTTATGGCTGGTCGGCACTTCAGATAAAGGTGATAAAACATTGTATGATTTAGATTTAAAAGGTGGCCTCGGTATTGTTATGGGTGCTGAAGGCAAAGGCCTTAGAAGATTAACTTCTGAATCGTGTGATTTTCTTGTGAAGCTTCCAATGTTGGGTCAAGTTGACTGTCTCAATGTAAGTGTTGCTACAGGGGTTTGTTTATATGAAGCTGTTCGTCAAAGATTGGTTAGTAATAATTAATAAGTGATTAATTATTACCCATTTTCTTTTTATAGAAATAACTTTCGCTTTTCATGGTTTGCTCAGCCCATTTAGGGATAGAACCTTTCCATAAAAATAAGGGATGATTAATAACTCCAATCCATTTCTTGCCTCTTTTAATATGAGACCGCGTTAAATCTATTTTAGCCGCTCCAACCTTTTGAACGACATAAAGTCTAACTTCTGGAATAAAGATTTTATTTTCTTCTTTTTTATACTCCCAGTAAAAGGGGATATAGGTCGGATCAATTTTATATTTTTTTATATCAAGAAGGGCACTATCAAAGTGAACATAATATTCAAAATCAGTGATTTTTTTATGTGTCGTTTTGATGTTTATTAATTCTTTTGTTCTAGGTATTTTAGGCCGTTTCCATTCATCATCTAAAAGAGCTTTTGATTCGAAGTCCCAGCGGTTGTTTACCCATTGTATTTCACTTGGTAGAAATATGATATTTGGATTTCTGTTTTTTAACATCACGATTAAACGATTTGTTCTAATACTATTCACAGATGCAAAGTAAATCATGTGTTCTAAATTTACAGTGTAGACAAGTATTTTTCTAGAATGTCTTTCGGTTAATCTAACAATGTAACCTCTCAAACCATGATCCAAAGATTCCTTATAAACTTTTGCAACATCAATAAAATTTTCCCTTGGTAGGGGTACTGCTTTTCTATTTTTTTCTCTTTCTAAATCGGCTTTTTCAACCTTTTCACCTTTTTTTTTCTCACAACCGATAAGAATAAATACCGTTAGGAGTAACATACATTGAGCAAGGAGATTTAATGTTTTCATATTTAAAGACCACATTTCAGACTGTTTCGCTTTGGAGTTTGAGCATATTACAGATTACTAAAGTTAATTCAACCTACTATTTAGAATTGTTATAGGAACCCATTTTATTTTCATATAATTAAATATTGAATCTTTAGTTCTATCCTTTTTCGAATAGTAAAATTGAATAAAAAGAAACCCTCTAAAAACCAAACAAGAAAAAATCCCGGCTGGGTAGTTTCTAAAGCAGAGGTAGGATTAAAATTACCGACCTTTATTAAGTCTAAATTAGTTAATGATGAATTAAGTCTTCGAAATATTAAATCTCTCATGGAAAAAGGTGCCTGTCAAGTTAATGGGAAAACTGAAAAATTTGCTAGTCGCTCTTTGAAAGATGAAGATGTCGTATTGTTTACGTTTGACAATGATTTGGTGAAATCAGCAACTGTAAAATTTGAGATTTTTAAAGATCAAATAATTTTTGAAGATGAGTTTTTGTTAGTATATGATAAACCTGCCGGAATTTCATGTGGAAAAACAAATGCTGATCCTAAGAATAACCTACATCAGTTATTAGAAGAAAATTTAAAACTTTCTCTAGAAATGGTTCATCGATTAGATAAAGATACTTCAGGGGTTATAATTTTTTCTAAATCTGCAGACATAACACATCATCTTTTGGAATTATTTAAAAAAAGAGAAATTACTAAGACTTATTTGGCAATAGTTGATGGTGTCATCGATATAGAAGAGGGTATGATTTCTGATCGACTTTTTCTTAAATCCAAGGGTCCTGGATTTGAAAAATGGGCAACAACAAAAAAGCCCAAGAATAGCAAATCTGCCATTACTCGTTATTTTGTCAAAGATCATTTTAAAAATAAAGCCTCATTATTAGAAGTAAAACCTGAAACTGGTAGAACGCATCAAATTCGTGTCCATTTAAATTCAATAGGGCATTCGATTCTTGGGGATCACTTTTATGAGACATCATTTAAAACAAATATTACAACAGCACATCACTTGCTTCATGCCTCTGCATTAGAGTTGATTCATCCCCTTACAAATAAAAAAATTATTTTGGTTTCTTCGTTCCCGAAAAGATTTAAAAAGGTGATTCTAAATCTCAAAAAGTGATGTTTGTATTATAGATGCGACATAATAATTATCTTGCTTCTGAAATAGAACAATTTAAAACTTTGATGTTTATTTAAAGAAATAGAGGAAAGCTTATATGACAAATAATAAACGCCTGGTAGTAATGAGTGATGACTTTGGTATGTGCCCAGCAGTAAATGAAGGCATCGTTCAAGCTTTTGTAGAAGGAATCCTGACAGATTCAAATCTAATGGCCCCATGCCCTTCTTTTGATGAAGCTGCTAAGCTAACCAAACAACATAATATCCCTGTTGGAATTCACTCTACATTTACTTGCGACTGGGACAAATATTTTTGGGGCCCACTTACAGAGGCTTCATCATTAATAACGAAAAAAAATTATTTTAAAGATTCTGTTCCAGAAGCATGGGACCAAGCGGATCTGGAAGAAGCCTGGATAGAGTTGTTGGCGCAATATGACCGAATTGTATCAAATGGAATAACACTGACACATGTTGGTGAGCATATGGGCATTGATCCTAATGATAAACATAATAAAGTAATGGCTCGTTTAGTAGAAGCAAAAGGAATTCCTCATAAAGGGCAATTACAAAAGCATAATCGAGAGCCTTATTTGAGCTATAAATACAAATCTAATTTTAGTGCCTATTCTTCTGCAGATTATGAAACAATAAAGGCACACATTAAAGATGTCCTTTTTTCTTTAGAACCAGGTGATCATATGTGGGTGGTTCATTGTGGTATTGATGATGGCTCTCTCTCAAAACTTTGTAGTCCTGATTTTCATGCAAGAATTTGGGCCGATACTTTTCGCATCAATGACTTGCGATTATGTTTAGATCCCGATATAAAAAACTGGATCAATGAAAATGAAATTGAATTAACCTCCATCACAGAAATCCCAACTGCAATATTATAATTGTTGCTGGGCGCGCCGGCATCTTGCCGGCCTAAATTTAAACATGCAATTAACAATAAAGTTAGACGAGCACAGTAAAAATAATTTTATGCTTAATAAGTTTTGAAAAAAAATCAAAGTTCTATCTTTTTACATCAATAATTAAAATATTCAATCAAAAGTATTACTGCTTGATGCACCTAATAATGACATTTATACGCAAATAAGTATAATATGATTAACTAACATTATAGAGGTAAGAACAATGTCCAATATTAAAAGAGGTATGCGTTACCATAATGCCGAAGATGATGTCATTAAATTTAGTTATGATGGCTCTGATTCAATTATCAGTGCTATTATTGTAAACGAAAGTTTTACTGGCATTGGATGTGTTTACGTTGGCGAACCTTTAAAACCGGGTCAAAATATATTTTGGAACGAATCTGAAAAGATTAAAACTAAATGCGAAATTATTAGATGTGAAGAGCTAAAAGAAGAGGTGTTCTTTATCGCTTTCGAAATCATTAAAAATTAAATTTTAAGGGTGTTCTTTGCTATACTTCATCGGGTCAATTTTAAGATGTCCTTTTTGAAATGGAATCTCCATCCAGGGATCTTTTGTTTCTAAACAAAATTTAAATAGCTTCTGCATCATTTTCTCAACCATTTCTTTGTATTCCGGCTTGTTGGCGAGATTATTAATTTCTAACGGGTCTTCCTTAATGTTGAATAGTTGAATGGCTTCTCTTTTTAAAAATGTTTCCGTTGGTCGCTTCCCCATCATTTTTAAATTTTTATTTTTAATACATTGCCAAGTAGGAGAACGAAATAAATCTGTTGGCAGGGGCGAAGGCAATTCTGGAGCACAATGATAAATGAATTTAAATTCTCGACCTCGAATGATTCTGTAGGGGTTGTAATTCTTCGATTCATGAAAAGTATGAGATAATATAGTTTCATCCCAACCTTCGCAATCTGGTTGATCAAGTACAGGTATCAATGACCTGCCAGGAAGATCATCAGGGCCTTTTAATCCACACCAGTCATATATTGTAGGAGCAATATCAACCCAATTCATTAAAGCATTGTGTCGTCCGCCATTATTTTCAATTTCAGGCGTATAAATAAGAAAAGGACATTGGTGCCCAGAATCAAAAGAAGAAGCTTTTGCCCCCGGGAAAGGCATGCCATGATCACTAGTAACGATCACTAATGTATCCTTTTCTCTTCCCTGATCTTTGAGAGCATTTAAGACACTTCCAACACCATGATCAAATCTAGAAACAGCTTCATAATATTCGACTAAGTCATCTCTTACTTCTGGTTCATCGGGTAAAAAATCAGGGACTAAAACATCACTGGCTTTATAGTGGGGTTGTTCAAAACCTTCAATTTCAAATTCATTTTTAAACCCATTATTGTCACCTCTGCGATGAGGGTCTCCAAAAGCAACGTGTAAATAAAAGTTCTGATTTTTGCAAGTGTTAAAAAAGTCATCAACTCTATCTTTTAAATAATTTAATTCGTATAAATTTCCAATTGCTTGATAGGTAAAGGGATATACTTCTTCCATTGGGGCTACATGGGATTTCCCAACCACTCCTGTAACTAACCCGGCTTCTTCAAACACTTTTGGAATGGTAACCATGTGACGGTGAGTTCGAAAAGGCTCCAAGCCATGACAATGTCCGTACTGACCATGTGTATGAGAATGCCTTCCTGTCAGAATACATGCACGACTAGCTGCACAAGAGGGGGATGTGCAAAAGCCATTGTCAAATGTAATCGATCGCTCTGAAAATTTATCTATATGCGGGGTTGAAACAACAGGATTGTTATAACATTTTGCAATAAAATCCCAGTCGTCCGCAATGATTAAAACAGCATTTTTATAGTTTGACATAATTTTGAGATCCTCGATTAAGTTTAGTAACTCAAGAATAATAATAATCTAAAGAGATGCTGATAATTCAATTATTTTTCTGTAATTAATATTTATTTAAGTGATGTCTCAATTTTAACTAATATAAAAGGTCTTTTTTGATTGGATAGAAATGAAAGTAATCACTTATAATATACTCGATGGTTTTGAACACGCCCCAGAAAGAAAACTGGAATGTGCTTCATGGTTTAAAAATCAAGCGCCTGATATTGTTTTTTTAAATGAGTTAAATGGTTTTACTCAAGACTCATTAAAAGATTTTGCAAATAGTTGGGGGCATGCAAACACAATATTGTTAGAAGGTAGGAGCCGATATTTAATTGGTATCACATCAAATTCGCCCATTACAGATGTCGAGACCTATTTTGAAAATTTACAGGGTCATGGTGTGATTTCATGCAAAAGCAATGGCATGACATTAATCAACACTCACTTGAACCCACATGACATTGAAAAAAGACATCATGATGTAGAGTTTATTTTGGAAAAAATTAAGACCTTTGATAGTGATCGGGAAAATATTTTATTTGGTGGGGATTTGAATTCATTTCACTATGATGAAAAATCACACTATGCAGATGATGCAAGTGATTTAAAAAGCTTTTATTTATATCGTTCTAAGCTTGATGAAAAGTTTAAAAATTTAACTGATGATGAATTAGATTTTATGGTGTCTAAAAGATTGGCTGATTCTTCAATGGTAGATTTATTAAGCCAACATAATGATACATTTGTTACTAGCTTTCCCACAAAACTAGGGAAAGAAAAACAAGAACAAATAAAGGTGTTCGTCGATAGTGGCATTAATACCGATCGAATGTCAGGAAGAATTGATTATTTTTGGGCAAATAAGAAACTTGCTGATAAGTGTACTGCTTGTGTGATACCTAGAGACCCTAGCGTCGAAATCATTTCAGATCATTATCCTATAATTGCTGAATTCGAACTTAATTAGATTAATTCATTTGCCCCGTGGGGTGCATTCAGAATTCGACGTTAAGTTCCCCTCCTTGAAAAAAGGAGGGGAGCTTTATTTCAAGCCTCATATTAAGTTCCTAACACACACTCTTCGGGACATTTAAAAGATAGTTTTATCTTAAAGAGGATACTTTCCTAAAAGGAAAAAATCTATTTGCATTAAATTTTATCTAACTTTTTTTAGAGACAACTTCAACGTAATTGCTTTAATACTATTTTTTTTTGGCAATTGTTAAATTAGCTAGGATTTATGGTGGATATCTTAATTGTAGAAGATGATGAGGATATATTAGAAATACTCCATATTTATCTATCCGTTAAATATAACGTTACAATTTTTGATAATCCTAAACTAGCTTTAGAAGCCTACAAAATAAATCCAAATTTCCCTCTTGTTATTACTGACTACTTTATGCCAGATTTGAGAGGGGATCAATTGATTCATGAAATTTTAGCAATAAATGAAAATCAACAATTTATTTTATGCTCAGGTACGCCTAATGATGAAGTGGCATCACTTCTGGAAAATAATAAAAACCTAATTCAATTTATTAAAAAACCATTCGATTTTTCCGAATTTGATGATGCGATAGATGTCATTGAGAAAAAGCTATTAGCGACTCATATTTAGTTCAGTCCAGGTAATAGCCCTAGAAATTAAATTTTATTTTTGAAAATAATCACATTAGAAGAGTGCTATAATTTTTACATAATTTCTTCTTCTATTTCTTTGATACAAAAAGGTTTTCTTAAAATATTATATTCAGGAAACTTTTTAATTAAATCGTTTTCAATTTCAATATTATCACTACCAGTGATGATAGATATTTTTTGTTCTTCATGAAACTCTCTTATCAATTGAATTAATTCCTTACCTGTAATTTTAGGCATATCCAAATCTAAAATAATTCTATTTAGTGGTCCATACTCTAGATAATATTCAAATGCTACTTCCGGATCATTAAATGTTGTAATGGCGAATTTATTTTTAAATTTTTCGTTGATAATCGTATAAATTATATCGGTGATTTCAGGACTATCATCGATGATGAGTATTTCTTCCATTTTAATTCCTTTTTTTACTTACTAATATTAAATCATACTTTGAACTTATTTTAAATTCAAATAATTTTCTTAAAGTTTTACGGGATTTTTCCATTGGTAAAATAAATCTGATATTTTTTATTAATTAAAACTACTTACTTTATTTAATTGTTAAAAACACTTTATTTCTGCTTAGTTATATAATTAATTTCAATAAAGATTTGATTGAAGACAATTGATGATGCATAATAAACCACAATAAAAACTATTTAGGGTTTATACCGTGAAGATACTTCTAGTTGATGATGAGAAAAACTTTAGTGATGTCTTAGATAGTTATTTGCATTTTGATCATGAAGTCACGGTTTATAATAATTCATTAAATGCCTTAGAGCATTACAAAAAAAATCAAGATTACCAAGTTATAATAACGGACTATTTAATGCCCTATTTGCGGGGCGATGAATTAATTCGCGATATATTAAAAATAAATAAAAAACAGCAATTTATTATATCATCAGGTTATTTCTCCGACAGATCGCTGGGTGTTTTTGAGAAAGAAGGTCAAACCTGTTATGTAATTAAAAAGCCCTATGATTTAGATCATATGGGTGTGCTCTTAGAGCTTTTAGAGTGATATTTTTAAATTGAAAATCATCATGCTTTAAATTCTCGTTTATAAATATTAAAACATTCAAAATCATTTATTTGAAGATAGAATATCAGGATTCTATGAGCTAAAAACAATAAAGGATTTTGTCATGAAAAAAGTTATCCTGTGCACATTAATTATATCCCTAATATTCGCTTTAAACGTTAAGGTTTTAGAAACCAATGATAATGAAGCAAAAGATCTAGTTGCCATGACTGAAGGCGGAAGATTATATGACAAATGGTATAAGGCTTCAAAAGAAGCCAAAAAACCTACAACGGTTCACCCCAAATACCCAAAACATGGTCAGAAGCTTCTAAAGCCTTCAAATACTTGGCGATGTAAAGAGTGTCATGGATGGGATTATAATGGTAAAGACGGAGCTTATAAAAAAGGCACCCATTTTACCGGCATCAAGGGTTTGCAGTCGATCAAAGGAAAGTCTAGCGCAATGACCTTGAAATTATTTAATAAATCACATCCTGAATTTAAAGAGCATTTGACACAAAAAGAAATAACTCAAATCAGTCATTTTCTAAGTGTCGGTATTTTCGATATGGATAAAATAATTGATTCAAAAACTAAGTTGGTTAAACAAGGTAATCCGCAAAAAGGTAAAATTTATTACAGGACTCTTTGTACTCAGTGTCATGGGCAAAAAGGAGTTGAAGTAAAGGACATGCCTGATTTGCATGTATTGTCATTGAAAAATCCATGGGAAACACTTCATAAAATTCTATATGGTCAACCCGATGAACAAATGCCAGCATTAGGAGCCTTAGACAAAAAAGTATCAATTGATATCTTATCCTATTTGCAAAAAAAATAGGTGTTTAGCATCTTCCCTAGCAAATAGTAAAAGGATTTAAATATGCCTATAGGCGACCGAACATCGATTGAGATTTCCAAGTCAAAAGATCCTGAAACAGGCTTAGAAGTAGAAAAAATTACCGCCGATAATTGCAATTCATTTTATCCTTATTTTACCCAAAATTTATTGGGTGCAGATAATGATTACATTTTAATTAATTGTGATAAGAGTGGCTTTTGGGAACACTATATTTTATCGTTCAAAGAGTCCACTATGATTCAAATTACGGAATCAAAATTAGAAAACCCCGCTAGGTCATGTCATGATGCAAAAAATGGTTTAACTTATTTTTGGGTAGGAAATAATTTGATGCAAGCTAGTCTTGATGGTAAAAATCAAGATTGCATCTATTCGGTTCCAGAAGGTTTTAGTCCAAGCATATTAGATATTTCATCTTGTGGTGCTTATGTAAGTTTTGTCTATGTCGAAAACATTTCTAAGAGTACCGACACAGGTAAAATATATTCTTCCATGTTAGAAACTCTTTTTCAAAGACCAAGAAGTGTCTTGATTCAAGTTGATGTAAAAAATAAAACAAGTCATGCCGTATATGGAGAACAAGAATGGTTTTCGCATGTTTGTATTCATCCAAAAGAACCCAATATAATCATGTTCTGCCATGAAGGCACATGGGAGCTTGTGCAGAGATTGTGGATCGCTAATTCTAACACTCACGAAGTCTGGCCAATTGTAAAACAAAAAAAGCATTTTGAACGATCTGGTCATGAGTACTTTACTAACACAGGTCACATCCTTACTCAATATGCAATTCGAGATGATATTAATTCTGATGATTGGCGTCATGCTAATATTCTTACTAATTATAAAGATGAGGAAAAAGAAATTTTTTGGTATGACGGGGTGCAACCTGCTCATGTACAAACAAGCTATCAATCTAATTATAGGTTAGTAGGTGATTGTGGCGATAGAACTGATTGGAAAAATAAAAATGCTGAGAATTATATAACCTCCATAGAACTCAAAGAGGGCAAAAGCTCAATGACAAATTTGTGCAGACACAATACCAGTTGGGTTGATCAGAATAGCCATCCCCATCCAATTTTTACCCGTGATGACAAGCAGATTTTATTTAACAGTGACCAAGGTGGCTTTAATAATATATATAGAGTGCCCTATCAATCATAATTAAGGCAACACAAGCATCTTGCTTGTGTTTTAAAACACTTTCTTTTCCGCTTTCATTCATCAATTTAAAAATATTTTTTATTCCCCAAACTCCTCCTTAGAAAGGAGGAGAACTTTTATAAATTTCATTTTAATTTATAGCTCCCCACCTTTCTAAGGAGGGTGACGGTTCGACGCTCGACAGCTTGCTGACGGGGTGGTTGATAAAATGGGTTTTATTTGCAGACAGATTCCAATTAATAAACCCCCAGGTTTCATTCAACCTCAAGCCTACGGCTATCGGGTTCATTTCACCAAGGGCTATTAATTGTATATCCCCTTCGGGGAAAATTTGACTAATTTATTTTAGAATATTTTACTAACATAATATAGCGTAAGTAGCTTGCTTGTATTTTAACTGAAGCTAGCAGCTTCAACTACCATAAGGCCTCTTTTCCGCTTTCATTCATCAAGAAAATTGATAATATCTGTCTTGTTTTTAAACACAATTGACTTCAAAAAAAAACTTGGAATAACATATGAATCTACTTGATTGCTTTAGCCCATCATTATTTGGGAAAGCAGATAAAACCGGCTTAACGTTTAATGGTCAAAGTTATACCTTTGGTGAAATTAATGTGGCCTCTACGATAACGGCCAACGCTTTAAAAGATAAGTTCGATATCAAAAAGGGTGATCGGATTTCGATGTATCTGGAGAATTGCCCTGAGTTGATAATCTTTTATTTAGCTTGTTTAAAACTTGGTGTGATTGTTGTGCCAATGAATGTTCTTTATAAAGATCGAGAATTATCACATTTAATTGCTGACGCTGAACCTAAATTGATTTTTGTGGATCAAGAAAGATTTGAAGTGCTCAAACCACTCCTTGGTAATTTTGGCTCCATTGAAAAAGTCCTTTGTACGACTGATATCGATGACACTCTTGGTTGGGAAGAATTAAACAAAGATCAAAATACGACTGAGGTTGATTATTCAATGGTTAGTGGTGATGACGCCGCTTTAATGATCTACACTTCTGGTACAACCGGAACATCTAAAGGAGCCTTGTTAACTCACCATAATTTAGTTTCTAATATCATCTCACTAGTTCATTGTTGGCAATGGTCGGCAGATGATAAATTTATTTTAACCTTACCATTATTCCACATGCATGGTCTAGGTAATGGTGTCCATGGGTGGTTAACCAGCGGTTGCCATACAACTTTATTTAAACGTTTCAAGGCTGATGTGATTTTAGCCTCTATTCGAGATAACAATGCCACTTTATTTTTTGGTGTACCAACAATGTATGAACGTTTTTTAGAAGCCTTTGAAAATGGCGTTGAAAAACCTACAAGTATACGTCTGCTGGTTTCCGGGTCAGCTCCTTTATCACCAGAAACATTTGCTAAAATTGAATCAGTCTTTGGTCATCGAATCTTAGAACGTTATGGCATGTCTGAAACAGCCATGATCACATCCAATCTTTATGAAGGTCCTAATTCAAGAGTTCAAGGTACCGTTGGTAAAGCTTTGCCGGGTGTTTCACTTCGTATTGCACATCCCAACAATGAAGTCGTCGGTGATGATGAAATAGGTGAGATACAAATCATAGGCCCCAATGTATTAAAATGTTATTGGCGACAAGAAGAAAAAACCAGAGATGCTTACACTGAAGATGGCTTTTTTAAAACCGGCGATCTAGGTAAATTTGACCCCAACGGAAACGTTATTATTACAGGTCGTGCTAAAGAATTAATTATTAGCGGAGGTTTTAATATTTATCCCCAAGAAATTATTAATTGTTTAGTTGAACATGATGGTGTCAAAGAAGCCGCGGTTATCGGGGTTCCCGATCAACGTCGTGGTGAGTTGGTGAAAGCCTACATCGTCAAAGAAACGGATACTGTTACTGCTGAAGAGTTGATGGCATATTGTTCTAAACACTTAGCAAGTTTTAAAGCCCCTAGAGCGATTGAGTTTATTGATACATTACCTCGAAATGCCATGGGTAAATTACAATTAAAAGATTTACCTAATAGAGAGAAATTGTAAATAATGGATCAGCCAGGAGAATTTCCATATAGACGCGGGATTTATCCTGAGATGTATCGTCAACGAACTTGGACCATGCGTCAGTACTCCGGTTTTGGTGGCCCAAAAGAAACCAATCAACGTTTTAAAGAAGTGATCAAAGGTGGCGGCACTGGTTTGTCGATGGCTTTTGATTTGCCGACTCAACTGGGTTTAGATTCTGATCATGAATTATCATTAGGAGAAGTTGGCCGAACCGGTGTGGCTATTGACACAGTTGATGATTTACGGTTAGCCTTTGATGAAATAAATTTAGGTGAGATTAGTACGTCCATGACGATTAATTCATCGGCGAGTGTGTTACTTGTTTATTATTTACTAGTCGCCCAAGAGCAAGGCGTGGATTGGAAAGATGTTAGAGGAACCATTCAAAATGATATCCTCAAAGAATATATTGCTCGTGGTACTTATATCTATCCGCCCGAAGAAAGTTTGCGGATAATTACAGATCTATTTTCATGGTGCGATACTAACGTACCAAGATTTAATGTGATCTCGGTATCAGGTTATCATATTCGAGAAGCCGGAGCAACCGCCGTACAAGAATTGGCGTTTACCTTAGCCAATGGGCGAGAATATATGCGACGCTTGATCGCTTCTGGTCAAGATGCCAATCGAGTCGGTCAACAAATATCTTTTTTCTTTTCGGTTGATAATGGATTACTTGAAGAAGTCGCGAAATTTCGTGCCGCTAGAATTTTGTGGGCCGAATTATTAAAAGAAGAATTTAATTGTAATGAAGATGCTTGTCGTTTACGTTTCCATTGTCAGACCGCCGGATCAGCCTTAACTGCCCAGCAACCTCAGAACAATGCGGTCAGAGTTGCGCTACAAGCATTATCTTCTGTCTTCGGTGGTACTCAAAGTTTGCATACCAATTCAATTGATGAAGCCTTGGGGTTACCCACAGCGGATTCTGCAAGACTGGCTTTACGAACGCAACAAATTATTTCAGAAGAATCTGGCCTTACAAATCATGTTGATCCTTTTGGTGGTTCTTATGTCGTCGAAGAAATGACCGATAAATGTATGGCAGAAGTCAAAGAGTTATGGAAACGAATTGATGAAAAGGGTGGAGTATTGGCCGGGATTGATTCTGGGCTTATTCAATCATGGATACAAGGTTCTGCTTATAAGATTCAAAAAGAGATAGAATCAGGTGAGCGCAAAATTGTTGGTGTGAATTCTTTTAAAGAAGAGAATGAAGCAGCTCCGGATATTTTTGAAATTGATGCGGCTTTAGAAAAAGAAACTGTTAAACGATTAACGGCTTATAAAAAAGATCGTGATCAAACAAAAGTGCAGGAAGCTTTAAAAAAAATTACACAAATGGCAGAAACAAAAGAAAATATTATTCCTTTCATTATGGAAGCCGGCAAAGCCAAAGCGACGGTGGGTGAAATTTGTCAAGCCATGAAAGAAGTTTTTAATACATATCAACCAACCAGTGGATTGACCTATGAGTAAAGAAAAGATTACCCCTCGAATAATGATAGCCAAACCAGGTCTAGATGGTCATGATCGTGGTGCCGTGGTTGTCGTGCAAGGTCTTCGAGATGAAGGTTTTGATGTGATCTATACAGGTCTGCGCCGAACGGCAAAAGAAATCGCCATAGCCGCAGCCCAAGAAGATGTCGATGTTTTAGGACTATCTGTTTTGTCGGGTGCCCACATGACGGTTTTGTCGACCATTTTAGAAGAGCTAGATAAACTTTTTTGGCGCCCCAGTTTGTTAGTCGCTGGTGGTATCATCCCAGCTAAAGATGAAGCTAGTTTAAAAAAACTTGGCTTTGATCTTATTTTCGGCCCGGGAACATCTCTTAAAGATATTGGCGAAAATATTCGGAAAAATGTTCCTAGTCGCTGTATCCGAAAGAATAGTTCAAAAATTCCGTGGGTACAAACAAGTGCTCATCTTACGGAGCTCGAGTTAAATGGTGTCCTTGAAAACGAGAGTCTTTTAAAACCAAATAAAAAAAGCCGCATTGTTCTTTTGTCTGGGCAGGGGGGTGTAGGTAAAAGTACTTTGATCGGTGAATTTATTCAAACAGCGAGCAAACAAAATAAATCCATTGCCGTCATAGCCAATGACCCAAGTGGGGCCCAAGGCCGAGGAGCCATTTTAGCAGATCGATTACGTATGCCGATGGATAAGTCGCCTGAAAAATGTCTCATCAGAAGTATCCCTGTTAGTGATGCAAGCTTGGGTATCTCAAAAGAAGTCGGTAGCATGGCAACATTACTATCAAACGAGTATGATTTAGTCATCGTAGAAACTTTAGGTCTTGGGCAACATCAATACCTAGAAGCCGATTGGGTAGATTTATCAATAGCCGTAGTGGCCCCAGGTACAGGAGATCATTGGCAACTAAGAAAATCAGCTATATTAGACGTCTGCGATCATATCTTTATCACCAAATCAGACACCCCAAACTTTGAAGTCTTTCAAAATGATGTCACCGAAGTTTTACACGACAAACGCAAAGACAAAATGCCTACAATCATCAGCGTCTCACAAAAAGACAAAGAAAGTATTCTAATCGCTTTTAAATCTCTTTTTTAGTTATCAACCTTTATTATATGAACCTAGTTAATTGCTCTGTGGGAATTAACGGTTCACCTCGCCTGGTTGAGTGACCAAGTTCCGATATTAAATATAGATGTCTCTTAGCCCTAGAACAGATAACATATAAAAGACGTCTTGCAACATAATCCGCAACCGGATTACCACCTTCGATTATATCATTCCAATGAGGTATTTTTCCTTTTAACAACCCGTAGGCTATGACAAGTTCATATTCTTTACCTTTAGTTTGATGATACGTTGAAATAGATACTCCATTTCTATCTCTATAGTACTCTCGTAGACTAGAAGCATTATTAATAATCTCGTACTCTCTAACTCTATTAATAATGGAATCAATAAATGCTTGTTTAGCATCAGAGGCGGTAGATACCGATGTGATGTCCAAATTTATAAGAAAACAAAAGCTATCTATTAAATTACTTACAAAGACATGTATTTCGACATCAAAGTTTAAATTTAGGCTATTTATTGCTTTTACTATAGACCTAAGATTTACAGTTCCTATTTCAAATACAAAACCTAATTCTGCCAAGTTGTCCAAAATTTTCTGAGCCATCCTCTTCCTTCTAGAATAGTTATCTGGCGATATTGGGGTAAAATACATTTTAATAAGGTCATACCAATAGTTGTCAATACTCTTTGGGATTGGCGAAACACTTGGTGCGTCAAGAGGTATCTCTGGTGCAATTTGTCTCATACTTTTTGCAAGATTAATAACATCTCGCCATGTAGGTGCAACTATTACCATTTCATTAAAATCTATTAAATCTTTATATTGGTTAACTATATCTATAATGTATTGATGCAATTCACCTCTATTGATATTTTTCTTATAATTGATATTTGATGGTTCTTGGGGTGCAATCATTTTGCTTACAATATTTATGTTCTCATCTTGAAAGCTTTTATAAAAATCTATAATTCGTTGTGTGCTTCGAAAACAGCCTGAAAGATTTTTCACTTCAATATGATCAAGCTGAAAATCATTTTTTAACTGATCTGCATTCTTAGCTATCGCACCTAAGTTTGTATATATTGCCTGATCGACATCGCCAATAAAAGTTAAAATAGAGTTTTGATGCCTAATTATTTTTTCAAGTATTTTATATTGACGTTGATTGGTGTCTTGATACTCATCAACATATAGATAGGGAAATAACCGTGAAAGTCTTAAAGCAATTTCTGGGGTTGCCGTTAATAACTGGTTGCTAATAGATAAAATTAAATCAAAGTCAATGCAGTTTTTCTCAATCAAGGTATTATGATATTCTTCTAGTGCTGAGTAGAGATTACTACCATGGGTGGCATCTATTTCATATTGCTGGTTTAGTGCTGTTGGGAATGGGTTGAAATAACCTATACCATGTTTATTTTTAAGTTCTGAAATTAGCGACCTGCTTTCAAATTCGTCAAGAACACGAAAGCGATGTCTAGTAAGCGTATGTTCCCCACAATAGGGCCTTATTATCCATTCCAAGCAAAATGAGTGTATAGTCCCAATCCATAGATTATTAGTTTTTATTCCCAACTTATCGAGCCTGTCCATAATGGTTTCAGCTGCAGTATTTGTATAAGTAATTGCCACTATTCTTTTTCTTCCTAACGACAGTTGGTCATCAATTAATTTATAAGCAATTTTTGATACTAATGTTTTAGTTTTGCCTGAGCCTGGACATGCTGTTAACAACAAATGGCCATCGTATAGAACCGCTTCTTCTTGTTCTCTTGTTAATCCGCGCAAAGGCATATTAGTTCATTAACTTGGTTAGAGGATCTGAAGGATATAATTGAGAAAAACTTATAAGCTTTTCTTGTTTATTAGTACCTTGAATAGTATTTATTTCAATATCCTGTTTTTGCATTCTATAAGACATTATTTCATAGAAAATATTATTTTTATCGTGATCAGTCAGAACATGCTTCAAAGATTTAATTATATATGACGGTACATGGGATCTTTCATGCACTTTATCGGCAAGCATAATGGCGAACCAGCCTTTACCAACCTTTTTAGCTAAGTGCAAAGCGAAATAACATTTCTCAGAATCTTGGCCATTTAGATGATTTGTTATTACATCAATTCTGGCTTGCTGAGTGTATATTGAATCTAATATATTAATAAAAATATCACTATTACCTGCTAAAATTAATTCTGTTTCAAATGTATTCGAGGCAAAGAACGGTTGAATGTACGCATTTGCCCTGTAGGTATTATTAAGATCATTATATCTTGTTTGCCCATTTACTGCTGAATTACTCAGTTTATTCATATATTCCTGATTTGCGTAATCAGTTACGCCGTTCAGAAATGGCTGGTCGTGATCTGTAATGATAGAACAATTGATCTTCAATCTGTTTTCATCAAATAAAGAGGAGATGTGTTTAAATACAGTGCCATCCATTTTTATCAAACTAATACCCAACTCATCGAGACAAATTCCAAAAACTGCTTTTATTAGCGCAGGAATAAGAATCTGTTCAGCATCACCCTCTACTAATAAAACGCTCTTCGCAAAAAGCAAAGTGCTTCTTGAAGAGTCAAGATATCGTTCAATCTTATTCACTTCTTCTGAGTCTATACCTTTTGATGGCCAGTAAACTTCAGAATAGTTATTCTTTCTAGAAATAACATTCATCGAAGAAATTTTTGAAACTGAGCTTATTTGTGTTGAATGAGTAGAAATTATAATTTGCGCATTCTCTAAAGAAAAATTTGAAAACAATGTTTTTTGAATATGATTATGTATATGCGCTTCAGGCTCTTCTATTAATAAAAAATGTGCTATTTTGTCATCACCTTCTCTATTCGTCTCATATTCGTATAGTTTCAAGGCTAAATAGATAAGGTTAGCCCCACCTAAACTAAGATCCTCTATTTTGCCTGTACCCTTATACCCATAAGAATCCTCAACTAGAAGTGTTAATGACTGAATAAGCTCTACAATACTCTCAGGGAGACCAGAAGTTATATTCAATGAAGGTGAATAAGTTTGCCCAATCGCTTTTAATAAAGTAGATTTTAATGCAGTACTTAGCTCTTTAATTTGCCTTAAATCAGATATATCTCTATTAAGTTGTTTAACTGCACCTTCAACCGTTTCAGCACCTTCAATCTCGTTACTTTTTTGCACCAGCAATTTAAATAATGGGTTATTTTTTGAATATTTCATATCAGCTACAACATTTCTAAGTGCCTTTACATAGGTACAATTAACTTCTTTTACTAGTGAAAAATATGGCGGCTTCATTGCACCTAATAAAGCCGCGTCATCATTATCTGGGTTTGGGAAAATATAATTATTAAAATTACCAGCTACTGATTCATATTCATTATCATCAAGATAGTCTACTGTCCCTCTTACAAATGCTACCGTTTCATAGTTTGCACTATCAATCTGTATACCAGATAAATAGTTTTTAACATTTTCTTTTCTTATTTGCAGATTAGGCTCTGTATTTGTACGTTGAAATAGCTGTTGTCTAATATGAATCTTTGGCCTGAACGCGAAAGTAAAAACACCTTCCGCATCCCCGCTGGCCATTTGCATAGCGTGATTAGCCATCACGAGTTCTTCGTCTGACTCGCCCAAACCTCCAAAAACAAAACTCAATACCACCCAGTGACCCGATGGATGGTCCAAGCCATTAAAAAAATCTGTACTGCTTAATTGTTTTGCATTTTGAGGTAGCGAATCATCTAATACCAATCTCAGTGCATAAAAAAAATTTGTTTTGCCAGAAGCATTTTCGCCTAAGATTGAATTTACACTCTTATTATTTAGAAAGAATTTGGCATTTCTAAAATTACGAAAGTTTCTAATTGTGAATGTTTTTATAAACATTATGTCTCATTTAGTTAAATTTTTTGCCAGTTTGCGATTAAGGTCAGCGGTGTTTTTTTCTCAGACACTCATGTATATAATTGGTTACTGATGTATTTGAGATTATAGCGTACTTCACGATTATGTAAAATTGCTTTGAATATATGCTCACAGGTTCGGGTGAGGTTAATATTTAAATTGCAATAATTTATAACAAATATAAGCGATATATGATTGTTAGAGATCAAACAATCAAGGACAGGCTAAGTATATTTTGTTTTTGAAAACTACTTATCCCAAAAATATGAAACCTATCAAAACCAAAAGTCATCATAAATCAAAATGGGAAAATAAAATTTACACAGCCTGTTCTTGTTCTTCTTTTATTTTAATAATAAAACTTCTTTAAACTTAATTAATTTTGCTTTTATTTTTATTTTAATCTTAATCTGCACTCTTTCATCTGTAATCATTTTTTGTTTATTTATTAGTGTCAAAGGATAAGTTGGTTTTGTTTTGTCTAATTCAAAGGTCAAGCCTTTGCGTGGGATTTGAACTGGATGTTTGATATGAAACTCATTTACTTCTTGGACAGGTGAGTGGATTGTTAATTTTAAATTATTCTTTTCATGGGTATTAAAGGACGTTTCGTGCATTTGAAGTTTTCCTAAAAGTTTAAAAATACCATCTAGGAGGTAATTTTTACCTTCGAAGTGAAATATTCTGACGCAAAGCACAATTCCTTGGTTCGCTTGTTTAATGATTGGATCGAAGAATCCATTTAATTTTTTATAATCTGCTATATAACTCCTACTGTTGAGGCTGTAAATATGGGCTAATGTTGAATTGAAAACGCAGAGATTTGGACCCTTCATGTTTTCTTCACCTGATTGAATGTTAAATTGTATTGAGATTTGTTCATCGGCCTTAATATTATTGTATGCTGTTATCAGCTTTTCTATTTTATTATGGGATTCTTTTGTTTGGCAAATATATAAGATGGTGCCGACTTTGTAAATATATGGTTTATTTTTTGGTAATTTATTGATATCTATTTTCCAGTAGTCTGTGTTGAAAAGTTTACGTAGAAATGGTATATATGACAGAGCCGGCACTTTTTTAATTTTAACTAAAGTTTTAACTTTATTAGGGTTGATTAATACCCTACCGTTTAAAGATTTAATATTTTTAGAATTTTCTTTTTTAAATATAACACGGGCCCATTTATTTTGTGTGACGATTAGCTCAATAAGCTGTTGTATACAGCTTGTTCTATTTTTGAAGTTTTCTTTATTGAGACCACAAATTTCAGGGTAAAAGCTAGCGATTTCAACGTTTTCTTTTGAAATAAAGTTATTAGAAATAGTGTAAGCGTTTACTATTAGCGGTTGTTTGATTTGATTATCTGTTTTCGTTGAAGATTTTTTCTCTATATTATCTTTTGCCTGCGTCGACATTAGTGGTAGTGCCATCATGGTCACTAATATTGCAGCTATGAATAGAGTTTTAATTGGATTTATCTCATTTGAGGTGTTTAGATTTAACATTTTGTGAATCCTTTCAATTGTGTTATTTGATTTGAAATTAGCAGAAAGTTGTGTGATTTTATATTCTTCTAAATGAATTAATGCTTTTGAGAGATGAATTGAACTTGAGTGCGAAATGGCCATCTCATCGCAATGAAATTCCCTGATTTTTTTTAAGTCTTTTGCGATATATATAATGATGGGGTTGTAATAAAATAAGATCTCGAATAACGTAATAACTTGTTGTCCGTAATGATCTAGTCGTTTTATGTGTGCTAGCTCATGCAATAGAATGGCCTCCAGCTGATTGACTGGAATACTGGTCATTAATGAAGTTGGCAAATAAATCGTTGTGTGAAATATATTACTTACAAATGGTGATAATAAATCTGTTGTATATTTGAGTATAATTCGTTTTTTTATATTCAGTTTTAGGGTACATTTTTTTAATAATAGATTGATACTTTTTTCAGTGCAAAGAGTTGCTTCGTTTTTGATAGTATTAATTGTTTTTAGTTTAAAAAAATATTTCATTAAGACAAAAATGATTCCAGTTGACCAAAGGTAAAATAAAATCATTTTATATTGATTAGAGGTTTCGCTTTTTCCGATCACTGGTTTTTTGATTGAGTCGGATTTGATTAGTATTTCGCTTTTCTGTGAGAGAACTTCTAGTTCCGTTATGATGGGTTCTGAGTTTATTTTGTGAACAGTATTAGTAGTTGTAATAGCTGTTTTCATAGAATTATTCGTTAATATAACTGTGACAGGTAAGTATACTATCATCATACAAAAAATTGCGGAGTATTGATTTTTTCCACTAAGACCTATATTTTTTATTATTAGGTAAAGAAAAAAGAGAGGAATGCTCAATACAGTTGAGAAGATGATAGAACTACTGATGATAGTGTAAACTGATTCCATATTAATTTTCCAGTTTAGATTCGGCTTCTTTAATTAGTTCTTTTAGATGAACAAGTTCATCTTTTGAAAGAGGTTTTGCAGATATCGCTTGAACCAGAAGATCATCTAAGGAATTATTAAAAACATTCGCCAATAGATTTTTTATTACATCCCTTTTTACCTTATTTTCTTTTAATTTAGAGGAGAAAATATGGGCTCTATTTGATGTGTCTGCATTCAACAACCCTTTTTCTTCCATAATTTGCATGAACTTTAAAGTTGTTGTGTATCCTTGCTTTTTATTTCTATTAATGACTGTATTTACCTGTCTGACGGTTCCTCTTTTTAATGTCCACAAGACTCTTAGTATTTCCAATTCTGATTTTGTAGGTGATTTCATTTTTTTCCTTACAAGTTAATAAACTACGAATAATTTCGTATAATTGGGCAAAATACGAATATTTTCGTAGAGATCAATATTAATTACGAAAAATTTCGTAATTAGCATAATATTTTTTAATCGAATAAATTAGATTAACAGAATAACACAGAACAAGGCCAAGCTATGTATATTTATGTTTCTGAAAACTACTTATCCCAAAAAATATGAAACCTATCAAAACCAAAAGTCATCATAAATCAAAACGGGAAAATGTAAATTTACACAGCCTGTTCTTGTTCTTATAACATATTTCTATAGTGTCGGTTAGGTGTGTCCGGACCCATTCCGGCACTTTGTTTAATCCCAAGTGAAAATGGAGAAAAGTTCCTTTTCTGTGTGGAGCAAGTGGCCTTGATAGGCTTCATTGGCATCTTTAGGGTGGTGAGTGCGGATGGTCTCCTTTAATGGAATGCGGTTGGTGTTGAGCCAGGTTAATGCTGTGTTGATATTTTTCATTAAAGAATGAGGTGCTGTGTTGGACGAATGAACAGGTAATTCATGTTCCCAGCCCGTACGAAGTTTTACATAATTATGAAAAACTTCCCATAAAATTTCATGGCCAGAAATATCGGTTTGCTTTTTCCAGGGGACACCAACCATAATGACCTCACTATTTCTTCTGACAACTTTTAGTGCATCTAAGAGTGCTTGCTCATGTCCAGAACATTCAACTACTAATGAAATTTCTTCTTGGAGGGCACCTTTCTCAAGAGGCATATATTCGAAGGCTTTCTCTATACCAGAATTAATGGCCAAGTTTCTGCGCTCTGCATTTGGTTCTACAACAGTTACATTGTATCCTGATATCAGAAACATATGGGCGGCTAAATAACCAACAGGTCCAAATCCTGATACGATGATACTATCACCGGGTCTTGCCTCAGTGGTAATTAAACTTGTCATGGATATTTGCATGAGTCTTGCAATGACGGCAATTTGTGGTGATATTGACTCCGGAATCAATGTGCAGTAGCTTGCCTCTTTGATAATCACACTTCTATGATTACCTGCTAAATAAACTTTATCACCAATGCTGAGCTCTTCTACTTCGTCGCCCATTTCTTCAATTTCGCAGACGGCGGCATAACCTGGAAAAATAGGAAACCCTTTTTCTCTGTTATAACATGCATTGAGTTCTGTACCTGGGCTAATTAAACTAGTTATGGTTCTGCTTCTGATCTCATTTTTATTTAATGATCTCGGAGCATCAACTTCTATGAGTTCTGCTTGTTCATGACCTGTTATGGCGACTGCGTAATTTCCATCCATTGTTTATCCTTTTGATATAAAGTTAATTAGTTTGTTAACCACTTAATGGCATTAATTAGTATCGTTTCGAAACCTTTTGAGTTGACCGATTCTCCAGAATGACCAAGAAGATTTTGGAAAACTTTAGCTTTACCATACTGATAGGCCCAAGCTAAAGGTTCTTTTTTATTTGATATTTTTGATACAGCATAGATGAGTGGTTCAATAGATTCTGTCCCTTTTTGATTGAAGTAGAGTTCATCTTTTATGGTAAATGATTCAAGCCCTTGTGTGATAGGATGATCAAGCTCAGTAGTATGAACTTGAAATTCTTGGTAGGAATCATGCTTGCTATCTGATGAGTGATCCCATACGCGACGACAAATTATTCTGAATTCCGGCCAGTCGGATTCACTTGCTTTTGGTAAGGAGTGATGAAAGGCACCATTGGAAAAATGATGAATATATAAATTGCCGCCGTTATTTAAGTATTCTAGGAATTTATTTTTAGAAGTATCGCTCAAGCCCTGAGCTTCCCAGTTTGTATAGTTTAGGATAATAGCACGGTAGTCGCTTAAATTAAGTCGAGAAAAATCTTCAATGTCTTCAGTGGTATGGACAGAAAAATGCGAATTTTTTTCTATGTGTTGTTGAATAACTGGCGCCGTATCTTTCCAGTTATGCCAGGCATGGTTTTCATTACCGGCTATTTGTAATATTTTGTTAGTCACCATTTTAATTGCCTTATGCTATCACTTCTGGTTGTAATAAATTAGTTGAAATCATTGTTGATTGAACACCCTCTGTTGGCACCGGGATGTTTGCTGACCATATTATGCCATTTAAAATCATTTTTCGAAACTGATCAATGGCAAATTTACCAATGTCATGTCCGCAAGTGGTAGCAAAACCTCGTCCTCCATCTTTTCTTTCAAAACCCCAACTGACATATCCGCCTGTTTGATCTTTTAAATCTGGTAGGGTTGGTATATTCCAAATGGGGATTAATCCCTTTTGATCTTGATGAAACTTTATATTGTAATAATATTCTTCTTGTAACATGAACGGAATGAGCCCATGGGATAGTTCATGGCTTGGTGTAGGTAGATCAATAAATTCATTTTTCCTTGTAATATTAGAATACCACTCTCGTTCTTTTTTTTCATTTTGCCATTTGAAGTATCCGCCATTCCAGTTTTGTATTTTTTCACCTTCCTGATTATTAAAGAATGTTGAAAAATGAAAGGTGACAAATCCGCAACCTCTTTCGAGTTGTTTTTCAATACAATTGAATCGTTCGGGAGTTGTGGTGAAGGGGACTGGCTCACCACAGACGTCACTATCTTTGCCATCAGAAATAAAAACGATCGTGTCGGCAGAATCAAATATGGAGGGTTCTTCTGGCCAGTCATCAAAAACTGTTTGGACATTTATGTCTTTTAGATTGTTTGATTGGTCTAGTAAAACTTTAATTGTTTTTACAAACGCCGGATAATCATGGATGCCATTACCTTCTGGGCCGTGGCTTTTTTTGCCGGCTACGAGTAATATATTTTTTCTTGTCATTGGTAGAGTTCCCTTCAATCGATTTATTTAAATAGGATCTTAGAGGTTTCTGCTCAATTGACCATATACCAGACTATTATTTATATATCTGAAACTACTATTGTTGACAATTAATAAAATTAATTTAAGAAGTCTCAATAACCGAACTAAAGAAAATGTAATATAAATCACTGTTATAGACATTATTTAGGCTAATAATTAGGGTGGTGTAAATCTTTTAATTTAATTCGCTTTACAATAGTTTAGTAATAAAATATATCTAAAACTGTATAGGGAAACGGTCCATTCTTAATTTAGCATTAGATTTTATTTATTTTGGCCATGTTAGAGTCAATGGCATTAAGCCTCATTCTAAAATAGCTGCTTGTACCATACTAGCGCAAGTGATCACGGGGTTTTATGAAGTTGTACGCGGTAAAGAAAAAATTACTGTTGGTCCTGGTGAATGCTTTGTTGCTCATGAAGGTGACAAACTTGATATTCTTCATAAGGGTTATCCGGAGATGAGAGCAAGGTATTTACATTTTCGTTTTTCGTTTCATAAAATGATGAAGGTGGATCAATGTTATCAATTTCCATTTCATTACAATGTAAATGAATCTAAACGATTTCATCAAATTTTAGATTATTTTGAAAAATCGAAAGTGAAAGAGGATAGTTTAGCTAAGGGGACAACTGATCTTAAAATGTCTTTTGCTTTATTGGAACAATTATTGGCATTAGGAATTGAAGTTAATAATTGGGAATTATTACAAAGTAAATTAGAAAGATTTTTGCCCTTGATCAAGTGGTTGGATCAAAATCTGAGAGAAAAGATTGATGTGGACGATATTGCCATGCATATGAATTTATCGGTATCGAGAGTCTTTAAATTATTTAAAGATACGGTTGGTTGTACACCCATGAATTATTTAAAGAAAATTAGAATGATGGAAGCGCAAAGGTTGGTGATTTCGACTGATAAAAGTATGGAGGAAATATCCCAATTGGTCGGATTCAATAATCCGTTTCACTTTAGTCGTGAGTTTAAAAATGAATATACGTTGGCACCGCTGTCTTATCGAAAACAAACCTTGGGCGTTTAAATTGGAACTTTGGGGTAAAGAACTTTGAAGCTTACTGGAGGTCGGACACAGTTAAGTATTTTAGAAGAACTTGGACAGGCTATGAATATTTTGTTTCTGAATACTACATATCCCAAAAATATGAAACCTATCAAAACCAAAAGTCATCATTAATCAAAATGGGAAAATGTAAATTTACATAGCCTTTTCTTGTTCTATAATACTCGTAAATAAGCATTTAAATATTTATATACCACAGGAGTTTGTGATGAACAATAATGAAAATATTTCGCTAATGGACATAAAATGGGAAAGACACCCCGTTAATCCGGTTCTGCCTCCGATTAAAAAAAGTGATTACGATTGCGGATGCTGTATGAATCCATTCGCCGTAGTTGATGACGATGTCGTCAGACTTTTCTATGCCGGGGCTGATGCTGATGGGAACAGACGCATATGCCTGGCAACCGCCCCCCTAAGTGACTTGACAGATTGGAAGCGCCACGGCCCTCTGTTTGAGTGTGGTGCCGAAGGATCATTTGATGACAAATGGTGTGTCCTTCCTTGCGTTCATAAATTTGGTAATCGTTGGCACCTTTACTACTCTGGCCTCGAAAGCTCAGAAGGGCTTGGCCTGCAAGCCTTTCCGGGAATCGGCCTAGCGGTGAGTGATGACGGCGTTAATTTTTCTAGGTATTCAGACGACCCGGTTATTACCGGGGATGCTATCTCCGAGTACCCGAATAACCGCGGTATCGCCGGTGGGGGAACCATCCTTGAGGACATCCAGGAGGATGGCAGTATTGTGTACCGAATGTATTACACTCTAGCTGTGGGGAAACCAAACAAAGATATGCGTAAGGATCAGGAGAAGCACTGTGCAGTCTGTTTTTCCCGCGATGGTATTACCTGGACTGATCACAGCATTGTTATGTCACCACGGGCCGAGGTTATGAGAGAAGATGCAGCCGTGGCAGCACCCTACGTCTGGCGAGATTCGTCTGGACTCTATCGAATGATCTATTGTCCTATCGGCACTCAATGGGGCTTTTACTCTCTCGCTCAAGCAGTAAGTAAGGACGGTTTTAATTGGTATCGTGGTGAAACAGATCAAAATATTGTTCTTACCCCTGACACCTCCAACCCGGACTCCTGGGAACATCAAATGGTGGAATATCCCTGCGTACTGCAGACGGAGAAAGGTCTCACTCTTTTCTATTGCGGCAACGGATACGGCTCAACAGGGATCGGTGTTGCAACAGCGGAATGCAAATAGATTTATTACTAAACATGATTTCGAGAAATCAAAAGGTGTCCCTTGATTTTGTATTTGATATTTATAGTTCTAATTGTTTTTGTAAAAATTCATGAACTTTTTTCTTCGGTTGACGGGATATTCGTTTCATTAAATCAAATGAGATCTTAGAGAATTCATATTGACATTGAATATCATCAAGCATGACAAGCCATAGTTTTGCTGTCATTTCTGAATCGGCTAAGGCACGGTGAAAAACACCGTCAGTCGGAATACACTTATAATCAACCATCTCTCCTAATGTGTGATTGATTGACTCTTGATAAATTCTACGCGCAATTAGCATTGAACAAGCAAAGTTACCGCTATATGATTTATCAATATAATCTAATTCAGCATCTAAAAAGCGTTTATCAAAAGAGGCATTATGAGCAACTAAATTATGACCTCCGATGAATTCAACAAATTCGCTCATTACCTCTTCGCAAGGAGGTTTGTTCCTCAACATCTTGTTCGTGATGCCAGTATAATTTTCAATAAAGGAATCAATAGGAAACCCGGGATTCATTAGTTTTTGAAATTGATCGATCACTTTACCATCAACTAATAACACGGCACCGATTTCAATAGCCCTGTCACCCAACCTTGGCGATAAACCCGTCGTTTCAAAGTCTAAGACAACAACTGAATTTGCACTTCTTGTATTGTTCATAATGCCCTTAATAATATAAATCAATTCTGCGAATACTGTTCATATATGGGGGAATGATTATATTAAAGACTTAAAGGCCTGTCTCTTAAATTTTTTGTAATAGAAAAATATAAATTGACACGTAGAGACGCCCGCCCGTGCGTCTTCAAAATGCCTTTGATTTTTCGTTAACCAATTTTTATTAGGATATTTCAGAAATTGTTGAAGCGGTTTGTTTGTTAGATTTTGCAGTGGGTACACACACTTCCGTGTGTCTCGACTGGGGGTGTTTATTATTTTAATTTGTAGATATGATCTAAAAGATTAAAGATCTGTCCCTTAAAACGGCTTTAAAACGACATAAAATTCGACTTAATGAGAATATATTAGAATCATCATCTTCGTCAGAAGTTTGCTCCCATTTTGGCAATTTCTTTTCAAGATTATTTAAATATTCAAGAAGGAAGGTTTTAAAGCTTGGAGCGATAACTTTGAAGGTATTCTTCCTAACGCCCACTTTTCCGGTGGCTTGAGGTTGTCTTGAAACTTCTATCATATAGATAGAATCGATGACAATTCTGTCAGCGAATCCGATATAAATAGAATTTTTATTCATTTGGTGAGCAATCTTCAGCTCATCTTCAATAAGGACATGATCCCAAAAATAAAATAAACTGTCATCTGCCTCTCCAGAAGTCATTCCATCGATTTCTTCCAGATAGTTTTTAAAATCTTGTGGAAAATAATATCCCATATTTTCTTCTAATTGTTCAATGGATTGATGACTAGCACCATTGTTGATGTTGATGCCGGATAGTCCCCATGTAAACGTTAGTTGTTCGATTAATTCTTTCAATTTTACCCGATCTTAATAAAAAATTACTACTTACCGAGGGTAATTTTATCTTTGGATGTAGCGAAGTCAAAAAAATAGAATCAAAATTTATGTAATAATTTAAAGAAGGTGAACGCGGCTCTTTATGGGAGATGGTGTTATTGCTTTGCAGAATTAAAAAGGTCCGTCACTTAAAAATTCAAAGGTGCTTTGATAATATTAACTCGCTTCTACATCTTTTGTGTTATAGAGTTTTATGTCGCTAAAAATATCTGACCATTGAATATCATCGACAAAACGTTCAGGGTCTAATTGGTTTAAAAGACCCATTTCACCGACAATGGCCAAGATTAAGTGCATGTCTAGTTCTTGGATTTTTTTGATATCATATTTTTCAATTACCAGATCACCATGTTTTCGAACGGCTGCCAAGATCTCGTCTGTTTTGTATTGAGGGGCTAGCTTAGACATATATGATAAGCCGTATAAGGCGTCTAAATCAAGATAGTTCCCATATGATATCCAAGAGCCATCATTCTTTTGCAATGCGAGGATGCTGTCGATGACTTGTTTGGGGTAGGGGAAGATTACATTGTTGTGTTGGTAGATAGGCCAGATATGGGCAGCGCCACCTAAAGGTTCGTTTGTTGTGAAGTGGGGGACTCCTTTGCGCCACCAACCAGTAGATGAATCTAATTCATTATCTAGCCAATTAAAGACATTTTTTTTCCATTCATCCTTGCAATGTTTGCTTAAACTATAACAGTGCATACCTCCCCAAAAGAAATGAGAGGCAGCCCATTGTTTGCTCCAATCTATTTTTTCAAGCCATGATTCAATATCTTCTAGTTGATTGAATTTATTATATAAGGAGACCGGGTATTTCTGTTGACCACCAAGTGGACTGAGGGCACTCATGGCTGTTCCATAACGGTGCTCTTCTGAGTGGCGATCACTATCATAGATACCGTCTTTATTAGAATAGGAGTTGATATACTCGATCCATTCTTGGCGCTCTTCTTCTGCTAAGGATCTCTTGAGATCTTCACCCATAATTGTGCGGATGATGGCAGCATCACAGGTGGCGTAAAAGTCGGGAGATTGATTGAGACTTAAATTGTATTGGCCATATGGCTTGTCTTTCAATCGTAAATTTTCAAGTAGATCTAATATTTCTAACCTTGCTTTTGTCAGTGATATACTAGCTGTTTTTATCATTTGAGTATCCTATATTGTTTTAATTTATATATTTATTTGTTATATTATCTAATAAGATAATTTCTTATTTGTACCATAATAGGGTAATTTAAGCTAAATGAATGATTTATCGTCTCAACTATTTGTTGAATTATCTCATAATTTAAATGAGCGTCAGGCAAGTTTCAGCTCTTATAATTTTCTAAATTGGGAAAAGGGTCAGCAGATGCCTATGCATCAACATGATCATCTGCAATTGATCCATGTCTTGGAAGGGGAGCTTGAGATTGATTATGGTTTTGGCTGGCAGGTCCTACAAAAAAATCAAGTACATGTGCTGCCACCTTCCTTCGATCATCAAATTAAAACACGTATTGGACATCGCCAATTTGGAATTAATTTTTCTAAAGTGGCATCTGCAACAGGCTTACTAAAAGAACTCTTGCAGCTTTTTGAGAAGCCAGGCGTCTATCCTTTTGTATTTCAATCAAGATGGAAAAAAGTTTTAAAATCGAAGGCTTATTCATCAGTAGTCATGTCTGAATTAAAAGCTGTACGTTGTATAGAAGATTATTGTTTTGCTTTGTTGGATAGTATTCTGAAGGATAACTTTGATCCGATATATCAAAAAATAGAATCCTATTTAGAAGAGCATCTATTAGATCATACGCCGGTGGATACTATTGCAGAAGCATTAAATATGAGTCGTTCTACTTTACAACGTTATGCAAAAAAGTTTTATGGTTATGGAATTGCACATGTGCATGAGGGGTTAAGAATGAAAAAAGCAAGTGACTATTTGCTTGCTACAAATCGGCGTGTATCGGATATCGCTGAACTCTTAGCTTATGATGATATCTATCAGTTTAGTCATTCCTTCAAACGACATATGGGTCTGTCTCCATTAGCCTATAGAAAAAAGAATGTATTAGACATTCTTTGAATTGAACCATTAGAGTTTGTGGCATCTATGCGTGTTATGATAAAGGTGAGGTGGAAGAAAATGCTGATTCGCTCTAGGCACAGATGTCTTTGAGCTCCCTTGTTATGATGAAAAAGGCCAATTGAAGGCCTAAAACCCCTTTTTTTAATCATAAGTCTTTTTATACCTATATCTCCTGTTGGTCCGACCCAAAATAACATATAGTAAGTAATGGTAATCAATTTTGAAAATGATAAACTCGTCTCGCCTATACTTATATCGATATAAGCGCAGGGCGAAGAACTAATGCTCTTGAGTCTTCCTACGGGTTAAAGAAACAATTGGCAAAAAATAATTTTGAAAATAGCTTTATTTTTATCAGTAGGTTAGCAGGTGCTTAAGATCAATAATAATTTGTAATAAAACCAATGGGCGATTGTTAATATGAGTGATGTACCTGATTTTGATAAAAGATAATAACTTTTAAAGCAACCTACTAGGAGAAAAAAATGATAAAGAGAAAAATAGTATTTGTTCTTATTGTATTATTTGTCACTGCAAATGCGTATTCCCAGGCAATTAACCCATGGGTCGCTTCAGATAAAAAATATAAAGATGGTACGGCTACTCCAAATCTATTCTCAATGGAAAAATTTCATCAGAGTCCTCATTTCAAAGATTTAGGACCAAAAGAGTTTTGCCTAAAATTCTTTGATATTTTTTATGATGGTAGAAGAAAAAACTGGGGTGATTTTAAAAAGGGATTGTCTCACTGGTCTCATACGGGTCAGGAGCCAAGAGCTACTGAAAAGTCCATTGAGTATGACCCGATTATTTTATTTAATGTTTTTGGAAATGGCTATTGTGGCATTCAATCGGGCATGATGGAAGGCGTCTTTCAATCAAGGCCAGGTGGAACACCAGGTAAACCTCTTCTTGAAGCTAGAAGATGGAATTTGGCAGGTGGCTTTCATTCAGTATGTGATGTCTTCTATGAAGGTAAGTGGCACTATTTCGATATTGACCTTGGTGGTTATGCTGGTGATACTAAAAAAGGTATTTGGTCTATTCCTGATGTAATGAATGACCCTGATGGATATCATGGAAGCAAAACATCCATTAAGTCTCCCTATTTCTTTAAAGCTGATGCTAATGGGGCTTGGGTATCATCTAGCTTGAAAGGAAAAAAGGCATACTCTTTTAAAGATAACCACATGGTTGGTCATGAGATGACTTTTACTTTAAGAAAAGGTGAAACCTTTACTAGATATTTCTCTCAGGCTAAAAAGGGAGCAAGCTTCTATACACCTTTTACAAAAAAGGTCACGAAAAATGCTAAAGGGTACAGTGAGTTGGTATATACGCCAAATGATTTCAAAAACGATGCTATAAGTATTGATGGAGATGAAGTGATTACTGTTGTCAGATCTCCTTATAATATTGTTTCTTCTAAAGTGGAAGCATCAGGAAAGGTCTTTTACTCTATTGATCTGGGTCTTTCATGGCATTCGCTTCCAGCTGACGGATTGGTAAAGGATGTTGTTAATCGATGGGATTACCTATTGAAAGTAAAAGGTGGAAAGCTAAATAAAGTGACAACAATTAGTATGCTTTATCCGGGTTCTCTTCCACGTGTTGGCAAATCAGCCACTCAAATGAGTATAGAAAAAATGGCTGACTATCAATCTCTAACCTGGTATGCAGATTTTTCTTCTGCTGAAGCTATAGCTAAGTGGGGTACAATAGAAAAATTAAAATACAAGTCTAAAGAACTTAGTGGCTCTTTTACAAAAGGACAACTCTCTGGAAATGGCTCCTTAACGATACCTGTTACTGCTCCTAAAGGTACAAAGTTAGTTAAATTATCTGTTTGTGTAAAAGGTGGTCAGTCGACAAGTGCAAGACCTAATGAGTTTATTGAGCTTTATATTGGAAAAGAGGGCGCCTCAAAATTGATTGATAAATCAGTTGACTGCAGCTCATGGGGAGCCAATGGCAAGTATAAGGTAGAGCATGGAGCGGTAAATGTAAATGGTTCTTTGGCCTTTGAGCCTGCTGATAAAATGGAGATTAAAGTTAAGGTAACAGGTTGGGGGTATCTAAAAGGTATGAGAGTTTTTGTATTCTTTAAACCTATAAAAGCATCTTCCGTTGATGGTGAACTGATCGTTACGCATGGCTATGATGGAAAAACTTTTTCAAAAACGATTAAATGTAAAGATATAGGTTCCACCCCAATTACCTATTCAACGCCAGATGGTGCCAAAGAGAATGATTTCATTAAAATGGAAGTAAAATGAATAGCAGGCTACTTTGTAGTCTGCTATTAGTAAATTGCCTTAGAAGTCATCTAGGACGATAGATTAAAGGTCTGTCCCTTAAAATATTTAAAATTTCTTAAAAACCACAAATCGCCGGCTCGTTTTGCAAAATAGTCTGATAACAACAATTTTGAATTCTCAATACTTACTGTATACTATCCAAAGATGTTATTCTTCACTTTTGATAAATAATAAATAGTGATGTTTCTAACTTTATATTAAGGAGGACAAACCATGGATGAAGAAATGCAAGACCCAATTGATAAGGCCGTACTTAAACGAGCCATGAAAGCATTTCGTAAACGATTAAAGACATTTCGTTTGGACGATGAATCTGGTCTTAACCAAAGTGCATTTAGTAGCGGAAAAGTTTCAGGAATTGTCGCAATCAAAGCTCCCGATTATTTCCCTAAAGAAGTCTGGGATGAACTTGTTAAGCAGGGAAGACTGCTTGAATCGGATTCTATGTATGAATTAAATGATTAAGGTGGAGTCAACTACCGTACTCACAGGGTCAGGGTTAAGTATTAATTAAGGTCTGCCATTTGTTTTTGTGTTTCTCGCTCATACTTTTTTAACAAACAATGACTTTAATTGCATAGTGCCGATACCATCAATTTTACAATCGATATCATGATCGCCTTTTATAAGGCGAATGTTTTTTACTTTAGTGCCAACTTTAACGATAGCTGATGAGCCTTTGACCTTTAGATCTTTTATGACGACAACACAGTCGCCATCTTTAAGGATATTGCCATTCGTGTCTTTTATTTCTAAGTTCTCATCCATTTTTTCAGAATCTGGATTTATTTCCCATTCGTAAGCGCATTCTGGGCAAACGTAATTGGTTCTATCCTCGTATGTATATTCTGATTGACACTTCGGGCAATTGGGTAATTCAGTCATTACGTTAAATTCCTTTAATAATTTTTTTTTTTAAAATAGTTATGTTTATTGTTCTTTTTAATTTAAAGTCATTTTTTTATTTTTTAGATTTGTAAAAACCGAAAAAGATTTTAGCTATAATTGTTGCTTGCTTTTCGCATTCTTTTTTTGATAGGGGAGCAGCATTTTCAAGAATTTGTGGCCAAAAGGATACGGTTTTGATCATACCCATTAACTGGTTCGTTACATAACTTGTGTCGGGAAAAGATAAACACTTATCTTTCTTGGCTTGATTTAACCATTTCATTAATCCGTTTTCTGTATTGCGAAATTCATTGAAAGCGTCTTTAGAAAGGGTAGGTGAGCGAATTAGCTCAACTAACACTAGCCGGGCCAGCTTTAGGGTTTCCGTTCTGCTAAATACTTCTATTTGTGTTTTGATGAATTTTTTTAATTGTTTTTCGGGAGGAATATTTGGTTCATAATTCATGGTGTTTGCTGCACATGCTGTTTTTAATAAGCACGTTAAAATTTCTTGGAACAAATCCTCTTTGTTCTTGAAGTGATTATAAACGGTTCGCTTTGATACCTTTGCGCGTTCAGCAATACGATCTATGCTTGTCATGTCATAGCCATGTAATTGAAATTCTTCTATGGCGGCTTCAAGAATATCGTGCCGTTTGATTTCGGAAAGTTTTAGCTTTTCTTCAGTTGTCATATTATTTTATTGTCTGTTACTTTTTTCATAAAAAAATAATTGCTTTCTCGGTAAGTTATATAAACTACACCGTGTAGTTTACTTAATTTGGTAACAATTATCAAGGATTTATTATGCGATTTTTAACATTCACACTCCTTTCATTGATCATGCTTTTGAATTTACCTGCCTTGCAAGCACAACAATCTCCTGTCAAAGTATCTTCTGTTGTTGTTGAGGATAAAACGGCCAAGAGAATGATCACAGGTAGTTTGATGGTAAAGGATGTGGTAAAAATTGCCAGTGAGGAAGCCGGTATCATTATTCAGGCAGATTTTCGTCAAGGTGATATAGTAAAGAAAGGTACCGTTTTATATAAGATAGATGATCGGAATTTACAGTTAGAGTTGGAAAAAGCAAAAGCTGAATTAGCAAAGTCCAAAAGTCTTTATGCGCAAAAAATTATTGAAACTAAATATTCAGAAAAAGAATTACTTAGAAGAAAGAAGGCTCTAGAGAAGACCCCAGGTGTGATTAGTGAAAATGAATTCTCAAAATTTCAAAAAGATTTTGCCATTGCTAAAGAAGTTTTGAATATGGCGAAAATTGAAACAGTATTAAGTAATATTAAAATTAAAACGATTAACAAGCACTTGAAAGATATGGTCATTAAAGCACCATTTGACGGTCTATTAAGAGTGAAAGGCAAAGAGGTTGGTGAGTGGGTCAGTAAAGGTGAGATGGTTGCCGTGGCCATTGGTTTGAATAATTACGAGGCGCATTTTGATATACCTCAATCAGTTCCATTGCAAAGCATCATTAAGATCAAAGAAGTTGAGGTAAGTATTAAGGGGGTTAGCAAAACTTATGTGGCTAACCAGTTTAAATTTATCGCAGGCGTTAATGCAAATTCTAGAAACTATACAATTGCAGGTTTGATCAAAGGGCCATCTTTGGATTTAATCTCTGGTAGAACAATTAGCACATTCATTCCATTGGGTATTAAGAAGCCTATGATTAAGATTAATAGCAATGCCATTATTAAAGATCCGGCGGGCTACTTTGTTTATAAGGTAACACCTATGGGAGATAAAAAGGTAGTGGCTATGCAAACACCCATTAAAGTTGAATTTATTGAGGGCAAGTTCCATTACTGTACATCAACTATGCTCAAAACAGGTGACAAGGTGGTAACCGAAGGTAATGAGAGATTAAGACCAATGGCGGCTATTATGGTGATTGGAGTAAAAGAATGAGTCTTATTCAAAGATCAATCGAACAGCCGATAACCGTATCTGTTGGAATTTTGATTGCTTTATTAGCTGGTGTGATTGCGATTACAAGAGTTCCTGTGCAAATGACACCTGAAATAGATGACACCATTATAGCGGTGACAACAAGTTGGGAAAATGCGAGCCCTCAAGAAATAGAGTCAGAGGTGATTGATAAGCAAGAGGAAAAATTACAAGGTTTAGCAAGTCTTAAAAGTATCAGCAGCATTAGTGAAAAAGGAAAGGGACAAATCCGGTTAGAGTTTTCGACGGGTACCAACAAAGAAGATGCCTTGAGAGAAGTTAGCGATAAACTGAGAGAAATCCCTGCCTACCCTGACAATGTTGATGAGCCAGTGGTAGAAGCTTCTGATCCAGAAACAAATGATTTTATTGCATGGTTTTTATTAAAAACAGAAGATGATTTTGATATTCAATCTTTACAAGATTTTACACAAGACCGTGTCAAACCTATTTTAGAAAGGACGCCTGGTTTATCAGAGGTTAATGTGTTGGGAGGGCGTGAAAGAGAGGCTCAAATAATCTTTGATCCAAATTTGTTAGCTCAGCATAAAATTAGTATAAGTGAATTGACTAGAGTTTTAAGAAATTCGAATAAGAATATATCTGCAGGTGCCTTGCAGCATGGGAAGTATGACTTAAGAGTTCGTACTGTTGGAAGATTTAGTTCTCCAGATGATATTACTAAATTAATCATTAGACAAGATCAGAATGGTAAAGTTGTCTTGGGTGATTTGGCTATTGTCAAAGAAACCTATAAAGAGCAGACAGGATTTGTTCGAAACAATGGCAGAACCGTTTTGGCCATAAATTTTCAAAGAGAACCCGGAAGCAATGTGATCGAGGTGATGAAAGCATTAAAAGCTAGTGTTGAAGAAATCAATCAGCCCGGTAACGTTCTTGATTCATACGCTAAAGCCCATCATATCAAAGGGCTTAAATTAGTTCAAGTTTATGATCAAACTGATTATATTGATCAAGCGTTTAGTTTGGTGCAAAGTTCCATGTTATATGGTTCTGTTTTGGCGACTATTATTTTAATGATTTTTTTAAGATCATTTTCGGCGGTTGGAATTATCGCCATATCGATTCCGATCTCTGTGATAGGGGCCGTTGTTGGCATGGTTATCTTAGGTCGAAGCGTGAATGTGATTAGTCTGGCAGGAATGAGCTTTGCCGTTGGTATGGTGGTAGATAATGCTATTGTAGTTCTTGAGAATATATATCGACATGCAGAAATGGGAAAATCTAAAGCAAAGGCAGCCTATGATGGAGCTAAAGAAGTAGGTGGTGCCGTACTTGCTTCAACTCTTACGACGTTGCTCGTTTTTATACCAATTCTGTTGGTTCAAGAATCTGCCGGTCAATTGCTTCGGGATATTTCGTTGGCCATTGTTGTTTCAGTTGGCTTAAGTTACATCGTTGCTATAACGGTAATTCCATCAGGCGCAGCCATGTTTTTAAAGCCTAAATCTAAAAAAGAAGGTAAGCAAAAAAAAGGCATCTTTATTTCTTTTGCCGGTTTACTTTCATCTATCGTTTCATGGATAAGCGAAGGAACAATCAAAAGAATCGTTTTTGTTTTAGTTTTTAGCGTAGCAACATTTTTTGGTATTATTTATTCTATCCCACCAATAGATTACCTGCCTACGGGCAATAGAAATTTAGTATTTGGTGTTATCTTGCCACCGCCGGGTTTAAATGTAGAAGAGTTTGATCAGATGGCTCAAAAGGTTGAGGATAAAATCAGACCTTATTGGGAAGCTAATGGCAAACCAGATCAAATAGCCAAATTGCCGGAAGTTCCTTCTGGTTTTATGCCGAACTCTCCAAAAGTAAGGCCCCCCGCTGTCAAGCATTATTTTATAGTCGCCTTCCCTGGTATGTTGTTCCATGGTGGTATATGTGCTGATGAAAAAAAGGTCGTTGATCAGGTGGCTTTATTTAATAATGCCACATCCCAATTTGTTTTGCCAGGTGTATTCGGTTTTGCATTTCAAGCACCATTGTTTCGGTTAGGTGGTAATTCTGGAAGTGCTATCAAACTTGATTTTACAGGTACGGATCTTAAAAAAGTAACACCATCGGCTCTTGCCATGATGGGTACATTAATGAAAAATTATGGTCCGATGTCAACTAGGCCAGATCCTAGTAATTTTTATACACCCACGCCTGAGCTACAAATGAAACCTAATCAAGACCAATTGTCACGGTATGGAATGACGACAAGTGATTTAGGCGAAATTATGCAAGCTTATAGTGATGGTCTTTTTATAGGGGAATATATTAAAGATGGTGAGCTAATAGATTTAAAATTATTATCTTCGAAGTCAGTTGATAGTAAAGACGTGAGTTTCTTGAATGATATTCAAACTGCTACGCCAACAGGTCAAGTCGTCAATTTGAATTCTCTTGGAAGTTTGAGTTGGTTAAGTGCACCAGAAAAAATTAAAAGAGTGAATAGGCAAAGAGCTGTTACTTTAGAATTTACGCCACCTGCTGGTGTTCCACTACAGGGAGCAATTGAATCTTTGCAAAAACATGTGGAAGAGCTTAAACAGGCTGGCGGTATTGCACCAGGAGTTAGCGTTGAAATTGCTGGTTCTGCAAGCAAATTGAATGAAGTTAAAAATGCTCTTTTAGGTGATGGTACTATAAAGGGATTAGTAACAAGTGCCATGTTCTTAGCATTATTGGTCGTTTATCTTTTAATGTGTGTATTGTTTCAGAGTTGGATTTATCCCATGGTGATTATGTATAGTGTACCACTCGCTACTTTTGGTGGGTTTTATGGGTTATCTACCTTAAGTGCTTGGTCTAATCGAGATAGGTATATGCCCGTTCAAAATTTAGATATTTTGACTATCCTGGGATTTATTATTTTAGCAGGTGTTGTAGTGAACAATGCTATTTTAATTGTTGCTCAAACGTTGAATTTGATTAAGAATGATCCAACTATAAATCCAAAAGAAGCAATTTCTAAGGCTGTAGAGAATCGCGTTCGGCCAATTTTTATGAGCATGTTAACTTCGATTGGTGGAATGTTACCGCTTGTATTTAATCCTGGTGCTGGTTCTGAATTATATCGTGGGTTGGGTGCCGTTGTGATAGGTGGTCTTTTGGTATCAACGGTCTTTACATTAATATTAGTGCCGGTCTTACTTGGAATTGTTTTTGATCTCAAGGGTAAAATTAATGTAAAAGCGATTGCCCAGATGGGAATAGTATTTTTGATCATACAAGGTTGTTCTGTAGGCCCAAATTATAAAAATCCTGACGTCATTATTGCGAATAAATGGCAACAACAATTGCCTAAAGAAACTAAAGTGACTAAAAAAATTGAGGCACAATGGTGGAAAAAGTTTAATGACCCCGCCTTGAATAAAATAATGGATCTGACCCTACAAAATAATTTTGATATTAAGATGGCGCAATCCCGAGTCGTACAAGCAAGATATTTGCGCGGGGTTACTAAAGCTGACCTTTGGCCTAGCCTTGATGCTGATGCCGCTTATACAAAGTCTTTGAGTAGTGAGAATCTGAGCAATGATTTTTCGAATGTGAATTTTAAAACTAAAAGCCAAGATAAGTACGCAATTGGTCTAGGAACCGCTTGGGAGTTGGATTTGTTTGGTGGTGTTAGACGAAATATTGAATCTGAAAAAGCCAAATTAGAAAGGTCTTCGATACTTACTAATGGGGTTGTTTTGGCAATGCTTTCTGCCTCTGCAGAATCATATATTGAGATTAGAAGTTTGACTTATAGAAAGCGTTTGCATAAAGAGATGGTCGCTATGTACCAAAAATCAGTTGATCTTGTTCGATCGAAAAAAGAAGCAGGACTAGCGACAGCATTTGAATTGTCCCAAGCGAAAGCGCAGTTGGCTCAATCTGTCATCGGATTACCAGAAATCCAAAAAAACTTAGTTGTTCAAAAAAATAGATTGAAAATATTAACGGGCTCTTCGCCACTTAAAAAAGATAAAGAAGAATTGCCTCCGATGGTGAAGCCATTCTTTTTAGAGTCGATTGGTCTAGAAGCACCGGCTATTTTTTTAAGGAGAAGACCCGATGTCTTAGTAGCTGAAAGGCAGATAGCTATTGAGTCGGCAAAGATAGGTGTTGCAAAAGCAGATTTGTATCCAAGGTTTTTCATAAATGGTACTTTTCATTTGAGTGCTTCTGATATTGCTAATGTTTTTAAATCGGGCAGTGAGGCTTATGGATTTGGGCCTTCTATTCAATGGAATATTTTTTCACGTAATAAAATTAAAAATAAGGCTAGGGCTCAAAAGGAAAAAATGAATGAAGCGGAATTAAATTTTTATAAAACGGTATATACAGCCATTGCAGAAGTTGAAAATGCTATCGCAGGTTATCATTCCGAGAAGAATACCTATAGAAGACTAGTGGCGAGTTTGATTGAAAATCAGAATGTCCTGAATAGTGCCCAAAGTAGATATAAAGAAGGCCTAGTCACGTTGGATGTTGTTTTAGATGCCCAAAAAGAGGTGTCGAAACAAAAAAATGATTTAGCAAAAAGTGGCGCAAAAGTTAGTAAAAGTATCGTCTATTTGTATAAAGCTCTAGGCGGTAGTTGGTACACCCCAGTAACTAGCAATAAAGCGGACGTAAAAAAGAAATAGATTTTTTTCATTTTCCTTTTTAGCAATAAATTACTAATCTGGAATAACTACATTTGCATTGATCAATAGATTCTCGCCGGCAGCAAGATTAATGGGCCCCTGGCGTTGGATCACTTGAGTGGTGCCATTCCAAAAATATCCCAAGTAGTAGGTTCCGGCTGATAGGTTTCTAAACATCAGCTTGCCATTTGTGATCGATAATTTGTAATGGTTTAAATTCTTTTTATTTCTTTCAGAAAGGGGAATGGGCTGGCTCACTAGTTTTCCTGCATTATCTATTATACCAATAGAGATAGGTGTTGAGATAGATGGATTTATTGAACAGGTTATGATAGCCTCTGGTCTTAATTTAATTTGCAAAATCTTTTTTGGATCTAAGTCTTTAGATATAAAAACCTTTAACGTTTCGAAACCTTTTTTCGTTACACTGAGGTGGAAATCTGAAAGCGGCCAACCATTTTCTGGAAGGTAGCCATCTATATTTGAGTAGGGATATAATCCAGCAGCTTTCCAGCTAGCTCTTTGCATGAAAGGATTTGTTTTGCTGGAAGTTATAAAGGCGACATCTTTAAGAGGATTGTTGTTTTCATCTGTGATGACTAAATTTGGAAGATGTCGGGCATTAGGTAGGATGACTTCTATATTCTTAGACTGGTTAAGGTTCAAGCTGATAGGCCCAATGACAACTGCTTGATAATTAAATTTTAATTCTTCTTCAATGACAATATAGTGAGATTCGTTGGGTGATAAGTAAAGCTTTTGAATGCCATTTTGGGTGATTGATTGTTGTCCAATATATGAATCTAAAGAATTAAATTTTTTGCCAATATATAAGTTAACAAGTGCTTTTGGGATGATTTCATTTTTTTCATTTTTGACAGTTAGGGTTATCAAAGAAGTTGATAAAGGAATATCAACTTGATTGTGAGTTAAATTAATGATGATTATTTTTTTCGTTATTTTTCTTTTGTTATGAGAGAAGTTTAAGAAATATTCACCAGCAAGAATATTATTAAAGTGATGGGCTCCTTTTAGAATATTAAAAGTATAAATGGTTTTTCCGGCCCGATTAGTTAATTGAGCATAAATTTTTGTATTTGTTAATGCGCCATTTTCAAGTATTTTTATGTCAAGAGTCGTGTCGCCCTCATCAACTAAATTAAATTCTGTAACTTTATTTTCTTCAATGAAAATGGGCGTTTGAATTTTATCCTGTTTTGATTTACCTTTTTCCATGCGGTAATAAATTAGTAAACGGTATTCACCTGGTGCAATATTTTTTATTCTAAAAGTGCCCTCAGGACTAATGGCTGCTCGTTTTCCCTGATGATAACTTTGTGAGTTTTTATGTAAGTAGGCCATAGTATTCGCCACGCCCTCAGGTATCTTTATTTTACCTTCTAGGATGCCACCTTGAGTTAACTCCAATTTTATGTTTTTAGGAGATGATTCATTGTATTGAACCTCTAACGGGGCAAAGTCTTTGTGATTTACTTTGATGATAAATTCTACATCAGGTTTATTTGCCGAGAACTCACCATTTTCATTTGTAGGTACAGAGAGTATTTTTCTGCCCATAGCCCAGAGTTCAACCGTCACATATGCTAGAATTTCGCCATTGGATTTATCGGTCAACGAAATCGAAAATTTGTCACTAGTAACTAAACTTATAGAGATTTCTTTTTCCCCTTCCCATGCTTCTGTGAACGGCCCTATTTTCTGGTTTAAATAACCTTCAGCTTCTATGGTGTAATAAATATTTTTTAAGCTCCATTTAGTAAGATTTGGTGAGAATTCTAAAAAGTTATTGTCAATTATTTTTGTTAAAACGGGAGAAGCCCAACCCACTGAATTTAAACTTGATCTTTTTATTCTGATACCTTTAGTAATGGCTTGACCATTTTCATTGCTAATGATAAGTTTTATCGAACTTTTCTTTTGAATGGTAAAAGTTACATTATTATCATCGGGTATTATTAGTGTCCTTTTATCCAGTTTATAACTCTTGTCTGCAGGGAATATATAATACTTCCCCTTGACAAGGTTTTTAAGAAATAGACTTCCGGTTTCATCTGTGGTTAGATTTCTTGAGAGGCTATTGCCCGATATCATTATTTTTTTTGAACTGAAGGGGGTATTGTCTTCGAAACTAAGTCGAATTATATAGGTGTCCCCAGCTTTTAACTCAAGTTCTAACTTTTCATTTATCTTTTTTAATTCAAAATCTGAAATTTTTAAAAGACCATAATCTTGGTGAGTTGCTGAAATAGTGTATCTTCCCTCTTTCAGTCCTTCTATGATGAATTTACCATTTTCGTCAGTGAAGATGGCACTATTGCCGCCAAATTTAGATCTACCTTTTGTGGCGCTGCTGGTTTTATTCTGTTTAAAAGAAATCTTAACGCCCTGAATTAACTGTTTTCCAAATTTCACGGTTCCTTCTAAGCTGATTGATTTCTTTAATATGATTTCTTTTAAAAACACATTTTTATTTTTATCTAATGACCTCGTGTTGAATCTGAATTGCAAATAACCTTTTTTCTTAATATAAATGGTGAGTGACTTCTTTGGTAAAAGACCATTTAAAAATGCGACACCTTTATCATTTGAAGTAGCTTTGAAAGAAATGCTTTCTGTATAATAGGTAATTTCAATCCCAGGTAGTACTTTTTTTTCTTCGTTGTATATGATTACTTTATATTCAATTCCTTTTTCAAGGTGTACATCATAGGAAAGAGTGTCTTTTTTAATGGAGATGGTTACTGGTATATATCCGTTTACAAAAATTTTCACGTTATCTAGATCGGGATGTTTATTTTCAAATTCGTATTGATTTTTATCATTTAAAAAGATTTCTTCTGGGGTGCTTGTAAGTCTTTGGGGTCTGAATTTATATGTTTTTTTATATGGTTGAATCAAAAATGAATTCGGCATTTTTGAGATTCCCATTAAATTAAAATTTAAAACAAGACTTTTATTTAACTGAATTTTTAATTCACTAACTTCACTGACTTTAATCATTGATTTCTGTTTTGCAGAATTCTGGAAACCATCAGATTCAATCATAACCTCCTTCAGGCCTATTGGGATCTTGTTGAATTCATGAATGCCAGTATCCTTGTTATAATTGTACACATATTGAGGTATAACGGGGTGCATTCCCCAGACTCTCGTTGCAATTTTTGCATGAATGTCTTCTATTTTAACTCCGCCTTGATCGACAACTCTTATGAAAAGTTTGCCACCCTTAATTATTCTGATTGATTGAAATTCTTTTGAGTTTTTGATACTTTTATATTTCAATGCTATTGCATATTCTTTCAGGTTGATTGATAATTGATAGGTTCCTTTTTCAGTAAATTCATATTCGAACTTACCATTTGCATCCGTTTTAAATTTCTTTGTAGCGATTAATATATTTTTTTGATATAGAGAAATGATACCTTCTGTATTCAGAATTTTTTGATTTGAATTGTCATCAATTAATTCGATTTCAAGAAGCGAGAAATATTTCTTTTGCTTTATTTTTTTGCCTGTTGGGTCATCTGGGTTTACCTGATTTGATGTATTGAGGAGAGAGCCGAGAGTATCTTTTTTATGAGTCGTTTTATTTTTATCTGATGATGTGTTTGTTTGGCCTGCGGGAGTTTCTTTAGATTCAGGATTAGATTTGGTTACATTGTTAGATGTGGTTTCAGTCGTGTCAGATTGCTCTGAAAGTTCTTTAGTGGTTAATGTCTTATTGGTTTTTGATTTTTGTTTGTTTGTTGATGTTTCTGATTCTAATTCAAATGCATTTTGTTGATGATTATTGTTGAATGCAACAAAATAAACACCGGTGCTGATAAAAGCCAGGACAAATAAAATCCCTACAAATACAACTATATTTTTCATTTTTATATCCTTGGTTATGATGGTAGGCTTTAACGATTCAATTGAATACAGATGCGTAATACACTATTAAACGCAATATCCTAGTCTTTATTAGTAGCAATTGAGTTGTGCTAAATTATTTTAGGAATAATTTTTAGAATTTTCAAATTGATAAAATGTATATTAGCTTTTAATGGAAATTGTGGAAACGGGGGCGGGTAAGAGTAAGTGTTTTAATCGTCTATAAAAAGTTTAGACATCCCGTGCGTCTTTACGGGGGTTTATTTATAAGGTACATAATACTCATGACTTCAAATATTTAATGACTGAATAAACTTATTTAACATGAAATAACACTACAATAACAATACATGCAAGAAGAGATCTCTGGCGAATAAAAATTAATTTTAATAAAAAAAATGAAGAGCGGATCTATTTCATTCTGACCTACCTTCCTTTTAATTTATTTATTATATAATATTTCATTCAGCGCACATCTCCATTACCTAGCGACACATTATTTATTACTCTCAAAATTTGACAAAATAGGGAATTCAAAATGATACGTAAATTATTTATAATAATTTCACTTTTATTGTTCACAGGACATTGTTTTTCTGATGACTACCCCAAATATAAAGATCGTATTCCTTACAAAGATGACACAACTTTAGTCAAGCTGATTCAGGCACTGCCACCCATGAGCTCTATGCTCCTCCCTCAGGTTAAGGTCATACCTACTAATGCTGCGAAATGGTTTAAAGGTTTTAAGAATGGGCCAGGAAGGCGTAACTATGGTAACAAAATGGTTTACGCACCTGAACGTAAAACCGCCCTTTATTGTGGTGCTAACCATGGTGTACCTCATATATTTAATGATGCCTGGGAATACCATCTTGGTTCAAACACTTGGATTCTTCTCTCTCCTCCAGATGGTGGCAATCACCATATGTTTGGTAAAGCAAGAATAAATGTTATTCGAGGCCGGGATAAGGATGGCACAAATAAAAAATTTGTTACCGAATGGTATAAGAAAAATATTGTTTTTGAAGATGGGTATCTTCAAACTCGGCATAATCATGGCCCCATTTATCCTCGACACACTTGGGATGGACTTAGTTATGATCCGGTGAAAAAACGCATGCTCTGGGCGGTGCTAGATAAGTCAAGCGATAAACGTCAATTGGAAATGTTGTCAGAATATGCTAAAGCTACTGGTAAGAATTTTGAAACTTTGAAAAAGGGATTCAAGAAGGGCAGTAGCCTATATATGTTTGAGCCTGCACTTGGGCGTTGGTTTCGTCAGTTAGGTGAGGGCTCAAAACCAAGACTCTTTCACATGGGTGGCGCTCTAATTTATATCCCACATCTCAAAAAGTCCATCTGGTATGCTCCCGTCGAGAATCTTCAATGTTTAGCTACGACTCGAAAGAGAATCAGTGGCAAGCACTTAAAGCAAATGGAGGGGCTAATCTTGTTGGTCTTGCCAAGAAGGGGATTGCTCCTTCTTCAGAGATGCAGATGGCTTACAGTCCAAAGCATAAAAAAATAGTCGCCGTACAAGATACAACAACTTGGATTTATGACATTACCAAAGAAGTCTGGAAAAAAGCCTGTACCGATGAGAAGAATCATGCCCATGATTCGTTTTCCGTTTTTGACTATGATAGTAAGAATGATGTTTTTCTGCTTTTAGGCCGAACGGAAGGAGGTAGAAAGGGAGCAGCATCTCCTTTTGTGCTTCGGGCTTATAATATCACTGAAAATAAATGGAAAACATTGACCGTCGGTGGAAGTGGACTTCCATCTTCAAAGGGCAAAATGGGTTATTATGATCCAGTATTTGATGCATTTGTGCTTTATGCTGAAAATAAAAATCGCGTCTGGCTTTATCGCTATGGTCAAGAAGAGGATAAAAAATAGGGCCTCGAAGGATGCCCACACAGGGCAATGGTTGTACCCACCATAAATATTGGGGTTCCTGCCTCACCGCCAACCTTCCGCCTAAAGTCGGACAGGCCGGCTGACGCCCAATTAGGGCACTTACTTCTTATTCGACAATAATTGAGGTGCTACCTTCAAATCTAAATTTGGAACCTGGGACTGTCAGCAGCCTTGCTGACAATTAAATCGAAGATTTAATATCTTATACTTGATGTTACTTTGGTTACATTTGTACTTTAGCTCTTATCTATTGATTAGTGATCAGCAAGGCTGCTGACACTCCCAGGGGCAAGCCAGCCGTCGTATTGTTGCTCACCGGCCTACGATGCAATTATTAGGAAAAAATCTCATTTCTAAGAATATAAACAGCTTTTTTCAACATATTGACATAATGCATTATGTCATAATAATGCTTGCATATCTAGTTAAATCAGTTTGAGCTCCAGTCTTAATCTAAAATAAATCCAATTAATTAATAATTCATTTAAAAACCAATAGGAGAGAAGAATGGCCACAAACAGCAAAAAGTCAATTTTTAAAAGTAAGAAGCGAATCAAATTAGGTATCTGGGGTTTGGGTCGTGGCATGTCTTTTTACAAAACTTGTGCCTCACTAAATATTGATGTGGTGGCTGGTTGTGATTATAACCCTGTGATGAGAGAACGATTTTTAAAAGAAAATCCAGGAGCATATGTCTCTGATAATGATAAAGAATTTTTAGAACAAGATTTTGATGCTGTTTTGTTGGCGACGTATTGTCCTGCTCATGCAGATGATGCCATTCAATGTTTAAATGCGGGTAAACATGTTTTATCTGAGGTAACCAGTTTTCATACAATGGCCGAAGGTGTTAGGCTTGTAGAGGCTGTTGAAAAAAGTGGTCTCGTATATAACCTAGCTGAAAATTATCCTTTCACAAAAGCGAATATGTATTTGGCCGATAAATGGAAGCAAGGTCTTTTTGGTGAGTTGATGTATGCAGAATATGAATATGTACATGAATGTCGTACATTATGTTATACCTACATAGATGGTGAGCCTGTAATACCTGGTTCGAACGTACATAATTGGAGAAGTTGGCTGAACTATCACTATTATAATACTCACTCATTAGGCCCAATGATGATCATAACAGGTTTAAGACCAACGCGTGTAACATCATTACCTGCAGAACAAAAATTGGAGGGTTATCCAACGAATTCTCAATCGGCATTAGGAGGAATCGCTTCTTCTCTTATCAATATGAGTAATGGTGCTGTTGTCAGAAATTTAATGGGTTCAACAACTAATGATTCACATACACAACGATTATGGGGAACACGAGGAGCTGCTAAAGCTGATGGTGGATTATCTTTACGCTTAGGTGCTGGTAACAAGACTAAGATGTTAAAAGTTCAACCGCAGTGGCCAGCTTGGGGAAATTTTGCCGACACTATGGGTCACGGTGGTGGCGATTTTTGGGTGCTCTATTACTTTGCCAGACAAATTCTTGAAGGTGAGCCGGCTCCATTTGATATTTATACGGCGGCTGATTGTACCATTCCGGGAATTCTTGCTTATCGATCATCCTGTGAAAATGGCAAGCCATTTGATGTGCCTAATTTTAGAAATAAAAAAGAGCGAAATAAATATAAAAAAGATAATTTTGCCCAGGCGCGTTATAAAATTGATGCTTGTTTTCCTAAATCTGCTGATAAAAAGAAGACGGATCAATTTTCAAGTTTGATGAAAGAATTGATTGATGCTTCTGAGAGATGTAGAGCTGCTCTCGATTGGGTTAGTTTGGCTGAAGATGTTACGGAACCCGATGGTGGTTCAGAAATTTTGAAAAGATTTCTTAAAGATCATAAAAATTATAAACCCATTTTTAATCGGGCCAAAAAACTTTCACAAGCGTATCCCAAAAGTGACGGTGCACGAGTACTTAAGGAAATGATTAATATGTCTGATTACAAATTAGCTTTAAAACCTAGTTTTATTACTAAAGCGAAAAAGGTTCAAGCAAGTTGGCAGAGGCAAGCAAGGAATTTAAGCAAAAATTAATAAAAGCAGAACAACAAAACAAGGACAGGCAAAGTGAATTTGCTTTACCTGTCCTTCTTGTTCATGTCCTTCATGTTCATTTAGTTGTTGGACACTTAATTCTTTAGCGTACTAAATTAAATTTTTTCACACCTAAATCAGTTGTGGCAGCAGTGCAGTCAGGCCTGGTTAAGTCTTTTATTCACAATAAATATATAATAAAGATAAACCATAAATGACCTTCTAAGAAATAGTTGCAGCAATGGAGAATCCTTGAGGAAGTTTTCTAGAAAAATTAAGTTGTATGCACTTAATTTAAGTGACAGGCCTTTTGATTTTTAGAACATGATAAATAGAATTCTTCTAACGAAAGTGCACCCACAAGTATGTTACTTAATCCTCTTTATGATTTTAATGATGACTTGTTGCCCATTAATGCTAGTTATTTTGTTAATTTAGTTGAAAATGAATTAGCCTAATTCTTTGAAATATAAAATATGCCAAAATATTTATTTTTATTAATTATTGTCGCTTCACTTTTTTCTTGCCAAAAAAATTCTGTAATTATTAAAGAATTTAAAGAATTAGAAGATTCAGAAAGTGGTGCGTTGTATTACAAAGGGATGATGAAGAAATTTAATGGTAAAGTTATTGAATTTAGCCACGATAATAAAATAAAAATTTCTGAAATCGATTATGTGAATGGTCAAAAGCATGGAGAAGAGTTTGAGTGGTATTTAAATGGGGAAAAAAGATTTTCCATTTATTACACAAATGGTAAGCAAGATGGTAAACATGAGAGCTGGTATCAGAATGGAAATAAATCTTATCTTGGAAATTATATAAATGGTAAAAGGCATGGAGTTCATGAGAAGTGGTATAAAAGTGGAAAAAAAGAATATATAGAAAAATGTAACCATGGAAAACATTTTGGTGAACAGATCTATTGGTATGAGAACGGAAAGATAAAAACCCTTAGTTTTATAAGTGAAAATTCTAAGAATAGTAAATATGAACGTTGGTATGAAAATGGTGCGCCAAGCAAAGCTTGGTGCTTCTTGTTGGGTGTGAGTCCCGACCTGGAAATTCTTCCCAGTAGTGAAGAACTTATAAGAGCT
>NVWA01000034.1 GCA_002746535.1 Planctomycetota bacterium
ATTTTAATGTACTATTTTTATTAAGTATAAAGTTAAAACATATTTTTATTAATTAGAATTAAAACGCTTTAAATAATTAAATTATTAATTAATTGGACTCTCTAATAATAATTTAATGGTCCTTAATATTTTTTCAATTGGCGTTGGTTTCATCATATATTCATGATTTGGAAATGTAACAACAGTCATATCAGCAGAAAATTCTTCGTGTTCTGTATAAATTATTACTGGTAGTTTAGGTGATTTCTTTTTAATATTTTTTAATAAATCAGAACCATGTAATTCTGGTAATTTCATTTCCATTATTAAGAGAGAAATATTTTTTGAACTAATAATATCCCAAGCTTCTGCACCTGTTTTAGTTTCTTTAATTTCATAACCTGCTTCTTCTAATTTAAGTTTCAAAAAAATTCGAGTACTTAAATCTGCATCTGCAATCACAATAACTTGTTTATTACTTTTCATTTCACTATTAGAAAAATTTAAACCGGCATTTTTTTCAAAGTTTTTCATGATTTCATCTTAAAAATAATTTTTTTAAAAACATAACTTGGATAACCTTTTTTAAACGCATCCAAAATAAATACGGCACTCATCATTTTAATTTCTTGAATAACAACACTATTCATTGCTTCAATAGTTAAATTTCCAATTTTACTTGTTTTTAATCTAGTTAATTCACTTAAATCTTTACCAACTATCTCTAACCATCTTGATTCTAAACCAATTTGATCATTATTCTTTTTTTTAGATACTAAACTTTCCTTTTCAACTATGCGTTCTAAAGCACTGCCTATACTCTCTTTTTTAATTTCTCTCCAATTTCCATAAATATCTTTTCTTACTTTTTTTCTCACTTTATTCTCTTGAAAGAACAGGCATTACCAAATATGTATAATCTTCATTTCCTTTAAAAACAGCTGGTCTCTTTTTATTTTTAAGATTTATAACTACATCATCAGTAGTCATAACTTTTAATCCTTCTTGAACATAATTTGGATTAAAATTCATTTCAATCGGTTCATCTTCATAAGCAATTTCCAATGAAATATGTGCTTCGCCTGATTCTGGCATAGAAGAATGTAATAATAGGATATTATTTTGAAAACTGAATTTGATAGACTTAGTTATTTCACTGGTAAATATAGTCGCTTTTCTTAAAGCACTTAAAAATTCATTTCTATTTATTTTTATTTCAATGTCACATTCAGGAATTGCTTTTTTATAATTTGGAAATATTCCGCTGACTAATTTTGATGAAATAGTTACATTATCAGATTTTACTTTAATGCGATTAATTTCAGTTTTAATCTGAACAGGAATATCTTTAATAGACTTGATTAATGTATGAACAAATTTTGTACTTAATATACAATCAATCTCATCTATATTAATTGGTTTATCTATTTTTTTATTTACTAAGGCTAATCTTGTTGTGTCAGTGGCTACAATATTTATTTGATCTTCTTTACCACTCAATAATACGCCATTCATTTGAAATCGACTTGGTTCATCACGAGTTGCAAAAACCGTTTTTTCAAACATACCTTTAAGTGTGATTCCAGGCATTTCAAAATCAGGCTCATCTTCAAAACTTTCAAAAATAGGAAATTCATCTGAATTAACAGTGTTAATACTAAATTCGCAACCAAGTCCATTTAATATTAAAGAATTACCTTCTTCCGTCAGTTCATAATCGCCTTCACCAATTTCTTGTAGAATTGATTTAAATTTATTCCCATCAATTAATACGACACCTTCTTCAACTACTTCTATATTTTCATTTATAACTATTGTCAGCTCTATTTCAGAATCTGTGGCATATATCCTAACTTCCTTATTTTTAGCTTCTAATTTTATATTTTTAATAATGGGCATAACACTTTTTTGAGGTACTACATTGCAAGCGTTTAATATAGCCTCATGGATAGCTGATTGTTTAAAAATTAATTTCACTTATTAACTCCATTCTTTTTTTTACTCTTTATTATTTAAATAATTAGTAGTAGTTATAGGGCCTGTTAAATTGTTATTTTATTGTTTAATTAAAAATAAGTGGCGAGATTATAGGGATTTACAGCAATTTGTTAATTTATATTTACGATTGTTAATATAAAAGGTGGTTGTTAAATTAGGATAGTGAATTTTTAATTTGTTAAATTAACTTCAATTTGTTAATTTATTTTAAATTTGTTTAATTATATTTTGAATCAAAAATTTGAAATTTTTATCTTCAATACATCTCGTTTTAATTTCCTCTTCAGCATGCATAATGGTCGTATGATGTCTTCTGCCAAAGAGAATACCTACTTCTTTTAATGTATGATTTGTTAATTTTCTAATCAAATAAATAGCTATATGTCTGGCTTCAACTATTTTTGAAACTCGAGATTTTGAAAGCATATCGAGTGTTGATACATTTAATAATTGGGAAATTACCTGTTGGATTTTCAATGGATCAATTTCAGTTTTGTGTTCCTTTAAATTGGTGTCAATAAATTTAGTATCTAATATTTGATTTTCTGAATTTTGAAATATGTCAATTACGTTTTTAGCTAAATCTAAGAGGGTATTTAAATTATCTTCATTTTTTTCAGCTAAAAAATTTAATACTGATTTTTCATATTTAATTTGATTAATTTCGAAAAATTTTTCGAAAATCAATAATTTTGTTTCAAATACTGGTGTTAGGAGATTTGTCGAAAGACCCCACTCTAATCGGGATAATAATCGTTCTGGAAAATTAATTAATTCTTTTGTATTTAAAGAAGATGTAATTATTACTTGGTTTCCCTTTTGAAAAATATCATTAAAAGTATGGAAAAATTCTTCTTTAGTACTTTCAAATTTTTCTAAATAATCAAGGTTATCAAATAAAAATACATCTCCTTCTCGAGTTTCTTCTCTAAATAATTTTAGTAATTCTTCTGTATCAGCATGTAAATAGAGATCATTAAAAAACTCCAAATCATATGATTTTATAACCAAATCTGGATGATTTTCAGATATTGATTGTTCTATGGCTTTTAAAATATGAGTTTTGCCAGACCCTTTGGCACCAGAAATAAATAAAGGATTATAAACTTTTGAAGGAGATTCAGCCACAGTTTTAGCTGCAACCAAAGATAATCGATTGGATGGACTAATAATAAAATGTTCAAATGTTTTATTTATTTGTTTTAAAGCCATTTTTATTTCGACTTTTTATTCATTTTTTGATCAAGTTCTTCGAAATCTATGGGCTTATAATTCATAATTTCAGGATCATTTTTATGGAACTTTATGGCCAAAATTAATGTCATCCATAGAGATGCAGTAATCATGAATAGAATCCATAAAATTGTTTTTTGAGTTTTAGTCATTAAGATTCTTCGAATGTAAAATTCATTAAATTATAAGTTTTCATCATGAAAATAAAAATAATTTCTTTCGGCAAACCAAAATACCCCTTTTTAAGTGCGGGTATTTTAGAATATGAAAATCGATTAAAAAATTTAGTCTCATTTAGTAACGAATCATTAAAAGAAGTTCCTGTAAAAAATGGGAATTATGAAGAATCTCTAAAAAAAGAAGAAATTGAAATTCTAAAAAAGCATAAAAAATCAGTCAGCAATTATTTGTTAGTTGAAAACAGTCAATTTTATTCGTCGGTAGAATTCTCTAAATCGCTAGAAAATGATATGCTCAAACGAGGACCTGAGATTCATTTTTTTATTGGATCTCCGTATGGATTTTCAAATAAAATAAAGGAAATGATTCCAAATCATCTGTCAATATCCAAGATGACATTCACCCACGATATGGCTAGATTTCTTTTAGTTGAACAAATTTATAGAGCTATAACCATACAAAAAAATATTCCTTACCATAATTAACAGCATCATTTTAAATCGCATAAATTATTTGAGGTAAATAATATTAGTTTGTTATTTGCAAATAAGTGGATCAGCCGGCTTTCTTTGATATTGCTTTAGTGATCAACGATAACCTCATTTTTTAATGACTTAATTGGATGTTAATTCAGATAAATTTTTAATATAATTAAATTTTATTTTGATTTTTTTTCATAAAACTATATTAAATATTTTTTATAATTTAATGTTTCACGTGAAACTTATCAAATGCGGATCATATCAATTTGTAATCAAAAAGGAGGAGTTGGTAAAACAACTACTGCTGTTAACATCGTTTCAGGTCTGAGTATGGCAGGGAAAACATCGCTTTTGGTTGACTTGGATCCTCAAACAAATGCTAGCTCATATTTAGGATATAGAGATAACGAGCCCCATAAATGCTCTTATACTATCCTTGAAAATCCCAGTAAAATCAATGAGGTTATACTAAAAGTTAATGCAAATTTGGATCTTATACCCTCTTCATTAAGCTATTTGGATGATCCTGGGCCACGAGAAGGCGATAATCCATTTGACCATTTGAGAGAATCTTTTGAGTATCTTGAGAAGAATTATGATTACATCATTATTGATTGCCCACCTTCTTTAGGCAGCTATACATTTAATGCCATAAATACAAGTCAAGAGATCATAATTCCGGTCCAATGTCACTATCTTTCCTTGGAAGGATTGAGTCAAATAGTCAGTCTTGTTGATGATATATCAGAAGTCAAGAAGCTAAAATTCACTATTTTATTAACAATGTTTGAAGAAAATGAGGGTTTATCTGAAGAAATAAAATCTGAAATTGATAAACATTTTTCAAATAATTTATTTAAAATTTCAATTCCTTATGATATTACGTTGGCTGAAGCACCGAGCCACGAACAGAGTATTTTTGATTATATGCCCATTTCTTGTGGAGCCGTTGCATATGCTATTTTAGTAAAGGAGATTATTGATGGAGAATAAGAAGAAACTTGGCAAAAGTTTGAATAATTTGTTTAAAAGGGTGGAAAGGATCCAATCGTCCAAAAGCACGGATTTTGAATATGAATTGGATATATCATTGATACGACCTAATCCGTATCAACCCAGAAAAGAATTTAAGCCAGAAGAGATTAAATCATTATCAGATTCGATAAGGGAAAATGGATTAATGTCACCGATTATTGTTCGTAAGAACGATGAGTTTTATGAAATCATTGCCGGTGAAAGAAGGTGGCGTGCCGTCAGAACACTAGAATGGCAAAAGATTCCCGTGATCATTAGAGATGCTAATAAAGATCAAATGATAACTTTAGCCCTCATTGAGAATATTCAAAGAGAAGATTTAAACCCAATTGAAAAAGCTTATGCATTCAAACACATGATGGAAGAGCTAAATCTGACTCAGGATAAGTTAGCAGAAAAGCTTGGAAAAGAACGATCCACCGTGACAAATTTTATGCGATTAACAACTTTAACACAAGATATACAGGATGCTGTTTCACGTGGAACAATATCTATGGGTCACGCCCGAGCAATGCTTGGAATAAAAGATAGTTCTATCCAAAAGGATGTCTTTTTAGAAGTTTCGAAAAAAGATTTAAATGTTCGTCAAACTGAAGCGTTAGTAAGAAGTATTAACGCTGGAAAAAAGATAACCGGAAAAGACAAAAAAGAAGTGAATTTATTTATTCAAGATATTGAAAAAAAGATGAGTGAATATTTAGAAACAAAAGTCAAAATCAAAAAATTAAATTCAAAATCAAAAATTGTAATCGAGTATTATTCCAATGAAGATTTTTTAAGAATTTCTGAAAAAATCGGTTTTAAAAATATGATATGAAAAAGTTACTTTTATTTTTTTTATTCTCATTCTATTTCTCATTTATTCAAAGTGAGGAAAAGACCTCTTTATTTTATTTTAATAAAGATCAAAAAAGCGGGTGGGATTTATACGAAAAAGCCACGTTTCAGTATTTATCCGGCGACCTTAAAAAAGCGATAAATCTTTGGCAAGTATCTTCCGAAAAAGGAAACCTCCATTCTCAAGCTCGTCTATTTCAGCTTGATTTAAAAAATGAAAATAAGAAATTTGCTGGCAACTATCAAGAATTATTACAATCAAATTTTTCTTTAAAAAATTACCTGGTTGCCAAATATTCTTCAGCTAAAGATCGTAAAAAAATAATTGATAAAGCTATTAAGGATTTTGAGGGCCTAGTGGAGACCAAAGACTATTGGCTGCTTTCTATTTTAGGAAAATACTATCTCGAAAAGAGCTCAAAAAAACAAGATATTTTAAAAGGCTTAAAATACTTAAAAATTTCAGGCAAAGGGAATTACACACCTGCTCAAGTTGAGTTGGGGTTGCTTTTCCAAAACCCCAAAAGATTTATTGAGAAGGATATTAATAAAGCAATTGAATGGCTGCAAAAGGCCGTCGAATTAAAAGATAAATATGGATGTTTGTATCTTGCTCAATTATTTCAAACTGGGTCAGGTGATTTGAAGCCGGATGTAAAAAAAGCGATTCCTTTATATGAAGAAGCTTTCAAGCAAGGGGTCGTTGATGCTGCAGTTAATTTGGGGGTGATTTATGATTTAGGGGTTACTTATAATAAGGTAATTCAAGTGAAATCAGATGATAAAAAATCGAAGTATTATTTAGACTTCGCCATGAAGCATGGCGATTTAGAGCTTTTCAAATATTTAGGCGTTAAATATTTTTATACAATAAATGCTACAAAAGAGCAAAAGATTAAAGGGCTGAAATGGTATGAAGAGGTAGCAAAAATTGGAACATTAATTGATAAATATAAATATGCGGATTTGTATTTCAAAGATAAACACGTTAAAGATTATGGAAAAGCCAGAAAACTATTTGATAAGTTGGTGCAAAAAAAAGGACAGAACCTTCATAGATATCATATTTTAGTTTACTTGAGATTGGGTCAAATATATTTCGACGGCCTTGGTGTTAAAAAAGATTATTTGAAAGCCAAGGAATATTACGACAAGATAAATTTTACCTCTGAAGCCCTTGAAAGAATCATTACCATGTATTTGAATGGATGGGGTGTGAAACAAGATGATGATATGGTTATAGCTTATATTGATAAATTATTTGATCCAATGCGAAATTTTGGCTATAAACCGGCACCTTATTTTACGATTCTCGGCGACATTTATTCAAAGAGGAAAAAAGTAAATTTGGCCATTAAAAACTACCGACTGGCAGCAATCAGCGGTTTTAATAGAGCTATTGGCGCATTGATAAAATTATATGGCGATTTGGACAAATGGGAAAAAACCGATATTGGTGATATTTACTTTACTTTAAAGCAGTTTGACAAAGCATTTGAATATTACTCTTCAATCAAAAACCCGCCATTTAGAGCGCAATATTTCATGATACGATTATTAAGCTTGTCAGAATTTAAACAATTTGACATTAAAAAATTTGTTTCAGAAATGAAAAATTTTGCAAACAAAGTTTCAAAAGGGGAAAAGGATCCCATTGAAAGAATTTATATTGATCGTGTTTTAGATCGTGTAATGGTGGATCAAAATTATAAGACACGCAGTTATTTTATGCTTGGGGAGTATTATAGCGAAATCTACAAAGGCTCCAAAAAAAGGGCTGATTTAGAAGAAGCTCATGCCTATTACATGAAGGCCTATAAAGGTGGTTATAAGTATGGTATTCTTGATGCTGCAAAGATATTGGTTTATCAGAAAAAATATAAGTTACTTCAAAATAAAGGTTTAAATCTTTTTAGGGAAGAATATAAAAAGAAAAACCCTTTTGCAGCAGCAATGTTATTTAAATATTACGAAAGCCTTTCGCCTACAAATGATAATGTTAAATTAAAACTTCAATATCTGGAAGATGCTAAAAAATTTGACAAGGGTCTTCGCTGGAGAAACAAGCCACTTCGCGATTATATTAAAAGCCAGATGGCACAAATCATGGAAATGATTAAACAGAAACCTTCCAAATAGTAATCTGCCAACTGTTTCTAAGTAACTTTCATCTAAACATTTAGCACGATTGGCTTAAATGTATTGAATTTAATATAAGAAAAGCGATATGTGTACAAAGCTTTTGTTGCTCATATAATACCCGCGAAATTTGAAGTTAGGTTATTATTGAACCTAAGAAAGATTAGAAATGAAAATTACCGAAACAACACGTTATTCATTTGAAGATGGCCTAGACATGTTCGTTAATGCTCCCTTAGAAGAACTTCAGGCCATGGCCGATGGAATTCGGCAAATAAAAAACCCCGGTAACAGAATCACCTTTGTGATCGATACCAATCCAAATTATACAAATGTCTGTACGGCAGATTGCTTATTTTGTGCTTTTTATCGCAAACCAGGTAGCTCAGAAGGTTATACATTGTCTGTTGACGAGGTCATGAATATCATCGGAAAAAACAAAGAGTTAGGTGTTACGACTGTTTTATTGCAAGGCGGGCTTCATCCAGATTTAGATATGGAGTTTTATACTTCTTTGGTGCGCGAAACTATCAAGCGATTTCCTGGGATAAACCCTCATTTTTTCAGTGCACCTGAAATTTATAATATGGCTGAGGTTAATGATCTTTCGCTTGAAGATGTTTTGCAAGCTTTATGGGATGCAGGACAACGAACTTTGCCAGGCGGCGGAGCAGAAATTTTATCAGAAAAAATTCGCAAGAAAATTTCGCCTAAAAAGAATAAAGATAATTTATGGATGAGAGTTCATGAGACAGCTCATAAAGTTGGCTTTAAATCGACCGCAACAATGATGTATGGTTCAGTTGAAACACCAGAAGATATCCTGATTCATTTACTCGCCATTCGAGAATTGCAAGATATTACAAATGGCTTTACTGCTTTCATACCATGGAGTTACAAGAAAACAAATACACCGCTTGAGAAGAAAATGCCGGAATGGGCTGGTGAAACGGCTTATTACAGAATCTTAGCATTTGCTAGAATATTTTTGGATAATTTTGATCATATCCAAGGCACCTGGTTTTCAGAAGGTAAGGATGTCGGAATTCAATCTCTCGCTTATGGCGTGGATGATTTTGGCGGAACCCTCTTTGATGAGAATGTCCATGCAGCCACAACTCATATCAACAAAACCACTATCGATGAAATTTGCGATATGATCCGGGAAGGAAATTATATTCCAGCCCAACGAGATACTCTCTATAATATTATTGAATCTTATTAAGACATCTCTTAGCAGCTTTTAACTGATATGCTAAACTCATGAAAGCCTAAGCTCAAAACTATAGTAATCTTAACTCATCTGAAAATTATGTCACGCGGTTTAATCATTTTATTTTTTTGTCATTTTACGGTAGATTTGTTCACCGGAATCTGGCCATTATATAAAAAACTCGCAAATATTGATTTATATGAAGCCGGAATAATTGCTATGGTTGGAGGAATTCTTGGAAATTGTTCTCAGTTAATATTTGGCGTTTTTGCAGATAAAGGCTATCGCAAGATATTGTTGCTAGCGGGCATTCTTTTATCTTCTATGGCTTCATTTTATGCAATCGCCAATTCAAATATAGCTTATTTATTTTTACTTATTTTAACATTTATTGGCTCTTCAATGTTTCATCCTGCAGCTACTGGCATGGTAGGCAATTTAACATCTCATAGAAAAGGCTTTTTGATTTCATTATTTGTCGCAGGAGGTGGGCTAGGGCTTGCCATTAGCCAAATCGTCTATGCTTTCGTATATGAGCACTTTGAGAAAAACACTTTAATTTTATTGATATTACCATTGGTTGGAATTGTGGCTTATTTCCTTTTACCTTCTCAAGCCTTTTCAAGTCCAAAGGAAGAAAAAGGCGAGAAGCAGCAAAATATGTTTGCTGCTATTTTTCAAGTTTTTAAAACCTTGAAATGCTTATATTTTTTAATGGTAATAAATGCTGCGCTCAACATTGGTGTCATCTTTTTAATTCCAGAACTTATGGAGCAATTAAATATGGGCGATGCTATGATCAAAGGATTTGGTCACTTTTGTTTTGTCATTGGTGGAGCAACTTTTATTGTGATTACAAGTGGTCTCTCTGATCGCTTTGGTTATAAAAATATAATTATTGCTTCATTGCTTGTTGCTTTGCCCATATGGTATTTATTTCTTAACAGCGAAATAGACTCCCTTGTTCTCAAGTCTATCCTCTTTGTTTGTTTAGGTGGCGCACTTAGTATTTGCAATCCTATCGGAGTAGCCCTCGGCCAACATCTACTACCAAAACAATCAAGTCTTGTGAGCGCATTATTAATGGGTTGTGCGTGGGCTCTTGGTAGCCTTGGTGTATTGCTAACAAGTTTTCTGGCAAAAAAATTCAATCCAATTTTTGCTCTAAACATATTGGGGATATGTATGGTTCTCAATATTGTCATCGCTTCATTTTTACCCAACATTAAAAAATCAGGCAAAACCGAATAGTTTCTATCATTTTTACCGAAGTAGTTTTAATGCATTATTACATTAAGCTAAAATTAATTATGCAATATATCAATGTAATATTTAATTTAAAAATATCATAAACTACTTAAATATAAGTATTTATGTTATATATAAGCATCTACTTTATTTTTATTGCATTATCAATGCTATTTTTAAATATAATAGTTGCTATTTATATTACAGTAAATAGGATCCCAATTCAATTTTTTGAAAAGTAACAACAAGTGACTTTTTATTTCATTTGCATGGGCAAATGAATGTTTAATTTTTTTTATCAAGGAGAAGTAATGAAGTTCAATTCTATTTTATCATTGTGTGTATGCTTAAGCGCCGTTTTATTTTTTTCACAATCGGTTGCAGCTGAAGAAAATGAAAAACCTGCTAAAGCCAAAAAAGAAAAAAAAGTGGTAGCACCAATGGAAGACCTAACGCACACAGGAGTTGTGGAAGAAAAGAAAAACAAAAAAAGAAATACTTTTTATTTAAAAACGGCAGCGGGAAAAATTAGATTGCCGGTATCCCCCAAAAAATCTAAAAACCCAATAGTATTAGCAAGCTTTGTAGGCAAAAAAGTAACCGTAACGGGCAAAGGCTATATCAAAGTTAAGACAACTAAAAAAGGTGAATCAAAAAGTATTCAATATAAGAAACTGCTATCAGTAAAAGAAACTGAAGGTGAAAAAGCAAAATAGAAATAATTCTTCTATTTAAACTTTAACCTCTCATTTAAGCAAAGTAAATGAGAGGTCTTCGGCTTTAATATTTAAGTCGAGCAAATTTAAAAGAATTTGTAATTCATTATTAAAATGCCATGAATCAGCATATAGCTCCTTAAATTAGAAACACTCAGTATTTTAAATTTCTTTAAATTGAATGGATAGATCCGGAAGGTCTATGCTAATGGCTTTTAGAGTGATGGATTCATTGAGTGCTAGTGACTTATCTTTTGGTTTATGTTTGAATTCAAGGGCTAGTTCTGGAATCATGAAAAGGGAATATTTCTCTTCTTTGACAACATGTATCGCTGTCCATTCTTTATCGATATTTTGTTTAACATAGACTAATGTCCAGTGTTTATTTGAAAAGCGTGAGGCTTTTATGATGGGCGGTAAAGATAAATCAAGTTGATGAATTTTAAGTTTGAGTTCTTTTGTCGTCATTCTTTCTTCATTTTTTAAATGAGCTCTTAATTGTTGGTGGACAATTAAATCTTGAACTCTACGTAAAGGGCTGGTAGCTCTAGTGTATTGTTTGATCCCTAACCCAAAATGCGCGCCTGCCTGAACTTTAATTACGCTTCGTTTAAATTTTCGACGGTAGGCAAACATGCCAGCTAAATCAGTGGGTGATTGCAATTCATCTGGAGCTTCTTGTACTGCGTAGGGTATTGGAATGTCCTCTTTTTCGCAATAGGCCGCAATAGCCTCACCTGCTAATATCATTGCCTCTGCTACCATTTGACGACTTTTTGAGCTTTTGATAGGTTCAATGCTGATTTGATTTCCGTTATCTTTGACTCTGATATTTACTTCAGGTAAGTCTAGGTTAGAGGCATTATTTTTTAGTCTTCTTTGCTCGCTTAATTGCGTGATGTTATATAGTTCAGTAAAAGGGGATTCGCTGATCTTTTCATCGACTTCATTATATGATAATCGTTTTACATTTACCCAGCTTATGCAAGGTTTAAAATCAATGACTTGTCCTTCGTCATTTAATGTAATTGCAAAAGAAAATGCCGGAGATTTTTCTTGTATCCCCATCCCAAATATTTCGGTGAAAACCTTGGGCAATAAGGGGATGGTTTTTTCTGGTAAATAAGCACTTGAGCCTCTTGCAATGCACTCTAAATCTAGGGGGGTGTCTGATTTGATAATGGCTGAAACATCCGCGATATGCACCCAGAGAGTATTTCCCTCTAGAGCAATAGCATCATCAGGATCTTGGTTTCCAACATCATCAATGGCGTAACTGTTAAGGTGGGTGAGATCAACTCTCTCTTCGTCAGGTAATTTATAGGAATCCGTTAATTGTGGAGGTTCTGGTAATTCATATCTTTGTAGATATGGATTTTGAAATTCCCAGTAGTTGATTTTAATTAATAGGCGATGAGCATTTTCAGGTAATTGTTCTATTTTTAATTCATGAAGAATTTTGCTTTCTTGGATTTTACCCCAAGCTAAGCGCTCAAGTTCTTTTATATAAGGAGCGTCATCTTCAATAATAGAACCAGACTTTATACGAGAGATAAAATCTTTCCATTTTGTATTTGCTTCTTCTTTTTCTTTTTTTGCTTGTAGCTTTTCATCAATATCTTTTTGGCTTTTCCCTTGAATTTGGTGAATGGTGCCAAAGAAATATAAGCCCTCATTTAGTAGCATATATGTGCTTAAAGCCTGTTTTGCAGTAAAGTCATCATATAACAGATCACTCAAATCTTCTAGGGATATGGCTTCTTCTCGAGAGTAATCTAATGCTTCAGTTAAGTTTGAGCCTATGCAGACTTCAATTGAAAAGTCATATAATGGACCATCATGAATAAGTTCTAATTCATGTTCACGAACTTTTTTTGTTTTGCCTGTCGCATATAAAATGGTGAGCTTATCACTGACCTCTTTTACAATAATGGGCAGTTTTTTATAAAGACACAAGCTGTGTTGGTTTATGTTGGTCATGATTTAGAAATGTTAAGCAAGGTGCCCAAAGTCCAAGAATAGTTTTAAATAATATGTAAGCTTTCTAGAGTTCGAGATTTTTTACAATCCTTGCCCAAAACCTTTTGGTGTTTCAAAAGAAGTTTTACCAAAGGCATAGCTGCCATCGGCTGAATTTTCATTTATATCACTAGCTGATTCAGGTTCTTTAATTACAGGTACTTTTTCTTCTTCTTTTCCTTCATCTTTACCAAAATTGGAATTCCTACGATCGATCTCATTGCCATTTTCATCTAGAGCAGTGAAAAAATCTTCAATGATAAACTCTGGAATCTGCATATTGATTCCTTTTTCTATTTTAGAAAATGTCTCGCCATCAGCTCGTGTAACAAAACTGAACGCTTTTCCCGATTCACCCATTCGTGCTGTTCGGCCAACTCTATGGATATAATCTTCAACTTCATCAGGCAGGTCAAAATTAATAACATGTGTTATTCCATCAATATGTAAACCACGACTTGCTACATCTGTAGCAACTAAATATTTAAATTTCCCTGATTTAAAATCTTGCAAAACCTTGTCTCTTTTATATTGAGGAAGGTCTCCATGAATTTGACCTACTTCATAATCTTTAGTAATTAGTTTTTCATGAAGTATTTTGCATTGGTTTTTTGTTCGACAAAACAAGAGACACTTATCTGGTTGCTGATCTTTGATGATCGTATACATCAAAGCCCTTTTTCTAGTAATATTGACGGCAATGTAATATTGTTCAAAGGTACTTAAATCAATAGTTGTTTCTTCCTTTATATCTATAAATTTTGGGTTGATTAATAATTGGTCTGCCAAATTCATTATTTTGCCATCAAAGGTTGCCGAAAATAATGCCGTATTTTTAATGTTAGTAAAGTGACTTAATATTTCTCTTGTATCATCTAAAAAGCCCATATCTAATAAGCGATCGGCTTCATCTAAGATAACCATTTCTATGTCATTTGTTGCGACTTTGCCCTTGCCTACTAAATCCAACAAACGACCAGTAGTGGCTATGATAAATTGGTGCGGTTTTGCAAGACCTTTTAATTGTTTACCCATATCTTTACCACCGACAAGGGAAACGCCCGTAATTCCTTTGGGTCCCAATATTTTTAATTCTTCAAAAATCTGCAAGCTCAACTCTCTTGTCGGAGCGATGATAACAACTTTCTTGATCTCACCTTTTAGTACTCGTTGAATAACAGGAAGTAAAAAAGCAGCTGTTTTACCAGAACCCGTTTTTGCTTTACCAATAACATCTTGACCCTCTAAAAGAGCAGGAATTACTTCAACCTGAATCTCGGAAGGATGTTCATACCCAACCTCAGAGACTTTTTCAAGAACTTCTTTTTCTAGCCCTAATGCTTTAAATTCTTCGTTTTGTTCAACGGGTGTTTTGTCTTCGTTCTTATTTTGTGAATTATCGTCACTCATATTATTTCCTGCTTTTCTTAACTGCGTAGAATGTGAATTATTTTTGATCGATCATCAGCTTTAAAAAAAGCCGTTCCGGCCACTAATACATTGGCACCAGCCTCTTTAGCTAATATAACAGTTTCTTCATTTATGCCTCCATCAACCTCCAGGTCAATGTCTCTCGTCGTATTATTGATCATTTTTCTGATTTCTTGAATTTTAGGTAAACATTCATGGATGAATGACTGACCACCAAATCCTGGATGTACAGTCATAACTAATACTAAATCTATTTCATTAATTATATCTTTAATAGCTGATGCCGGAGTATCAGGGTTCAATGATATGCCTACTTTTTTACAGCCAAATTCTCGGTATTGTTTAATTACTTCAGAAGCTTTTTCGTTTGTTACCTCAATATGAAATGTTAATCCATCGGCACCAGCCTTGTGAAATATTTCTCCATATTTCATTGGATCTGTCACCATAAGATGAACATCCAGAAATAAATCGGTTGATTTTCTAATGGACTCAACTACAGGTGTCCCAATGCTTAAGTTTGGAACAAAGTGACCATCCATGATGTCAACATGTAACATGTCTGCACCACAAGATTTTACAGAATCTAGTTCCTGTTGTAGTTGGCTAAAATCAGCCGCAAGTATTGATGGCGCGGCTTTTATTTTGATTTCATTTACAGATCGTTTAATGCTGAAACACCCGGTAAAATTTTTCCTTCAAGCAATTCTAGGGATGCTCCTCCGCCAGTCGATATATGTGACATTTTATTGGCATAGCCGAAAATTTTAACGGCTGCGGCTGTATCGCCACCTCCGATGATTGTCGTGGTGTCAGTTAATTCTGCTAAAGTTTTGGCAATAAATTTTGTTCCTTCGGCAAATTTTTCAATTTCAAAAACACCCACGGGGCCATTCCAAATGACAGATTTACTTTCTTTTAATACGGCACCAAATTTTTTCATGCTCTCTGGACCTATATCAATTCCTTCCCAGCCATCGGGAATATCACCTTTAATTACTTGCGTATTAGCATTTTCGTTAAACGCATCGGCAACTAAAAAATCACTTGGCAATAATACCTCAACACCTTTATCCTTGGCTTTTTCCAATATTTTATCAATTAATGGCAAGCTACTCTCATCAAGTAGAGAGTCGCCAATTTTGATACCTTTGTGTTTTAAAAAGGTGTAAGCCATTCCGCCACCAATGATTAGATGATTGACTTTATTTAATAAATTAAATATCACAGGTATTTTATCTTTAACTTTTGCACCACCCAAAATTGCAACAAATGGTCTTTTGGGGTTCTCTAAGGTTTTATCAAAGTAAGTTAATTCTTTGTCTAGTAATAATCCTGCTCCACTAGGTAGAAATTTTGCAACACCTTCGGTTGAAGCATGTGCTCTATGAGAAGTACCAAAAGCATCATTAATATATATATCTGCATTAGAAGCTAATTTTTGTGCAAAGATTGGGTTGTTTGCTTCTTCCTCATTGTGGAACCTTAGATTTTCTAGCAAGAGAACGTTTCCAGGTTCTAGATCTACAGATAAATTATCGACTTCATTTCCAATACAGTCTCCAGCTAATTTAACCTCTTTACCTAAAAGTTTTGAAAGGTGATCACAAGCAGGTCTTAATGAAAATTCAGGTTTTACTTCTCCTTTTGGACGGCCTAAATGACTCATCAAAATCAGTGAAGCTCCTTGAGCTAATACATATTCAATTGTTGGCATAGCCATGGAAATTCTGTTATCATCCGTGATTTGTAAATTCTCATCCAATGGGACATTAAAATCGACCCTCATCAATACTCTTTTGCCGTCTAAATCAAAATCTTTGACTGATTTTTTTGCCATACGTCAAGTTTCCTGTAATAATAATTAAACAATTCAAATTTGAGCCTTACATTATATTATTACTCGCCCTTTTACAATGAAAACTCCCTATATTCAATTATTGGAAGCAGATAACAAATGAATGATTTTAAATTATTTAAAGCGGTTATTTTTGCGTTAGCTTCATGCTTAATTTTTGCAAGCCACCTATTTAGTGTGGAAAAAAAGGTTTTACCTGAAAAGCAAATGAGGAATTTAGTTGTCAGTAGCGACCATATTTTGCAAGGTGCCATATCAGATATTAAAAAAGAAACTCACGGACTTAAAAGAATTTATACTGCCAAACTTAAAGTCACGGATTGTTTTTCAACAACTTTAAAAGTTGGGGACATTATTACCGTTACATGGGAAAGTCATCCATTGAAACAAGTTGCTCATCAATATTCTAAGGGAATTCAAGGAATTTGGTTTTTAAGAAAAGAAGGTCATTTATATTCGGCAAATCTTAGTGAGCGGTTTTTGTCCATGGCTTATTTTGAACAGGTCTTCAATGAAATAGATAAAATGGGAACCAGGGTATACATTAACAAGCCCATAATGTATTTGTCCGATGAAAAGAAAATCATATTAATCATCAGAAATATTGAAGATGAAGATTTAAAAATGCCAATGGTAAAACTGGAAGGAAACAATATTCAGTTTCACCCAAACTTTTCTTTTAAAGTAGTTCCGATATCTTCTTTTAGCCAGAAGAGGACAATTTTATCTAAAAACCCGTTGAAACCTTCAAAGGGCGAAATAATGATTAAGGCAATAGAAACAAAAGATTTAAAATCGCCAGAACATGAAATTCGAGTTGAGTTTGATTTAGAGCAATTCTATAAGTTTCCCAAGAAAGGTTTCTATGCCATAATTTTTGATCGTAAAGGCTATCCGGGTCAATTGATTGCTGCCGTTGAAATAAAAAAGAGACTTAAATTAAAAGTTAAATATGACTTTAGATTGATGGCCAATGATAAGTTTGCTGCGGATTCAATTAAGCACACAGTAAATGTCTTGAAGTCTATTGTGAAGGAGCAAGATACTCAGAAAGCATTTTTGAAGCTAAGAAAATTAAATACGCTTCACTTGGAAGGCAAAAAAATTGTTAATCTATTGCCTTTAGCATCTTTCTCACAAATAGAGTACTTAGAACTATCCGATAATAAAATTGAAAACTTATTACCTCTTAAGCAATTAAAAGGACTGAAATATTTGAGTGTTGATAATAATGAACTCAAAAATTTAAAGGGTCTTGAATTTTTATTTGATATTGAATTTCTTTCTGCCAATGATTGTAACTTAGAGGATATTAGCTCTCTCGCAAATTTAAAAAAGATGTATTATTTCTCAGCTTCAAATAATTTAATTGACGACCTTAGTGTGTTTAAAAAATTAATTAGAATTCAAGTACTTTCATTACAAAATAATATTATTAAAAATATTAGATCTTTATCACAGGTTTTGGCTTTAAGGCGATTGAATTTAAAAAATAATAGCATTAAAGTTTTAGATGCGTTGGTGTATGCTAATAATTTAGAATACCTAAATATTTTAAATAACCCGATTGCCTATAACGTCCACCTTGATCCGCTTATTGAAAAGCATAAAAATGATTTTGGCAGAATGATAAAATTGATTATTGTTCAAAATGAAAATCTAAATAAACCGTCTTCAGCAAATGAGAAGAAAAATGATTTATTGCCTGAAATGGATGATAACTATACCTCTAAGGTTGAAATTAAAGAGAAGAGTGAAGAAACTTTTCAAGAGCAAATTGCTAGAGCAGGAATAAAAGTTGATCTCAGGCTATCTACCATTGGCAAGGTTATTAATGTCTCAAAAGAAAAGGCATTACTTGTCATCCAATATTCGAAAAAAATAGGTTTACCAGTAAAGGACGATCATGTCATTATTTACAGGAACAAAGATTATATTGGTAAATGTAAAATCATTGCAGTTGAAGGCAATAAAGTTGTTGGAAAAGTTATTTCAGAATTAAAGAATGACCGAAAACTAAATTTCAAAATAAATGATTCTGTTCGCTTCCAAGAAGATTAAGCAGAAGACCATTTGCTATTGCCTTTTATCATATTGTTTTTTGAATGAATATTGAAGATTATTGCAACCAAGAGTTGGAATTCAAAAAAAGTCAAAATGGTTTTCGTTTCTTAAAAGAAATTAATTCTAAAATTAATAATGACTTCTCTGTAGGCACCAACAAAATAATCAATTTTTGTAGCAATGATTATCTGGGATTCAGTATACATCCGGCAGTCGTTAAAAAAAGCCAGGAATATCTTGAATCATATGGAAGTGGTAGCGGGGCATCTCCATTAGTTTGCGGGCATATTGAAGCTCACAGAACCTTAGAAAGCAAAATCTCAAGGTGGAAAGACCGCGTAGCCACAATGCTCTTCTCATCAGGGTATGCTGCCAATGTCGGAGTTTTGTCTTGTTTAATGAACAAAGGTGATTTGATTCTCGGCGATAAAAAAAATCATGCCAGTTTAATTGATGGCTGCAAGTTATCCATGGCTGATTTTAGATCTTATCATCATAGTGATATGGCATCTTTACGAAATCTTTTGGATAAAAAAAGAAGGAATTATAAAAATGCCTTAATTGTTTCTGATGCTGTTTTTAGTATGGATGGAGATTTAGCTAACCTAACGGAATTGTGCGAATTGGCTGATGAGTATGATTGTTGGGTTTTAGTTGACGAGGCTCATGCAACAGGGGTAATTGGAGAAAATGGCGTCGGGTTAGTAGATCATTTAAAATTAAATGATCGGGTTGATCTTGTCATGGGAACCCTAAGTAAAGCGCTGGGCGCACAAGGTGGTTACATAACCTGTAGCGAAATCGTAAAAAGTTTTTTAATAAATAAATGCCGTAGTTATATTTACAGTACAAGCTTATCTCCAGCTGTGTGTGGTGCGGCCATTGCCGCGATTGATTTAGTTTCTAATGATGAAGGTCATATTAAAAAATTACAAAATAATTGTTTATTGTTTTCAAAGTCGAGCGGTCTTAAGAGCCAAAGTTCAATATTTCCTTATATAATCGGAGATGCAAAAGAAACTCTTAAAGCCGAAGAAGCACTTGCCGAAAAAGGTTTTTTTGTTCAAAGCATTAGGCCTCCAACAGTCGCCCTAGGAACCTCTCGGTTAAGAATTACAATTAGAGCGAATCATAGCCAAGAAAATATCCAATCATTAGGCTCATTGATTAACACCATGAGAAATTAGCTTCTTTCTTTTTAATTTAAAAGGTAAGGTATTAATTCTTGAATTTATCAAATAGTTAACAGCAAACCTTAGTTTCTAAATAATTCGAATGTCTCATTGATAATGGTCAGTAAGAATCTACAATCTCAGCTTTTCATAACAACAATCTCAATCATATAGTAGGAGAAGTAAAATGGAGTTAAGTGCTGGAGAATTAAAATTTAAATGGATTGAAAACTGGGCTAAATTGCCATCTATGACGGGGTTTTCGCATCATGGGTTTGTCTTATCAAAAGACGGCAATCTTATTACTGGTCATGCCACAGAACCGAGAATACTAACCTTATCAACTGACGGAGATCTATTAAAAGAAGTTTGTCCTCCTGTAGAAACAACTCATGGCATTTGCTTATCAGTAGAAGGCGATAATGAATTTTTATGGATAGCCGATATCGATGGGCAGCAAGTTGTGAAATGTACCATGGAAGGTGAGTTGTTACATAAAATCACAAAAGATGATTTAGGTTATTCCGGTGAAGACAATTTTAAACCGACAACTTTAGCTGTTGATTCAGAAAATCAAATGATTTGGATTACAGACGGTTATAGTTCTGGAAAAATATTTGGTTTAAATTTTGATTATAAATTAATAAAAACTATCGATGGTAGTGATGGCGTCGGCAAATTCAATTGCCCTCACTGGGTGTTTATTGATACAAGAAAAGAAAAAAATGAATTATATGTGGCCGATAGAGCTTCCAATAGAGTCCAAATTTATGATGCTAAAGGTAATTACTTACGCGCTATCGATGATGGTACTTTAGAAACTCCTAGCGTCTTTTCTACTTTTGGTAATTATATGGTCATAGGTGAGTTGAATGCTCGTTTGGTTATTCTTGATATCAATGATAAACTTGTTGGATATCTTGGTGATGGTAAGCATCATGTACAGAAAGAGGGCTGGCCTAATCGTAAAGATGCTGAAGGTGTTACGATTTGCCCATTAGATGATATACCTGTCGGTGAATTCAATAGTCCTCATGGTATGGTAGCTGACAAAGATGGTAATATATATGTCAGTGAATGGCTTCTTGGCGATCGTTTTACAAAACTCCAAGCAGTCTAATTTTTTTTAGGCTCATCAATTTGGTGAGCCCTTATCTTTTTAATCTATAAACTCTAAAATTACCTTAAATATTGCTCAATTAACGCTTAGCCGATGCATTAGCTCATCCCTTATTCGTGACTTTGTAGCTCTAAATGGGCTATTTCTTGGAAAAAAAGTTGAAAAAAAATGGCTAGATTGGTCTCAAACGGTCTAAATTAGACAAAAAGACGATTATTTTAAAAATATTTTATGGTGACTTTTCTTTATTTTTTGATCAATTTACACTATATGTTGTGGTCATATCATATTCAAAATACTACTTTAGTTTTTTACATACATGCGGGAATATTGTAACTAATTAGAAAGTGTCCTTTAGTCATCGGAAATGCAAAAAAAACGCTGATATGGCCTTATTGGTTCTTCTAAAGACATTTTGTGATATTTTACTAATCGGTGAATTCATTATTTTGCTGGGGCAAGAAATGATGTTTTACTTTCTTTTTCTGTGGTAAAAGAGACGGCATTTTGGCTCAAAATGTACCATTGGAGCCTTTTTAGTGATCTTTAGAATAAATAAAAAAAGTGAAAAAATATTAAAAAATCATTTGTAAGAAGAGATACATTTGTAAAATTTTGCCTTTAAATGACGTTTAACGTTAATGGAAGAACGTTTTTGATATTTAATTTTAATAATAATTTTTTTGGAAGGAATCATCATGGCTAAGAAAAAAGCTGCTAAGAAAAAATCAGGCGGAAAAAAAAGAGACGTAATCGTAGTTGCGTCTAAAGTAAAAGAATATATTAAATCACAAGGTACTAAAAACGATAAGTTATTAGTTGCTGGTGACTTCGCTGCTAATCTTTCTGAAGCTGTTCACGAATTGATTGATAAAGCAATTGCTAGAACTAAAGCAAACAAAAGATCAACTGTACAACCAAAAGATATCTAAATCTTTTTGTTGATTTGATTATTTAGGGGCACACTTTTAAGTGTGCCTTTTTTTATGACTTCATTCTCCTTAAATATTTCACCTTGTCCTAACGACACATTCTCTTTTTATCATCTCCTGCATAGTGAGAGTGCTTTAGATCTAAAGGTCACATACGAAGATGTTCAAGCATTGAACAGCAGAGCAATTAATTGTGATGGCGACATTTTAAAAATTTCATTTGCTACCTATCCATTAATTCAGAAGGATTATATTTTGCTGACTAGTGGTGCGGCCTTAGGTAAAGGTTGCGGCCCTCTTTTGATAGGTCGTGAACCTTTAACAAATGACCAGCTAGTTAATGCTAAAATTGCTGTACCGGGTATGAATACGACCGCCTTTAAATTATTTAAAAGATTTTTTCCTAATGCTGATAATGTTGTTTCTGTTTCTTATGAAAAAATAATTGATGCCATTATTTCAAAAGAGGCTGATGCAGGCGTAATCATACACGAGAATAGGTTTACCTATAAAACCCATGACTTAGAATTAATCGGTGATTTGGGTCAAATGTGGGAGAATCATTGTTCTTCACTTTTGCCACTAGGGGGAATTGCGATTAAAAGAAATATTGGTACAAAGGTTGGTTTAGCAATTTCAGAGGCTTTGCGAAAATCAATTGAGTGGGCCTTTATTAATAAAGACCATAAGGAGCTAAATTCATTTATTGTAAAATATGCACAAGAGATGGATAAAGAAGTCATGCATAATCATATTGATTTATATGTAAACAATCACTCCATAGATTTAGGTGAAGAAGGAAAACAGGCTGTTAGGAATTTGTTAACAGATGAGTTGGACTTATCAATCCCACATTTTATTGACGAGTTAGTCTCATGAATTCTTCAACGATTAAATTACCTGAATTGTGTTTATTGTTTGCTACAGAATTAGAAGCCAATTCCTTTGTAGAAAAATTAAACATTAATTTCTCTAGTGATAAATATAAATATGGATTGCATGAGAAATTTTCTTTGGTCATTGCAGGAATGGGAAAAGTTAATGCTGCATGTGCAACAATGTGGGTCATTGATTGTGGTGCCAAAAAAATTATTAATGCGGGTATTGCCGGAGCTCTTAACGAATCATTGGAATTATTTAGTCTTTATAAGCCTGGGTTAGTCAAGGATCTCGATTTATTAAATTTCACAATACCTCAGTTAAAAACAGGCGAGTCATCAATTACTTTAGGTACTGTTGGAAGTCCTTTAAAGGGTGGAAGTCTTAAGAATCAACTGGTTGATCAGGCGGATTTAATTGATATGGAAGGTTTCGCAATTGCTAAAGTTTCAGAGCAATTGGGAGTTTCGTGTACATTTATTAAGGTAGTCAGTGATTACTGTATGAATAATAGTTCCGATGAAATAATTAAAAACCTGCCAAAGTTGTCTGAAAAATTAGCAGATGAATTAATTCTTTTTCTGAATTTATAAAAATTAATTTATTATAGACGTCATTAAACTACAATAGAGCTATATATTTCAATAATTAAATGGTGTTAGTTTTAAAATGATAAAAATTATTTTAATGATTTTGTTTGGTATTTTCGGAGTCTATTTATTAGTGAAAATGGTTATGTGGTTTATTCCATATGCATTAGTGGGTGGCGGATTATATTTGGGTTATCGCTGGGTTGATAATAAGTTAAGGCTTGGGGAAAACAAAGAAGCAACCAAGGCAGAAGAAGTAAAAGAGATTGAGGTCAAAGTTGTTGAAGAAGAACCAGAACCAGAACAAAAACCAATTGAAGAACCAAAAAGTTTAGAAGAACGTATAGAAAAACTAAAAGAGGGCGGAGCGTAAAATGTCAAAGGAGCAATTTAATGATGGTGATGTTCTACCAGTATTTCCTTTGCCCAATACAATTCTATTCCCTGAAGTAGCCATTCCTTTACATATATTTGAAGAACGCTACCGTGAAATGATTAAAGATATCCTAGATGGTCAAGGAGTCTTTTGCCTTGTAACGATAGACGGTAAATGGGAAGGCGAACATTCAGGTGATTTTAATTTTTTTAAAAAAGGCACCATTTGCCACTTAGAAAAATATGTCCCTCTTGATGACGGACGATTTAATATAATTGTAAAAGGCATAGTTCGTTGTCTCGTTGAAGATTGCGATTACCGAAATAATAAAAAATATCGATCAGTAATCGTTCATAAAGATCCAAATGATTTGATTGATGATTCTGTACCGGCAGTAGCTGAAGAAGTTCGGCAAATAGCGTGTAACTTTTTTAAAACGAAACCGACTACATCAACTGAAAATGAAATCGATATGTATTTCGATAAGATGAATTTGATTCAAGTAATCAATATATTATGTATGCACTTGCCTTTGGAGATCGAAGAGAAGCACGCCGTCTTTGAAAAATCATCTTATTCTGACATTTGTAATCTCATCTTAGATTCCTATTCTTCCTACAGACCTTAGCTGAAAAAAGACGATTTATGTCGGAAGCTCTAGTTGGTCAATATAAATTATGATATTGGCATAATATTAAATAATTATTATCATTTAATAATATTTAGCCGTAAATTTATCAATTAATCTGCCATAAAATTAATAATAGCGCAATATGTAGTTATATTTGATGGTTTAATGCAGTTTGAATTCACTTACAGGTCTAACTTGCTGAATATATTACTAATTTTTAGTTTTCCGATAAGATATATTTTAAGTTATTATGAATAATGATCCAGTTATGAGTTATTACTGCTTATAATTCAACATATTTGCTATAAAATCCACTATTTAGTTGAACATTATTCCATAAGCTATTAGAATTGCTTCTTTTTTAGCAATAAATACATTAAAAGAACTTTTTTTGAGAAAAACTATGCCTACAGGTGCACAAGTGTTAATTGATTGTTTAGAACGCGAAGGTGTTGAGTATATTTTCGGTTTATCTGGCGGAGCAGCCATACCCATTTTTGATGCTTTAGTGGAATCAAAAATTAAATTAATCCTCGTTCGCCATGAACAAGGGGCAACTCACATGGCCGATGGTTATGCCCGCGTGACTGGAAAACCTGGGGTAGTTTTGGTGACTTCAGGCCCTGGTGCTACAAACACTGTAACGGGCCTTTTGACATCTCAAATGGATTCTGTTCCAGTAATAGTGTTAACGGGTCAGGTTCCAACTTTTGCTTTAGGGACAGATGCTTTTCAAGAGGCAGATGTTTTTGGCTTTTCGATGCCGGTGGTTAAACACAGCTATTTAGTGAAAGAAACAAATGATATCCCTAGAGTTTTGAGAGAAGCGTTTGTTATCTCAACAACTGGACGACCAGGGCCAGTTCTTATTGATTTGCCTAAAGATGTAACCAGTGCCGAGTGTACTGCTAAATATCAGGAAGAAGTTAATTTGCCTGGTTACGTGGTACCAGAAGAGGCAGACGAAAAAGATGTCATTAAAGCGATTGATCTTATTGGTAATGCCGAACGCCCACTTGCCTATATTGGTGGTGGCGTTATTAATAGTAATGCAGAAAAAGAACTTAAAGAATTTATTACAAAACTAAATATTCCCATTACGAATACGCTTTTGGGTAAAGGAGCTTTCCCTGAAACGCATGATCTCTCAGTAGGTATGTTGGGGATGCATGGTACTGCATATGCCAATAAAGCTATTGTAGAAACAGATTGTTTGATTGCCATTGGTGCCAGGTTCGATGATAGAATAACGGGATTGGTAAGTGAATTTTGTAAAGATGCTTCAATTGTTCATATTGATATTGATCCAGCAGAAAATTCAAAAGTTAAAACACCGAGTGTTTTTCTAATGGGTGATGCAAAGTTAGTCCTAAGGCAGTTAAATAAACATATCCATAAGGTTAGCATTGCACCGTGGTTAAAAAAAATACAAACTTGGAAAAAAGATTTCCCTTTAAAATACTCAAAAACAGGAGGGCTAAAAGCTCAACACGTTTTAGAAACATTGTATGAGGTCACTAAAGGCAAAGCAGTAGTTGCAACTGATGTTGGACAACATCAAATGTGGGCAGCTCAATTCTATAAAACATCTTTTGCTCGCCAATGGCTATCTTCAGGCGGCGCCGGCACAATGGGTTACGGCTTTCCAGCCGCGATAGGCGCCCAATTTGCGAATGAAGATGCATTAGTTGTTTCTATATCTGGTGATGGTGGCTTTCAAATGACAATGGCTGAACTAGCTACCGTCGCTCTTCATAATTTAAAAGTTAAAATTCTTATCATTGATAATAAATATTTAGGTATGGTGCGTCAATGGCAGGAGCTTTTTTATGAAAATAGAGAATCAGGAGTAGACCTCGTGGGTAATCCCGATTTCGTAAAAATTGCAGAAGCTTATGGGATCAAGGGATTCAGAATTAAAAGAGCAGGCGATTTGAGAAAGACACTTGAAAAAGCGATGGCCTACAATGATGGTCCTTGTTTGATACATGCTGAAGTTGTGAAAGCAGAAAATGTTTTCCCAATGATTCCAGCAGGAGCTCCTATTAGTCATATGCTTTTAGAGCCGCCAAAGACGAAACTGGAAAAACCAAAAGGCTCTACTTAAAATATAATTGAACTGAAACCTTTAAAATAAAATTTAATAAATATGGAACCAAAATGAGTGAAGATAAAGTAAATAAACATGTGATTAGCTTGGTTGTAAATAATACTCCAGGTGTTCTTGTTAGGGTTGGCCAAGTTTTTGCAAAAAGAGGTTTCAACATTGATTCGCTAGTTGTGTCAAAAGTAGTGAGCGGTAGTGCAAGAATGACAGTGGTCTGCTCAGGTGACGGTAAAGTTCTTTGGCACATGATTAAATCATTGAATAAATTGATTGACGTAATTTCTGCTTATGATCATACGGGCAGACAGGTTGTTGAAAGAGAATTGGCACTATTTAAGGTAGAAGCCATTGAAAGTCGTACTGAGCTATTTCAGATTCTAGAAGTTTTTAGAGCAAAAGCAGTGGATGTATCAGAAAAGTCAATTGTTGTTGAAATTACAGGTACTACCGACAAATTGGACGCGTTTGAATCTTTACTTAAAAAGTTTAATATCATTGAAATGGTCCGGTCAGGTAAAGTATTATTAGTGAGAGGCCCCGATGTAACATAAATATGAATTTACCTCTTGAAGTTTTTTAGTATTATTTCATTGGTTAGTTTATTAGCTTATAGTTTTGTTTAAGGATGAATTATGTTGCGATTAAGACTGGATTCGATTTGGAGTCCAAATTTGGTTCCTGAAGATACGGGTGTTCCACATGATATTCATCATTGCCAATTATATATGAAAACGAAAATCTCTGATAAAGAAGGTCATTTCAAGGTCTTTACTTTTCAGGTTTGCACGCCTTCAACTTTATCTGAATTTGAATCCGGCAATTTTTTAAAATATGTTTTAGTTCTCGAAAAATTTGATTGGCAAGCTATTCAGAAAAGAATCAAAGGTCTCGTCGAAGATTGTGAAGATTGCACAAATTGGAATGAAGCCATCACCGCTTTGGCAAGTTCATTGGAATATAAAGGCGAATAAAAGTCATGTTATCAACAACAACCTTTTGATTGACTTACCACACACCTTTTTATTCAAAAGCTGTATCCAATCAAAACATTAGAATTGCCTAATAAATAGTTCTATGCATAATAGTTTATAGATCTATTTCAAAGGCTTGTCTCTATTTTGAACTCATCAAAAAGTTTTGATTATGAAAAAATTCCTGATGGCTATTATGATGAAATTTTTCATAAAAAATCAGGACTACAAAGCGCTTGGCATAATTTAAAATTTAAAATGGTTTCCCATAAATTAAAAGGATTGGGGAAGCATTTAGACCTCGGTTGTGGGCCAGGAACATTCATAGGAAATTTTCAAAAATTTTCGTCAGGTGTTGGAATCGATTTATCTCAATCACAAATAGAATTTGCCCGAAAAAAATATGGCATACAAGATAATATTTCATTCGAATCTTGCGCTGATGGTAAAATTCATTTTAAAGAGGAATCATTTGAGCAGGCAAGCATGATAGAAGTCATTGAACATTTAGATGTTGATAAAAGTAATCAATTATTACTAGAAATCTTTAGAGTGCTAAAGCCATCTGGGCAAATTGTTGTGACAACACCTAATTACGGAAGCTTATGGCCAGTATTGGAAATTCTTGTTAATAAAACATCAAAAGTGTCTTATGAAGAACAGCATATCCAAAAGTTTAAACGGAAACAATTAAAATTATCTTTGGAAACAGCTGGCTATATTAAAGTAAAAGTGAAATCATTTTTATTTTTTGCACCATTTTTAGCGATGTTGTCGTGGGGCTTATCAAAGGGTTTCTTTAAATTTGAGAATTCGATTGGCTTAAACCCAATTGGATTTTTATTAATCGCTACAGGAGAAAAACCCAGTGGGTAGAGAATTATCACTGATCATTCCAACTCTCAATGAAAAAGATAATATCCAACCTTTGCTAAAACTGTTGGATGAAACTTTATCAGATATAGATTGGGATGTAACTTTTGTAGACGACGATTCGAAAGATGGAACAATCGAATTAATCAAGGAATTATCTGCGGAAAATATTCATATTCATTTTATTCATCGTATCGGGAAAAGAGGACTTTCAAGTGCTTGCATTGAAGGATTATTAACAAGGTCGGCCCCTTATTTGGCCATTATGGATTCGGATATGCAACATGATGAAAAACTTTTACCGGCGATGTTAAAATGCATCAAAGAAGAAAATTTGGATTTGGTAAATGGAAGCCGTTATTTGGAAGGTGGCGGCACCACTGATTGGTCTGCAGGAAGAAAATGGATGAGTCAGTCGGCAACAAAAATTAATAAGTTTGTTTTGAAATCTCACGTAACTGATCCTATGAGCGGTTTTTTTATGTTGCGCAGATCATTTTTTGATTCTATTGTCAGAAATCTCTCAGGCGTAGGGTTTAAAATTTTAGTAGATATTTTAGCATCATCTGGGGGTAAATTAAAACTTAAGGAACTTCCCTATCAATTTAAGACAAGAATCCATGGAGATAGCAAACTTGATTTTATGGTTTTATTTGAGTATGGTGTCTTGTTGGCTGAAAAAACATTTGGTGATTTTCTGCCGGTTCGATTTGTTTTATTTTTACTTGTTGGTGCCCTGGGTGCTATTTTTCATTTAGTTCTCTTAGCTTGTTTTTATAAATCCTATGGCTTGGACTTGCTGGCGGCCCAAATAGTGACAACAAGTATCGTAATGTTGATAAATTATCTTTTGAATAATAGTTTTACTTATCGAGATCGTCGTTTACATGGCACCGCATTTATTATTGGATTAATCCTATTTTGTCTTGCTTGTAGTATTGGTATGATTGCCAATATTATTATTGTGAAATTTTTGTATGAACAAAATATACAATGGTGGCTATCAGGATTATTAGGAGCTATCATAGGAGGCGTATGGAATTACGCAATCACCTCAACATTTGTTTGGGGTAAACTTATTATGAAGATTCATCCTAAAAAAATATAAGATGGACTTTCTCAAAAAACATTTAGATCCTATTTTATTTATACTTATTTCATTGACGGTAGCCTTTATTGCGTGTTATGAAGTCGTAAATTGGTTTGGTTTTTATGCCAATTTTGGATCCGAGACGGATATGGCGGCATATTTAAAACAAGCAAATGGTTTGTTGGATGGCACGTGGCCCCATGATAAAGCCTTTTACAGAGCACCACTGTATCCTTATTTTCTTGCCTTTTTAAAAATTATCGGAAGAGGGGATAACTTAGTAGCGTTCTTGCAATGTTATTTTCTATGCGGTGCGATTACGTTATGTGGGTTAAGCGCTAAAATTTTATTTGGCAGAAAGGCCGGCTGGATAGCTTTTCTTTTATTTCTTTTTTATGCACCCGTTTATATTTTTAGCATTCATTTTCATTCTACCGTTTTGGAAGTATTTTTATCTTCAGTCGTTCTCTTTTTATTTGTATTGTTGAATAAAAGAGATCACATGATTACAACAGTTGCGCTAGGTCTTGCTGGAGCCCTATTGGTTTTGGTTAGACCTAACTATTTGCCCATAATCCCACTTGTATATTTATTTCAATCCTGGCAACATAAATTTAAGCGGCATCACATCTACATTCTTTTTATCATGTTCTGCTTACCTTTATTGTGTGTCATGATCCGAAATAATATCTATGAAGAACATTTTGTCCTATTAACTACTAATGGTGCTGAAACTTGGCGATTATCAAATGCCTCTGTTTCCAGTGTTTTTAATTTTGTTAATCACAGTGAAGATGCCATGCCAGTGATGAGCATTGATTTTATAAAACTTTTTTTTAATAAATGCCTAGGTTATTGGTGGAATGTTGAGGTTGGTCAGAATTTATCACCTGCCATCATTACAGAAAACTCAATCACTTTAAAAATCTTGTTTGTTAATCATGCTTTACTAGGAGCCTTATTTATCGTATCTTGTTTTTTTCTTTTCAAAGAAAAAGAACTGAGGCCATTTATATTAATGTTTTGGTTGTACTATTTTACGATTTGTGCTTTTTTTATAATCAGTCGATTCCGAATGCCAAATTTGCCGGTAATGATTTTACTTATATCCGGTATGCTTTATCAGATTTCAGAGATTCCTAAAAAGAAATTACTATTTTTGGGTCTTGGCTTTGTGATTCTATTTGGTTTGATGCGGCCGTTTGACAAACAATGGGATGCAAAAAAAGAACGAATAAATTATGTGGTAACGGCATTGAATTATGGGAATTTACTCGAAGCCGAAAATCAATTGGCTGTTTATTTAGATGAAAAGGATGATTTAGAAATGCACATGTATCTTTGGTCAGTTAGAATCATAAAGGGAGAAAAGGCAGATACTTTAAGAGGATATGAAATGGCGCTGCATAAGTTATACAAAGATGAGATGACATTTAAAATTACATCTAAAAACATTTTGAATTTTAAAAAAGTCTATCATGGCGTTAAAGGTTCGACGATGCCTATTAAGGCTGAAAACACAAAATATGATTGTTTTAGCAAGGTGATGAATAGTTTGCCTCGCGTAAAAAAAGAATCACTTTTATCAAATTAATGGAAAGCTTCGGTTGATTGAAACTAATGAAATCAATTTAAATAAGAGTTGCTTTAAAAGCAATTTAATTTTAGCCCTAATCTTCTTGATTGTATCCGTTTCTATCATTCTAAAATCATGGTTTCATCCCGAGGGTTATCTATCTCCGGATTCAACAGGTTACCTTCATTTGGCAAAAAGAATTTTAGATGGGTTTGGTTTTACTGAAATGGTTTATGATGGTAAACTTTTCCATTCTAGGCATGCTGCTGTTTGGCCTTTTGGTTATCCTTTAGCGATAGCAATTACTTCAAAAGTTTTTGGTTGTTCTGTATTTTGGGCATCTAAGGTTTTAAATATATTTGTAGTAGGAGCAATTTTAGTTATTTTACAAAAAATGTTCAAAGATCGTTCGCCTATTTTTGGGTTAGTTTTATTGTCGGCATCTTTTTTAGAACAATTTAGCTATACGTTAACTGAAGTGCCGTTTATTTTAGGCATGCTATTGTTTGCTTCTGCCCTTTATTCTTTTTTTAATCGGACAGATAAATTATGGTTACCTTCACTCATTTTATTTTCATCAGGTATGATACTATTTCTTTCAAGGTATGCGGGTAGTTTCTATTTAGCTTGCCTGGCAGTAGCATTCTTTTATTGTTTGAGCAAAAAGGATTTGATCCGCACATCCTATTTAGGAATTGTTGGTGTCGTTTCATTTTGCTGTATCGGCAGCTATCTCTACTATAATTTTTTGATTACTGCATTTACGTCTGGTATGGCAAGGATCCCTTCTAAGGAGACTAATCTTGATTTGTTGATTAATCTTTTTTCTGCGACCTTAAATGAAATGAATATCTTAAGGCACTCTTATGATGGCTGGGGAATTCTTTTTTTATTTTTATTTACTCAATTATTGCTATTGGGAATTCCCTTTATTAAATTTAGAAACGAATTACGAATTAAAGAATGGCTTCGCACCATAAAAATTGCAGACATACCTTTTATCTTTTGTTTTGTAGGAATCTCTTATTGTGCTTCAATAATTTATGTACGGTGGAAATATCATCTTGATCCATTCTCTTTTAGATTATTAGGGCCGGGGACAATCTTAGTATTTATTGCGATCCTTTATTTTGTTGAAAAAAACTTTACTGAAAACTTTAAAAAGAGTTGGTTTAAAACCCTATGCTTGCTGTCTCTTCTTTCAGTACTCTTGAATGTACCCATGAAAACATATACCCAATATCAATCTAGTAATGTAACTTATACAGAAAAGGTTAACAAAATAAAAAAGGCTCTAGTAGATGTTGATAAGGGTAGCATTGTTTTAACTTGGAATCGTGATTTGAAGTATTTAAGGTCTGATTTAATTGTTATTTTACCCAGTCCCTATTTGAATAATTTAAAGTCAACCAAGTTATCTTCTTTTAGATTAAATATTCAGAATCAATATCCTACAAAAAAAGTATATTATTTTGAAAATCAGAACCAATTTTCTCAGTACCTCAAAGAGTACAAACAGTTCACCCATATCTACCGTGGTAAAGAAAACAATCTATTTGAAATATATTACGGTAGCAAATGAATTTAATCATTGTGAGGTAGATGTTTTCAACGTTTACACTGTCTAATCATTTTGGTTTATTGTTTTTTATTTAGATTAAAGGTATACTCAAGTGAAGCTATACCCTGACTTATTCAACAAAGATTAATTATGATCAAGCTTTGCAAAAATTGTGGTTATATTCGAAAGCCTACAGATAAATGTGGAGCTGGCGAATGCCCACGTTGTGGTGCTTTTTATAATAAAGTAAAAAAGGAAACAATCGAAGAAATTTCTCCAGAAAAAATAGACGAGAATTTATCCCCAAAGTCTTTAGGTACAAAAGACCAACAAGTAGAAAATGTCGATGAAATAGAATTTACCTATTTCCAATCATATATGGTAGAAGTTAAGGATTGGTGTTACTCAAGAAATTTCATATTCAGAATTCCTGTTTTGATTTTTTACTTTTATGTTGCTGCCCAAATGTTTTTTGATCATAAGCATGGTAGCATTTTTAATGGTATTAATTTGGGTATCCATGAGGCGGGACATCCTTTATTTAGCTATTTAGGCCATTGGTTGCATGCAGCTGGTGGTACTATTTTGCAATGGTTTGCGCCACTTGCGTGTGGCGTTGCTTTAATGAAGCAAAGAGATTATTTTGGAATTTCATTTGCGATGGTTTGGTTTGCGGCCAGTATGGTTGGAACATCTGTTTATATGGCAGACGCAAGGGCATTAGAACTACAGTTGGTGACGATTGGAGGCGGCTCTGGTCCCGTAGCACCCGAAGATATCCATGACTGGCATTATCTTTTTAATTCTGTCGGTCTTCTTGCATGGGACACAACAATTGCAACGATGGTTTATCTGGGAGCTCTTGTCATTCTCGTTGTCGCCATATGTTTTGGCAGTTTGCTAACTTGGTGGATGTTTGAAGGTTTCAAAAAAAGTAACCAGATCTTGACCTAAACTCCTTTTTTCATTTTCTCTGTGCCTCTGTGTGGAAACTCTTTAATTAACAAGTACCATAAATAAAAGAGTTTGAATTAGAATATACCACACAAAGGCACAGAGGTTAGATTTTCATACCTTATGGAAAGCTCCTAATCGTTTGGCAAATGGCTAAAAATAGAGTTCTTGGATTAAATTACCTAGTATATATTTCATTTTATAAAGATTTTGGTTATATTGTGTTTTCTGACATCATTAAATGTCGACTCAAGCCCTACCAGAATGTTTCATTTTTAGAGTTCAAACTCAATTTAGATAAATGAAGCTTAATCCCAAAGGAGAACCCATGAAAAATGTAATCTTATTGTGTACCTGTTTCTTAATATTTATCAGTAGTTTATGGGCAGAGGATTCTTCAAAACCAGGGGTAATTTTTAAAGAAATTTCTACGTTGCATTGTTTGGGTGTCCGTTGGACAATTCATGGAGACGCAAATGAAAATGCTGTGGTTGACATTTATTATAAAGTTAAGGGGTCGAAAGAATGGAGAAAAGGTTTTCCTTTATTTAGAACTCATCCAAACCCTCATTCCAGTAATCAGTCTAAAATCCACACGATAAAAGGTGGTTGGATGTTTGCAGGAAGTATTGTTGGTTTGGTTCCTGATACGGAATATGAAATCAAATTAAACTTGAATGATCCTGATGGTGGCAAAAAAGAAGAGTTATTAACGCTAAAAACCTGGAAAGAACCGGTCGAGCCAAAAGATATAAAGAAAATTTATGTGATGCCTGGTAATGGTGGTGGCGATGGATCAAAAGGTTCGCCATTTAAAGGGTTGCAGGCAGCATTGCCAAAAGCTCAGCCTGGAACACTTTTTTTGCTCCACAAAGGTGTTTACGTAAAAGGTGATTGCCCAGAAAATACACTGACATTAAAAACATCAGGTATAGAAGGGAAACCAATTGTTTTCAGAGCACTTGGTGATGGAGAAGTTATCCTTGATGGAGGTGGTAGCGATAGTACAAAAGGACGATTAATTAGTGCTGAGAATATCAAGCATGTTTGGTTCGAAGACTTTACCATTCAAGGTAGAATGTATGCTATTGTCGCACATGGCGGAAGCAATTGGGTTATTAGGCGTTGTAAATTTATTAAGGTCAACAAAGGTTTTACCGCTCACAATGGCGGTTATAATGATTCACAGCATCATTTTATCTCAGATAATTCCATTAAAGGTCCAACTCATTGGCCAAGAAAAAAAGGGATAGAATCTTATTGCTTGACTTATATGAGTGGATCCGGGCATGTGATTGCTTTTAATAAAATGTCAAATGTGGGAGATGGCATGCATGGTACAGGTTATGGTAATTTATCTGCTTCAGATTACTATCGCAACGATATTAATGTTGCTACTGATGATGGCCTAGAGACAGATTATGGTCAGTTTAATGTTCGCGTCTTTGAAAATCGAATGAGAAATATTATTCATGGCATTACGGCTCAACCTTCTCATGGAGGTCCTATCTATATCTTCAGAAATTTAATTTATAATACGCCTTTGTCACCATTTAAGTTGAACAATCATACCACAGGTGTTTTAATTTTTCATAATACATGTTTAAGGCAAGGTGATGGTTTTAGAATTGTGCCTGCAAATGAAACGGTAACAAATATTATTACAAGAAATAACCTTTTCTTAGGCACCAGTAGCTATGGCCTTAAAACTACAGGAAGAATGCGTCGCTGTAATTTTGATAATGATGGCTACGGAGGCTTTAAAAGTTTTGCTAGTTGGAATGGTCAAAAAATTAAAACGATTGTGGCGGCTAAAACAGCAACCTACAAAAACCGTAATAAATTTTATAATCAAAAAGGTGCCTTTCTCATAAATACAGCTACTTGTTTTGAAAGCGGCATGTTGCCTCCTAAAAATAATAAACATGAATATACTTTAAAAGAACTAAATTTTTCACTAGCAAAAAAATCTGATGCTGTTGACAAAGGCGTTATCTTACCAGGTTTTAATGATAATTTTCATGGCAAAGCCCCTGATTTAGGTGCCATCGAACTTGGACAAAAACCTCTTCATTATGGTCCACGCAAAACAACGGATAAATAACTTTTGCTTGTAGGAGCAGATTCAATATCTGCCCAAACCTTATGTGCTCATTTGCTTTCCCCAATTTTTAGTTTGATTTTTTGGAAATTATTGGGCGGATATAGAATCCGCTCCTACATATTTCATCAACAAATTTATTGTTCGCAAAATTGAAACATTAATTTCTAGAATGTTATGCATTGATGATTGGGCAAGGTTGTTAAACTTTTACTCCATAAAATGAACCATAATGATAAAAGAGAAACCTAATGAAAAAAACCACAACACACTATAGTCCATCCGAATATCACAATCACTTAATGGCTAATCTTAAACAAGAGATGGCATTTAATGGAAAAGATGCTGATAAATGGAAACGATCATTGCAGAAAAAGTTGAAACAATTGATGGGTTATGACTATGGTAAAAAGAGAGTCCCTTTAAAGGTTAAAAGTCTTTGGATGCAAGAACACGCTCTTGGCACCATAGAAAAAATTGTATTTACCAGCGAGTTATATAGTGAAGTCTGTGCCTATATTTGTATTCCCAAAAAAGCAAAACCGCCCTATACCTTCATGGTTTGCTTGCAAGGTCATTCTACAGGTATGCACAATTCTATTGGTGTCGATATTAATGACGAAACAAAAAAGATTAAAGTTGAAGGAGATCGAGATTTTGGGTTAGGTTGTATGCGTAATGGTGTCGCGGCTATTTGTATTGAACAAAGATCTTTTGGTGAACGTAAAGAAAAAAAACAAAAAGCTGTCAGTAATCATGGTTGTCATGATGCTGTAATGCATTCATTAATGCTTGGGAAGACTTTATGTGCTGAAAGAGTTTATGATGTTGACCGCGCTATTGATTATTTATACACTCGAAAAGATGTTGACCGAAAGATGATTGGTGTTATGGGTAATTCTGGCGGAGGGACAATTAGTTTGTTCGCATCAGCGATACTGCCGCGCATTAGATTTGCAATGCCTTCTTGCTACTTCAATTCATTTAAAGATTCGATCATGTCTCTTTATCATTGTGGCGATAACTACATACCAGGCTTGTTAAATTATGCCGAGATGTCAGATATTATGGGTTTGTTCGCTCCCAAACCTGTAGTTATTGTTGCCGGTGAAAAGGACCCTATCTTCCCTGTAAAAGCGACTCGAAAAGCTTTTAAAGATTTGAAAAAAATCTATCAGCATCATGGTGTTGCCAATCAATGTCATCTTGTAATTGGCAAGGGTGGTCATCGCTTTTATGAAAAACTCGCTTGGCCAAAAATGGTAAAATTAATAAAATCATTGAAAAATACGTAGTACTATTCTTTGCAATGATAAAAAAAAATTAGTTTGTATTTAGATTGATTTTGATGATTACGACAAGAGTACCTTTGGTCTTTTTGAATAATTATCATGTAGCGAAAAGACCCTTTTTTTAATATAACTCTAAGAAATAAAAGCAGTTATAACTTACAATAAGTTAGGTAAGTAGTCGAGTATAACAGTGCGATTATTGTGAATTGATAGGCTAATTTGACAGCCAAGGCCCATTTAGCATAAATATAAAAGACTATTTTTTCGACCAATAGTCTTGTTAACCTCTTCAATACCCTCATATTTCGGTATAATTACAGCCGAATCGTTTCAATCTAGTAATCCTCGGTCCTCTGTATAGATCCTGTTTTTATTATTGTTGATGGTTTAAAATGTAGTGTCCAGACATAAGTTTGACTGGAGGGTCAAGAGTACCCAAGAAAAGAAGTAAATTTTTAAGAGAGAAGTATTATGTCAGAAAGAACAAACGGTACCGTTAAGTGGTTTAACACAACAAAAGGTTTTGGATTTATCACTGAAGAAAGCGGTAAAGACGTTTTTGTACATTATAGTGCGATCGAAGGATCAGGCTATAAAGCATTGCAAGAAGGTCAAAAAGTTACTATGGAAGTAACGACAGGCGAAAAAGGCTTACAAGCTGCAGACGTCCAACCAGTAGAGTAACTCACCAACATTTGTTTAAATTCTAAATTTTAAGCAGTACACTTCTTTCTTGAACGTGTATATATTAGTTTGGTTAGAAAGTCAGAAGCAATATCGCTTCTGACTTTTGATTCTTTTAAATTCAAAGCAGTAGCGTTTTTCATATCCTTCTTTATTAATTTGATGTTAATAAATCCAACCATTTATTTTCTATTTCTCTTTTGTGATACGGGATAAATATTACTTAAAAAATTTATGATTTTCTTTTGATGTTATTAGACTAGCGTTTTAAGTGAAGTTTTCACCCCATCAAGACACAGTGACTTTTTTTGGAGTTTTTATGACAAATATTTTTCTTTCAAAAAGGCTTATGCCAAAATCTAATTTAGGCCGAGAAAATACATTGCCTAGATATAAGATATTATCCTATGAAGAACCCGTGGAGTTTCATGAATCGCCTGGTGGTATTCGAATGGAAAATACGATGGAAGAATTTGGACGCAATACATTGCCTTATCTCTTACAAGATCACTATGATCACGAGCAAAATGAAGGGGAAATGAAAACAGTTGTCTTAGAAAATGAATTTCTTAAAGCCACTTTTTATCCTGAGTATGGTGGACGATTAGCTTCACTTTGGGACAAAGAAGAAAACAAAGAACTTTTATTTGATAACCCGGCCTTTCAGCCTGCCAACTTAGCTCTCAGAAATGCATGGTTTTCGGGAGGTATTGAATGGAATGGTCCGGCTTTCGGGCACACATTCATTACTTGTAATCCTGTGCATTTTGGTGTTCATGAAAAAGATGGTACGAAGATTTTAAGAATCTACGACTTTGATCGGTACTATAATACTTCTTGGCAAATTGATTTTAAACTTGAGGATGGCTCCAAGCAACTTTGGTATCATGTGACGTTAAGAAACCTTTCAGAAACAAAAATTCCTTTATTTTGGTGGACAAATATTGCCGCCCCAGTTAACGAGAAAATTCGTTTTATTACGCGACATGATCATTGCCTTAATCATTTACTAGTTAAAGAAATGTCTGAATGTAGTTTCCCCGTTGAAAAGGAAATTGATATTAGTTATTCGACTAATTCTGATAGTGCTTTATCTCTCTTTTTTATTGATGACAAGAAAGCCTATCCTTGGTTTTCTTATGCCGATGAAAAAGGTTATGGTCTTTTTCACCTTTCATCAAAAAACTTACCGGGCAAGAAACTATGGTACTTTGGTAGTAGCAATGGTGGCAAAAACTGGATGGATAAATTAAGCATGCCAGGCCAAGGGGATTATATTGAAATTCAAGCAGGGGTTACTGACACTCAAGTACAAATGCATCCCTTCCCAGAAAAAAGCGTTATGTGTTGGACAGAATGCATCGGCCCATTGTCTTGTGATCAAGAAATAATACATGGAGATTACACCGAAGCCGTTAATCATTCAGAAGAAAAAATCGAGTCTTTAGGAATTTCTAATGATCTTGAAAAAATCCATGAAATGATGGTTTCTTGGCAAGATGATCAAGTCGATGAAGTGATTTATCATGGATTAGGCTGGGGGAAAGTTTATGAGTTGAGCTATCAGACAAATATACCAGGGGCAACATTTTCAAAAGAGTTGGGAGAGAAAGAGCAGCCATGGTTTGAATTATTAACTAATGGTACTTTTTCTGAGGCCACATTAAATAAAGAGCCTATTTCCTGGATGGTTGATTCTAAATGGATCGGAATTCTCCAAAAATCGGTCAAAGACTCTGGAGACACTTGGTTACATTCATTGTACCTTGGAGTCATCTTTTTGGAAAATGAAGAAGAAGAAGAGGCTATAAAATATTTTGAAAAATCATCTGAACTAAAAATTAATGTTCATGCTTTCAGAAGCTTGGCTACAATTTACCTGTGTAAAAAAGAATATGAAAAAGCCCAAGATTATTACAAAAAGGCCTGGGAGATAGCCAACGAATCGGAAGACCTCTATCTAGAAATATTAAATGAATATATTAATCGAGAGCGATTTGAGAGTATGGTTGAATACATGAATCTTTGTCCTGCTCACCTGAAAGAACATGAATTACTTTCTATAGGAAAATCGATTGTTGCTATCAATGAAAAGAAATATCCTGAAGCAAGAGAGGCACTATTGCGGGAATACACTTTCATTCGTGAAGGAAATACAATACTCTCTGATCTTTGGTTTGAGTCTTATATTGGCGAACGAAGTCTTGAGTTGGGTAGAGATCTGACCGATGAAGAAAAGAAAACGATAGAAACGGAATTTGCACCACCGAAGTATATTGATTTCAGATTGCGCCGTTAAAACTTTATTTGAAACAGCTGTTATTATGTCCCTATGATTTAATAATAGCTGTGATTCATATTTTCAAGACCATCTTCATAAAATTGATTTGCATACATCTGTTTTAGTCTCTTAAAGTGTTAATATCTAGTAAGTAAATACTTTATTATTATTATTTTACTTAACTATGGAATAAACTGTATTCTTTGGAATTGTTTTTCCCATTAAGTTAAAAATATTCATAAAGTTAAAAAATGATCAAGATCAACCCTTCAAAATTTTTAGGTCTCTTGGCCCTTGAGAAAGGTTGGATCAATGAAAGAGAATTAAAAGAATCTTTGTTTATGCAAAAGCAGTCCGGTGATTTTATCGGTACTGTTTTAATGAAACAAAATGCGATCAGAGAAGACCAGTTAACTCTTTTACTAGAAATTCAAAAAGAAGCTTCTACCAGAAAAGAAGCTTTTATGTTTGGTTCTATAGCTGTAGAAAATAATTTGATAAAAGCAGAAGAGCTAGTAGATGCCTTAGAGAAACAAAAACAAAGTCATTTCAAAAATACAATTGGAGAAATTCTAATTGCAAAGAACTTAATGACAAAAGAAGATTGCACCTCTGTTTTAAAAACCCAAAGTCGATTAAGTGTTGAAAAGAATTCTGGAGAAACATCTGTTATTGTAATGATGTGTCCCTCCTGTAATCACAAATATAATATTAAAGATCCCAATAGATATCGAAAGGTTCGGTGTAAAAAATGTAAATATACCTTTGAGGTTGGCACTAAAGAGCTAGGTGCTTCAGATACCCAAATGCTATTGGTGCAAGATGATCCTGCTCAAGTGGTTGATTCTACAACGAATGAGTTTTATGCTTACCTTGCCTTGAATAAACTGATTCCTAAAGAGAAAGAAATCCAAGATAAAATTGACGGCATAGGTCTTCAAAGATATATTATTGGAAAAGAGATTGCTCGTGGCGGAATGGGGGCCATACTTTCGACCTTTGATTCAAATTTACGACGGAGTATTGTAACAAAAGTACACTTAAATTATAAATCTAGAATTGCAACGCTTAGATTTATTGAAGAAGCCCAAATTACCGGACAGCTAGAACATCCAAATATCCCCCCGGTATATGACCTTGGTATTAATAATAAGAAAAAATTATTTTTTACCATGAAGCATATTAAAGGAGAAACATTAGATAGTATTATTAATAAACTTAATGTAGAAGATCGCAAAACCGTAAAAAAATATAACACAAATCAATTGGTCAATATCATTGTTAAAGTGTGTCATGCTCTAACTTATGCCCATAGCAAAAATGTTATTCACAGAGACATTAAACCGGAAAACATAATGATTGGTGAGTATGGCGAAGTACTATTGATGGATTGGGGTTTAGGAAAGATAATTGGTTCAAAAGAAGAGTTAGAAGAATTAAGTGATACTAACGATCAGATTTCATCTGCTCGCTCAGGAGATGACTTATCTCAAACCATGGAAGGGACAACCGCAGGCACACCAGCCTTTATGTCCCCGGAACAAGCCCGAGGTAAGATGGATGAATTAGACGAAAGATCTGATGTATATTCGTTAGGGGCAACTCTTTATAATATTTTGGCGTTAGAAAGACCTTTTAAAGGAAAGGATTTACGAGACCTGCTAAAAAAAGTAATTAAAGGGAGCATTCGGCCAATGCCAGATTTTGTGCCAGAGGAGTTGGTTTCAATTACACAAAAGGCCATGGCAAATAAACTTAGTCAAAGATATCAAAACGCAAAAGAGCTTGAGGCTGACCTTATTAAATACCAAATGGGGTATTCTGTGTCTGCGAAAAAAGACACGACAATTGATATATTAAAAAAGTTTTACAAACGCAATAAAACTATTTGTATTCTATCATTGATTTCCTTGTTGGTCATTGTCATGGGTTCAATTTTTTTCATTGTATTAATCAATGGTCAAATCAAAGAAGCTGTCATTCAAAAGCAATTAGCCGTAAAAAATTTACAAGAGGCCGAATTAGCACTTGATAAATTTGAAGCTGAAAAAAGTAAGCGATTAAAAGACAATGCAAAGTCGGCGCCAGCCTATTACCTGCAAGCACAAAAAGATATTGAAGAAAATCAATTTAAAATTGCTTTAAAAAACAGCAGCATAGCAGTTCAGTATGACGATACTAATTTGGATTATTATTTTTTGAGAGGGTCTTTGTATTTATGCAATCAAGAATTTAACAAAGCCATATTGGATTATGAACTTTGTCTAAAGCGAAAGTTTAAATCGAATTCTTCAAAACGTCTTATTGATATTATGGAATATATAATCAAAACAAAACAATTTGATGCCAGTAAGCCTGAAATTTCTAATATCCTAAGAAATGAAAAACTCTTCAAAATTTCAGTTCATTTATTAAGCGATATTACTAAAAAAATACACGGTTGGCATAAAAATATAATGAAATCATGGGGCTTGAAGAGGCGAAATTACTATCTTGGTATCAATGCCAATCATAAAATAAGATTTTATATGGGTTATAATGGGAAAAAAAATATCGACTTTTCAGCTCTCAATAAAATAAAAGTTCATGTGCTTTCTTTAAGATCAATCAATATTGATACGATAACTTTTATTAAAAATATGCCATTAGAAGAAGTAGATCTATATAGCTGTGTTGGACTTACAAATTTATCTGCCTTAAAATCGCACCGTTTGAGAAAATTTCAATTAGCAGTCTCTAAAGTAAAAAGTATTAATTTTTTAAAAAACTCTCAGCTAGAATATTTAAAGTTGTTTAGTTGTGGTGTCACCTCACTGGAGCCAGTGCGTGGACAGCCCATTAAAAAGCTGGAGCTATATAAAATAGCTTTAAAAAATTACGATGTATTTAAAACATTTCAATTGGAATCACTGTCTATAAGAATTTCTTCCAAAACAAACATTGATTTTTTAAATGATTTACCGCGACTAAATGAGCTTACTCTCGGCTCTATGAAAATATTAAAGCCTTTAAATAAATATGACATTCCTCTTGAATCGTTAGTTCTAACTGGTGTACATCTTAAGTCCTATGCCTGGATAGGAAACTTTAAGTTAAAGAAATTGGGTATTTATGGGTCTTACATCAAGAACCTTGATTTTATTTCAAAAATTAAAACTCTAGAAGAACTAATCATAGAATTAAAATTTATGCCTAATGATTGGGCGAAACAATTAAAGAAACATTCAAATAAAAACCTAAAGGTACATGCTAGAGGAGACCTGAAATTTTATTCCGTTGATGCGTTTATTAAAAAATACAATAATGTGGTACCAAAGAAATGATATCAGAAAACGACTCCAACAAATTACTTGGCTTACTAGCTCTTGAAAAGGGTTGGGTTACTAAAGACGAGTTAAATAATGCCCTGAGAGAGCATGGAAAAACAGGCGAATTTCTAGGTACAATTTTAATCTCAAAGAATCTTATTAATAAAATGCAACGTGATGAATTGCTAGTAATTCAAAAAGACTCTCAGGCTAGAGAAGATGAATATTTATTTGGAACAATAGCTGTTAATAATAAATTTTTGTCCGCTGATCAATTAATGCAAGGGTTAGAAATTCATAAAAAAGATTTTTTCAGAAATAATATTGGTGACGTCTTAATCAAGGAAGGATTTATGAGCCAGCAAGAATGTGATGCTGTCTTGAAATCCCAAAAACGACTTAAAGAAAAGATTCGAGTTGAAGAAAAGTTTGAAAAGTCTAAATGTCCCAAATGCGAGTTCATTTATAAAATTAAAGATCCCGACAGATATCGAAAAGTTCGTTGTAAAAAATGCCAATATATTTTTGAAGTTGGCACCCAAGAACTCAAAGCTACTTCCAGTCAAATAATCAGACTTCACGAAGAAACCGTAAAAGCTAATAAATCAGTCACTAATAATTTCTATGAATACCTTGTTGAAAATGACATGATAAATGAAAACCAAGAAATTGGTCAAGAGAATATTAGTGATAAGCAACGTTATATCATTGGTGATGAAATTGCTCGCGGGGGTATGGGTGTTATTTTATCGACCAAAGACTCTAATTTAAGGCGTCAAATAGTTACGAAAGTACACCTGAAAAATAATTCAAAATTAGCTACGCTCCGTTTTATTGATGAAGCACAAATCACAGGACAACTAGAGCACCCCAATATTCCTCCTGTATATGATCTTGGTATTAATAAAGAAGAGCAAATATTTTTTACAATGAAGCATATTAAAGGGGAGACTCTTGATAGTATTATTCATAAACTTTCTAATGGCGATAAAAAAACCGAAGAGAAATATAATACAAATCAAATTATTAATATATTTTTACAATTGTGTGATGCTTTGAATTATGCTCACAGTAAACGCGTTCTTCATAGAGACATAAAGCCAGATAATATTATGATCGGTGAGTTTGGCGAAGTGCTCCTCATGGACTGGGGGTTGGCTAAGACAATTGGGTCTAAAGAAGACGTTGAGGATTTATCAGGTTATGGAACCGATAAAATCTCTTCCGTAAGAGGTGATGATGATTTCTCACAAACAATGGAAGGGACAACAGCTGGCACACCACTTTATATGTCACCTGAGCAGGCCTTGGGCTATATGGATGAGCTAGATGAAAGATCTGATTTGTATTCTTTAGGTGCGACCTTGTATTATGCAATCTCTTTGCAAAAACCCCTCTCGGGTAAAACCCTTGCCGACATACTCAATAATGCTGCCAGAGGAAAAATTCGCAGGCTCCCGGATGAAGTACCTAGTGAGCTTGCATCAATCATTAGAAAATCTATGGAGAAAAATACCCGAGATCGTTATGAATCTGTAAGCGAATTTGAAGAGGATCTATTAAAGTATCAAATGGGATACGCTGTTTCAGTCAAACAAGATAATATTTTTGAAGTAGTTAAGAAATTGTATATGAGGAATAAGCTAATATTTACGCTTGAAGGAGTGGTTGGTATTATTGTCTTATTGGGATCATTTCTTTTTATTTCAATGCTCAATCAACAAAGAAGAGGAGTTGATGAACAAAGAGAAAGTGCTGAAAAATCATTGAATCAAACAACCCTTTTACTTGCAAAGTTTGAAAAGGAAAAAGTAAAAAGGAAAGAGCAAAATTTTGAATCGGCACCGACCTACTATGCCAAAGCTCAATTGGAAATTTCTAAAAAAAGTTACAAGGCAGGGATGGAAAACATCAATTTAGCGATTCAATACGATCCCTCTAAGCCCGAATTCTATTGTTTTAGAGGTGGACTTTATCTTTTAAAAAAGACCTATGATCGAGCACAAAAAGATTTTAAGTTTTGTGTTTCAAAAAAATATATTGATAAGTCAGCCAATGCATTATTAAAGCTAATAAGTTCCATTAGAAAAAAAGAAAAAATTAAGAATTCCAATTCATTGTTAATAAAATATTTAATTGAGATGAGATTATTTGATATTGCCGAAACCTTTTCTGCAGATATTAAAATGTCGAGCTACATTTGGAATAAAAAGCTTTCTTATCATTGGCCTCAAAAAGGTTATTCGCTAACGTTAAAACCAAGTGGAAGGCTATATTTTGCCGTACCAAGAGATGTTGGTGGAAAAGATTTAAATTTATTGCGGGGCATGAAAATTAATGAAATATATTTGAACAGGTCCAATATTAATTCCATTGACTTTATTGAAGGAATGCCTTTGGAGAAGGTTACTATAAATATGTGTAAAAATTTAAAAAGCCTAGATGTTTTATCGAAACATCGGCTAATTTCTTTTTCCTTACGCTATTCAACGATTTCAACATTGAATTTTCTTAAAAATAGTCGTTTAGAATTCCTATATTTAGAGCGATTACCTTTGGAAAGTCTTGAGCCTCTTAGAGGGCAACCGATAAAAGATTTAACGATATACTTTATAAAAACGGAGGATTTAAATGTGACCAAATCTTTTAGATTAGAGCGGATGTCATTTTGTGCGAAGGTATGCAAAAACCTTGACTTTTTACGAGGGCAAAAAATTAAAGAATTTGCATCAAGTTGGACAACACTTAATGATATTAGTGCTCTAAAAACAATACCAATCGAAAGGCTTTATTTATATAGCTGTCACAAGTTTGACTTGAAAATACTCGAAGATTTAAAACTGAAAGTTCTTGGGTTCCGAACTATGAAAACAAAAGATTTTAAATTTATACTTAAAATTAAATCATTAGAAAAGTTAATTATTAATCCCGATGTGAATACACCAAAAAACTGGGTTCAAACATTGAAACGGCATCCGAATAAAAACTTGAAATTTGCTAATGTGCATAATTCTAAAGTATGGCTTCCGATTTCAAAATTTGTTCAAACCCTGAAAAAGAAAAAATAGAAGTTCGTTTTATGATTAAATAATCATTAATAATGATTAAATACTTAAAACTATTTTGCATCTCCTATTTACTCGGTGTATACTTAATTTCCTACGCATATTATTGCACATTTGTTAATTTAGGAGAGCTCATTTGTCCATTCGAATCAACATAACTTTGATATTCATTATATCGTTCAGCCTTTTATCTATAAATAGTCAGGCGGAAGATTTTAATCCGTTTGGTGCCCGTTCCTTTGCAATGGGGGGAGTCGGTGTTGCGACAAACAAAGGCGCTAAAAATATTTATTGGAATCCTGCGAGGTTGACAATTGATAAAAAAATAAATGCTTCTTTAAGCCTACTAAATTTGGATATCCAAATAGTAGGTTCAGCTGTAAAACTAGTAGATGAACTAAAAGAACTTCCGGACATTGCCGCTTTGGAAGCTTCCTATAAAGACGGTTTTGATCCTTTAAATCCCGAACACATTAAAAATGCTCAATTGGCATTTAAATTATTGTTTTCTGATTTGATTGAATTTAGAGGTGATGACGGTATTTTGATTAGCGAAAATACGGGGTTAAGTGTTCAGTTCAATATTAGAAAAATCTCTCTAGGGCTTGCGGCAAATGTACACGTTAATTTTGGTGTTAGTGCCATACTTGATCTTGATTATGGTTCACTAACACTATCAGATGACTTTGGTCTAAAAAATTCATTAGATGAATTATTTCCCAATCCGATTCATACAATTGACAATGATATTTCTGCTGGTAACAAAGCTGCAGCCCAAGCATTGTTGGATACACTAAACACAAGTTCAATCGTTACATCTGTAGCAGATACAGCTGCCCTAGAAGAAATGTTATTTCAAATTGATGAAGCCGGAGTTGATTTGAATGAATCTTTAGTAATTGATTCTATAACAGATATTATTGAAGCGACGCAAAATATAACTATTGGTGATGCCGATAATAATAATCAGGCTCAAACATTTGAAGATGCTTTAGCGAACACGGGTGTATTTGTAAGAGGCATCGTTTTAGCTTCAACAACACTTAGTTATGGCCGTAAGATTAATAATTTATTTGCTGTTGGTATAAATTTAAATTTATACCAAGCAAAAACGTTTATTAAGTTCTTTAATATTGATGCCATTGAGGACTATGAAATCCCAGGTAGCTATAGTGACGTACTTGATACTCATGAAAATGATATTGAAGAATCATTTAATTTTGGTGTAGATCTCGGACTCAACTTTTCGCCCATCAAAGGATTATCTCTAGGTCTTGTTGGTAAAAATTTAAATCAACCGAAATTTGACGCAAAAATAGGAGGAGATTATAAATTATATCCTCAAGTAAGATTTGGTGTCGGTTATCAAATGAAACTTGGCGTTTTGGATTTCTTGGTTGGAGCGGATCTAGATTTATTACAAAATAAAACAGATGCTTTTCCTGGGACAAAATATCAACAGGCAGCCATCGGGGCAGAGATTAGACTGTTAAAATTTCTTTTTCTGAGAGCAGGTTATAATAATAACCTTGCTGCAAGTGAAGGTTCAGGGGGCCTATATACGGCCGGCGTTGGATTGTATTTTTTAGGTGTCAGACTAGATGTTGCTGCGGGAATGGGTGAAGACCAATTAAATGTTGATGGGACCGATTACCCTACAAGAGGTGGCCTTGCCTTTGAATTACAATATAGCCGAGCGTTTTGATTTTAGCATCAAAAGCTTCCTGCTTTTGAATGTCGAGAGCCAAAAGCTCTCGACACATTACCCCATAATTAAAAGTGTAAGGAATTGAAGATCTAATAGACTACTAATTAAGAACAAAATAATTTTAAGGAACAATAATGCCCGTAGTTAATAAGCTAAAAACAATGGATGATTTTCATAAAGCCATTAATGAAAGTAATGAGCACCCTGTTTTGATATGTAAGTTTAGCCCAGTTTGCCCAACTAGCGCCATGGCTGAAAGAGAGTTTGAAAGTTTTATTTCAGATGCTCCCACTGAGGCGGCGTATTATACGCTAGATGTGATCTATGATCGGGATGTTGCTAGAGGTCTTTCAAAAGAGATTAATATACGTCATGAGTCCCCTCAGGCTCTCCTATTTAAAAATGAAGAATGTGTTTGGCATGACAGCCATTACGAACTTACAAAAGATACATTTCAAGAAGAAGTCAGTAAATTTATCTAATTTGATTTCCAGTCTTTGGGTGTAAGCTTCATGATTCGTTTAAAATTTCTGTTCAAACTTGATATAGAAGCAAAGCCAACTTCCTGAGAGATGGTGGTTACTTTTTTGTCGGTGTTTTTTAACATGGATGCGGCCATTTTAACTCTTAATTGTATCAAATATTCTTGAGGAGAAAGGTTGGTGGCTTTTTTGAATAGTCGCCGGAAATGACTCGGTGATAAATGCGAAATATTTGCTAACTCGTCAATTTCAAAGTTTTTATCAAAATTTGCAGCAAGGTAATCAAGTGCCGGCATTACCTGCTTGAACGATATCGGATCAATTTCTGTGTTGTCTGATTTCATGCTTGAATTAAACCGCTGCAACTCAGCAAATAATGGGAATAGTAAACCTACTATGGAAACTTTATAAAAATCTTTTTGTTCATCAATTTCTTGAAGTATATTTAACAAAAGTTTTTCAATAGTGGGGTGGTCAACTCCATGAAGTATATTCGCAAATTGAGGGCCACATAAATTACTACCATAAAAAGATTCAGGCAGATCAACACCTTGCAACAAGACGTCTGGTTTTAGACTTAAAAAACGCCAGAGACTTGTAGTTCCCTTTGAGCTTTTTGCCAAATGCATTTCCTTGGAATTTATAATAGAAATATCTCCGGCTTTAAATGGGAAAATTTTATTCTCAACCACAAAGATACCACTACCTTCAAAACAATAGCCGATTTCAAAATAACTGTGTATGTGTAATTGGGTAATTTGTGTATCTGGTTGATGATAGGGATTTGCTCCATCAATGGGAAAATTAGGGTCAAAATCAACATCTGCTGATTCAGTAGAGTTGCTTTGATCAATAGTGCTCATAAGTTAGCCAAAATTGCATAGAAATGGTCATATTTTTATTATTATATAAATACTTAGAATAATATCAAAATGAAATGAGGGGCGTTAATATGTTAGAAAATTATGAAAAATCAGTCTATGCAGGTTTATTGGGCAAAGTTATTGGCGTTTACTTAGGCAGGCCGTTTGAAGGTTGGTCCAAAGAAAAAATCGAAGAAAAGTGGGGTAACATTGAAGGATATGTTCATGAAGATGTCGGCCATCCTTTAGTTGTTACTGATGATGATATCTCTGGAACAATTGCTTTTGCAAGAGTTCTTTCAGATTCTGGATTATATGCAGAAACGCCGGATGATTTTTATGGTAAAACTTGGCTGAATTATTTAATTGAAGATAAAACGGTTTTGTGGTGGGGGGGTATGGGTGTCTCTACCGAACACACTGCTTGGTTGCGATTAAAAGATGGTGTCTCATCGCCAGAATCCGGATCAATAGAATTAAATGGAAAAACGGTTTCTGATCAAATTGGTGGCCAGATATTTATCGAAGCCTTTGGTTTAGTTGCACCAAACAATCCAGACCTTGCCGTTAAGCTTGCCGAAAAAGCCGCCCGTGTTTCTCATGATGGAGAAGGAGTCTATGGGGCATTAGTTGTTGCGGCCTTGGTCAGTATGGCATTTGCTGAAAAAGATATGGACGTCTTATTGGATAGAGCCGTCGAGTATGTGCCAAAAGATTCTAGTATCGCCAAAATCCATAAAGATGTTAGAGCTTGGTGTAAAACAGATGGTGATTGGCGTATTACTTATGAAAAAATAAAAGAGCAATATGGGTATGAAAAATTTGGCGGCGGTTGTCATATGATTCCAAATCACGCCATAATGGTAATGGCATGGTGTTATGCTCCTGATAATTTTTATGAATCTCAGAAAATAATCAATACCGCTGGATGGGATACTGATTGCAATGCGGCCAATGTCGGATCAGTAATGGGCGTTAAGCTTGGTTTAGAAGCAATCAATAAAGACTATGAATTTCAAAAACCTTTTGCCGATAGAATCATGGTGCCCACTGCTGATGGAACCAATTCGTTTACAGATGTCTTAAATGCCGCCTTTGTCATTGCGGATATGGGAAAAGAAATCATGAATGAAGTCGATGATTCCGCCCTACCAACCCATCACTTTTCACTTCCAGGAGCATTACATGGCTATATGTTGGAAGAGGAAACCGAAAATGCTGAACTAACCAATGCTGAATATAGTGATGGTCAAAGAGGTTTATGTATTGAAGTTAAAAGTAATTTGAAGGAATCAGTATTAATTTCCTCCCCATTGATCACGAGATCATTTGGTTTGACGGGAACCTATGGTGCTGTTGGTACGTCCCCATTAGTCTCTGGCAAAGTAGTCGCAGCTGATATTTGCGCAGACATCGATTTTAATAATGATACCGAAGTTTCAATAATGATTCGTACTTATGATCCAGAGACCACAAAGCCAACGCGCGTCATAAAGGGCGATGCTGTTTTATTAAAAGCTGGAGACGAGAAAAAAATTGAATTGAAAATACCTGACCTCCAAGGCTGGCCTGTCTACGATGTAGGTTTTGAAATAAAATCTTCATCTGGCCAAGGAAAAATATTTATTAAATCAGTAGATTTTAAAGGCCAACCAAATATACAATTTGATTCGAATCTTTGCAGAGAAAAAGATTTCAATTCCTGTGCCGGATGGATCAGCACCATGGATCGTTTGCGTCCTTCAAAAAATTGGGAAGAAGGTGCTGAAGATTGCCTTGGGTTTATCAAAAATAAAGACCAGGGGTTTCTTGTAACAGGTGACCGTTCATGGTCAAGCTATCAATTTGAAACAAGAATCAGCTCAAAGGTGAAGCCTAATAATTTGGGCATCGTATGTTACTATCAAGGTCTAGAGAGGTATATAACATTTGTTTATCGCAATAACCGATTTGAGTTGATCGAACACTATTATAAAGATCGATTACTGGGCGTAGTTGATAGGACTTGGGAAGCTCAAAAAGAAATTACCATTTCAATTTCATGCCAAAATGGTAAAGTTGATGTTTTGATGGATGATGAATTGGTAATATCTTCCGATGACATTACACTAGATTGTGGCGGAGCAGGTTTCATAAATGAACATGGGTTTGCCAATGTTCGAAATGTTTCCTTAAAAAGTTTCTGAATGTAGTTTTGTATCTCTAAGGAGAAAGGTTAGTTGCGTTGAGCGATGGTATAAAGGTTTTAAATTTTGGATCACTTAACATTGATCATGTATATCAAGTCGATCATTTTGTTCGGCCCGGCGAAACTATTTTATCTAAAGAGTATCAATTATTTTTTGGTGGCAAAGGCTTCAACCAATCGGTTGCCCTGGCAAGAGCAGGTGCTAATGTTTACCATGCCGGCAAAGTTGGTGATGACGGCAAGTCTTTGTTAAAGGAATGTGAAAAGCTTCATATTAAAACTGATTTTATAGAAGTTGATTCAACCCCCTCTGGTCATGCGATCATTCAGGTGGATCCATCTGGGGAGAATTGCATTTTATTATATGGCGGTGCCAACCAATCGATAGATTCGGTTTATATTGATAAGATTCTTGAAAATTTTTCTGAAGGCGATTATTTATTAATTCAAAATGAAATTTCTTCTACAGATTATTTAATTACACAAGCTCATAAAAAAGGACTAAAAATTGTTTTTAACCCGGCACCAATGAATGAAAAAGTTTTTGCATACCCACTGGAATTAATCGACTTATTTATTCTCAATGAAACCGAAGCCTTTGAGCTATCAAATGAAATAAATGTTGAACAAGCTATATGGAATTTAAAACAAAAATATTCTAGAGCTGAAATTATTATTACCCAAGGTGGCAAAGGTGTTTCTTTTTTACAAAATAATGAATTAAAAAGGGTTAAGGCATTAACGGTTGAGGTTATCGATACTACCGCCGCCGGCGATACCTTTGTTGGGTACTTTCTTAGTTCTCTTATTAAGAATGAATCCTTAGAAGAAGCCATAACTCTAGGCAATAAAGCGGCCTCATTAGCTGTTCAAAAATCAGGTGCATCAGGTTCTATACCAGAAATATCAGAAATTATTTAAATGGCAGTATAAGCTTCTAGCTTATATTTTAAGAAGTTGTTCTTGATTTATCTTGAATAAGACGATTCATTTCCTGTTGCAAGGCTCCTCGCATTTTCATACAACCAACCAATATGGCTTTTCCTGACGGATAAATCAGCACTCAGCATATTCATGGAACCAAAGTAATATTGCTTACCACTATCAGGAGCATAATATTTATAAATGGGAAAAGTTTTCGTACCCAAGACACCTTTGAAGCGAGACCAATCTTCTTCAGGGTAAACTGATGAAGCTAGTGTTCCTCTTTTGTATTCCGGAGCATCATAATCAGCAGATGCTGCAGCATAAGGATAATAGGCTTTATTAAATTTATTTACAAAGGATGTGTTTATCTTTTTATAACTGTCTTGTAATTTTGTGATCCAAAGCTCTTTTGTATCATCATGTAAATATGAAAACAAAACCTTATCTCCTCCAATGGTATTACTGCCACTATAATAACCACACATATTGAATGTTCCTGAAAAACTATAAGCGTTATTGCCATTGCCAGCGTAAAAAGTTAGCCCAGCACCGTATTCCTGACGAAAGTTGGAACCTTCTGCGAGCATGATGTTTTGTGAATTTAAATCCCCCATTCGCATTGAATTAGGGGATTGGCCATCATAACCATTGATTACCCCAAACATTGTTTTATGGCCTAAATAGGAAGATGGTAACCCTCCTTGATGCCAGGCAGACCACTTATTATATGCTGATGAAATGCGTGGGTGTGTTAAATCATTTGCTAGTGCCCATGCATCTATTGTATTGGCAGCATCAGGGCAAACGAGCATTTTTAAATCACCATGACCTCCGTTAAAGAGCATATTTGTTAGAAGCTGATGATTTTCATGGGACGGTCTAGAATAACTGTCAGTACCAGTACTATAGTAAACTTTAAGTCTTGAATATTTTTTTAGATCGAGATTAAAATAGGGTAGCAGCTTTCCTGTCCATGTAATGTACATGCTTCGGTGAATTCGTTCTCCAAAAGGATCTTTATCAGTATTGTAGTTAACTTCTCCGCTATAGGGAAGTCGTCCATCATGATCATTCGCATAGGTGCTTATTAATACGCCAAGTTGTTTCATTTGTTTGGCACAAATGACAATTCTTGCACTAGCTCTTATTTTTGATAATGAAGGTATCGCCAATGTCATAAGAATTAATATAACAACAATGACCGTAATCATTTCAATTAAAGAAAAAGATTTACTTTTCATAGTGTAGCTACTTTTGCTTGTTCGATAGGGATGTGCGTGTGACATATTTTTGCCTATACATTATAGTGTAAGCTATTTTCCTTCTGAATTCAAGTATTACGGAAAATACTAGTAAATGCAGTGAGGGGTTTGATACTAGTGTGAAAATGGAGAAGCGCAAATATTAACATACATTAATAAATAAAATAATGTAATATACTATGCTATTTGCAAAACGACCCTCCGTCTTAACCATATATTTAGTATATAGTAATTTTTAGCTAGCGGCATCGAGTTGATATGAGGTAACCGAGTCTAGATTAAACAATTGTCAAAAATATGAACACACCGTAGAGACACTCGGCCATGTGTGTACCCCACGGCAAAACCAAAAAAACTAATATCATCACCCAAAGCCTCCATGCCGTGCTGTAAAAGTAAAAAATGACATCTCACATAAGTTCTCTTACTAATTTGAAAGCACTTTGACCTTAAAAAGCAAGAGAGCCTTCAGTCTTGCTTTGCTAATCACAGAAATTATCAATCTTGCCAAAAAATGAAGTTAAGAGTATTCATAGGATCAAAAACTCATAAAAAGTGAGTTTATATGATAAGAAAATACGAGTATATAATTATTAATAGGCATTATTTAGGCGATTAATGAAACATAGCTTTCTAATGTTAAATATTTACCCCATTGTAAATTTTATTGAAACGTAACGCAATTATTTTTAATAAATGCTGAGATTAAACTTGAAACGATTATTTAAATACACATAATTAAAAGGATACCAAAGGACACCAAAGAGATACCAAAAGGGTCTTTGTCTCCCTTTGTCACTTTAGCGCTCATGAGCTCATTTTTATGAGCTTCCTCCTCTAATTTTTAATCGTATTTTATTAAGGTCGCGATGTTGATAAAGATGATGATAAGTAAGAAAAGAAAACTTGGGAAAATGCCAGGTATATCTTCTAAATTAGTGGAAACGGGTCTTAAGAGCAACTGGGCGCATAATCTTTTTCATTCGAAATTTGTATATCCATTTTCTTCTGCTCGCTCGAGTTTGTTTTATGCCTGGAAATCAATGAATTTACCAAAGGGCGATGAAATTTTAATCCCATCTTTTATATGTAATTCTGTTTCAGAGCCATTGATTGAAGCTGGAGCAAAAATAAAATATTTTAAGGTCTTGCCAGATGGTAATTATGACTGGGAAGAATTGGCGTCTCTAGATTTAAGTAATGTAAAAGTATTTTTATGGGTTCATTTTTTAGGGTTGGCAGGCGACTTCTCAGAAGCGTTAAAATTTTGTAAATCTAAACGCTTGTATTTACTTGAAGACTGCTCCCATGCCTTATTAACGACCTATAAAAATAAAACCGTAGGTTCATTTGGAGATGTTGCTTGTTTTAGTTTGAGAAAATGCCTTCCTGTTTTAGGTGGAGGAGTCTTGCAAATTAATAACCCAAAATTTAATAAACCCTTCCTAAATATAAATAAAAATCCTCAAGTAGGAGATAAAGCAAGACAAGATGGTGAGCGGTTAGAATATTTTAATTATCTAAGATCGATTCAATCCTGGCAGGTAAATGGTGGCGACCTGCTGTATAAAGAAGTTCTGCCAAATATTGATTTTATATTAAATGATAAAAGATTTCCTTATGAGTTAGATCAAATATCTCAAAATATTATTAACAACATCGATTTTTGTGATCTAAAAAGAAAAGTTCGAAGAAATTTCAAAATATATTTTAAACATTTGAAACCAATCTCTCTTTTTAATAAACTAGATACAGGGGATGTGCCTATCGGATTTCCCGTGATAGTAAAAAATAGAGATGCGTTTCGTTCTGAATTGGAACGTCACGATATTCTGCCAACCTGCCACTGGCCGGATTACCTTTTACCGGATGGTGTTGCAAAACAATTTCCTGATACGTTAAAACTAGCTAATAGTATCTTAACATTGCCCTGCCACCAAGATTTATCAACAGAAGATATCACGTATGCTTGTGAAGTCATAAAAAATTTATTATTGGAAGAAAAGAATTATGCCTAAAATAATTAGATCAAAATCACTTGCAGAGAAAACCGCGGATAAACTTCGTGCCCAATTGGAAGGTAATAATGTTTCCTTGGGCGATATCCTTTGCTCTGAAAGAGAGCTAGCACTTCAATATAAGGTCAGTAGAAAAACAATTCGGTCGTCACTTAGTATGCTTGTTCAAGAAGGTTTTGTCGTTAGCCTTGATCGCAAGGGATATCAAGTAAAAAAACCGACTGTAGGAACAGATAAAAGTCAATTAATTGCCTATGTCCTAGGCACCGAAACACGCCATTGGGAAATGGATGCCTATTCCCATGAAGCTTGGAGTCAAGTTCAGAAATCGGCATTATCAATGGGCAAAAATGTTTTTGCATTGGCTAAAGAAGATATGTCGGCTAGCCAAATTTGTGAGAGACTATTACAGCATCAGGTCAAAGGCGTCATTGTAAATGCAGATGATCCAGAAATACCTTTAGAGTTAAATAAAGCTGGTATACCCTTGGTCATGATCGACACCGCCTCACCTAAATTAGAATCTGTAAATCAGGATAATTTTAATGGTGCTTATCAACTGACAAATCACCTCGTTGAAAATGGTTGTAAGAATATAGCTTGGATGGGCAGACATTTGGAATTAATTCAAGGGCAAGAACGACTTGGAGGTTATTTATCAGCTCTCCATATTGCTGGGTTAAAGTCTAATAAAACCCATATCATTAGTTCGGTACCAGATAAAACAAAATTAGAAAGTTTAAAGAAGTTAAGTAAAGATTCCAAAGCCATTGATGGATTAGTAATTATGTGGCCACAATTAATAGAAGAGGTTGTTGATTACCTTTCAGAAAATAAAATTCATCTTGAATTGGCTGTATGGTGGGGTGGCAATCCTGAAATAAAAGATATTTGTAAAAAGAAATTTAAAAAGCAGAAGGTTCCTGCTGGGGTACATTGGAATGTTTGTGATTTGGCAGAATCTGCAATATTAAAGCTAGATGAACGAATTAGAAACCCGGAAAAACCCATCGGAAGAACAATGGTTTCAATGCATTTAACGACTAAATAAAGCGGAGATTTATGATGTGCAAAATTAATTTTATAACCTTTTTGATGTTAATAGTTCTTTTGCAATTAGGAATTGCTGAAGATTTAAAAGAAGATCCTTTTAATCCAAAATCAGATAAAGCCTTGTTGGAAAAAATCAAAAACCTTCCAGAGAATACTTGGTTGAAATTACCAAAACCAACAGTTACAGGTGAAATTTCATGGCTTAATAAAAGGAGCAGTTTGCTTAGAGATGGGCCAAGGGTGCGAGACTATTGTAATAAAATAGTTTATGCCCCAGAAAGAAAACGAGGAGTCTATTGTGGTGCTGGACATAATGTACACCCTTTGAATGATGTCTGGGAATATGACTTGCCTTCGAACACCTGGATTTGCCTATCATCAGCAGATCCTTTATTGCCACGTAAAATAAAAGAGCCCAATACCATGGATGCGGCCTTAGAGAGAACAAAAAAAATAATCGTTGTTAAGGACGGAGTTGTTACAACTACAAGTGGAGGCCCTGTTCGGATGGCACATACTTGGTGGGGATTGACCTATAATTCGAAAAGTAAGCGAATGGTCTTGTGGGATGCCCATAAAGGATTGATCTTTTCGAATAAAGGATTGATTTCAAAAGCTTTTAAAATTGATCCAAAAGATAATCTTCTTAAAGGGAGCGGTTCAGGGAGGGGTGAAGCATGGCTTTTTGAATTTGATCCGGAATCCAGAAAATGGACAAAAGTATTAAAGGGTGCTCCTAAAAATATGGAATCATCTCAGTTAGAGTATTTACCTGATAGCGACAGTTACTTTTTATTTAGTTATTATCCTTATTTGCTTGGTGCTGACCGAAAAGAATGGGCAAAACTAAAGGGAAAAATGGCATCAAATGGTGCCGTATCGGCCTATGACCAAAAATCAAAAAACGTTGTTTTGGTTGTTAAAAATACGACTTGGATCTTTGATGCAAATAATAAAAGTCTCAAAAAAGTTTTTACAGGCAACGATACTGCTGCGGTACCAAATACCACTTTCTGTTATGATAAATTTGCTGAAAAATTTATCATGATCACGCAGACGAAAAACAAAACAAAAAACCTGAAAGTAAAGAGGTTAAACATCTATGATCTTAAAACAAATCTTTGGACTTCTCCTGAAACTAAAGGAGATGTTCTTGGCGGTGGAGCCATGGCCTGCTATTACGATGTTGCGCTAAATGTTACGGTACTTTACACTAATGCCGCGACATGGGTGTATCGATGTAAATCAGCAAAATAAGTATTGCTTATCAAGATTGGAAAAAACTATGAGTAGATTTGTTTTATTGTTATTAATATTACTGATGGTGATCACAGAATCTTTTTCCCAAGAAAAATTACAAGTTAACACATGGGTTGAAATAAAAAATGATTCCTTAGGCAATAGAAACTCGTTTAATCTTTTCTATATACCCAGTGAAAAATCTTTTATTTGTCTTGGTGGTGCTAAAGGTGATAAAGATAATCCTTATAGTGAAATGACCTTTAACCAAAAAAGTCAGCAGTGGGAAAACCGTTTTCCGGGTGATAAACTAGGCGCCTGGGGAAAAGCTACTGGTTCTGTTACAGCACCTAAGTTTGCCTATAGGAAGGTCTTTGTAGATGTTGAGGGAAATGTTCGGCCAAAATTAAGTTATGGTTATATGCGCTCTATGGCTTTATATCACAATAGTGCCTATGATAAAAAACAGAATAAAGCATATGTTTATTGGCATGTTGCTGGAATGTTTACTGTATATGATGTTGCTAAAAGGGAGTGGGAAGTTTTACTGAAAAGAGGGCAAATAACTCGAGAGCTTCAAGATGATTTGCTATGGGGTTCACTCTGTTTTGATTCACACAATAATGAAATATTAGGTGGGCAAGGGCGTTGGGTATACAATCTAACAGAAAATAAATGGTCACGGTTAAGTTTTGAAAATGGTTTTATAAGTCCTATAAAAGAAAAAGCGACTGCGCTAGAAGCCAATGTTAAAAGATTAAAAGCGGCTGTTCGTTCTCGTTTTTATATGGCTGAAAATCAGCTAGAAGCGAAGTTAAATTTAAAAGACCTTGTTTCGGGCATTAATAATGACATAGCGACTTTGGATAAAAGTCTGAAAACTAATTATGGAAAAGCAAAAGGCCAAAGCCGGCTGCAGTTAAAATGGGCATTAGGTTATTTAAAAAATATTACTGAAAAAAGCTTAAGCTCAAAAGCTCTGTTGGAAACAATCAATATAAAAAGTATCGCATCATTAGATGAACTTCATGAATTAGCTTTAGAGTTAATCAATACCCTAGAATGGGTTCCTCCTAAAAGAGCGAATTCTCCTCTTGTTTATGATGAGGACACCAAGAAGATATTGATGTTTGGAGGTGATCGACAAGAAGGTTTAATCGCTGACACTTGGGTGTATGACGTTATGAACAAAAACTGGTCTCAATGTCGACCGCTTTTATCACCGGCACCTTCAGCTGGACATGCCCTAAGTTATTCTTCAGAAAGCAAAAAAAGTATTTATGTGAATACACGTACCAATCAGTGTTGGGCTTATGACATGAAAGATAATGAATGGGCCATTATTAAAATGGTGGGCGAAGCTAAAATATTAGGTTACGGATGGCATCCGGGTACAGCTGTGTTAGGGGATGGCGGCCTTTTGATAAAGGTATGTGCGCAAAGAAAAAAGCCGCCGGTTACTTTCATGACTAAATTAGATGTCAGTCAAGCTGACAAAGAGATGACCCGGAAGTTAGGTGTGACACCCGGAAGTAAAAAGCCACGAATCGTTTATAAAAACGGCAAATCTCAACCGCAATGGCATGAAAAAAACGCGGGAGAAATATCACATGAAAAAGAAAAAAAGGTTCTCGATAATTTGCCAACCAATACTTGGGTAAAAAGAATCGTACCTGATTTTAAAAGAGGTGTTAATCGTGCCTGGTCTTCAGCAGTGTTTGATCCAGAAAGAGAAGTGATTCTTCATTGGGGAGGAGGTCATTCTGCTCATTGTGGCAATAATGTGTTGATGTACAGCACAAGAACCAATCGTTATTTCAGTGGTACAAGACCCGAATATAGTTTAGATTGGGGAACAGGTTATGGATCAAACCTTTGCCCACCAGCAAGGTTTACTTATAAAGGAGGGCCTTTCCTGGGTCACCAAAGAAGTTACGCCTTTGATGTTAGTACGGGTAAATTGATTACCCCTAATTATTCCGGTAAATTTTTTACCTATGATCCAAAATTGTTGGATTGGACAACTAATATGGATATTCCATTCAAATCTAAAAGTCCAGGGTCTATTGGGGCAATAGCCATGTGCTCGTACACAAATGGAGTAGCCGCTTATTTAAACAATAAGTTATACCTATATGATAGTAAAAAGAAAACTTGGGAGCAATGCCCTACGAAGATCAAACTTCCGCCATCAAGAACAGATAGACAAGGAATCTCTTTCGACTCAAATAGAAATAGGCTTCTTTTGTTTAGCAGCTCTTTAAAGGGCGATGTGATTTCGTATGATTTAAAAAGAAAAACTGCCTTAAAAATAAACCCAGGGTGGAAAAAAGAAAAAGTTACTGTAATGCGAGAAGTCGTCTATGTCAAACATCTTGATTGCGTGTTTACCTATAGTGCGGTTAAAACAACTGACGGAAAATTTTCTTGGGCACTATTTGATTGTAAAAAAAATAAATGGTTTCGTGTTGCACTAAGCGGTACAGGACCTTTCGGCGTTAGCACTGGTTTAGTCTATGACCCCAAAAAGAAATTAATTTGGATGATGGATACCTGGTCTCAAGTATATGTTTTGAAACCAGATTTTTCTGATAAGTTACGTGCCAATATCGAGTAATCAACATTTGTTTAAAGAGTTCAGTCTTTCTTTAATTTCATTGCAGGCAATGTTATCTTTTGCTTTCTCAAATGCTTCTAATGAATTACGGTAGTACATTTTTGCTTTTTCAAAACTATTTTTGCGAAAAAGGTCTCCCATTAGTCGATAGGCACATCCATGCATAATGTTGTCTTCTGTTGATAAGCTTAGGGCAAGACACAGAGTTGCTAATTTAGAAGCAACATCTTGATTCCCCAGCAGATCATTTACTAGGGCTTGTTCATACATGTTCGCGGCTTTACCAAGATGATCATTTGTTGTAAGCATGGAGCATTCATGTTCAAACATATTGAGCGCTTCAATATAGTCACCAGCTTCTCTTGCTACCATACCTAATTGATGTAAATAGATATGTGACTGGGTTTTATCATACAGTTCATTTAATAATGCTTTAGCATCATTAAAGCGTTTCAAAGCAATAAGGGTATAGCAGTATTGGTTTTTTAGAGAGTCACATTCTTTTTCTATTGAGTTAGATTCGATAAGCTGTTTCCATATTTTTTCTGCAGAATTGTAGTCGTTTTTTTCATAGGCCTCCTAGGCTTCTTTTTCTGTTTCATTTTTCATCTAATGGTTCGTTTCGATTACTTTTCTAAAGGCTGACTCGTCTATTGTGTCTATTTTAATTATTTATTTGCTCAGAACCACATAAGAATTTTGCTATTTAATTCGCTGGGTCCGCAAGCGGCTCGCTTGCATTAATTGATAAGGTACTAGTCGAGCTAAAATTAAAAAAAGACACCTCACATAGGCTTATTACTATTGTTAAACTCACTCGCACCGTAGAGACACACGGCTGTGCAATGGTTGTACGAATTAGAGATCTTAAGCTTCCTCAATTGACATAAATACCTACAAAAGATATCTAATTCCCCTTCGGGGAATCATACAACTATTGTCAAACGAAATATTATAAAAAGGATTTCTAATTCGTACATCCATTGCATGGCCGTGTGTGTACCCCATTGTAAAACCTAAAACAAATAGCTTAACGAAAACAGGCTATGCTGTAGCGTAAAAATAAAATTGAAAGGCGCTATGTACACACACGTCCGTGCGTCTTTTATGAGAAGGCTGTCAACAATAAAAACAGTAAATTTGGTTGGAAATTTATATTCCTTAGCTCTTTTCTTACATTTCTATTTC
>NVWA01000070.1 GCA_002746535.1 Planctomycetota bacterium
TTATATGTCAGAGAGAGCTATGAAAGCTATCACACGATCTATATTAAGCTCTCAACTCTCAAGCTGTATCTGAAATATTTAAAGATAAATGTGAATATTGTCCTTCCTAAAAGAAAGCAGAAGATCACCCAGGATTACTTTAAGCAAGATGAAATAAATTTAATAATGAAATGTTTTAAAGGAAAATATAAACATCTTGCCATGTTAGAGCTGTTGTATGGTTGTGGTTTAAGAAGAGGGGAATTGCTAAACATCGAATTATTTGATTTTGACTTTGATGAGAAAACCATGCTTGTAAGAGGAAAAGGCGATCGGGTTCGTTATGTGCCCCTTACTAGCATAGCTGTTTACCTTATCGGCAAATATATAGACGAGTTTAGGCCACATTCTTCAGACACAACAAAATTATTTACAACTAGAACCGGTAAAGGTTTCAAAAGAGAAACAGTTGAATCGCTCTTTAAGTATATGAAAACTAAGTTGCCAAATAGTTTAAAGGGTAGATTTCATCCACATGCTTTGAGGCATTCTATCGCAACTCATTTAATGAATAATGGTGTGCCAGTCATTTTGATCCAGGAATTTCTTGGGCATAGTAATATTGAAACAACTCAGATTTATACTCATTTGAATCATCGGGAGATGGTTAGGGTTGTTGATTTATTTCATCCACGGGTTAGGTTTTGATGATCGTTTATTAGTGATCGGAACAGATGGGAATTTGGACACCCATGATGTTGCGAGTGTCCAAATCGATATTAAAATTAAATATTTATTATTTAAGGAGCTGGTTTGATTATTGCAGATCCATTGTAGCTTCTAATGGAATAACTATGATAATTTGTGCCATCATACCTTGGCTTCAATTTATCATCTAAACCAGTTGAACCAGATAAAACAGTTAAATGGTATACATCACTCCAGGAACCATTGCCATTATCATTGCCCTTTAACCAAATTACTCCATCATCAGGTAGCCTTTGAGTAATATCACTTACAGTAATCTCAGCATTTATTGCATCATCTATATCTGCAATCGTGTCCTTTACCCAACCAGTTCTATATTGACCATGGTCATTTGTGTTATTGCTTACATATCTATAATGATGTGGCTGCACAAATGGATATGTGAAAAAAATAGCATTTGGTGTCATATATCTTTTGAAAAGTTTGCCTTGACTCACCCAAAATTCATCGTCTGATGTTGTTGTATTTGGATTTTGAATATTTTTCCATCCATAGATCAGTTGATTGTGATTAAGTGTTAATGCTGTGCGAAGAGTAGCTGGGTCAACATTTTCACTTGCATCTGTACTTGCAATTACAGGGAGACCTGCAATTAATGATTCTTTTATGTCATTAACTGCACCGTTGTAGCTACCGCTGTTTAATTGAGAGCTTAAAAGGAGTTCATGATTATAAAAAGCATATACTTTTAATGTCTTGCTTAATTCCAAAGAAGCACTTGTAGATGCATCAATTGCAATAAATTCAGCCTTACTCGTTAGCATTACATCTCTTAATAGTAAAGTAAGATTATCAGTTACAAAATTATCACTATTGAAAGGACTATCAAAATCAAAAGCCGTGTTGTTATATACATAAGTTCCTTCCCTAGAGAGTTCGTAATTTGGTCTATTTTCTTCATATTCCCTTATGCTTGACATATTAGACCAAATATAATCTCTTTTTACATCTGTGGTATCAATAGTTATCGTTGGATTGCTAATTTGATAATTATAAGCAGGTGGGCTTAATTCTGTATTTAATAAGCCTTTTTCTTTAAATGTAATATCATAGGTGTAGCTGATCGTAGAATCATCATAATCACTTAACGGGGTTGGCTCATGGTATCTGATAAGTTCGCCTAAAGCTATTGTTGTACATCCAATAGCAAAATTTGCAAATCTAATATCAGCTGCAATTGTTGCTACAGAACCTTCCAGTGTTAAGGCTAAGCCAGTGCCATTAAAGTCAGTGTAAAAGAAATCTAAAACGCCAGTACTAAAAGGAAATCTTTGTTCAAATAAAGGTCCGTTAACAAAATCCTTATCGTCTTCATCTAATGTTTGAGGACCTAAAACATAATCAGTATCTAAAGGGCTTTGTCCAAACGCTGGAAGCGAAAAGCAAAATAGTATTAATATTAAAGTAAAATTTTTCATAATTATTTAACCTCTATATTTTCAAGTTTGTCTAATCTTGTCATTAAAGCTTTGATCATTTTATCTTGGCTTTTTAATTTTTTGTTTTGCTGAATTGAATATAGAGTTAATTCTTCAATTTTAGCCATGTGAGTTGACAGCATTGAGCTTGCCATTAAACCATTTGTTTCAACATCTTTTCCAGATGGTACACCTGGTAAATGACCATTTTCATTAATAGATTTTTCAACATCTTCTAAAGACATAAGTTTATAATCATCTTCAAAAACATAATCTGCCCAATCTGCATCCAATTTAATCTCACCAAATACTGCTTTGCCTTTTACTGATAGAATGTAGTCGGTTTCTGCTGTAGTATCGCCAATGATAACATTTCCACCTGAATCAATTCTCATTGCTTCCGAACCATTTACATTGATTGCTAAAGCATCATTATTATGTTCATAAATAATTTGACCTTTATACGCAGCAGCTCCAGTTCCATCACCAAATGTTAGCGATCCAGAATTTGCAGTTCCTGAAATAATAGAAATCCCTTCATCTCCAGTGTTGCCTACTACTAAGTTATTTGCTGCACTATGATATGAACTTGGTGTTGTATTATTTACACCCAATTTATTACTTGAATCAATCCTCATTGTTTCTAAACCGTTAGAAATAAATGCTAAAGCATCAGATCCATGATAATATGCCAATTGTCCTTTATATGCATTTACACCTGTACCATCGCCAAATGCCACTGATGCTGTACTAGTAGAGCCTGAAATTACTGTAATACCTTTATGTCCAGTAGTATCACCAACAACTAAATTGTTAGTTGATCCATCGTAAGAACCTGGATTTGAATTACCAATTCCAATTTTTTGATTTGAATCGATAGTTATAGCCAAAGAGTTATCAGTATAAAAACCCATTGTATCACTTGCATGAGCATAATTTATTTGACCCTTAGTGGCGCTAGATCCAGAACTATATCCGAAAGCAATAGTACCTGTGTTTGCGGATCCAGTTATAATCGAAAGTCCTTCATCGCCAGATCCGCTACCAACCACTAAATTATTAGCTGCACTATTGTAAAATCCAGGTGCTGAGTTACCTATACTTATCAGTCCATTTGAATCAATATATAAATGTTGGCTATCAGCACTACCTAATGCAAGAAAAGCGTTATTGCTACCATCTTTACCAGATTGAATATTTCCAGCTTGAGTCGTTACATTATAAAATTTTAATCGACCTACATAATTAGCAGAATCAGTTGATGTTTCTAATCTAAATAATTCATCGCCAGTATGTTTGACATGCAGTTTTACTGAAGGCGAAGTTGTGTTAATTCCAACATTACCACTAGAATTGATTCGCATTTTCTCAGTACCTGAAGTCTTAAATGACCATGAATCACTTCCGTGTTCGTAGTCTAAGTAACCTGCATCAGTACCATCACTCATAATAATTCTACTTAAATCTGTTGTTAAACCACTTTTGATTCTGAATACAGTAGAACCGCCGCTTATTGCTTGAATAGTTCCGTTGGCGATAGTAAATCTTTCAACACCTAAAGTTTTTAACGACCAAGTGTCGGTGTTATGAATATAATCTAAATATCCTGAATCAGAACCATCACTCATTATAATTCTACCTAAATCTGTTGATGAGCCACTTTCAATTTTTAAAATAGGGCTAGCAGAGGTTTTAATATGCAAAATACTTGCTGGGGAAGTTGTGCCAACTCCAGCATTTCCAGTAGAATTTAACTGGTTTGTAGCCTGTCCAAAAACACCTCCATAAAACGAAATTAAAACAACACATAATGCAAAACTTTTTAACAAATTCTTCATAATTAATCCTTAAAAACTAATATTTATTTTCTGTAAACCTGTTGAGAATGTACATATGACACTCTCTTAAGATAGACAAATAATGGTAATAAAATAAATTAAGAAAATTATAATTACTAACTTTTTTAGAAAGTTAAATTTCAGATATTATGAAAGTCATAGAAAGAAAAAGTGTAAAGCATAGGTAGTAGTGCCTATATTGGCTCTTTCTTTATTTATTCAAGTAAACTGTCAGATTCTCCTTTTTTCCATATCACATCCCCTTTAATAGTAACGATTTAAGACCATACGCCACGTCAGTTGATGACAACTGGCGCGTAACCCAAATCAATTACTCAACCGGCGACAGCTGGCAACGTTCATATTCTGGCAAAAACGGCCACCACTATTCAACAACGACCAATCCAGATGGCGGAACATACATCGATGAGCTCAATCAAACAACGGATAGGATAGAAATTCAATCAAGAGTGCTTCCAAATGGATCAACTTATGAATTCACATACAGCGGATCACCTGCAGTTGATACAAACCAGCTTTCACAAATTGAATTTACTCCAAATGGAACTTCATCAGTAACATTGGTCAACACTTATGTTTTCAATGCTGATGGAACACTAGCAAGTGAATCCAAAGATGTTAATGGTGCGAACTCAACTAAATCATACACCTATGAAAACGGTCAGGTGAAAACATCGACCAATGAATTAGGCCAAGTGATCACTAATACATATAACGGCACTCCAAGTCTATTAACAAGTGAATCAATCGCCAGAGACGACATGACCATCGATGTCACCTATGAATACAACAGCTCTGGATTATTAGAGAAGAAAACAGACGGTCGCGGTAATTTCTTTACTAACCAATACAACGCATCGGGTCAGCTAACTATTTTCACTAATAAAATGGGTAAGCAGACGGTTTATGAATATGACGACTTTGGAAACAAGAATAAAGAAACTTTGCCTAATGGTGATATCACTAGCTTCATATATAACGATAACAACCGACTAACAAATATTACCTTCCCAGATTTAACAACGGAAGTATATGCTTACGATGGTAACGGTAGCTTAGAATTCTTGACTAATAGATCCGGCAATGTCACTCAATATCTTTATGATGATCTGAATCGATTGACATCAGTAAATGGTGTTAGTGACCTGCCTAAACTTGGTGGAGAAGGTGGCGACTTTGTGTATAAATCAGGTCACAGCTATACTTACAATCCTAGCAATTACATTGAAACAGAAACCAATCCTGATGGCATTGTGAACTCGTTCGTTTACAACACTACCGGTCAATTGATTGAAGAGCACTTGGATCTGAACGGTGATGATATTACTGAGCTTAGTGAATATGATGCTTCCATGTATTTGGTTAAGAAAACTAGAAGTACTGGTGAAGTTATTGAGTATGTGAATAATGCGCTTGGTCTTGTGTTAAAAGAAACTTCATATGATGGTAATACTGTTGTTTATGTGAAAGACTATACTTATGATGCGCAGGGGAATATGCTTAGTCAGGATGATAATGATGGGGATGTGCAGACGTTTGCGCGTAATAATAGTGGGCTGGTAACAAGTAAAGTTGATATACATGGGTTGGTGTCAGATTATACTTTCGATGCAAACAACAATATCACTTCTTATACAAATACTGATTCAAGTGTAAGCTTTACAACTACTTCAGAATTTGATGCAAGCGGTAAAATGTTAAAAAGTACCGATGCAAATACATTGTCTGAAGTCTTTGAATTTAATGATAATGGATTGCTRACWTCTACTACAGATAAATTAGGAAATACAAAAACTTACGAATACGATTCCAGTCAAAATATTCTCAAACAAACTGCCAACGATAATGTGACGGTTAATACCTATAACACCAATAATCAACTTTTGACTGAAAGTTTAAATGGTGCTCTGAAAGTTTATAACGAGTACGATTCTAATAATGTGATTACTAATAAAACTGTTTATACAACATCAGGCAAYAAAGAATATTTGTATAACGATAATGCCAATGTAGTTTATGAGAATCTTGGYAATACTAGAATTTCATACGRATAYGAYGATCAAAATCGAGTTGTGTCAAAAGAGACATCAGTATTTACAGGTGATAAYAATAAAATCTCAACTGAAGAAACTCATTACAATTCAATAGGYCAAGTATTCCAGATTATTAAAAAAGAATCAAATCAATAYTCWGGTCAAGATCAAGAGTCTAAAGAAACATTGCTTTACAATGATGTCGGTCAAGTTGAAACGAAATTGGTTGGTGTAACAGATTCTGAATATGTTAAATTTGAATACCAATATAATAAAGCTGGAAAAGTTGTTGATACAGAYATGTTTAAAAAYGATGTTCTGGTMGCAGAAGAAAATTATACATAYGAWGGTGATAGACTTCTAAATCARACAGTAAAAGAAAAYGGHGTACCTGTTTAYACGTTGRAYCARACTTTTGATAAGTTTAATCGATTGCTTACATTCTCWGATGAYAATACRACTAAYTCWTATTCTTACGAYTCASAAGGACGATTRAGTGTTGCTACCATTGATGGYACAGCATTTAATCATGAGTGGAATAACAATAGACTKGTAAGTGATGGTGTATTAGATTTTGGATAYTCTCCTGAYAACCATTTGAGTACTGTTAACTTCAAGCATAATAACGAAGAAGTTGATAGATCAGAAATWGAAGATAGATGGTTTGCATGGTTACCTGATTTAAGACCAAATCAATTTGAAACAGGAAATCCATTTGGTGMSGTTCCAGCAAATTGTTTTGCCTCTGGRTCTATWGCTAGTCCTACTCARCCAATGTTTAGTGTTCGGCTTGAAGGWCCTAATTTMATAATTACYAAATGTTATAGAAATGGTCAATGTACAACTAAGAAGAAACCATTTCATTTATACCTGTATYTATGGTATTTATCTATAGGRGTAGTTGARCCTTTGGATGGYATGCTTGCYGATAGYACWTCTGCACCWAGAGATTTTGCATCACAAGAAGGATCATTCTTTTCAAGCAGACCTGGCAATCCTTTTGAAGTAGCTGATAGTGCAGCTTCAACATCAGATGCTMGATCAGGTGTRACTGCWARAMGAACAAATAAYCCWTATAGAAGAACACGTAGATCAGCTATCCGTCGWGCTAGTTACTATTCACCWACRCCATTTGTWGGACAAKCAAGCGGTGGYGGAAGAGTAGTTGGATTYATTGGWGCTCAACAGCCAGCTGATSCTAGCATTGCKAAACCAAAYAAATTATTGAAAYCATTACGTGATACWTCTRTTTATAAAGAAATATTCACACCTACTGRTATGCGTTTRACTTCTAGTGGTAATACWTTYACWATTAAGATGGATGATATTMGWGAGCARGTYTAYGATATTGATCAAGATTTCTTTARGAAATAYTTTGATGAAGCGAATAGACGTGAAGCTAATTTGAAAGAATTTGAAGACTATGGTAGTGCTTATGTTAGTGGTAGTTCTAAAAAGTCTAGAAATAAATATGATGGCTTTAGAACAGTAATTACAAAAGATAAAAACGGTACTTGTATTTACAGATATTCACCAAGAGATAGAGTTCGTGTAAGTTGTGTTTCTGCTAATCCGCCGTCGTATAGCATTGATCTTGTGAATCGTTATCAAGAAGAGTTGGCAGAGTTAAAAGAAATAAGAAGACTTGTTGAAGAAGCATCTTCAGCTGTTAATGGTAGCAGTATAAAAGACGGCCATTATTTTAAAGGCTACTTAGTTATCAGTAAGAATATAGCAGAAGATAATAATATTGTAGCTCCAGAGTTAGATATTTCTGAGAAACTTGAAAAAGGTGCTGATGCTGGTAATGGATTTGAAGTTGTTGCCGTAATCTACAATGAAGATGTAGAACTAAATGAAGTTACAATTAATTTAAATACATCAAATCCTGGGCTTACTAAGTTTGTTGTTATTCCTTTTAGGGAAGCTTCAGGAGATCCTAGTGAATTAACATCTAGATTACATTTTGATAGTTTTTCAAAAAGCATTATTTGGAATACTGTGTTAAAAGTAAGAAGTGAGTTGAAAGATGTTTTCGCTCAAAATATTGGTGGAGGCATTGGTCTACAATATGTGCAAGATTTGAATTTCTATTCAACTGCTTATAAATCTTCAAGTAGTCCTTCTGTAGATATTGAGGCAAACTTTATTGATAAATTAGAATGGTTAAGCTTTTATGAATGGAATAAAAATATCATTATTAATGGACGACCTTTTAATGATGCCGTTGGTATCAATAATTTGGTAATGAAATTTACTGATGTAGAGGTTCATTTAGATTCCGAAGGCCAGCCAATTGTTAAAGATAAATTATATTTAGAGTATGACATCGAAGTAACTGATGTTGATGATCCACCAAGTGCACCTTCAGAAACTCATATTGTTGTAGAAGATTCTGTCGGTTTTACATTTGATCTTGGTGTAACTGATCCAGATACAAATTTTGGCGATATCGATTTGACTGTCCCTTCAGGTTCTTCATCACATGTTGGTACAATTACAGCTTTTGGAACCGCTGGTAGCTACACCTATGTTCCTCCAGCTGGTTTCAATGGTTTGGATGTTGTAAGTTATACAGCTAAATCCAATGGCTTTGTGATCTATGCTAAAGTGACTTTCAGTGTTACTGCTGTTAACGATGCTCCAATTGCAAATGCTGATTCAGCAGATGCTATTGAGAATATGACTGTAGCTCAGTTGATTGATGTTGTTTATAATGATACTGATATTGATAATCCAGGAAATACCAATGCTGGATTGACACTTGTAAGTGCATTTAGTACTGTTGGCTCAACTGTAAATATTGTGAATAATCAAGTATCCTATATACCACAAACAAATCTCACAGGTAATGACATTATCAATTATACTATCAGTGATGG
>NVWA01000005.1 GCA_002746535.1 Planctomycetota bacterium
TTATCAATGGCACTTGAACTAGGTGACCAAGTAACTAAACCTGATGTGCCACTGATAGTCATACCGGCATTTGAAGATGTAGCATCTAACGTATAAGTTAGACTCTCACCTTGTAAGTCTACCGCTTGAACTTGATAACTATAAGGCTGAGTTCTATAAGCTGTTAAGTTCGGCGTTGATTCTATTTGCGGCACCTCTGCCAAATGACCTGTGAATTTCAATTCTGATATGAGCATAAACTCACCATAATTAAACGGTAGTATTTCGAGCTTAATATATTTTGCCCCATCAACATCAATATCTACTGTGCCCCAAGTCTGACTTGTCGGACGTGTCAAAGACGAAACATCCGTCACCAATTCAAAATCAACATTATTACTAGAAATAGAAACTTTCACCCCACCAGGATAAGTATCAAAATCATAACTTATAGGCAACAGATTTAAACTTGCTATTTTATAGTGATTATCTAAAGTAAAAAATAATTCAATTGGCTTTACGGCATCTAAAGGATAAGTACTCCAGTGGGTAGTGATATCACCATCAAATGCTTTATCAAGTGTATAGCTTGTATACTCATACCAATAATCACCCGCATGTGTTGGCAGTGTACTTATTACGATATCTTCAGTTAACACCGTTAAGTGATAACTTTGTTGGGCAGATAGGATACCATCTGATATTGTAATAATTACATCTTGATCAACGGCACTCGAACTAGGCAACCAAGTTATCAAACCAGATGTGCCACTAATAGTCATACCGGCATTTGAAGATGTAGCATCTAATGTATAAGCTAGACTGTCACCTTGCAAGTCTACCGCTTGAAATTGATAACTATATGGCTGAGTTCTATAAGCTGTTAACACAGGTGATGATGTGATCTGCGGTGCTTCAGCGATATACCCTATAAACTTTATTTCTGCTATTTGTATTTGAAGGCCTATAGTCAAAGGAATTAACTCAACCTTTACATATTTAGCTCCATTGGTTTCAAAGTCTATCGATTGCCAAGATTGACTCGTTGGTCGTGTCAAAGACGAATCATCTTTAACTAGTTCAAAATCAACGTTATTACTAGAAACATAAATCTTCACACCACCTGGGTATAAATCAAATTGTGTGGCTTGTGGGAGAATATTTAAACTAGCTACCTTATAATGATCATCTAATGTGAATAGCAATTCGATATCCTTGCCTGCATGTAAATTATAAGTAGCCCATGCCGTAGATGGATCATCATCAAATGCTCTATCAAGAGTATACGTTAAATATTCATACCAATAATCACCGGAATGTGTTGGCAAAGAACCTATTACGATATCTGGTGTTAATACTGTCAAATGATAACTTTGTTGGGCAGATAAGATGCCATCAGAAATAGTAATAGTTACATCTTGATCAACGGCACTTGAACTAGGTGACCAAGTAACTAAACCTGATGTGCCACTGATAGTCATACCGGCATTTGAAGATGTAGCATCTAACGTATAAGTCAGACTCTCACCTTGCAAGTCTACCGCTTGAACTTGATAGCTATAAGGCTGAGTTCTATAAGCTGTTAAGATCGGCGTTGATTCTATTTGTGGCACCTCTGCTAGATAACCTATAAATTTTATTTCTGACATTTGCATAAACTCACCAAAATTTATTGGTATTATTTCGAGCTTGACATATTTTGCACCATTAGTTTCAAACGCTATTGTCTGCCAGGATTGACTGGTTGGGCGTGGCAATGCAGAGTCATCTTTAACTAATACAAAATCAACATTGTTACTAGAAACATAAATTTTCACTCCACCGGGAAATAAATTAAAATTATAAGCTTGTGGAAGAATATTCAAACTAGCTATCTTATAGTGATCATCTAAAGTAAAAAACAATTCGATTGGCTTAACAGCGTCTAAAGGATAAGTACTCCAATAAGTAGTCGCATCACCATCAAAGGCTTTATCAAGAGTATTAGTCAAATATTCGTACCAATATTCACTAACATGTGTGGGCAGTGCACCTACTATAATATCTGGCGTTAACACTGTCAAATGATAACTTTGTTGAACTGATGACGTACCATCTGAAACCATTATGGTAATATCTTGATCGACTGCACTCGAACTAGGCAGCCAAGCTATTAGACCTGATGTACCACTGATAGTCATACCTGCATTTGAAGATGTTGCATCGATCGTATACGATAAGCTATCACCCTGCAAGTCAACTGCTTGAACTTGATAATTATATAATTGGGTTCTATAAGCTGTTAAGTTAGCTACAGATTCTATCTGTGGTGCTTCAGCTAAATGGCCTAACAACTTCATTTCTGCGAATTGTACTTTGCCTGGATAAGCTAAAGGTGTGAAATCTACTCTAATATATTTTGCACCAGCACATTCTAACTCTACTACCTGCCACACTTGGCTGGTTGGACGAGCTAATGAGGGAATATCTTTGATTAATTCAAAATCTACATTATTACTCGACGCATAAATTTTAATCCCATCTGGGTACAAATTAAAAGCTGAACTTCTTGGCAACAGATTTAAACTGGTCACCTTATAATGATTATCTAATGTAAAGAGCAACTCTATTGTCATTGAGGCATCATTTAATTGATAAGTGCCAAAGTATGTACCAGTATCGTTATCTAATGCACTTGTAAATAAATGAGCAGGATCTTCATACCAGTAATCCGTCGAATGAGATGGTGTCGTTAAAGGGATGTCAGCATTTATAACTGATAAATGATACGATTGATCATTCACCATTGCACCATCATAAACGGAAACAACTATATCCTGATCTACTGCACTTGAACTTGGTGACCAAGTAACTAAACCTGTACTTGAGTCTATACTTATTCCAGCATTTGAAGAAGATGCATCTATTGTAAAGTTTAATACTCCTCCCTGAGGATTAATCGTATCAACTTGATAATTATACTGTTCAGTACGATAAGCAGTTACTACAGGGGAAGATGTAATTTGTGGCGCTTCAGCCAAATAACCTTTAAAATTAAATTCTGCTAACACAATTCCAACACCATTTAGATATGGAAACATCTCTATTTTAATATATTTYGCACCTTTGGTATCAAGAGATACTGTTTCCCAAGTTTGGCTCGTTGGACGTATAAATGACGTMAGATCTTTGATCAATTTAAATTCKATATTATTACTTGATGTAAATATTTTCATTCCKCCTGGGAATGAATCGAATAATGATGTGTGAGGAAGCATATTGAAGCTAGTAACTTTATAATGATTATTGAGAGCAAATGTTARTTCAATAGGATTAACYTCTGTAATACCYGTYGTACTCCAATAAGTTGMTAGATCATCATCCAAWGCATTCGAAAGTAAATTTGAGCCATATTCATACCAAGTTCCTRCYGGATGYGTMGGMACRGTAATAGCTATTTCTGGGTTRACTRYMGAYAAATSGAATTCTTGTTGTGTYACTAATATGCCATCTGAWACAGAAAYAATTACATCTTGATCMAMKGCACTTGAATTWGGYGACCAACTTATCAAACCYGTACTTGAATTAATACTCATGCCAGCAGTTGARGAMGTAGCATCAAGCGTATAAGWTAAACTSTCRCCTTGCAARTCWACMGCTTGAAYTTGATAACTATAWGRCTGAGTTCTATARGCTGTWGYTACMGGYGATGATGTGATTTGTGGTGCTTCAGCAACATAACCAATAAAYTTTATTTCYGCCATTTGTATTTGWACGCTWACAGTTAAAGGAATAAACTCAACCTTTACATATTTAGCTCCATTGGTTTCAAAGTCAATTGTCTGCCAAGATTGACTGGTTGGACGTGTCAATGTTGGATCATCTTTAACTAGTTGAAAATTAACGTTATTACTTGAAACATAGATCTTCACACCACCGGGATATAAATGAAAATTATTCGCTTGAGGAAGAATGTTCAAACTTGCTATCTTAAAATGATCATCTAACGTAAAAAGCAATTCAACATCCATGCCTGCATGTAAATTATAACTACTCCAGTAAGTAGTAGCATCACCATCAAATGCCCTATCAACAGTATAAGTCAAATATTCGTACCAATATTCATCAACATGTGTTGGCAAAGAACCTATTACGATATCTGGCGTTAACACTGTCAAATGATAACTTTGTTGAACAGATGACGTACCATCTGAAACCATTATGGTAATATCTTGATCGACTGCACTTGAACTTGGTAACCAAGTTATTAAACCTGATGTGCCACTAATAGTCATACCGGCATTTGAAGATGTTGCATCTAATGTATAGGTCAGACTATCACCTTGCAAGTCAACAGCTTGAACTTGATAATTATATATTTGTGTTCTATATGCTGTTAAGCTAGCTACAGATTCTATCTGTGGTGCTTCAGCTAAATGGCCTAACAACTTCATTTCTGAGAATTGAACTTTTCCTGGATAAGCTAAAGGTGTGAAATCAACTCTGATATATTTTGCACCAGCACATTCTAACTCTACTACCTGCCACACTTGGCTGGTTGGACGTACTAATGTGGGAACATCCTTAATTAATTCAAAGTCTACATTATTACTCGATGCATAAATTTTAATCCCATCTGGGTACAAATTAAAAGCTGAACTTCTTGGCAACAGATTTAAACTGGTCACCTTATAATGATTATCTAATGTAAAGAGCAACTCTATTGTCATTGAGGCATCATTTAATTGATAAGTACCAAAGTATGTACTCGTATCGTTATCTAATGCACTTGTAAATAAATGAGCAGGATCTTCATACCAATAATCCGTCGAATGCGATGGTGTAGTTAATGGAATGTCATAAGACCCATTGTCGACTTTTATATATTTATTAATAACTTCTTTAACTACCGCATTTTTAGATAATTTATACTCCAATCGATACAGATCACTTGGTAGTTGACTCGAATCAGTATTAATAGTGAGCACAGGAGTTAAAGTTGGATTAGTAATTGATTGGCCTACTAAAATAACATCATCATTGGCATTGTAAAAAGTATAACTTAGATCAACATCTTCATTCAATAAATTCAAAAAATGAATTTCTACAGAAGTTCCATTAGCTGTAATATTTTTTACTTTGGTGTAATCTACGGTTTCTTGGTCAAAATTCACATTTACATTTAAAGAACTTGTCCCATTTATGGCACTTAAATTTAAGACTTCACTTGTCAAAGAATTATCAAGAATTTCAACTTCAATCGATTGACTTACTAAATCAGATACACTAAAAGTACCATTTATCGTTAAAGTTTGTCCATTTTTTTTGATGCCTATCTTAGTTGGTGTATTTAATAAAACAAATTCAGTTACGTTATTTAGTTCGTACTTTTTTGTTAATAAATTCGACGTCAACAATAATGACTCAGAACCATCAACTAAATCAACTGTAAGGTTTCTCTCAGTATTCAATTCAAACCACTTATTGCCAAGCTGATTGCTTAATAAATCATATTCGGAAGAATTAATCCTCTTATCAAATAATATTAAAGAGTTTAATTTATAGGTTGCGTTTGTATTGCCGATTTTAATTAATGCCTGATCTGAAATAGAAGATACAAAACTATTATTGGCAGCAGCAATCTCTACAAAATTAATTGCAATACCATTATAGTAACCAGTAATGATATTATTATTTTTAATGATAGTTAATTGGTTATTCAAACCCGCGAATTCTAAATTATTATAAAAATATTTTTTATCACCAATTAAAACCTCTAGCCCCATTGAATCATTCAAAACTTTTTTATTTAATTCAATGTATTGTTCACTAGCTCCATTTGTTATTTGCAATAAATTATATTCCCCATCAATACCAGTATCTGAAAAAGTTATCAGTATGGATAAACTTGATGAATCTAAACTACTTATTGTTGCTGTCATTGTCATGTTGCTTGACAACTCTACCCCTTGAATAACAGAAGATCGTTGTGTTTTGAACGGAATTTGAACCCCGTTTGATAATAAATCTGATGAAATCCCTAATTTGTTCTTCCAAGCTTGAACAACATCATTTTGAATGAAATAATCTAAACTCCCAGAATCGTTAACATCGTTAGCATCAAACCATGCTAATAACTGATCCGTTACAGGTAACGTTGTTATTTCATTGCCAAAAAAAGCTGTAGCAGTTCCATCAGTTGTCATTGTAATGGTGCTAGTAGAGCTATTAATATCTGCAATTGGCAAAGAACTCAACCATCGATCAAACAACTTACCGGAAGGATTTGAATTTGCGGCAATAGCTTGATTGACATCTTTCAAATAATCTCCCGTACCACTTCCATCCACAACATCTAAATGAAACAGTTCACCTTCTACCGTAATAATGAATGGTAGTGACACTTCAAGCTCTCCATCATTGGCAATAATAGAGATATTATTGGCGCCAAGATCACCAACTGCAGGTGTCCAGCTAAATGTGTATGAACGTACACCATTTGTTTCATTCAAATAAATAAAGCTTGAAGTTGCCGGCGTGCCTGACAAGGTAACATTTAAGGTTACGCTATCTGGATCACTAACTTCTACAAGAAAGGCAACTTCATCACCTACATTAGTCGTTTTATCAGCAATAAATTGTATGACAGGTGCAAGATTAATTATTGGTGGTGCCGTGATTGTAATCGTATAGGTCCCATTTGTATTATTGTCAAATACATTAATAAAATAATCATAAGCACCATTTTGATTTTGCTCTTTCGAAACCCAAACATTTTGCAACGATAAGTTTTTTCCATCTCCGCGAATAGCACTTAATACAATTTGAGTATCTTGTAAACTTGATGGCAACTTAGTATAAACGTATCCTGTTGCAGTAGGAGTAGTCAACATTAATTGAATATCTCCATTTCCCAATACAGAAGTTGAAAATGTGCCATTCACACTTAGATTGATCACGGAATCATAAGTATTACTCTCTGTTGAATACAATCGAATAGATTCATCAACTTCTTGAGAAAGAAAATCTAAAACATTGTCACTGTTAGGAATACCTATAAGTACATCACGAATTAAAAAGTGAGTATTTGTATTTTCAATTAAAGAGGTAACTGCGCCTCCTAATTCATCAGAATGGGCAAAACTTGCTTTCATCTCTTGAAAGGAACCCGTTAAGGATGAAGTCATACTCCATCTAGCTGATTTCGAACCTTGGGCTGGCACTTCTCCAATAGTTAAATCTAGATTTGAAACAGACTCTTCACCATGAACAGTTGCATTTACAATTTTAAATCCAATCAACAAACCCAATTCGTTATTAATTATTTTAGGTTGAGCTGATTTAATTTTGAAATCAGAAATTGATCCATAACCATTATTCGTTATTTTAACACCTAGTGTAAACTTCTCGGCTGGTTCAATTACTTGGGTAGATGGGTTATCTGCAATCACTGTAGATGGGACAAAATAATCTATGTTTAATAATGGTGCTGGTTTTACAAAAATATAATCTGGAGCAACATCAATAGACTCTTCCTTTCCATTTACTTCATAAGTTAGTTTAGCACCTATAAAATATTTTTTACCTTTTGGACTTTGATTAGTCGAATCATAAGTTGGAATAAACTCCCAATAAATTTCAGCTACTTGCTCACCTGCTAATGTTCCATTACCATCTATATCTAAAATGTTTTTATATCTATTTGTTAAATCTTTTACAAAAAATCTGATGTTGGTATCTGTTGCATTTGGATCTTCAGTTACTACTACAGTTTCTTTTAAATCATTGGTAAATAAAAGTTCAATTTTAATTTTTGATAGGTCTATCCCTTTTAAACCATTAGTGATTTTCATATAACCCTCAAAACCTTGCCTCTCAAAGGTAAGCTCTTGGGTTATTCTCATTTTAACGGTTGCACAAAGACTTTCACCGGCATGTAGGGTATTTATCGCCCCAAGCATTAGTACTATTGTTAATAATACATGTAACCTTTTCATTAAATATCCTTTTACTATATATGTATTCATTAATTATAAATTACAAAAGCGGGTACTATCTTTAAATTTGATGCTAGATCAACAAATTAAGTTTTAATTAATAGAAAATATTATACTTACCGAACTACGTAGTCTGCTTATTTATATTTATGAAAAAGATCAATATGAATTTAGGAGTAGTAAGCTTAGAGTCAATTTAATGAGCTTCTAAGCTATATTTTAAGAAAAGAAGACGAAAAATTATTTCCAATTTTGAAATATTGAACTTAATATATTACGCATTTTGTAAGTAATACTTACATTAAAAATAAAGGCACTTTTTAGATAATATGACACTCTTTTGCAATAAAAAGATTTTCAAAGGTATTGGCAAAATAAAAATGCTCAATTGTCGAATTATTCTATTGGCTAATTAAGGCAACTGTTTGTTTTAAAATCTACTTCTTATTTTAACTTCAACAAGCTAGCATCATAACCTTCAGGTGCTGCATAGCCCATAAGGTTGAAACAACTTGCGGCAATATTCGAGAGGCCTGGCTTGGCAACACTTGAATCGATTGAAACTTTTAATTTACCTGAACCGTCGTAAACGATAAAAGGTACGGGGTTAAGAGTGTGTGATGTCTTGGCTTTAAAAGAGCCGTCTTCTTTTTTCTTTAAATTGCCTGCTTTATCCATCTCAATCATTTCATCGGCATTTCCATGATCCGCCGTAATAATGGCGACACCTTTTAACTGATCGACGATCTTTAAAAAACGTCCTAATTGTTGGTCGGTAACTTCTACCGCTATTCTTGTAGCATTTAAATCACCTGTGTGACCTACCATATCTCCATTGGCAAAGTTTAATCGACCAAATTTATACTTCCCAGTTGATAACTGTTTCATGGTCGCCTCCGCAATTTCAGCGGCTTTCATCCAAGGACGCTCAGCAAAAGACGGTAGTACATCTGATGGGATCTCTTGATAGGTTTCTATTTTTTCATCAAAATATCCTGAACGGTTTCCATTCCAAAAATATGTCACGTGACCAAACTTTTGCGTTTCACTGATCGCATATTGGGAGAGTCCACCATCAGCAAGATATTCCCCCATGGTTTCTTTGATAGCAGGCGGATCTACTAAAAAATTATTTGGAATTTTTAAATCGCCATCATACTGCATCATGCCCGCATAAAATACTTTTGGAAATCTTTTACGATCGAATTGATTAAAATCAGCATCAGTAAATGCTAATGAAATTTCAATCGCTCGATCACCTCTGTAATTTGTTAACACGACACTATCACCATCATTGATTGTGCCGACAGCCTTACCATCTGAACTAATAACAAATGCTGGCAAATCTTGGTCAATTAAACCTGGGGTTTCATCTCGAAATGTTTCTATAGCTTGTTTGGCATTATCAAAAGATCTTCCCTCACCTAAGGTATGTGTATGCCACCCTTTTTCAACCATTGACCATTCAGCTCCATATCGATCCATGGTTATTTTCATTCGTCCACCACCACTGGCAATTTTATAACAAGAATCACTATCACTTAATTCTGCTAATACAGACTCAAGCTTTTCAATATATTCCAAAGCAGAAGTTTCTGAAACATCTCTCCCGTCTAATAAGATATGAACATACGCCTTTTTTATGTCTTGAGATTTTGCATTTTTTAATAGAGCAATTGTATGATCAATATGGCTATGAACATTTCCATCAGATAATAAACCGATAAGATGCAATGCCGAACGATTGTCTTTACAATTCTGAATAACTTTGCTCCAACATTCACCTTGGAATAAGGAGCCTTCATCAATACTATTTTTAACTAATTTAGCACCTTGATCAAATACTCGTCCGCAACCAATTGCATTATGACCCACTTCTGAATTTCCCATATCAGCATCACTCGCCATGCCAACAGCTATACCATGTGCCCCAATAGCAAGATTTGGACATTTAATCATAAGACGATCAAGATTAGGCGTATTTGCCATGTAGACAGCATTACCTTCGTTTTGTTTACCAATGCCAATGCCATCCATGACAACTACAAAAACAGGGCCCTCTACTCCATTAAATCCTGAAAGTTTTTTTAACGATAAAGACATTAATTTTTCCTTTTATATTTTTACTACTCATAAAATACTTTAAAATCAAAGATATTAAATCATACTGAATTATCAAAAAAAGTCTTTGATTAATCTACAGCTTGATGTTTATCTTTTTATTTAGAAAGTAAGAAAATGTTTTTACCAATGCCAAATTTTATTTTAGCTTCGAATTCTAGTATCAGAAAAAAAATCTTAAATAACGCTGGTATACAATATACTCCCGTTAGTCCGCAAAAAGACGAACCTCGTGCGGACAAAAATGAAAACCCAGAAGACTATGTTTTGAAATGCGCTAAATTTAAAGCACATGAAATTTCAGATCAATACCCCGATGATATCGTCGTAGGGTGTGATCAAATTGTTTTTTTTGAGGGTCAAGTTCTTAATAAAGTAGATAATCAAAAAGAAGGAATCGACCGCCTTTTATCATTTTCAGGCAAGAACCATAAGCTAATTAACGGATTGTCAATATATAGTCGTAAAAAAGAAGTCTTCTCCACTGTTACCGCCACAGAAATGGTGATGCATCATTTAACAGAAGATATAATTAAATCGTATTTTGAAAAAGAGAATCCGTTGAGTTCAGTCGCCTGCTATTTTTTAGAAGGTTATGGAATTCAACTACTTGAAGAAATTAAGGGCGATTTTTTTTCAGCGCTAGGTTTACCGTTGTTAAAAATAACTTCATTTCTGAAAAATTTTAAGCAATAAAAGAAGCGATTATGAAAACTTTAATTATTGGCGGTTCAGGTAATATCGGCCATGGAGTCATACTTTCACTTTTAGAAAAGAGTGCTGAAGTTACTCTATTCCATAGAGGGAAAACAACAAGCCAAGTCAATGAAATTGAATCCATTTTTGGTGATAGAAATAATGCTGACGAACTTGAAAAAGCCATTAGTTCTCAACCATTTGACATTGTCATCGATTTAATTTGTCAAAACAAAACACAAGCGGAAGCTTTGGTAGAAATTTGTACTGAAAAAGTTGAACATATTATTTTATCATCTAGTGTTACAACTTATGGGAATAAATTCAGAGGGCGAAGTATTCTTCCGACGGATATGCAAAAACCAGAATTCGAATATTCCCAAAATAAATTAGATTGTGAAAAAGCCCTCTTTGATGCTAGCTTAGAAAAGAAATTTAATTTAACCATAATGAGATTAGCAAATATTTATGGTCATGGACGCTTAATGCCCTGCCAACTTTCTTTTAAGTCTGTTGCATGGGATAGAATATTAAACGATCAACCAATTTTATGCTCCTCAGATGGACAAGCACTAACTCATATCACACATATTACTGACATAGGTAATGCGTTTGCAAATGCCTGCTTGAATGAAACTTGTTACCAAAAAGCCTATCATTTAGTTTATGAGAAATGCTTGACTTGGAATCAATATTATAATGCCATCGCAGACAGTCTTGAAAAAACATTAAAACTGATTTATGCCCCAAAAGATATCCTATTGGAATTAGGAAATGAGAAATATGATTCAACTCTTGGCCATATTATGGGTCATCATCAATATTATGATAGCACAAGTACTTACAGAGATATACCTGAGTTCGAAAAAACTATACCATTAAATACAGGCGCCAAAGACGTCATATTGAATGCTAAAGAAAAGGGATTTTTACCTGCTTGGGATTCTGACACAATATACAATCAAATCGTCAAACACTTTCAGGAAAGTTGATTTGCCAGAAATAGAAACAGAACCTAAGAAATTTGAACCAAGATTAATTTTTATCGATGATCAAAAACCTGCTTTAAAATTATTACAAGTAATTACTCGCGCAAGTTTTCTAGATTCAGATACACATTTTTTTTCTGAAGCCCAAAAATCTTTGGACCTCTTGAAAGATAATATACCTTCCGTGATTATAACTGACTGGCAAATGCCGGGCATGAATGGTTTAGATTTAACAAATCATTTAACAAAATTTAAAGATGACTATCCCATCGTCTATATCATTTTTTTAACTAGCCGTGATGAAACAAAAGATTTATCACTAGCATTGCAATCAGGTGCTCAAGACTATGTTAAAAAACCATATAGTAAGAGTGAATTAATAGCACGAATCAGAACAGGCATTCGTACAGTTACACTACAACAGGAATTAAATGAATTAAATAAAAAATTAATTAAGCTTTCAACAACTGATAGTTTAACTGAGTGTTTTAATCGTAGACATGGCACCGACATATTAAGAGAGAATCTGGAAAAAGTAAAAAGAGATATGCAAAAACTCTCTCTTATGATGGTAGACATTGATAAATTCAAATCAATAAACGACAAATACGGTCACAATGCGGGTGATATGGTACTCAAAGAAACAGTAGGCATCATAAACAATACTATCAGAACATACGACACGTTGATTCGTTGGGGTGGAGAAGAATTCCTGATAATACTTCCTGATTTAGCATTAGAAGATACAAATAATTTAGCCGAAAGACTTTTAACTAATATTTCAAGCCACCAAATGAAAATTGAATCCGAAAAAACGGTAAACATTACTGTCAGTATTGGCATATCAAATATCATTAGTAGCAACAATATTGATTTAAAAGATTTCGTAAACGAAGCTGACCAAGCTCTTTATCAAGCAAAAAATGGAGGTAGAAATCAGTATAAAGATTTCGTCAAGTAATTCTCCTCTAGTAATAGCAATAACAACATTCTTAATAGAACTATATGAATACCGGATACTATAAAATTTTAACACCAAAGGGAAATGGAGGGATCGCAACAATATCCATCTACGGCCAAGAACTTGAAACTGTTCTTGTCAAATTATTTAAACCTTTTGCTGCTAACAAATCAAGTCCCCTTCCTGATCCAGGAATTTTTAAATACGGATCCATCATTAATAAAAACGAACAAGCACTAGATGAAGTTTTGCTCGCAAAAATCAACAAAGACCATTTTGAAATTCATACCCACGGTGGTATTTTTTCTCTTAGAAAAATTATAATGGAACTTGAATCAAATCAGTTCTTGCAATTAAAAGATAATCAGCAAAAAATAAATATTGAACAACAATACCTAGAAATTCTTGCGGACATCACCAATATAAAAGAATATGAATTTATAGAAAATCAAACTCAAATATTTCAAAATACTTTTTCAAAAAATGAAGAATATACCTTTGAACAAAAAATAAAATTACTTCAAACAATGATACAAAACTGGAAATCAGAAATACATCAAAGAAGACGAGTAAAAATCTGTTTAGCAGGTTTACCCAATGCTGGCAAATCTAGTTTAATCAATTGCATTACTGGCAAAAAAAGAGCACTAGTAAGTCAACAGGAGAGAACAACACGTGACACAATCACCGAAAACTTTCAAACAAAAGGTTATCGATTTCAATTAATTGATACAGCTGGAATCCATCAACCTGACAATATTTTAGATGAAAAAAGTGTAGCGTTAGCTTTTGAAAATATAAAAAAATCTGAAATAATAATTTGGCTTCACTCCATCGAATCAGCGTTTAAACAAGAAGAGAATGAATTTTTAAAAAAAATAAAAGAAATAAAAAAAGAGAAAACGCCCCTGTATTTAGCTATTACAAAAAGTGATCTTAGTGAATTCAGTTCTCCCATAATAGATCAAAATGTTTTTGATGATACATTTCTATTATCAAGTGAATCAGGTGATGGAATAGAAGGTCTTTTGGAACAATTGGTTTCGGCATTTTTTGATACAAAAAATGATCAAAATAGCGCTTCAGCACTATCAAATAAAATGGTCAAAGATATAGAACAATTAATTCTGGATGTTGATTTAAACGAGTCAAATCATAAAATGATAGACATCTATATGGAAGAGTTAAACGAACTGACCAAATTAATGCACAAGAAAGAACGATAAAGTGAAAAACACAAATGATGCACTAAAAAAAATAACTGATGACGTTGTTGGATCCTATGACATACATGGTGGAATCAATCATATTGAAGGATGCACTTTGCCTTCGCAAAATTCAGTCAAAGAAATTATAGACACATTAATGGATATTTTTTTTCCTGGATTTTTTACATCAAATGAAATAAGTGGAACCGATTTAAAAGATTTCACATTAAACAAAATAACGGCCTTAAATGATCTCCTTACAAACGAAATTATTAAAAGTTTAAAATTCCAACATCGCCATCAACAAGATAGCAGTGATAACATTGAAGAAACTATCGCCAAAAAAAGTGCTGAGGAATCAATTTTCTTTTTGAATAAAATTCCTGAAATAAGAAAAATTTTAAAAACTGATGTTGAAGCTTTCTATGATAGCGACCCTGCAGCGGCAAGTCATGAGGAAGTAATTGTGAGCTATCCAGGTATTTTTGCCATTGCTGTTTATCGTGCGGCTCATGAATTATTTAATAATAAAATTCCATTAATTCCTAGGATCATGACAGAATATGCTCATACAAAAACAGGCATTGACATTCATCCAGGTGCTAATATTGGCAAATATTTTTTTATCGATCACGGTACTGGTGTTGTTATAGGCGAAACATCTATCATTGGTGAAAGATGTAGAATATATCAAGGTGTAACCCTTGGTGCTTTGAAAATAGAATTCAATAGAGATGACGATGGTAAGGTAATTGAATGCAATAAACGTCACCCAACATTAGAAGATGATGTAACCATTTATAGTGGTGCTACTATTTTAGGCGGCAAAACGATTCTAAAAAAAGGCACACTAATTGGTGGAAATGCATGGGTAACCTCTACAACAGAAGCTGGTGATAAAGTAGTTTTTGACACTAGCAATACCCAAAAAGTATTTAAAAAATAATTCAGATGGAATTAAGATGAAAGTTGGTCTAGGATACGACATACATATTTTTGAAAAGAACAAACCTTTGATGTTAGGCGGAGTTCATATTCCAGACCATGACGGATTAAAAGGCCATAGTGATGGTGATTGCCTCTTGCATGCAATCATTGATGCGATACTAGGTGCCGCAGGATTAGGCGACATAGGAGAATACTTTCCTGACACTGACCCAAACATAAAAGGAATCGATAGTTCACTTATTCTAAAAAAAATATTAACGCTTGTAAATGATCGAGGAAATAGTATCGGCAATGTTGATGTAAACATCATCACACAAAAGCCAAAATTATCGCCCTATAAAATATTAATTAAAAATCGAGTAGCAGAACTTTTGGGTATTTCACCTAGCCTCGTCAATATTAAAGCAAAAACAAAAGAGGAACTAGATGCCGTTGGTCAAGGAAAAGCCATCGAATGTCAAGCCATCGTTCTTTTAGTTTAATTTCAGAAAGAATATTTAAAATGATTATTAGAGATGCAGTTCACGGTGATTTAACTTTTTCATCTGATGAACAGAAAATCTTAGATACTCCAGAAGTTCAAAGGATGCGTGGCATTAAACAGCTAGGCACCTCTTATTTTGTATATCCATCAGCAACACATACGCGATTTGAACATTCCTTGGGTACCGTTTATTGTGCTAAGAAAATATTAGAGGCTCTATCAAATAAAACATCACTAGATCCAAAATTAACAACTATTATCAAGATCAGCGCCTTACTCCATGACATCTCTCATATTCCATTTGGACATACATTCGAAGATGAACGGAAATTAATGAAGCGCCACGACAAAGGTGATCGGTTTCAACTTTTAACAACAAATACAAAATTAGGTGATGCCTTAGATAAATTAAATCTCCGCGATGAAATCACTTCAATCGTAGAGAATAAAAAACATCCGAATATACCCAAATGGGCAAAACAAATTGTATCAAGTACCATTGATGCTGATTTGCTAGATTATCTCAGGAGAGATAATTATTTCACAGGATTATCACAAAATTATGACGAAAGAGTTTTTCACTCATTTTTAATAAAAGATGATGAATTAGGAATTAACATGGTTAAACGTGGTATCAATCGACAAGATACGTTGACTGAAATCATGAACTTATTGCGATTACGATATTTCTTAACCGAAAGAGTTTATTTTCACCATACAAAAGTAATTGCTGGCTCAATGATTTCAAAAGCACTCGAATATGTTCTTGATAAAGGTATCGATGATACTGAATTTCTAAAACACAGTGATGGTTCTTTTATGGATATGATTTCAGAAAAATCAACACAAGCAAAATCATTAATTACCGCCATCAAAGAAAGAGAACTCTTTAAACGGAGTTATGTTCTTAGTTATCAACATTGCCACGAAGGAATTCCAGAAAGACTCATAAAACAATTTTCAGCGGATATTAATGCGCGCAATAAAGCCGAAAAAAAGATTGCTGAGTTAGCTGGTATCTCGCCAGAAAATGTGATTCTTTATTGTTCTGATCTTCCTTCCAATAAGGAAGCTGAAGTTAAAGTAAATAGTGCCGAAGGTTGGCATCCATTTAGCGGAATAAATTCTCAAAAGACGATTGAAGAAATAGCCATACTTGATACAAAATTTAAACACCTATGGAAATTGTATATTCTAGTTAAAAAACCTTTTATTGATCAAGTAGCAAAAGCATCCGCTGATTATTTCCAGATTCCTAACGAATTAAGCTTAAATTAAAAGGTTGATTTGGTAGAATCAACTTAAATAAATGAAAGAATAAAACAACTATGACTGATACTTCTGTTTACTTTTCCCATGAAAGTGGTGAACCTCAGTATGACATTGATCTTCAAAGCCTGATACATTGTTTGGGTGATTCCGGTCAAGCGGGATTGATCAAAATAGAAGGGTTTGAAAACCCACACATTAAAAGTTATTTGCCAGGAAGCATTTATAAAAAAGCATGTGAAAAGTTTCATGCACTTTTATTTGATCTACAATCAAATGGCATACTCAGAAAAGAAGATATCATTTTTTTCCACAATAAGAAATACAACAATGCCATTATATTTTTAAGTAAAAAGAGAGATACCAATTATTATTTAATGCAGGAAATGGATCTGCTCCTTTATAGATTATATGACACTCTTTTCACTGAAATGGCAAAGGATTTCAGGATTTTCCTACCTTGGCAAGAAACATTTCATGTAACTGGTTCATTTTTATTATTTGACCCACAGCAACCTTTAGGTGAATTTATTTCTAAATCCATCAATGATGCAAATGAAAATTTAAAATATTTTCAAAAAAAATATTATTTACGTAAAAAAGAGATCATCAATCACGTCATAATACATAAGGAAATAAAGCCACAATATTTTAACGTGATAGATTTAAAAACAAACTCTACGGCATATACATATGGTATTTCAAGATTTAAGTCAGAAATACCTTGGATGAAAAACCCTTGGACAGCATTCATGGTAGCTTCTGAGGTTGGTTTTGAGATTGAATTGGATGAGATGAGCCACCAAACGATTATGGCTGAACATACAAAAGATAAGAGCACACCCATCGTTTTGATTTTTACCAATCCATGGGCACAATTACAAAAGGACAGATCCTTCTTTTTACAAAAACTAGAAAATTTAAATGCTTCTTTTCCTCAAAAGAAAATTCTTAGCTTACCCATCGCCAGCAAATCAGATGTACAAGAATTATTAAATGATTTAGAATTAAGAAATATTTATCCAGAATTAATTTTGTCGATTGATCTTTTTACAGACAGTTATGAAATAGAATCTAGCACACTACCACAAGTTAAAGTAATTGAAATAAAACGAGACTTATTTCGATTTGCGATTGAAAATAATACTACTAGAAAAGTATTGGATCGAGTTACCTCAATTTCAAAAGAAAATGATTGCCAAGTACTCATCAATGGTATCGAAAATCAGGGCGAATTAGAAATTGCAAAAGAATTGAATGCAAATCTAGGTGTTGGTTATTATCTTCAAGGAATGAATACCTTATGAAAATTGCCGTATTATCTAATATATATGGTAATAAATATGCACTTAAAAAAGTTTTAGATCAAATAGAAACCCAAGATATTGATCAATTAGTGATACTAGGAAACAGTATCGGTTTTGGACCGCATAACTTTCAAATACTAAATATGTTGCGCAGTCAAAATATTCTTTATCATTTAAAAGGTAAGATTGAAGAAGGTATGTTTTCAGATAAGCAAATCAATAAATTAAACCTGCACCTCGCAAACTCAATGATAAAGGCAAAACAAAAACTTGATGAAGAGTCCAAATCTTTTCTAGATAATGCTCCCAATCATTTTCTACACAATGAAAAATATTTTTTTATACCGTCACCTGAAACATTCCCTGATAGACTCATCAATGAAGAAGAATCAATCATATTATGCTTAAAAAAATTTAATCATAGAATTACTATTTCCTCTTGTAATCATACAAATTTTGCGTTTGAATATGACGGCACAAACCCACCCACCAAAATTGTAAAAAGAAAATTGAAATTATCAGATAGTTTGCAAACGTTTATTAGTGTTGGCTCAGTCGGCTATCCGTCAAATGGTTCAATCACAGCTAAATACCTTATTCTAGATGATGAAAAAGGGTCGATTCACTTTAATGAGACAACGTATGATTACACCAAAACTCAAAAAGATATGCAAGTCGCTGGTATTTCTAAAATATTAATTAGGCAACTTTCACCACTATACAATAAATCGATGAACGAATAATTGAAAGATATAAAAATGAATAATATATTTAACATTACGCTTATCATAGTCTTCTTTACTTTTGTACACTTGTCTTCACAAGAAAAGAAAATAAAACAAAAAATTCAAAATCCACATATGCTACATATCGATAAACTATACAAAGAAAAAAAATATCAAGAAGCCATTCATTATCTAATTAAACTTTTAGAGAAGCAGAAATCTAATCAAGTTTATCATCTTTTAATATCTGTATCATTCTCAAAACTAAAAAACGATCAGAAAGCATTTGAATATTTAAGAAGAGGGTATCTTCACAACCCAACGACAATCTATGCACGGAAAAAAATGCTGCCAATTCTAAACTACTTGTATAATAATTTTAAAAATCATGAAAAGTTTCCTTGGTTAAATAAATATTATAAAATAAAAAAACTTTTTGATGAAAATAAATTGCCACAGGCTGAAACCTTAGCCCTTAAACTGCTCGAAGATAACACAAACACCGATTTGACGGCAATTCTTTGTAAAGACATTAAAACCATACAAGGGAAGGCCTCGAGCTTTGATTCAACATTGCGAAAAGTTATTAATACACTAGGCAATAATTGTCCTGAATATATTTTCTTCGAGCTTGGAGAAACCTTATACAACTCTGGAAAATTTGAACATGCTATTAAATCATTAGAAACTGCCATGAAAATGAATAAATTCAGACGGCGTTCAGGGGCATTATATGGAGCTAGCCTTTTATATACTGGAAGTTACGCCAGAGCAAATTCCGCTTTATCAAATTCATTAAAATTATTTCCAAAATTTAGTGAAACTAGACTTTATTACGCTCTTTCATTTTGGGCACTAAACAAAAGTTCAAAAGCTATCGACGAATTAGACTCCATCCTGAACAAGAACACGCCCTCCAAAATATTAAAAAAAGCTAAAGGTGCTTTAAAAGTAATAAAAGCTGGGGAAATATTTTTAACGCCAGAAATGATGCAAGAAGTTATGAAATATTTACCCAAAGGAGCAGACCCTTTAATTGAAATTAAGAAAAAAATTAATGCATTAGATAAATCCGAGAAAATACCGGAGAAAAAATGAAAATGATACAAGAAGATGACGTGATTTTTATATTAGTAGACTACCAAGAGAAACTAATTCCAGCAATTTCTAACGCTGAAAAAATCACAAGCAATATTAAGATTCTATCTGAAGGTTTAAAAATCCTAAATATTCCTATTATCGTTTCGGAACAATACCCTCAAGGATTAGGCTCAACCGTTAAAGATTTAAATTTAGGTGACATCAAATCATTCAGCAAAACTTCTTTTAGTGTGTTTGATGAGCCAAGCCTAAAAAGTGAAATCAATCAAACAGATCGACAACAAGTTATCCTAGCAGGTATTGAGTCACATATTTGTGTATTACAAACAGCTCTACAAATGAAAAAACACGGATTTGAAGTTTTTATTGCAGAAGAATGTATTGGTAGTCGAACTGATGAAAACAAAACGAATGCCCTTGAAAGATTAAAGGCCAATAATATTAGCATCACCAACATTGAATCTATATTCTTCGAAATTATGCAAGATGCAAAACATCCAAAATTTAAAGATATTTCAAAATTAATTAGATAGTTAAACGAAGCTTTATTTTTTCATCAACGAAAAAAACTAGACAAGAATAATATTTATTTTTCTGAAATCAAAAAATATTTTAGCTCGTTATTTTTCAATGCAGTTAAATTTTCAGTGACAGTTTTTTCTAGGCATTTTAAAACTTTAATACCTTTTTGTTTAAAATGAGATAGGGCAGATTCACCCATTGAAAAAACGACTAATGTATCGATATCAAGATCGTTGAGAGTCAACTTCTGCTCTGGTTCACCATTTTTAAAGGGTGAGTATTTATTATTAATTTCCTCTATTCTACCTGTTTCAGTATCACAGTATAAATATAAAGGAGCGGTTGCAAGATGAGGGTAAACAACGCTTGTCCCATTTTCTTTTCTAATAATTGGTATACATACTTTCATCGATACAGATTCTCAATAATTTTTCAAAATATACTTTACACTGCCAAACTATCTCCTCTTATAAAAGAGGAGATAAATTTACCAAGAAATATTAGTTATTTTTTAACATTCGTAACACATACAGAAGGATGCCACCATGCTTATAATATTCTAATTCCATTGGTGTGTCTATTCTTACAACAGCTTCAAATGATTTTTCAGCCCCATCTTCAGCAACTGCTTTAACTTTTACTAGCTCACCAGGTGCTAGCCCATCAGCTATACCTGTTATTTCAAAAGTTTCTTTTCCAGATAGGCTCAATGATTCACGCCCATCGCCTTCTTTAAACTCTAATGGTAAAACTCCCATCCCAATCAAATTACTTCGGTGAATTCTTTCATAAGATTCAGCAATAACAGCTTTTACACCTAACATATGAGTACCTTTAGCGGCCCAATCTCTTGATGAACCTGTACCATATTCTTTTCCTGCTAATACAATTAAAGAAATATTATCATTTAAATAAATTTTAGATGCATCGTAAATACTCATTTGTTTGTCATCGGGCTGATGACAAGTCCAACCACCTTCGGTTCCTGGCGCTAATTCATTTCTTAAACGAATATTGGCAAATGTTCCTCTAACCATTACTTCATGGTTACCTCTTCTTGATCCATATGAATTGAAATCTTTTTTATCAATGTTATTTTCTTCTAGGTATTTCGCTGCTGGACTATCAGCTGCTATTGAACCCGCTGGTGAAATATGATCTGTGGTTACTGAATCACCTAATTTCGCCAAGACTCTAGCATCTTTGATATCACTCAATGGTGCTGGTTCTGCAGGGATATTCATTAAAAAACTAGGTCTTCTGATATAGGTGGAATCATCACCCCATTGGAATTGATCTCCGGTTGGAAATTTTAAAGCGGCCCAACTTTCATCGCCTTTAAATACATCAGCATATTTTTCCTTATATTGTTTTGACGTCACTGAAGAATTGACGACTGTTTGAACTTCATCTTGAGATGGCCAAATATCTTTTAAGAAAACGTCATTACCCTCTTTGTCTTGACCTAACGAAGTCGTTGTAATATCTACATCCATACGTCCTATCAATGCATAGGCAACAACTAATGGTGGGGACATTAAATAATTAGCTTTTACATGAGGATTAATTCTTCCTTCAAAATTTCTGTTTCCAGATAAGACAGAACAGACAACATAATCGCCACCTTGTATCGCTTCAGCAACGGGTTCCTGTAAAGGACCACTATTACCAATACAGGTTGTACATCCATAACCAACAACATTAAACCCTATTTTATCGAGAGGTTCCTGAAGCCCAGCTTCAGTTAAATAGGCTGTAACAACTTGTGATCCTGGTGCTAGTGACGTTTTAACCCAAGATTTTCTTTCAAGCCCTTTTTCCACGGCTTTCTTTGCCACTAAACCAGCCGCAATCAATACACTTGGATTTGATGTGTTCGTACAACTTGTGATCGCAGCAATTACAATAGAACCATTTGAAATTTCCGAATCTACTAATTCCATATTTTTCGTTGGGTCTTCAACTCTAAAAGATGTCAAAGGCTTATTCACATTTTCTTCGCCACCAGCTAAATCTGGTAATACTTTTGCAAAATCTTTTTCGGCATCAGTTAGAAAAATTTTATCTTGAGGTCTTTTGGGACCAGAGATAGTTGGCACAACAGTACTCATATCTAATTCAACAACATCTGAATAATCAGCGGGCTCTTGACCAACTTCAAAATACATCCCTTGAGCTTTTGCATATGCTTCAACTAAATCAGCACTGGCTTCATCTCTTCCGGTAAATTTCAAATAATCAACGGTAACTTTATCAATTGGAAAAATACCACATGTTGATCCAAATTCTGGTGCCATATTAGCAATTGTACTTCTTTCAGCTAATGTTAAATCTGCAATACCATCCCCAAAGAATTCAACGAATTTCCCGACAACACCTTTAGCACGTAATTGTTCTGTTATTGTTAATACTAAATCTGTTGTGGTCATACCTTCTGCAAGCTTACCAGTCAGCTTGAAACCTATTACTTGTGGCACCAACAATGGAATCGCTTGACCTAACATGGCTGCTTCTGCTTCAATTCCACCAACACCCCAACCTAACACCCCAAGACCATTGACCATTGTTGTATGGCTATCTGTACCTACAAGTGTATCAGGATAGGCAATTGGGCCCTTTTCATCTTTTTCACCAAATACGACTCTAGCTAAATATTCAATATTCACTTGATGTACAATCCCTATATCAGGAGGAACTGCTTTAAAGTTCTTTATGGATGACTGACCCCATTTTAAAAATTCATATCTTTCTCTATTTCTGACAAATTCTTTCTCAGCATTTAATTTAGGAGAATCCTTTGTACCAAAAAAATCAACTTGAACAGAGTGATCTATCACTAGTTCTGCAGGCAACAAGGGATTAATTTTTTCAGGATCGCCACCCATTTCTTTCATAGCATCACGCATTGCTGCCAAATCAACCACAGCAGGAACACCTGTAAAGTCTTGCAACAAAACTCTTGCAGGAGTATAAGGAATTTCTTTTGATGGTGTTGCTTGGGAATCCCATTGACAAATTGCTTCGATATCTTTTTTCTCACAAGATAATCCATCTTCATTTCGCAATACATTTTCTAGCAATACTTTTAAAGCAAAAGGTAATCTATTTACTTTAAAACCTTGTTTCTCTAATTCAGGTAAACTAAAATAATCGAAATTATTTTCGCCTACTTTCAAACTTGAACGCACTTGAAAAGTATCCACTGATGCTTTTTTCATTTTATTCTCCATGTATTTTTCAATCTAATTCTTTTTCGGTTATATATCTCTCTGAATCTAATGCTGCCATACAGCCAGTACCAGCAGCTGAAATAGCTTGTCTATATATACTATCTTGAACATCGCCACATGCATATACGCCTTCAACGGACGTTAATGTGGATTTTGCCTGTGTAACTATATATCCAACTTTATCTAACTCTAATTGACCTTTAAATAATTCAGTATTTGGAGTATGACCAATTGCATAGAATAAACCGCCTATGGCGACATCTCTTACTTCACCAGAAACAGTGTCTTTTAATACTGCCGTTTCAATTAAATCACCTCCCTTAACTTCTTCTAATGTACTATTCCACAAAATTTCTATTTTTTCATTTTTAATAGCACGATCAGCCATTACTTTAGAAGCTCTTAATTTATCACGTCGATGAACAATATAAACTTTACTGGCAAATTTTGTTAAAAAGGTTGCTTCTTCAACTGCTGAATCACCTCCACCTATTACCATTAATATCTTATTTCTGAAAACAGGTAATCCGCCATCACATACAGCACAAGCACTCATTCCTTTAGTCCAAAATTCATCCTCACCTTTTACAAACATTCTTCTGGCTGTCGCGCCAGTGGCTATGATCAATGTATGTGTTTCAATTTCCTTTTTCGAGGTTTTTAAACGAATTGGTTTTGAACTTAAATCAACTTCAAGAACATTTTCAGTGATGATAGAGGCCCCATACTTTTTGGACTGATCTCTAAAATGATCCATTAATTCTGGACCAGAAATCCCTTCAGGAAAACCAGGATAATTTTCAACATCAGTTGTAGTCATTAATTGTCCACCTGGCAAATTTGGCGGCTCCCCTTCAAACAATAATGGGCTCATTTCAGCCCTTGCAGCATAAATAGCAGCGGTGTGTCCTGCAGGACCAGATCCAATGATGACAACTTTTTCAGCCAATTTAAATTCCTTTAAAAAAATTCTATTTTGTTCACTAACCATTTCTTCAAAATACCTAACAAATGGTTAAAATTACTGTTCTTAAAAAGGCTGGGATTATAGCAAAAAAACTATTTTTCGTTAGGACGAACAGAATGGATCTAGAACAAAGTACAAAAATATTTCTCGAAAATGACTTCAAATATATGACTATTGGAGAAATCACAAAAGAATTACAAGATAGTCGCCTTTCCCGAAAAGGGCTTGAATCTCAAGTTGAAGAATTGCAGAAAAAATTGACTGATGCCATGAATGGTATGAAAGAATTAAAAAATGAAAAAAGGGAACTAGAGAAAGAACTATCTGATAAAAGCTAATTATGAGCGATGAAATAATTATCAAAGAGTATCTAAAAAAAGTACCTCTCAATCATCTGTCCAATTCTAGTCCAAAAATCGAATTGTTTTGCAGAGAAATTTATTTAAAAAAAAATAAGAAAGCAGATATTTTTGTATTTTTACAAGGCGGACCCGGGTTCCCTTCTCCTAGAGATATCTCAAATTCATCCAGCTTCAAAGCAATATTAAAACAATTTAGAATTGTCCTTTTAGACCAAAGAGGGACAGGGAAAAGTCAAAAAATAGGACCCGAACTTTGCGGCCAAATGAATCAAAAAGAAGCTGTAGACTTTTTCATACATCATCGAGCTGACCAAATTGTTTATGATTTAGAATATTTACGAGATAATGTATTTAAAGTTAAAAAATGGTTCTTATTGGCTCAAAGTTATGGTGGGTTTATCACATTCACCTATTTGAGTTTTTTCCCTGAAGCGATTAAAGGTGCTATTTTATGTGGAGGCTTGCCCCCACTTTTTCAAACAAGCGTCAAAGATATTTATGGTCAACTCACAAGTTTTATTGCAAAAAGAAATTTAGAATTTTTCCAGGCACATCCCAAAGATAAGCTGCAGGTAAAAAAAATATTAATCTTATTAAAAGAAGATAATTACAAGCTTCCGGATGGTGGCATATTATCACCTGAACGATTTTTAGATATTGGATCCATATTAGGAAGCACCAATGGTATCAACCAATTACATTATTTTCTGGATGATCCTTTTCTGAACTCAAAAGAAGATAAATTATCATTCGCTTTTGTCAAAACAGTAATTGATCGTACCAGTTTTGAAACTAACCCTATTTATGCTGTATTACACGAATCTATTTATTGTGACGGCAATAAAATGGTCAGCCAATGGGCTGCCGATCAATGGTTAAAGAAAAAATCTATTTTTAATCCACAAAAAATGCCCGTTTCCTTTTATGGGGAAACCATCAGAAAAAACATGTTCAGCGAATATAGAATGCTAAAACCTTTCAAAAATATTGCTGAAACTATAGCACAAAAAAGTGATTGGAATAATTTATATGATTTAAATAAGATAAATAACAACACTGTACCTATAGAAGCCATGGTCTATAAAACTGATTATTATGTAAATTATGAGTTTTCACTGGAAACATTAAAAAACACAGGCAATGCCAAATCATGGATACACGATACTTGGCAACATGATAGTCTACGCACACAAGGGGGAAACATTATTCCCAAATTGTTGAAACGAATTCTTAAAAGGATTTAAACTACTTTTATTATTCTATAGTGTTGAAATATAAGAGATGCCTTGATAGGAATCACATAAGAGTCCAAAATTGGTATATTCAAAAGCTAAATTATTTTTGAAAAACTTCATAAAATACATACTTTTTTATAGAAAAATTTAAATAATCAGTAAAAATGGAGTGAAAAGCGAATGACTGTTCAAATTATTTACGTTCGCTTTCTATTATAGTATTTATTATTGATAATTTAAGAATTCATAAACATTATTACTTTATTATTTAAGGGCTAAACCTGTTATTGGTTAATTAAAAACTTATTTATTCCCATTAACTTCAACTCATATTTTTTAACTTTAGGAGACTGTATTTATGTACGATGATTGGCAACCAAAAAAAATGGAATTTGAACCTGATTTTGACGAACAAGACGAGAAAGATAATTTCAATGGAAACGTAAGTAGCACTGAAGATGCCAATACAAATGATGGCAATGATAATAAAAAAGGTCGAAAAAGTCAACGTCCAGCCCGAAATCGAAATTCAAAAAGCAAACAATATAGCAATCGTACAAATTCTAATAACAGTCCAGAAATTGATGCTATCTTAAAGGAAGAAGCTTACAACGTTGTTGGCTCCTCGATCAATGTTCTAAATGAACTTGGCACAGGGCTAACATTAGAATGTTATGAAAAAGCAATGCTAACTGAATTTAAAATAAAAGAAATTCCCTACGAAGAAAATTTAAGCCATGAAATCGTCTATAAAGAAGTAACTGTTGGCAAATGTGATCTTAAACTTGTTGCTTACGATAAAATAAATATTTGGATTGTTATCGAAGATAATATTTCTGATCACCATATCGCTTCAATGCTCAACCATTTAAAAGTTGGTAAATTACAGGCCGGTTTGATTTTTAATTTCAAATATCCTAAACTACAATGGCAACGAGTTATTACTGGGTAATATAATTTTTATTTATGAGTATTAAATCCAAAGTATTAGGCAAACCAGGGCACGATAATTCCCTATTCATTAAAATTGATACGGGTCAAAATATCATACGAATATTGCTAGACACTGGAGCGAATTGCCTTTGGCAACTTGATCGCAATGAAATCGCAAATGTAGACCATGTTTTATATTCTCACTTTCACATGGATCATATCTGTGGTTTTGATTCAATGTTTCGATTATGTTTCAATAGACCAACACCCCTACATTTTTGGGGTCCAAAAGACACCATTAAAGTAATTCACAATCGTGCTCGAGGATATACTTGGAATCTCGTTGATAATAATCCTTCTCATTTCTTTATAAATGAAATATCAGAAGGTAAAATAAGAACCGTAAGATGTAATTTAAATAATGGTTTCGAAGAATTAATTGAAATCGACAACAAAGAGTTTGAAAACAATGCTCTCTTTGAAGACTCAGATGTAAAGATTGAAGGTGCCATACTTGATCATAAAATTGATTGTATGGCCTATGCTATAACTGAAAAATCCAAAGAAAATATAAATATCGAAATGATCCATGAATTGGGTTTAACGGCTGGACCTTGGTGCAAAGAATTAAAGAATCAATTGACAGGCAAACTTATCATCGACGAAAAGGAATACGAAATTAGTGAACTTAGAAAAAAGGTATTGACCTCCTCTATAAGTAAGACGATTGGTTACATTACCGATGTTATTTATAATGATCAAATGGTAAAAAATTTAAAACCAATTTTAGAAGAAGCAAACGAAGTCATAATGGAATGTGCCTATAAAGATGAAGAAATGAATTTGGCAAATAAGCATCATCATATGACCGCATCACAAGTTTCACAATTTGCCAAAGAATTAAATATAAATCAATTAACTCTATTTCATATTTCAGATAGATATCCAGCAGCAACGCGCGTGGAATTTTTAGAAAAAGCAGTATCTATCTTCCCAAATACGAGATATCCAGATCATTGGAATATCAGCCTTTAGAAACATTTAATTGATTTCAAACTGAGTATAATTCTACAGTTGAATGTTGTGTTTTAAGTCTCGTATAGTATATTCTAAAGTAATATTTTTAATCGATATGGATAATTATTTAATGAATCCCATAACAAAAGTTAAAACAAAAATCAAATCATTCATTAAACACATTGTAGACACGGAAGTTGATAAAAGGGTTAATGAAATTGTTAGTAATTTACCAGCTATATTAGAAGCTCAAAATTGCCCTGATGAAGACAAACAATCTTTTTATGATCTATCAAAAAATCCGGAAAAAAATTATCAAAAAGTATTAAAATTAAAATCACAACTAGAAGAATTAGGCGTTACTGTACAAGAAGAACAAATTCAAATTGAAGCATATGAAAGATGGAAAAATAATTTTCCAGAAATAACTAGCAAATATAAAAGCCTGGGCGATGTAAGCGAAGAAAAATGTTTGGAGCACTACATTACCTATACATATCTAGATTTAAAAAACTCAGAATGTTTTTTAGATGTGGCAGCGGCTGGCAGTCCATTTGTTGATATACTCAACAATAAAAATATTAATTCTTATCGATTGGATTTAGTTTATCCTTCTGGTATTCATGGTAAAAATATCGGTGGAAATGCCTGTGATTCAGGATTAGACGATAATTTTGTTTCATCAATGGCATTACACTGTGCTTATGAATGTTTTCAAGGCGATGCTGATATTAAATTAATGAAAGAAGCAGGCAGAATATTAAAACCAAAAGGATCAATGGGAATTATCCCTCTCTATATTGATGAAATTTATTACAACTCAACAAGTCCCTTTTGCAATCAAGATGAAATACCATTTGATTCAGAGGCAAAAAAAATCTGGCGTGATGACACATTCAAAGTTCCCTTTTCAAGGCACTATTCACCCGAAGCTTTCTACAATCGAATTCTTAAACAGACCCCTTCATCATTAGAAACTAAAATACTATTTTTTAGTAATTTACCTGAACTAATGGACCACTACACGGGACAACGGATTTACTGTTATTTCCTATTATTAACAACTAAAAAATAACCATATGTCTGATATCAAAGCCCCCTGGATGGAGCCAGTATTTCTTCAAGATATCGGAACTTCCAATCACTATGGATATCAGCATAACGGTAATATTATTGTATGTTCAAAAGAAGAACTAATAGAGAAAATTAATACTCCAAGTCTAAACATTATTTATATAGTCACACCCAATTTCAGCCATATTCAAATTCTGCATGAAGTTGATGAGTTTGCAGATGCTAGCCATCAACAAATGAGGGCACAAGCAAAAGACGAATTAAAAAGTAATCTTATTAATGGAGCCATAATATCATTTATAATTTATCAACATATGAGAGCTTTATTTTACGTTGTCATTGCTATGTACATGATTCCTATATTAAAAAATTGCTGGTGTATAATATTAAAGAAACCAGATAAGCAATGGAGAATTAATCAAAGCAAAAACATCAGATTTAGAAATTGGATTGCTCCAAGAAAAAATGGCAAATGGAAGATAATAGGAATATTAATAATTTTATCCGGAATACAGCAGATTATCTTTGGCCTCAATCCATCTATAGGTATTGGAGGACTACTGAAAGAAAATGTAAGAAATGGAGAATACTGGAGGATATTAACGTGCACATTTTTACATGGAAACATCATACATTTTATTTTCAATATGATGGCATTGGCAAGTCTTTCAGCTATTTTAGAAAAAATATATAGATTTGAATCCTTAATAATCACTTATGTTCTAGCTTGTATAGCCGGTAGCCTTGCTAGCTGTTTTTTCAGCCCGTTTGCAAATTCTGTAGGAGCCTCTGGAGGCATATTAGGTCTACTGGGATTTTTATTGGGATGCTCTATTAAATTCAGAAATTTCATACCAAAAGATTTCTTCTGGGCTTTTCTAAATCCGGCCATGTACATCATCATCATGGGGTTTGCAGCCAAAGATGTCATCGACAATGCAGCCCATGCCGGTGGTTTTTTCATGGGATTTTTTCTGGCATTTATTTTACAAAATCATGAGGAGTTTGTTGAAAATCAAATCAGTAACGTTAAAAAAACAATCTCAGCGTCATGCCTACTACTATTAGTCACATCTTTTATAATACTAACCTATAAAATAGTGCTCATTAAATAAAACTCAGGAAGTGAGACTTCCTGGGAATCAAGAATAAATTACAAAATATGAATAAGCGTGATTTTTTGCGAATTAAATCTAATTGTATTTATTGATATAAAATTTAATTGTGCTTAAGAGTGCTTCGTTAAAGGTGTAGGAATGTTCCCACCCAATTTCTTGATTCATTTTAGTAGGGTTTATTGCATAACGTTTATCATGACCAAGCCTATCAGTAACAAATGTTATTTGATCAGAATAGTTGCCAGATGATTTAGGTGCTTCTTTATCCAAAATTTCACAAATCTTTTTCACTAAATCAATATTTGCCCATTCATTATTGCCACCTATATTGTATTTCTCACCTAACCTTCCTTTACTAATAACATCTAGAATTCCTAAGCAGTGATCATCCACAAATAGCCAATCTCTAATATTTTCGCCTTTACCATATATTGGAATTGCATCACCTTTCAAAGCTGTACGAATAACAGTTGGGATTAATTTTTCATCATCTTGCCTAGGTCCATAGTTATTAGAACAGTTGGTTACAATGACAGGCATCTTAAATGTTTTAAAATATGATAATACGATATGGTCTGAAGATGCTTTTGATGCTGAATAAGGTGAGCTAGGATCATAGGGAGTTTCTTCTGTAAAAGCGGGATCGCTATTATCCAAATGACCATAAACTTCATCTGTAGAAACATGGATAAACAATTTATCTTCAAAGTTATTGTTCCAATATCTTTTAGCACAATCTAATAAAATAAAACTACCCATAATATTTGTTTGTATAAAAACTTCTGGACCATCAATGGAATTATCAACATGCGACTCAGCAGCAAAATGTACAATAGTGTCAAAATTAAACTTTTCAAGTAAATCGCGCACTAACAATTTATCGCAAATATCTCCTTTTACAAAAGAATATCGTTCATCATCATTCAGTCCCGCCATGTTCTCTTCTTTACCAGCATAAGTCATTTTATCTAGATTTACAACAGCATTGATTGATGTATTTTTTAATAATATGAATAAAAAATTACTGGCAATAAAACCGGCACCACCGGTGACTAATATATTTTTCACTTTAATATACTTTCAAAATAAAAGTTCACTTAACACAATTTTTCTTTTAAATTTAAGTCATCAAGAATTGGCTGACTCTTATCTCTTTCATTAATCAGAACATCTCCGTCAATCGGCCAATCAATATTGACCTTACTATCATTCCAAACCAAACCTCGTTCATCTTCAGGGGAATAATAATCCGTACACTTATAAAAAAACTCTGCTTTTTCAGAAATCACGTAATAACCATGAGCAAAACCTGGAGGTATATAAAGTTCATTTCTATCTTCGCCCGTTAAAACATCACTGACATATTCACCAAAAGTTGAGGAGCCGGGTCTAATATCAACGGCAACATCAAATACACTTCCGGACAATACAGATACTAATTTACCTTGGAATTTATTGACTTGATAATGCAACCCTCTTAAAGCACCCTTGTATGATAAGGCCCTGTTATCCTGAACAAAATTTACTTCTAACCCAAAATCTTTAAAAATTTTTGTATTAAAAGATTCAAAAAAAAATCCTCTATTATCTTCAAATACTTTAGGTCTAATAGAAAGGACATCAGGAATCGCTAACGGTATAATTTCCAAATTTATTGCTCCAACAATTTAGATAAATATTGTCCGTATCCAGATTTTTCAAATTTTTTAGCCAAAGATTTTAATTGCACATCATTAATAAAACCATTTTGCCAAGCAATTTCTTCAATACACCCTATTTTTAGTCCTTGACGCTCTTCAATTGTTTGGACAAAATTAGAAGCTTGTATCAAAGAATCAAAAGTACCCGTATCCAACCATGCTGTACCCCGATTCAATCGTCTTAAGTTCAATTGATTCCTCTTCATATACTCAACATTAATATCGGTGATTTCTAATTCTCCTCTAGCAGATGGCTTCATATCTTTCGCAATACTGACTACATTATTATCATAAAAATATAATCCTGGTACGGCATAATTTGATTTTGGGTTTTGTGGTTTTTCTTCAATACTTAATACATTATAGTCATCGTCAAATTCAACTACTCCATAAGCTTTGGGATCTGCAACTCTATATCCAAATATTAGGCCACCTTCAATTTTACCATCTTCACCAATTCCATTGTAAAAATCGCTACCATAAAAAATATTATCCCCAAGAATCAAACACACAGAGGAATCACCAATAAATGTTTCACCTATGGTAAAAGCCTGCGCAATCCCTTTAGGCTCTGGTTGAATATCATAAGAAATTTTTAAACCAAGATCAGACCCATCATGAAATAACTCTTGAAATAATGCCTGATCTTTTGGAGTAGAGATAATCAAGACATCCCTTATCCCACAAAGCATTAAGGACGAAAGCGGATAGTAAATCATTGGTTTATCATAAACAGGCAATAATTGTTTACATACTGAGGTGGTGATAGGAAACAACCTTGAGCCAGTGCCTCCAGCTAAAATAATACCCTTCATAGAATACCCTTTAAAGTTCTATTTAATATGAAAGTATATCACCAAATCATGATAAGTCAGAAACGATTTAATAATTACCAACTAGAATTTCAGTCCAAAGGGAAAAGAAACCTAATCGAGAGAATCTAAATTTAATATTTGAGACAATTGAGTCAATGCCACTTTACTTTCTTCATAAAGATTAAAACCCATTAAATCTTCAGGCAATAATTGATCTCTATAATGCTCATTTACCCACTTCACCAATTTTTCATATAAGGCTTCAGTTAACATTACACCCTGATGAATCGACTTTAATTCTTCTTCATTTAATAATACCCTTAGTCGCAAACAAGCGGGACCTCCCCCGTTTTTCATACTTTCTTTCAGCTGAAGAAACTCAACCTTTTTAATGGGATTATCTTCTTTAATAATTCTTTCAATAATTGGAGTAATAATATGACTCTTACATTCAAAAGGAGCCAATAAAATCATTTCACCCTTTTTCAAAGTAATTAACTGTGAATTAAAAAAATAACTTTTAACCGCATCTTTGAGGCTAATTTCATTTTCTCTAATTTTTATTAAAAATAAATCTTGATTATATTTTGCTTTAAACTTGGCATTTAAACTAGTTGCAATACTTTTATCTTCAAATGCAAAGTCATGATAAAGCAAAACATTTTCATTACCCACAGAAATAACATCGTTATGAAATACGCCGGAATTTATTGACTGCAGACTTTGTTGAATATAAACAGTATCATTTGACTCAATTAAATGGTTTCTAAAAATTGATTCACAAGCCTCTTTACTTTGCCGTGCCGGATATTTTCCAATAAAAGGTTGATCAACAGATTTACCGTAAACAAATACATTGATTCCATTTGTAGAATGATCAGGAGATAATCTAATAAAATTAGCGGCACCTTCATCGCTAAAATTTTCTAAACTTGGTAGAGGCTTTTCTACAGAAAAATATTCTGTGTTGTAAAATATTTTATTAAATAATGAATAATTAAACTCACATTCAATACTTCTATGATTATGACTAATCAAGTTTGCAGGCGTTATATGTACTTTTTTATCCGAAGAATCATTTGAAGAAGTAATCGTTGCTGCATTTGCAACCCACATGCTACTAGCTGAACTAGATTGATGTAATAGTAATTTATTTACTTGCCCAACTTCGCCAAGAATTTCTTCTACAGAACCTTTATACCCCAATGATCTGAGAAAATTAATATCAGGTCTCGGTTGTGGAGGCAAAACAGCTTGCACAATTCCCAAATCCATAAGATATTTCATTTTTTTCAAGCCCTGCAATGCCGCAGAACGAGGATTAGATACCGAATTCAAATTAGATTGGGAAGCAATATTTCCAAATGCTAATCCACCATAATTATGTGTCGGGCCAACAAGACCATCGAAATTAACTTCACGATAAATCATATATATTCTCAAATGCTAAAACAAATAAATTTTAGCAAAGTCTCCTTCTTTTTCTACAATATCATCAGCAGTTCTATGCAGTTAAAATATCAAAAAATTAAATGAAATTAATTTAAATTCAAACATCGAGAAACACATTAAAGCACTACTTTATACTTCTAGAACTAAGCATTTTTATTAATTATAAATAGTCATTTTTCTATTGTCTATATTTATCCATTTTTCTATTATAAATAAGTATTTTAAACATTTAAAATAGCAGATAAAGCTTTTTGCGTTTATGCTGAGCCTTCAGGTTGTGGCAAGTCAACAACACTTCGAATGGTTGCCGGATATGACTGTTCAAAAGAATATAGGATTTGGCCTCAAGATTCGCTGATTCCTACGTATTTATTGGCACATTATGCTACAACTTATTCGTCCTACCATTGCCACGATTGCTATTTATACTTTAATGGCAATCTGGAATAATTTCATGGAACCCCTCATCTTTCTAAATGATGATCGACATTACCCATTAGCTTTAGGAATGTTTAAATTCAGTAATGACAGTGAGGGAGACATAAGCCTACTAATGGCTGGATCATTTTTGATGATAATTCCCATTTTATTGATGTTCTTTTTCTTCCAAAAATATATTATCAAAGGTATATCGCTGGGTGGTTTAAAGGATAACTTAATTATTGAAGAAGAATAAAAGATGAGTGTGTGGTCCAAACAAAAAGTAAATGATTGGCAAATGGAACAACCATATTTTATCGGCACAAACTTTTATCCCAGTACTGCCATCAATCAATTAGAGATGTGGCAAGAGGATTCATTCGACCCTATAACGATCAAACGCGAATTAGAATATGCCCAGAAAATTGGCATGAATCTAATGCGTGTTTATCTACATGATTTACTTTGGGATCAAGATAGCAAAGGGCTATGCGAAAGAATTGACCAATATCTTTCCATTGCTGATAATCTTGAGATCAAAACCATGTTTGTCCTTTTTGATGATTGCTGGAATCAAAATTTTTCTTTAGGCAAACAACCTGATCCAAAACCTTATACGCATAATTCTGGATGGGTTCAATCACCTGGAGTAAAAGTTGTTAATGATTCGACCAAATGGCCTCGTCTAGAAAAATATGTAAAAGGTATTCTTGAACGATATAAAAGTGATGAACGTGTTGCCGTGTGGGACCTTTATAATGAGCCGGGCAATGGGAAAAATGGTGATGATAAAGGCGAAGATTCGAATCAAGGAGATCGCTCACTTCCTTTTCTTAAAACCGTTTATAATTGGGCTAGACAAGTACAAGGTTTAGCACAACCTTTAACAATTGGAATTTGGAAACTATTTAAACAATACAAAGAACTAAATAAATTCGCCCTGGAAAGTTCAGATATAATAACCTTTCACTCCTATGATCCCCCTCAACAATTAGCCAATAAAATAAATGACTTAGCACAACACAACAGACCTATGATATGCACTGAATACATGGCTAGAGGCGTTGGTAGCACCTTCGAGTACTGCTTGCCCATTATGAAAAAATATAATGTCGGCGCTATTTCATGGGGCTTAGTTGCTGGAAAATCTCAAACCACCTATCCGTGGAAATGGAACCCTAGCAAAGGAGAACCAGATATTTTTTTTCATGATGTCTTCAAACCAGATGGAACTTTCCTATATTCAAATGAAGAAAATATTTTCAAGCAATTGTAACATTCCTAATTACAGTATTCATCAGCAATGGCAATCGTCTTTGATATTATTTCGATACCTTCATCAATTTGCTCCTCGGTTATGATCAATGGTGGAACAATAAAGATCCAATTCCAACGAACAAAAGTAAACATACCAAGTTCTCTGATTTTTGCGGCCATTTTATTCGTGGCTTCCATATCACCGGCTTTAGCATTCCAAGGTGTTAAGGGCTCTTTAGTGTCGCGGTTCTTAACTAATTCTATACAACCAAATAAACCATTGTTTCGCCAATCTCCTATGGAAGGATGTTTTTCCATTAAGGTTTCAACTTTTTTATCAAGATAGAGCCCCATTTCAGAAGCCCGTTGATTCAAGTTTTCTTCTTCATAGATATCTAAAACAGCATTGGCACAGGCACAACTCACGGCATGTCCAGAATATGTCAGCCCAAGAGGCATCATCATTTCTTCATATGCCTCGGCAATCTTATCGCTTACAATTAGGCCACCAAGTGGCATATAACCAGAAGTAAGTCCCTTAGCCATACAGATCATATCAGGAACGACATCATGATGTTCAACCGCAAACCATTTACCAGTTCGGCAGAAACCACTCATGACTTCGTCATCAATTGTTAATATACCAAACTCATCTGCAATCTTTTTAACGCCCTTCCAATAACCTGGTGGGTATTTAATAATACCTGATGATCCGCTCTCACCTTCTAATAATATAGCCGCTATATTTTCTGGTCCTTCGAATTCGACTATGCGTCTAAGATGGGCGAGTGCTTTTTCATTACATTCTTCAAGAGAGCTTGTTCCCCAAGGACATCTATAAAAATATGGATCTTCAAAATGTACAATTCCTGGTATTTGATACATGTCAACCGACAATTTCCGAGGGTCTCCACCTGCTGACATTGCACCATGAGTAGCTCCGTGATAAGATCGATACCTACATAGAATTTTATGGCGGCCCGTATAATGTCGAGCGAGCTTAATGGCATTTTCAATCGCTTCAGCACCTGCATTAGTAAAGAAAGTATGATTGAGGTCTCCAGGTGCAATGGAAGCTAATTTTTTTCCCAACAAGCCACGTGATTCTGTTGCCATCCCAGGAAAAACATAACTCAATTTTTCCATTTGTTTAGTAACAGCCGCTGTAACTTTCTGATTACCGTGTCCAATATTTACACACATTAATTGAGAGGAAAAATCTAAATATTTTTTACCATCAGTATCCCAAAAATAGACCCCTTCAGCTTTATCAGCAACAATAGGATTTAATCCGGCCTGTTTTGCCCATGAAAACAAAGTGTAATCTAAATTAAATTTCTTAATTTCGTCCGTATTCATTTCTTCTCCTTCTTAAGAAAACATAACGGCAATAAAGTAATAAAATAAAAGTAAATGTATATCAAAAAATTCTTTTTCTTTATAAGAAAAGTGCCCATTAATCAAGATATTTTGATACAAATTAGCCGTTAGGAATACCTAGCTACAATGACCATTTTTGTCTAAAGGATTAATCTAATTTTACTAAAATAAAAATATCAATTTACTATTAAGACAAACAATAAAAAACAGATTTAATTAAGTTTAAAATGATTTACAATCGCTTGTTCTTTAGAAAAAACGCCATAAAATCCTCACTTTGAAACAAAACAATCTCTAAAATTCAAACGACAACCGAAAGTACCCCGCAATGAAAAAATTGTTTTGTGTTATTTCACATATAATCTAGGATCGAGAATAGCATTTATCTTTCGAACGTTTTAGATTAAAGCTAGTAAACCTAATCGACAATTTACTTGTGTTGATGAAAGAAAAGCCAGAGTTCATCTTTCATTTAGAAGCACAAAGCATTAGTGTAGAAGATTACTTAACTATCCACCCATCTAAAGAAATAAAGTTTGTAAATATATCCCAGAAAGTCGAATTTTAATTGAACCATGGTACGTGAAAAATGATTCTTATTTAACAAGTGTCAAGTCCTATATAAGGATGTCATTATTTACCTACTATTTAGAACTTGACACCCAGTGTTGAACCCCTGAGCTATTTAATATAACCCCATTAGGGAAAACAAATCAATTATTTTCCTTGAAAGCAAATTATTTTTCCTTCTCGAGTTGAGATGAAAACTTTATTACTAGCTATGGACATTCCGTTCCAAGAGGCGTGTCCACTGATCGTGTATTTTTTTATTAGCTTACCGGTAGCTGCATTGAACACTCGTAGTTCAGGTTCTCCTTTGATGCGATAATAATATCCGACAGCATAAACATGTTTATTTGTGAGCACGATGTCATCCATGACGAGCTCATTGCTTTCGTCTATCCAGGTAAAAGCTTTGCCTTTTTTAGTTTTAGCAAAAAAGGGAAGCTTGCCTTTGTATTCCCAGGCAGTACCCCTTTCATTAGAATAAGCAACCGTTAGCTTCGTATTAAAGGCCAACGTTTTGCCTACTGCTACGCCTGAGGAGAGTTTTATGGGCATTCTGTCTTCAAGATTTCGAGGAGGGCTGACGCCTCCTGCTAACCAATTATCCATATTATGTTGGCCAGTTAAAGCCGGACCTATTTTATTAGTATTCCGAAGTGCCAAATCTCCAGTGGCGGCATTTATTTGATTTTTTTTCATGAAAACAATATCAGGCCTTGAATCCTGGACGAAAATGTCAGGAGCCGTATATTTAAAAACGTGTCCCATTTTTGGGTTGAAATAAGTTTTAGCCCAGACGACTTTTCCCGTTTCAGGCTTAAAGGCCAGGGCTCGGATGCCACCCAAGGTTTTTATATCGATTCCACAGGATACGTAAGCGATGCCTGCTTTTGAAATCATGACATCTGAAACGACAGGCCATTGGGATTCCAGTTTATCCTGTCCTCCGATTAATCTTTTTCTTGGCGTTAGAAGTAAACGGTAAATAGGTTTTCCTGTTTTAGCATCCAGGCACCAGACCCAGCCATCTTTTGATGTAAAGAGACACATGCCTTTATATAAAGTTGGTGATAAATCTACACGGGATCCAACATGGAAAACCCATTTTTCTTTTCCCGTGTTGATATCCAGGGCGACTATTCTTTGTGCTGAGATATCGGCTACAATAGCCAGACCCCAGGCAATAACAGGTTGCGTTAAGCCAAGTCTTTGTTCATGCATTTCTCCAAATGTTCTTCCACCTAAGCCCACCTTTGCTTCCCAGGCTAACTTCAGATTTGGTCCGGGACCTGAAACTGTCGCATTACTTCTTTGCACATTGTTTCTGAAAAGGGGCCAGTCTGTATTTTTAGTAGCTTCCGGTGAGCTGACTTTGCCTGAAAATTTTTCAAGAATCTTTCCACCTGGTTCATGATCAAACGTTATGTCTGCCGGACCAATGGCTGAAATTCCATGAAGCGGGCCTGCTTTACGGCTCGGTAAATTATAAGCCATGTTGTAAGCAAACTTGGTCCCAATGTGACAAGAGGGATGAGCTAGGTAGGTATATTCTCGCTTGCTTGTGTCTGGATCTACCCAAACGTTAAAAAAATAAACAAATTTGTTTCCGACGCCATGTATAACAGGTGCACACATGTTTGCTGTATAGGCGGTCCCGCTTTCTCGGATTCCTCCTGTTTGTTTCCCCGTTTTAGGGTCAACCTTTACCCAATAGAAATCACTCTTTCCCCCCTTGGGATAGGGATGGTACCAGCAGTCATAGAGTTCCCCCTTAATAATTTTAAACCTGGTTTTAAAAGGCTTTGGGGGTTTGGCTATATAGGTGGATGCTAGTTTCCCAGTTGCTAGTGAAATTGAATAAAGTTGACCACGATTATTTATATGAATATACATATCAGCTAAAAACATAGGGTAGTGCCAGGCAGCTTTAATATCAAGTTGCCATATGACCGTTCCATCCTTTATTTTTACGGCAAGAAGTTTTGTGCCGCCATAATTATAGGCAATATCTCCTTTGAAAAGAGTTCTATAACCCCATCTTCTTGTCCATTTTAATTTACCTTTAGTATCAACAACCTTCACCCATCCTGACCCATAAACAATAAAATGACCTTTTTGAAATGAAATTGATTGGACCTTACTTGCAAACGGATTTCCTTTACCAGGTAATTCGAAAATAACTTTACCTGTGTTTGCATCTAAGCCTACTACTTTAAATATATTCTTAGATTTGGCGATCGTCAAAACAACATCATCATCACTTATAGCTGATGAAGAAATACCTCCCCTTTTATCTGTAGTATAACCTAAATCGATGTTCCACAATACCCGACCATTAAAAGCATCTCTAGCAAAAAGCATTTTTCGTGCACCAACGCCATCATTGGGTACTTCTAGACTTTCGGTATAAAGAAATTTACCCGCCCCAAATGTTAATCCTTTCCAACCAGGGCTCCACTGTGCTCTAGCTCCTGCCCGCCATTTTAAACTATTTGCCACCTTCCAGTTATCTTTTAGCTTACCACGCCCGAAAGCTTTCCAACCAGTCACAACCATACTTTGCATTACAAGTTTTTTTGCCTCAGCAGCATATGAAGGAGGTAGAGTTTTTAATAAAACAACGCCATCAGGAACAAGAAGTCTATTTAGACTACTTAAAGTTGCTTTCCCCAAGGCAGCATTATTTTTAACAATAATTAGATTAAATAATTGTGAACCATAATCCTTTGTATCAAAACCAGATAAACGTACTCCTAGCTTTTCTCGTAATGGACTTTTAGCTAATTCATTTCCCCATGCAAAAGCTTTAGCCGAATCCTTCTGTAAAATCTGCACATAAAGATTACTATTTTTAGCTAAGTCTTTCCCTAGCACCAAAGAATCATCACCAATAATAAGACAAAGGCCACTTGCCTTTGTTTCTTTCAAAATTGATTGACCTGAATCTTGCGCTTGAAGCAATGGTGTAATAAGCAGAAAAAACAAGACCTGCACTGCTGTTGAATTTTTCACTGTAACGCTCCATAAAAAATTATATTTATATTAACAAAATTATGCAAATTTGTAATAACACTTAATATTATGGATAGACAAATATTAATAATAAATAAGTTAAAAGTCCTGTCTATATTTGACTATTTTTATATCAAACTAACTCTCTTAACTTTTAACCATATTTTTAAATGTTCAAAATTAATTCACGTTAAAATACTATTGAAAATAGATTAATTTACTGAAATTCCTAAAGCATATAATTATCTACACACCAATAGAAAAATTAAAGCAATAGATACCTCCGCGGAGTATTGATTATTGGATCCGTACGCTAAAAAATATAGTGGGCTATGCTGTCAACTAGAGATGATCCTAAGAAGGCAAACCGAATTCATTACTTTGAAAATAAAGAACCTACTAATTCTTAAGTAGGTTCGCCCCTAACATTTCAAGGCCCTGTAATGTCTCATCAACATCATCAATTGAGATGTCTGGATTTAAAAAAGCAATTCGGAAAAACAGATTGTTATCTAATTCAGAATAATTAATTAAGGTCTTGCCTTCATCTACCATTTTGACTCTTAAACTTCTATTAAACTCATTAATTTTATCGGCATTGGTTATTCCATCAGGAATGTATTGAAAGCAAACAGTTATTCCAGATGTCACATACGTTTGATCAAACACAATTGATTTTTCAATATAACTTCTTGTGTGTTCAGCCAATTCAAATAATCGATCAATTCGTTTTTCATAACCAGCATCACCATAATAAGACCATGATGTCCAAAGTTTTAAGGAATCAGCACGACGACCACACTGTAAGCTAGATTCACCAATATTAATTTCTTCATCATCATGGAATAAGTATTCTGTATGTTTACTTGAATTTGATTTCAATAAAGCATCTGAAGATTTCGTGAGCAATACTGAACATATCAAAGGAATAGACATCATTTTGTGAGGATCCCAAGTCACTGAGTCTGCCAATGAGACACCATCTAACAAATGCTTATGCTTATTGCTTAATAAACTCGAGCCACCACAGGCTCCATCAACATGAAACCATAAAGAATAGTTGTTTGCGATTGCCGCAATCTCTTCCAAAGGATCAAATGCATTTAAAACCGTTGTTCCTGAAGTACCTGCAACAAAAAAAGGAATGGTATCTTCTGCCAAACTTTTAATGATTTCTTTTTCTAAAAGCTCAACTTTCATTTTACCGAGTTGATCACATGGAATTCTAATTAAATTATCCATGCCTACACCAATCACATTCACTCCTTTAATAAAAGAATAGTGACTGTGCTCCGATACAAAAACTCTTAAAGGCTTGCTATTACTTAGGCCTAATTCTTTGCTGTTTTTCACCAAAGAATTTCTCGCACACAACATTGCCACCATATTTGCGTTACTTCCACCAGTAACAAACTGACCGCCCCCATTTTCAAATCCACAAAGTGAACTCATTTTTTTAATCAGTGCTAGCTCCATCAATGTTGCCACGGGAGCTACTTCAAAAGTATATGCGGATGCGTTATTAATAACCGAAGTCAATTCTCCTAATAATGCCGGTAAATTTGACCGAGCAAACATTTGATTATAAAAATTTTTATGACCCGTTTTTGTACTGAAATCTAAATATTTTTTCAAATCATCTATGATTTCATTTGGCTCTTTAAGGTTACTCCCAATATTAAATTTAAAGATTTCATTAAGTTCAGCGGATGTAGCTTTTGGTCGTACAAGTGTGTCTGAATGATTTAGAGAATCAATGTAACTACCAGCAATTTTATAAAACTGATCAAGATGTTTTTGTTCAAAAGTCATGCTTTTTCTTTTTGGGAATTTTTGTGCTTTTTAAAAATAGAAATTAGAAGCCAAATCCCAACAGCAATAAATGGCAAACTAAGATAATGGCCCATATTCAAGGCATGTTCTAATCCAAAATCAGCTTGCTTCTTTTTAGTGAATTCAATAAAAAACCGTGCAGTAAATATAACGATTAAAGAAAGCCCTACATAAAACCCATCAGGCAATTTCTTCCAAAACTTTTTATATATAAAAAATATTAATATAAATAAACCTAAATAAGTAAATGCTTCATAAAGCATAGTTGGATGACGCGGTAAAAATTCACCCGTGACTTTATTCTGCAATCCATTTCTCATAAAAGCCATTGCCCATGGGACAGTAGTTTCATGGCCCACGATTTCCATATTAAAAAAATTACCCATACGAATTAAGAAAGCTGTGAATACAGCTGAAAAAGTTAATCGATCAACAACCCAAAGATAGGGCTGATCGGCATGTTTACGGCTATAGAGATAAATCACAAATAAAACACCTAGGATTCCTCCATGACTAGCCAAGCCACCCTTCCAAATTTTAAAAATCTCCGCTGGGTGAGATAAAAAAAACTCTGGCTGATAGAAGAAACAATGGCCTAATCTTGCACCAATTATGGTTCCGAGCATCATATAATTCAAAAGAGAATCTAAATGCTCTGTAGATTTACCTTCATTTTTACAAACTGATACCATCAATCGGTAACCAAATAAGAAGGCAGTCATGAACATTAGCCCGTAGTACCTCAATTCAAAATTGAACCCTAAGTTCATTCTGAATAAAACCGGATCTATATTCAATACCAAATATTCATGCATATGTAAAAGCTCTCATTTTCAAAATTAAGGGCAGAATTATAACAAGTTCCAATGCCCTGAATAGTTGCAATAAATAGGCCCAAATCGCCTAATTCACACAGATTATTTACTTAACAGTAGCTTTGATAAAACTATAATCTCTCGATTTCTAAACACTAGTATTATCGAAAGAAAATCATGAAAGCCCTTGTAAAAAAATACGCTAAAAAAGGCATCTGGATGGATACGGTGGATAAACCGAAGCCTGATATAAATGATGTTCTTATTAAAATAAAAAAAACGGCTATTTGCGGAACTGATATCCATATTTATCAATGGGATGATTGGGCACAAAAAACGATACCAGTACCAATGGTCATAGGACATGAATTTGTTGGCGAAATTGTTGAACTTGGTGATAACGTACATGACTTTTCTATAGGAGACTTAGTTAGTGGCGAAGGACATGTCGTTTGTGGACGTTGTCGAAATTGTTTAGCGGGCAGAAGAAATCTTTGCAATAAAACATCAGGAGTAGGTGTAAACCGAGATGGCGCTTTTGCTGAATATTTATGTATACCCGTCACCAATGTTTGGTATTGCGATAAAAAAATTGATGAAAATATTTTTGCTATATTTGATCCTTTTGGTAATGCTACTCATACGGCTTTATCGTTTGATTTATTAGGTGAAGATATTCTTATTACAGGTGCAGGCCCGATTGGGTTAATGGCCATTGCCATTGCTAGACATGCCGGAGCAAGGCATATTGTGGTTACTGATATTAATCAATATCGTCTTGACATGGCACTAAAGATGGGAGCAACAAAAGCCATCAACACCGCAAATACAGACATAAAAGAAATTATGAAAGAACTGGACATGACGGAAGGCTTTGATGTTGGTTTAGAAATGTCTGGTAATAATTCTGCATTTAACACTATGTTAGAGAATATGTGCCACGGTGGTAAGATTGCCATGCTTGGAATTCAAAACAAAGAATCAGCCATCGATTGGGATTATGTTGTCTTTAATGGTTTGACCATCAAGGGTATTTACGGCCGTGAAATGTATGAAACTTGGTATAAAATGCAAAGTATGATTCAGACAGGTCTGAATATATCACAAGTCATCACTCATAAATTTAACATCAAAGATTTTGAAGAAGCTTTTGAAGTCATGGCTAGCGGAAAATCCGGAAAAGTAATTTTAAATTGGCAGGATAATTAATATGAATGATGCAACAAAATCCTTATTTAATAATATATTAAATGAAATTAAAGATAACGGACTATATAAAAATGAACGAATCATTACATCCCCTCAATCATCTAATATTTCCGTGGATTCAGGACAACAAGTTATAAACATGTGCGCCAATAATTATTTGGGCCTATCAAACCATCCGGAATTAATCAAAGCGGCTAAAGAATGTTTAGACCAATGGGGTTTTGGCTTATCATCCGTCCGATTTATTTGTGGCACTCAATCAATTCATAAAACGCTAGAAGAAAAATTGACTTCATTTTTAGAAACAGAAGATACGATTCTCTATGGCTCCTGTTTCGATGCCAATGGGGGATTATTCGAAACACTTCTCACCAAAGAAGATGCCATCATTAGTGATGCCTTAAATCATGCTAGCATTATTGATGGTATCCGGTTATGCAAAGCTCAAAGGTACCGCTATCAAAATGGCGATGTAAAAGATCTTGAAGACAAATTAAAAGAAGCTTCAAATGCTAGAATAAAGCTAATTGCAACAGATGGTGTTTTTTCTATGGATGGAACAATCGCTCCATTAAAAAAGATTGTCGCATTAGCAGAAAAATACGATGCTTTAGTTATGGTAGATGATAGTCATGCCGTTGGATTTATGGGCAAACAAGGAAAAGGTTCCCATGAGCATGAGGATGTACTTGGTAAAGTTGATATCATCACAGGAACTTTAGGCAAGGCATTAGGAGGCGCCAGCGGTGGTTATACAAGTGGAAGAAAAGAGATTGTTGATTTGCTTAGACAGCGTTCACGTCCTTATTTATTTTCTAATTCACTAGCACCTGCTGTAACGGCAGCTTCCATAAGGGCTTTAGAATTGATTACCGAATCAACCGAATTGCAAGATCGCTTAAAAGAAAATGCCTCATATTTCAGAAATAAAATGACCAAATTGAATTTTGATATACCAGATGGAGAACATGCTATCATACCTATTATGCTTTATGATGCTAAATTAGCTCAAAATGTTGCACAAAAACTTTTAGAAAAAGGTATCTATGCCATAGGCTTTTTTTACCCTGTCGTACCAGATGGCAAAGCAAGAATCAGGACACAAATATCCGCTTCACATACAAAAGAAGATCTAGATAAAGCCATACAAGCTTTTGTTGAAACGAGAGAAGAACTAAACTTTTAAAGGTAAATACATGTCAATTGAGCTATATGATGTCGTCGTTGTTGGTGGTGGTTCTGCTGGCATTAATGCTGCTATTCAAGCTGGACGCATGGGAGTTAAAACTCTTTTAATAGAAAAAAATGGAATATTGGGTGGGACAACAACTGTCGGTGGTGTAAACTTTCCTGGGTTATTTCACGCCTGGAAGAAACAAATTATTAAAGGCATTGGTTGGGAACTTGTTGAGAAATGCATCAACACCTGCGGTGATAAAATGCCCGATTTTTCGTTGCAAGAAAGAGGTCAACATTGGCGTGAACAAGTCTTAATTAACAAAGCGATTTATTCCGCTCTATGTGATGAATTCCTAATCGATGCTGGAACAACCATTTTATTTCATACTTTAATAGCCGATATTAAAGATGAGGAGAATCTTAAAAACATTACAATCTGTACGAAAACGGGATTACAAACCATTAAATCTAAAATCATCATTGATTGCACTGCCGATGCAAATTGCGCCAGTATTGCAGGGTATGAAATTAATATTCATAAAACACATCAGCCGGCCACATTAGTTTGTCAAGCTTCTGGCTATAACGTAAATGATATCAACTTCGATAAACTTAAAGAAGAATATGAAAAAAATGTAAGTGAGAATAAACTTTTATTCAATGATATCAGCTGGAGTAAAGGAAGTTTTTCTAACAAATGGATTCTTAAATACGGATCCAACGCTAATCACATATTTGATATTAATGCTTTTGACAGTCAAGGAAAAAGTAAACTTGAAATAGAAGGTCGAAAATCTTTGTTAAGACTGTATCGTTTCTTAAAAACTCAAAAGGGCTTTGAAAACTTAACGATTGACTACGTATCCAATGAATGCGGTGTTAGAGAAACAGCCAATATAATAGGTAAAAAAACGGTAACACATCAGGACTATACTTCAGGAAAAGTATGGGAAGATGCTATCAGTTATTCTTTTTACCCCATTGATCTACATCAAGCTGACGCTACTGGAGTATCGATCGAACCGCTACAAGAAGGCGTTGTGCCAACAATACCTAGAGGTGCTATGCTCCCAAAAAATAGCACAAATTTTTTAGTGGCTGGTAGATGTATATCTTCAGACCGATTGGCAAATTCAGCATTAAGAATTCAAGCAAGTTGCATGGCCATGGGTCAAGCGGCAGGCGTTATGGCCTCTCTTAGTGCACGCAACAATATTGAAGTAAGTCAATTAAAGATTTCTGAAATTCATCAACATCTCGTTGAGCACAATGCAATAGTTCCTGAAATTAAATAATATTTATTTTGTGATGAAATAAATTGATTGAGAGAATCTCAATCAAGCCTTCAGAGAATCATTTAGTTAAAGGCAAAGAAATTTCAAACAATATGCCTTTTCCTGGCATATGAATTATTTCGAGTGAACCTCGATGAGCTTTTAATATATTTTCATATATTTTTATTCCAAACTCTTCTGGAATAATAGATGAGTTAGCGGAATTGTTATTTTTAAATAATTCTAGTGTGTGGTCAACTTGTCCTTTCTCTACTGTTTCATTTATTTTTGCAATATTTAATTGAATAGCAGGCAAAGTCACAAAGTCACTTTCATCATTACCTAATGTAATCGTTGTAGCTTTTAAAACAGCGTAAACATTATTGTTCGACGGATCAAATTTATGAAGATTATCAAAAATTCGGATAAAAGATTGTTTTAATCGCTTAACATCAAAGTGAGTAACACTTTGTTCCATTAAATTTAATATTTCAAATTCGAAATGGCCTTCTCCTTGCACGCCTTTGTATTCAACAAATGCGTTGCTAAGGACATCACAAATATCTTCTCTTTTAATATCAAAGCTAACAATATCTGTTTCCATCTTTGAATAATTCAATAAGCCGTCCATCAATTCTAATAGACGATCACCTGACTGGTGAATGTTTCCAAAATAGTCGTGGATTTTTTCCATGCTATCACTATTTAGACCAAATTTTGAAAAATTAAGAATTGAGTGAATAGGAGTTCTAAATTCATGTGTGATTTTACTAAGAAAATCTCGTTTTAATTTATTGGATTCTAAAATTGCTTGTCTAGATATCTTTTCAGATTGAAAAGATTCTTTTAATAATCTGATTTCTATCGCTTGCTTAACTTTTATGGCAAGAATTTCCATCGATATGGGTTTTTCAATAAAATCAGACCCTCCTAGTTTCATGAACTCAACGCCAAGCGTAACATTGCCAAATGCGGTGGTCATAATTACAGGAATACTTAGGTTAAAGGTTTGAATTTCTTCGAATGCTTCTAGGCCATTCATTTCTGGCATCATCATATCCATGATAATAACTTCGTATTTATTGGGATTTGCTTTGACGATTTCTACTGCTAAAAGTCCATTTTCGACATCATCAACCATATGGCCTAAAGAAGTGAAATATTTTTTAATGATCTGCCTTATACGTTTATCATCATCAACAACTAGTAACTGATTCACTAATTTTCCTTATTAATTAAACAAAAAATCAAAAATATCAGAAAGTGCTGATCTCTGATTGGAGTAAAAAATAATCAGATGATGCAAACTCCGTCAACTTATTTTTAAAGTTGACACTACACTTATGCATGGGAGTATATATTATAGAACCGATCAAGACAAAATTAATTTTGAAAAATGTAAAAAAATATGCAAATACATACTATTGTGGATGAAAATATTCCACTAGCACGTGACATTTTCATACAATTCGGAAAAGTCACATTAATTAATGGTAGAAATATATTACAGAATGACCTGAAAAATTCACAAAATCTTATAATTAGAAGTGTAACAAAAGTTGACAAAATGCTTTTAAAGAACACTTCAATAAAATTTGTTGGCACCTGTACAATCGGGGAAGACCATGTCAACAAGGAAGAATTAAAAGAATTAGGTATAAAATTCCATAGCGCCCCTGGCTGCAATGCCCAATCTGTAGCAGAATACATCATTTCATCACTTTTGAAATATTCTGATAATCGTAACATTTCATTACATGGTAAGTCTATAGGTATTATTGGAGTGGGTAATGTTGGTAAATTAGTTAATAAATATGCTCAATCTTTAGGAATGATAACAGTATTGAATGATCCTCCTCGACAGCGTCAGGAAAAAGATTCTGTATTTGATTCCTTTGAAAAGGTATTACAATGCGACTTCATTACACTACATGTTCCATTAAATGAAAATGGGAGTGATAAAACATTGCATTTGTTTAATAAAAATGTATTTGAAAAAATGAATAGTGAAGCTGTTTTGATAAATAGTTGCCGAGGAAGTGTAGTAAAAAGTGACGACTTAAAATATGCTTTAGGCAAGAAGTTAATCAAAGATGCAATTATTGATGTTTGGGAAAATGAACCGACTATAGACAAAGAATTATTTGATTTATGTTTTATAGGTACTCCTCACATAGCAGGATACAGTTATGATGCAAAAATTAGAGGTGCCACAATGATAGCCAATGAGCTGGCTACGTTTATGAAAGTACCTGCTCAAGATTTCAGCAGCTTGATTAAAAGCGATAACATCAAACTAGAAGTTAAAATGCATGATGGCGACAACATGCTGGATACTCTCAAAAAGGTCACTGAATTATTATACAATCCTCTTGAGGATCATTTTAACCTAAACAAGGCCTTAAATTCTCTCGAACCAAAAAAATCCTTTGACGACCTAAGAAAAAACTACAAAAAGAGGAGAGAATTCCATATTTATCCTATTTATGTGAATCAAAATAATAGAATACATGAACTACAAAAGTTCATGAGTCTATTTAATATTGTCTTAAAAACAGAATAATAATTCAGCGAGCCAATTAAAATAACAATGAGATTAATAAAAGAATTCATAAAGCACCCATCTAAAACGGGAAGTATCTCTCCTAGTTCTTCTTTTTTATCTCTAAAAATGCTTGAGCCATATACGGCAAACGAAAACCGAGGTTTTATTGTCGAACTTGGCCCAGGTACAGGTGCCATTACCAAATATATTCTGGAAGAAATAAATGACATCAAGGATTTTCTTACCATAGAAATCAACACCAATATGGTAAAACATTTAATTAAAAAATATCCGGAATTAGATATAGCGCCAATTTCCGCTGAATATCTCCACGAATATCTAACCGAAAAAAAATTACCAAAACCAAGTCACATAATATCGGGATTGCCTTGGGCTGTTTTTAAAGATGAATTACAAGATAAAATTTTAGAAAGTGTTTCGACATCATTAGAAGAAAATGGCTGTTTTACAACTTTTGCTTATCTTCATGCGTTAAAATTAAAATCAGCTATCAAATTTAGAGAAAAGTTAAATAAAACATTTTCTAAAGTCGAGACGACTTCACCTATCTGGAGAAATATACCTCCAGCAATAGTATACCATTGTCATTTATAAAATTAATTATTGCTTGAAGCCCATGTAGTTTTCATGTCTCTCAGGGAAAGCATGTTTGTACTTCTTCAACAAATTAGAAATTTGATAAGGACTTTTTACAACACCAGTAATATTAAATTCCTTGCAAATATTAATTATTTGAGGATCCAATACAGCAGTGTGAATTAGAATTTTCATATCTGGGTTTATATTTTTCAAATACTCTATAATCTCAACTTCTTTAAATTCAGGGTAAATTAATTCCACAATTGCACCATCTAAAATATGACCAAAACGTTTTGAAACTGCTAAACCTTCCTCATAACTATTTGCATCAATTGTAGAAAATCTATCCTTCAAAAAAGCTAACAATAGAGATTCTCGCATCTGATTATCGCTCTCCATTACAAATATATTTCTAGTCATTTTCGACTCATATTTTTCAAGATACTTATCAGCTACACTTTTTAAGGCATCACTAACATGCAAAAAAGTAGGAATTGATTGAGTACGACTATATTTTTTGACCGATTCTATAGCAAGATTTCCACCTACAATTGAAAAATGAGTTCTCCATTCCAATGTCATAATAAACAATTCTTTAAAAACATTCAAATCAACACTAGAAAACTCAATGTCACTCGGAAATTGCAGAATAAAGGCAAAGATAGAACCGTTCTTTTTGGCACTTTCAAACATTGAAATGAATTTCACTCTATGTTCAGCAAACAATTCTTTTTTAAATGAAATACAGACAACACCAAATAATTGGGTGGCGACGACATCATCTGTCTCTACATAGGCTAATCGCCCAAGATACAATCCTTTGAATTGAATTTCACTTAACATTAAGAAATCTCCTTAATAAAATCAAATATAAGGGAGAACTCTTCAAAGGATTCTTAAATTCGGCTATTGCATTATTTAGATATTGGGTGGTAAACGACAAGTTCTTAAACTTTTCAATTATTAAATTTATATAGTTTGGAGTATCAACAAGCATGATTAGACTCTATAACAATTCACATCTCTATAGTAATATTATAATTTTTATACAACTAGAAATCAAATTATTCATCATTTCTTAATAAAAAGAGTGTATTTAAACCACCATTCTTGAATTTTAATGTTTTTGCTGTCTCTCTATCTGATTCAAGATTGAACACTTCTTTATACATTTGATACATCTCTTTTTCTATAATCAGACCATATTTAACATTTTCTTGTAATCGCGATAATTCCTTCTTCAATAAATTGAACATATTTACCAAAGGTATATTGATTCTTTTCCCATAAGGCAAATTTGAAATTAATATGAATTTTTCCGATATCGCCACTTGTTCCAAAAACAAATTAAAATCCATATTTTTCAATTCTATAAATTCTTCCAATTGGAGAATTCGTATTTCTTTTTGTAATTCGGTAATCACATTTTTATCGAGATCATTTAAGAATACTTTTAATGGTGTTTTATGTATTTTCTCACGAGCTAAATCTTTTAAATCTTGCCATCTTTTCTTTTGAAAATAAGGAAAATCTTCAAAAGAGAATTTTCTAATCAATCCTGGAGCTTGATTCCATTTAAGAAATATGTATTCAAAAGCAATGGTTCCCGATCCACAAAAGGGATCAACAAGAATATTTGGTAATTCCCCTGCCGTTTTCAATAATCCACGAACAATATTCTCTCGAATAGGCGCATTACCTACAAACTTTCGGTATCCCCGTTTATATAAATGGTCACCTGTCGTATCAAGACTTATTTGACATCGATCTTGAAATATTCTTATGTAGAATTTAATCGAAGCATCTTTAGAATTCTTAATATTAAGCTCAAAAGAATTCATTGTATTTTCAATACATTCTTCACAGGTGCGTCCAATATTACCTGTATGATGCAGCCTAGATTTTTTTGCAGATATTTTCAGAGAATAGGCAGAATGATTTCCAATAAAAACCTCCCAATGAATTCTTTTTAGCTTCTGAAATAATTCCGGATAGCTACCAACATAAAATTCAGCAATTCTAACTAAGACTCTATTACCTACCCCAGAATGCAAATTCAAAGCATAAACTGTTTTCCAATCACCAGTTAATTGTAGGCCTTCGTTTTTAACACAATTTATGTTTAGGTTTAATAAAGATAAATCCTGTTTAGCAACTTCTACTAAACCCGTTGGACAAGGAATAAAAATCTCTAATTTCTCTTTAGGAAAGTATTTTTTAATGCGACGTTTCAATGCATTATTGGTTAATGAAGTTGTCATTTGATTTTTAGGTTTTTCATTTAAATTATTAAACGATGGTCATATCGTCTTTTAATTGATTTTCTACTAAAAAACCGATAATTCCACCCTCTTAAATCAACACATGATTTTATACAATTTAGAAATTAATTATTTAAGGAAGGAAAATGGTCAAAAGCAAAAACACGCCAAAAAAACTGGAAATTTATGACACTACATTGAGAGATGGTTGTCAAGCTGAAGGAATTCAATTCTCTACACCTGATAAGATTGAATTTACTCAAATTCTAGATGATTTTGGTATTGCTTATATTGAGGGTGGCTGGCCAGGCTCAAATCCTTCTGCAATAGCATATTTTAAAGAAATACAAAAAGTAGAACTTAAAAATATTAAAGTTGCCGCATTTGGGAGCACAAGAAGAGCAAAAATATCCCCTGCGAAAGATCCTAATATAAAAGCATTATTAGATGCCAATGTACCTGTCGTAACTATTTTTGGAAAATCCTGGGACATGCATGTTACAGATGCCCTTAGGGTACCTCTAAAAGAAAATTTAAAGATGATTGAAGAATCTGTTAGTTACTTATTAAGCAAGAAAAAAGAAGTCGTGTATGATGCGGAACATTTTTTTGATGGATTTAAAAAAAATAAAGATTACGCCATCGAAACTATCGCTGCTGCAATAAAAGGTGGTGCCAAGACATTAGCCTTATGTGATACAAATGGCGGAACGCTTCCTCTTGAAATAGAATCCATTCTAATAGAAATAAAAAGTGAATTTCCAAATTCTAATTTTGGCATACATGCGCACAATGATTCAGGTGTTGCCATTGCCAACACACTCACAGCAATCAATTGTGGGTCATCACATATACAAGGCGTAATGAATGGATTTGGCGAAAGGTGTGGAAATGTAAACTTAATAACTGTCATTGCTATAACTGCACTAAAAATGGGTATCAAATCTATTAAGCCGTCTAAAATAAAAAAACTTCAATATTTAAGCAAAATAGTAGATGAATTTGCTAATCAAGAAAATGACAAGCGTGCACCCTTTATCGGTGCAAGTGCATTTGCTCACAAAGGTGGTATCCATGTAAGTGCCGTACAACGCAATAGCGCTTGCTATGAACATATCGACCCCGCATTAGTTGGGAACAGACAACGAATACTTTTATCAGAGCAATCTGGACGTTCCAATATTCATCAAATTGCTGAATCTGCTGGAATAAATCTAAAAAAGCATGAGGGTTTAGATAAATTATTATTAAAACGAATCAAAGAATTAGAAGAAACGGGTTATGAATTTGAAGGCGCCCTAGCCTCTTTTGAATTAATCATGGATGATCTTTTAGAAAAGAGACAACACTATTTTGAGCCTAAAGGATTTCGAGTAATTGGCGAAAATAGAGATAACAATTCAATCGCGGAAGCAACCGTCAAAGTAAGTGTAAACGGAACAGAACATTTAGCTGTATCAGAAGGGAATGGTCCGGTTAATGCTCTAGACCAAGCATTAAGAAATGCCTTAAGACCATTTTTCCCTGGTATTGATAAAATATACTTGCAAGATTACAAGGTAAGAGTCTTTAGTCAAAAGCGTGCAACAGCATCAAGAGTAAGAGTATTGATTACTTCAAAAATAAAGGGCGAAAACTCCTGGAGTACTGTTGGTGTCTCAGAAGATATCATTGAAGCTTCGTGGGAAGCCCTATTGGATAGTATTTCATATGCCTTTAAAAAATATAAGCATCTAATTTTAAAAAAATAAATGAAAATTTTAGCCATTGAAACAAGTTCAACATATGGCAGCATTGCCTTATTTGACGAGACTAATTTAATCCAAGAGACTCCATTTAAAACAAATGAAAATTTTGGACAAAATATTTTTCTTTATATTAAAGAAATTCTTTCGTCAAATAATCTTTCGATTAAAGATATTGATTTAATCGGAGTCAGTCATGGTCCTGGCTCTTATACAGGATTACGAGTTGGAATTACATGTGCAAACACTCTTTCATGGGTTAATAAAATCCCCATAATTGGTATTAGCTCACTTTTTTCAATGGCTATTAACACAACCATTTTAGAAGAATCTGTAAATGCGATCATATATAGCAACCCCAAGGAAGCTTTTTTTGGTCAATATAAATTCGAAAATAATAAATGGAAAACCATCATAACAGATCAAAAAATTCAGTGGAATGATTTAGACGATCATATAACACCAAACCAAGAATTCTTTTATTTTGGAAACAAACCTATTCCTATAGAAATCAAAAATTCAAATACCATCAGTGAATGGACACCCAAAGCAGAAAGTATTGGAAAATCTGTATTAACTGCCTTTAATACAAATACTGAAACTAATTTTGGAACTATACAGCCAAATTATCTAAAAGACTTTGAGGTAACCCCTAAAAAAAAGCGTGCTATGAGTGATACTGATGTGATTCATGTTTTATCTGGTGAGCGAAAGTGTCGCTTTGTCAGAAAACTAGTTACGGGCGGTATGGGTAGCATTTATTTGGCAAAACAAATTGGCGTAGCAGGTTTTTCAAAAACAGTTGCCATTAAAACAATTCATCCAAATCGATTATGTGAAGACATGGTCGTCAAATTATTTCTGGATGAAGCAAAGTTAGTTGCTGACCTAATTCATGAAAATATTGTGCAAGTTTATGACCTTGGCAAACAACATGATCTATATTACATTATCATGGAATATGTAGATGGAAAATCTATCTCACAAATATTATTGCAATTACAAAATAAAAATAAGGTATTTGACAACACCACCGCATGTGTCATAGGTTCAAAAATTGCAAAAGCACTTCATTATGCTCATTCAAAAACTGATGATAATGGAAATCCACTTGGAATAGTACATAGAGATGTTACCCCAGGAAACATAATGATTAGCACTGAAGGAGTCGTGAAATTAGCTGACTTTGGAATTGCAAAAGCTTTACATATTGATGGACCAGATGAGAAAAAAATGATCATGGGGAAGCTACCCTATATGTCCCCTGAACAAATTCACGCTCTAGGCACCGACTCAAGAACTGATATATTCACATTAGGCCTTGTCATGTATGAAATGCTTACCTGTAAGCGTGTTTTTGATGATATTAAAAATCGAAAAGATTTAATTCACAAAATGAATAATTATAGAATTATTTCTCCCAATAAAATTAATCCAAAAATATCTGATGACGTAAATGCCGTAATTATGAAAAGTTTAAATCTTGATAAAGAGGAACGCTATCAAAGTGCAGAGGATTTTCAAAACGACCTCAAATTAATTCTGTACGGAAATGGCTTTATTGATCCCCAATTAATATTGAAAGATTTCCTAAAAAAGACTTATACCTAAATGAGATACTGTTCTAGCTCAACATTATCTATAATATTGATTTTTTTTATTTTATATTCACTCACCTCCTGCAAAACAAATCGCAATAGCACCAAACAAAATAAAGTAAAAGCTATCAAGTACATAATCGATCATCAAGAACAAGATGGCGCCTGGTCTGTCATCAAGCAACAGGGGAATTATCAAAATAAAGATGGCATTATAGCCGTCACCTCCATAGCTATTGTATCTCTATTAAACAATAAAGAGCCTGGATCATCTGAAAATATTAGATCATCTATCAAAAAAGGACTTGCTTATTTATTGAGAAATCAAACGTCAAAAGGAAATATAGGAAAACATAATTATGCCAATGGCCTTAGTTTTTATGCCATATCCCTGGCAATTACAAAAAAAATAATACCGCCAAATAAATCCCACAAAAAACTATTTATAAATATTTTATCAAAACAGAGTGGAATTGGAGCATGGGATTATTCAATTGCTAATAACCACAGAAATGATCTATCCATATCAGCATGGGTTGCTTTAGGTCTCGCAGAATGTCTCAAATTAAATGACTATAAAAAAGAAGCTTCACAATCAATAAACAAGTTAAATCAAATGCTTCGTAAAGACCAAACAGGTGCAGGTGACAATTCAATTACTACAAAAGCAGGAAGCGCCTATACTTATGGCAATAAACCTAATTTAAACTCTGGGAAAGAAACACGAAAGCCTGGATCCACAATACAAGCGATCGTCCTAAGAATTAAAGCCATCAATAATCAAACTTTTAATATTTCTAATTGGGTGTTGAAAGCTATAAACGATCAAACAAATAAAAAAATAAAACCTGAAAAGATAAATTATTACCGTCTATTCTTTTTCACATCTACTTTGAATTTAACGCAATCATCAAATCAAAATAATTGGAAAAAGAAAACATTAAATACTATAAACAACTCTCAACAAAAGGACGGTAGCTTCCCTCTGACAACAATAAATATGAAATTTGGTGGGAAAATCATTTCGACAGCTATTACCTTATTAACAATAAATAATTTAAATAAAAAATAAAGCCAGAACATATCTGTGGTGATGTTCAACACCCCCCCCTGACATCAGAAATTAAAAAAATACAACTTGCTTATTGTTTTCTTTTCTGATTCCAGGCAATCAAAGGCACATCACATTCTTCTGGTAAATAATAACTGAGTTCGTCGGTAATAAAACCCAACAACTGCTTTTGAATCGGTGTACATCTATCCATCAATTCTTTTGAAACATCGCCACCATCGATAGGTCGCAAATTTCTCCAGCCATAACCAAAGTAAATGTTTTCTCGATTGATATCAGAAGTATTCGCCCCGACACTATGAAAGATTCTATTATCAAAAATAACGGCACTACCAGCTTTTAATTTTACATCAATAGCTCCATAAGGTTTCAATGACCCCTTTTCAATTGGAAGTTCGCCGTCATATCGATGACTACCAGGAATAATTTGCAATGGACCTGCATTTTCATTTTCCACTAAGTCAGTAAAGCTGAAACCTATTTTAGTATACATCCATGGGAAAATACCGTTCTCAGAAGGAGAACCATTACAAGCCCCATCGCGATGCCAACCTATCTGTTTAAATGAATCCACCGCAACATCTTTTGTAGGCGGCCGTTGAAATAGATGACTTGTCATTAAGGCTATATGAGGACCCATCAAATCAACAATTAAAGGAAATACTTTTGGATGCACCATTAAATTCAAAAATGAGTCATCAAATTTAATTGCATTTCGTAATATTAACTTTTCACCAGGTTTACGCTCAAAACCTTTCAAATCACCATGGCGGTGAATTTTTTCTTCTTTATCTAAACGAGAAATTATCTTTTTAAAATTTTGAATCTCTTCTTCTTTCAAAACATTTTCAACAACAATGAATCCATTTCTTCGAAAATCACTTTTCTGCAGATTGGTTAAAGAAGCTAATTCATTCATTTGACAATCACTCGGTAAATTTTTAGATTCTAAAGTAAGGTCTTCTAACATAGTTCATTTATCCATTTCATAAAAAGTTATCATATTAATTCCAGCACAAAATATAGCGGATGACTTTTATAATATGGTGATAATCTTATTCTTTGGTAAAAATATTTCCTTGAAGAAACAAACCCTTTTTCTTTAAAATACTAAGATATATGAATCAAGAACTTTATAGCTTTAGCCAGCAATTGGACTGGATAAGCCAAGATACGAATTGCTTTATCAATCTGGAAGATTTAGCAGGAATAACATTTAAAATTCCAAAATTAATACTTAGAAGAGATCAATATTATCATCAGGGACCCTATTGCGAATTTGCAAAACTAAATGGTAATCAACCAAATTGCGCAAATAACAAAACACTTTCAATACAAAAAGCATTAAAACAAGAAAAAAGCTTTTCAGGTTATTGTCCATTTGGCGTTTGGGATCACGCCCAGCCTGTTTATTTTGATAAACAATGCATATGCATTATTTATGCTGGGGGTTTAAAGGGAAAGCAAAAATTAGAATCGATTAATTCGATTTCATTTCAGGAAAATAAAATTAAAGAAATCACTTCAAGTCAGCAAAAACAAATTAAAGAAGCATGTTTGTTTATAAAGAAATCCATTCTATATATATTAAAGAATTGGATATCAGAAGGAAACACACTAAACAAAAAAAAATCCGCAGACTTTTATTACCAAGCCGTTAGTTCATATATTCAGAATCACTACCATAAAAATATAAGCATTCAATCGATCGCATCATTATTAAATACTCATCCAAATCATTTATCAAATATTCTTAAAAATAATTCAAAGTCATCTTTCAACCAATTATTAAAACAACATAGAATTAAAAAAGCTAAAATCTTATTGATGACTGAAAATTTAAATGTTACACAAGTAGCTTATGCATGTGGCTTTCAAGATGGTAATTATTTCAGTACGGTTTTTAAATCTGTGGTAGGCACCACACCTAAAAAGTTCCAATCAAAGAAAAAATAATTTATTCTTTATTTTTTGAATCAATCATAATAGTAACAGGCCCATCATTTAGTAGTGACACTTTCATGTCGGCACCAAAGATACCCTTCTCAATTTTTTTACCAGTTAGTTTAGTTAATTCTTCAAGAAATTTTTGATACATCTCATTTGCATAATCTGGTTTTGCAGATTGAGTGAAAGAAGGTCGATTTCCTTTTTTGGTACTTGCAAACAATGTGAATTGGCTAACTACAAGAATATTTCCATCAATATCATTAACCGATAAATTCATCAAATCATCATTATCTTTGAAAATTCTTAATCGAGCTAATTTCCCTGAAAGCCAATCGACATCTTCCAACAAGTCATTGGGCTCAACTCCAAGAAATACAAGCAATCCTTTATCAATTTTTCCAACCACATCATCATCAACAACAACTTCAGCATGATGGACTCTTTGAATTAAAGCACGCATAATGATAATTTATTTAGATAAGTTTAAAGAATACCGGAGAACGGACTTGAACCGTTACTCCCTTGCAAGAATGGGATTTTGAATCCCACGCGTCTACCAATTCCGCCACTCCGGCATTTTGAAGATCTCATAAAGAGGGCGATGGAGTATATAAAGTTGTAATAATGTGTCAATTATTTTTATAAAGATTCAATGGCATCAGCGATTCTTTGTATGCCCAAGCCATCAATTAGCTCTTTAGATTTTGCTGAAAGAGATTGTCTTAATTCAATTGAATTCATAAAAGCATTTACAGCGTTCACGATGTTATCTTCTTTGATTTCATTCCAATGTCCGGCATAGCAAATCACACCTTCTTTTTGTAAATATTCCAATAAAGATCTTTGATTTTCATTTGTTGAAATCAGTATTTGAGGTACCCCTAAATACATCAGCTCATAAGATGTCACACCACCTTTGCCTAAAGCTAAATCAAATTTAGGATACCGATGTTCAACTCTTTTTACATTTCTATTTATTTCAATGTCATCTGAAATACCAAGTAATCTTTTTTCTGTAAAGCCAACTCTTTTATTACACGTCCCAAGTAAGACGGTATGCTGGCAATCTTCTAGTACAGCATAGAGCATACTCATAAGCGCTAAAGTTATTTCTTTATTGTCAGCCCCACCCATTGTCAATAATACAGAGCCAATGTGTTTTTTAATTACAGCTTTGGGGGATTTCAAAATAGCTTTTTTAATAAAATGATACTTAGGACCCACAAGGGATTTTTTTAGATTAACATTTTTGGGCTCTTTAACCTGAATGGATGAAATAAATAAATCAATTGGAATTTTAATGTTATCTATAAACGATTCTTTAATTAAAACTATTTTAGAAGGGTTTAATTTATTAAAATAAAGTTCCGAATCAACGGCACTCGTCAAAAGTAACAGGCATTCATTAAAAGAATTCTTATCTAAAATTTCAGATAACTGTTCTTTGCCTGACCCTTCTGGCTTAATAACAATATTATGAAGAGAATTTTTAAAATATTTTTCTCCCAAAGGGGCATTTGTAATTATGGTAACTTCATAATTACGAGTGGCTAATTCTTCGGCGATTGAATTAGCACTAGATACCATACCCAAACCATATTCATTGGTGGCATCCGCTTGTATTAGAACTTGTTTATTGCTCATCAGCCTTAAATATTTTAATTAAATACGGTTAATAAGAGTAATTTTAATCACTCAACTGCTTTATTTCAAGTAGGTTCTTTTTCAAGTTTGTATATTCTACTTTATTTAATTTAGTCCTTCTATCCGATAACATATGACATCTTTGTGCCTCTGTGTAAGACTTAGAGGCATTCTTGTACTCCTTTATTAATTTATAAAAATCTCCTAACTGCAAATGATAAGTCGCTTTTAAAGGATATAAATTGCATGCCTTCACAAAGGCTTCTATTATTAGATTTTTCTTTGCTAATAAATGTATTAAATTATCAGCTTTTTCACTGTGTAATTGAGCTAGAAAAGGCTTCAACTCAATCATTTTATCGATATTTTTCAAACTACTCATTAATTGCTCTTGAGCTTTTGCTTTGGTATTATTTTGCATATATATTTGAGCTAGTTCTTTATGAACATTAACGAGATCTTTTCTTAGACCATAATTATTAGGCACTTCCATCAGTAGTTTTTCTAAAGCTAAAATTCTAAGCTTAGACTTTTTCTCAAAAGAAAAAGATTCACTACTTTTTTGCAGTTCCAAATCGATTAACTGATACTTGCTAATAGCAAATGAGTTCTTTAAATCTACTTTTATAAAACAGAAATAAACAATTAAAATCACTAAGCATACGAATGCAGAAAAAACACTTACCATGCGGGTTTCTGACAAATCGATATAATCACTCTTCTTGGCAAAAGAAAAAAACTGTCTGCTGCATAATGATAATATCATTACAGTAGTCACTATGGCAGGGAAATGAAATGTCATATCACCAAAAATCATTAAAACAAAAAAGGAAATTATAAACAGGCTAGAATAAAGCCCTACCATTGGATTAAAATTAAAAGTAAAAATCTCATCGCTAAAAATATTAAATATAAGATACAAAAGACTTACTAGACAAACAAAACTCAATAGAACTATTTCAATTTTATTTAGCTCATCAATATTAACCCAATTGCCAAAATCGAATATATTGGGTATAAAATAAAAAAAACAAATAAATAAAAAACTAATGAATAGGATCAATTGCCAAATTAAATATTTTTCAAACTTTAATGGTACAAACAATTTTTGGTTCAAAATCATCCTTGAAGCAATAATAATGATCAAACCAAATAGTTGCGAGACCACCAAGATGGAATCCAAATCATGTCCTGTAATTTTCGGAATAAAATAATAGCTAAGAACTATGAAAACTAATAGCCCATGATAGACAAATGGCTCAAAGCCTAATTCTAAAGTTATTCTTTTTTTCGTTATAATATTATTTTCTTCAGGTTTTATATTCACAAGTGTTTTTAAATAAAAAATTAATATCGAGGTAAACAAAATCAATCCAACAAAACCATATGAGATTAAAATAAAGATAAAATAATTATGTGGATTTCGGACTTCCCAGCCACTTTCAACTTTATACTGAGCATACCTCTCGCTGAAACCGCCAACACCAACACCAAAAATATATTGAGAAGATTCAGCTATTATATCCCAACCGCCTTTCCAATAATCAATTCGAACTTTAAAGGATAAAACATTTGGCGCAATTTTATATACGACACCACAAGTTAAAACAATTAGGATCAGTGAAACAAACCAAAATGACCTTTTTAAAAACAATCCACTTCTATTCCAAAAATAAATATAGATCGTAAAACACATTGAGGCAATCGCAGAAACCCAGACACCTTTTGCATCTGTGACCCAAAGATCAAATAATGCTGGCAAGATGCCGATAACAATAAAAATTAAAAATATTAAAAGGTATTTCCTGAAAAATGATTTAAAAACATAAAACAACATAAAGGTGTTGATTAGATGCAATACCATAAACATTCCAAATGCATTGGGATAAATAAAAGTGCCATGTGGCAACATTCCTTCAACTCTATCCATAATCATAGGTATTTGCATACCTAGGTTATAGGAAAACAAAATATTTGGATCCGCCAGTATCTCGCTTTTTAAAAAGGGAGATGAAATTAATCGTTGATACAATCCCGCATAAGCTTGAAATAGCCCCTGAACATATAGTAATACCAAAAAGATCACTTTTGTATTTGTATGTCTCATGGACTGCAGTACACTAAAACACAATAATAATAATACTAAAAATTGAATTAAATAAAGATGACCTGATAAATATTGATGACTTAGAAAGTAATGACCCACACAAAAGACACTAAAAAATAAAATTAATATTCCAGCTGTTTTGTAGGGGAAATAAATAGATTTATGTTGATAGCAGACCAATGCGCTGATAAAAAAAGTGAACAGCACAAGCGCATTATATAAGCTTTCAGTTAGGTCTGATTCTAATCTAATCGAAACAACAATTAATGGCTGAAGAATGATTAAAAAAGAAACAAGTATTAAATGAACTTTATCAAATCTACTGCTACTAATTTCAATGTCATGAAGTTCATTAGTATCCATTAAAAATAAACTCAAAATTAAATTCTGGTATCAACAAACTATTTAGCTCTAACATATTTTTATTTATCTTTTTTATTTTTAGTATTTCTTCCAGCATTTTCTAAAATCACCACTATTAAAAATATCATCAATGCTTGTACAGCTAAAACTGTTCCTTGAAATAACGTCATTGTTTGCATAAAAATGGCCGATATTCCAATGCTAATGCATAATAAATAAATCACTAGAACTGCTTGATGTTTCGTTAGTCCTAAATCAACCAACCGATGACTAAAATGATTCTTGTCACCAATAAAAAACGGTTTTTTTCTTTTCCATCTAATTATCATGACTGATATTGTGTCAAAGATAGGAATACACTGAACAAAAACGGGTAACAATATCGCTAGCTTCGATGGCTTGCCTCCATCGAGATTATAGAACGTAGGCAAAATCGTTAAGACAGCTAAAAAGAAGCCTATTAATAAGGAACCTGAATCACCTAAAAATATTTTTGCTGGTGAATAATTAAATACCCAAAATCCGGCCATCGCTCCTATAAAAACTAAAATTAATGCTGCAATAAAAAGTTCTCCGGATTGCAAAGTAACAACTAACAAAAGGAGTGCCGATATAATTGCCACACCTGAAGACAGTCCATCCATATTGTCTAAAAGATTATAAGCATTGGTTAATGCGACAATCCATATAGCTGTCAGAAACCAATGAAAAACTGGTTCAGAAATAAATGCTGTAATTTTTGTTCCTGAATAAATGACAATTCCTGCAGCTAAAAATTGCAATATTAATTTAAGTTTTGCCCCAAGGTTTTTAACATCATCAACTAGACCAATCATAAAAATGATAGAAGCTCCAATAAAAATTCCAACCAACTGCTTTATTACGGCCGAATTTTCTAACCCACTCAAATGCCTTTGAATATGTTCTGGCAATTTGTTTTCTGGAATAAAATGAAGGCACAACCAAAACACCCCCAGAGAAATAATCATGGAGGCGAAAATGGCGACTCCACCTCCATATGGAATGGGTTTGGAGTGACTTTTACGCTCATCGGGAAGGTCATAGAACCCAATTTTAGGCGAGACAATTAGTGCCAATGACGTTAAACACAATGACAGGGCAAAGGCAAAAATAAATATATAAAAAAAGGTTTCTACCATGAATTTCCGGTTTTCAAAAAGACGTCTTCTGATCTAGCGTTCATTCTAAAAATAAATGTCATTTTGAAAATTTCAAAATTGTGAATTACAACAATTTTTATGATTTTAAAGTAATTAATTCAATGCAATTGTACTTGTTTGATGTGTATTGATGATTAAAATATCCGGCTTTTTTCCTTCTAATAGGTGACAATTCTAGAGTCGAAACATGATAGTAGGAACGGGAATTGACATTGTGGAAATTAGTCGAATAGAAAAAAGTATGGAAAAATTTGGTCAAAAGTTTTTAGATAAGATTTTAACTAAAAAAGAAATGGAATACTGTCAAACCATGCGAAATCCTACTCCAACATTAGCAGGTAGATTTGCTGCTAAAGAAGCTGCTGTTAAAGCATTGGGGACAGGGATTCAAAATGGAGTGAGTTGGAAAGATATTGAAATAGAAAATAATGAACTGGGAAAACCGGTTCTTCGTTTCTATGACAAAGCAAAAGAAATAGCCGATAAACTATTAGCTATAAACTATTTTATTAGCATCAGTCATTCTAAAGAAAATGCTGTTGCTTTCGTAATACTTGAAAAATAAATTTAGGAGTTTTAATTAGTATGGAACAAATGACACCCGCAGCAGTTATTCGAAAAAATGCCCCCTTTCTGATGATCATATCAGGTATTTTAATGGCCTTCACTATCGGTTCGATGGGACCAACAAGTTGTTTGAATGCAGAGAGTGGTTCTCTTAATTTACCCAACTGGGATGATGAAATTTCTCGTGAAGAACAAGTTGAATATCATGATCAAAATGCATTTGAGATGAACTATCAACTCTCAAGGATTCCAGAACAATATAAGGATAGATTTAGAAACATTCTATTGGGCGAATTTCAAAATAAACTTGTACTTTTAAAAGATGCACAAAGGAAAAAGATTTTAGCTACCAAAGATGAAATCCGAGAAAAGATTAAGAAATCGCCACAATTTCAAGATGATAAAGAAGACTTTGATATTAAAAAATATTATTCTTTTTTAGGTTATGCTTATCAACAAAAGAAGACTTCTGCAGAAAGAGCCGAACTTTACGAAGGTAAAATTAAAAATGAAATAATTTTAGATAAATTAAAAAGCAAAGTAATTGAAAAAGTTAGCATTTCAGATGATGAAATTAAAACTGTATTTCACGATAAATTCGACACCCTAAACTATGAGTTCATTAAATTTGATGTTGATTTTAAAAATTCTAAAAATCCTACCGAAAAAGACATTAAAGATTTATATGAAACCGTTAAATCCCAATCTGAGTACATGAGTGAAAGACAAGCAAAAATCTCCTATGCTTTCTTCCCTTTCTCAAAATACGAAGGAGCTATCAAGATTTCAGATCAAGAAATAAAGAAATATTATGATGATAATAAAAAGAAGTACATCATTAAGGAATTTACACTCACAAAAGTAAATAAGAAGAAAAAGAAATCTAAGAAAAAGAAGAAGGAAAAAAAGAAAAAAGAAAAAACCGTAAAGTATAAGCCCCTTGAAAAAGTAAAAGAAAGTATTCGCAAAGAACTAAAAATATCTAAATCTAAAAAAATTGCCTATGAAGCTGTTACAACAATCAATAAAACTTTAAGTAGCAAACCTGATGTAAGTACCGATCCTGCTAAAAACAATTTTGTTGATTTGGAAAAAAACTTCAAACTCAACAAACCTGCCAACGGAGAATTTGGAATTTCAGAATATTTCAGTATACAAAAAGGCGGTGTAGAACTAACCAAAATTATGGGTGACACGACTACCTTAAGAGATGTAGCTTTCACCAAAATCGATAACAAATCCATTGCAAGACTGACCATGCCAAAGGGTGAGTTACTTTATAAACTAAGTAAAGAAAATGTTAAAGAACCGATACCACTAAAACTTGAACAAGTTCAAGATAAACTCATCACACAAATCAAACAAGATAATGGTTGGGACGAAGCTAAGAAAAAAGCTGAAAAATTTGTCAAAATTTGTGAATCCGAAGGATGGAAGAAAACGGCTGATGTTCAAAAGTTGAAACCAATCCCTTCATCAGCTGATATTAGTAAGGCAAAAGGCCAAGAATTAACAATAGTTAAAGAAATAATAAGTAAGAAAGTCGCTGAAGGAAAATTTGCAATAGTCAAAAGAGATCAGTTAGATAAATTTTATCTCGCCGTAATGTTTCAGTCTCGAAAAGCACCCGATGAAAAAATATATACGAAAGAGAGCCCAGTAATAAAAACAGAATTAAAAGAGAAAAAAATTGCAGACACTTGGCAATTGTATAGCAAAAACATTCAAGAGGTTGCTGGCATAAAAGGCAATAAAGAATAAATTCCAAATGAATCCTAATTCATATAAATTATTTTTGGATGCTGTGCACTCTACTCACATAATTAGAGAGAGAAAAAATGATTTATTCACTTTTGGCAATACGAAACTCCCCTATACGTTAGTTGCGGATTCAGCAATTAATAAAGGTAGCAGTATTGTCAGAACCGGTGAAGTCGTCGTAGAAAAACCTCAAATAGTAATCGCAAATGGAGACAATTCTGTTTTTGAAGGGTTTGACCTCGAAGATGATTCCATAGATTTAAATCAAGTTCGTTTTGCACTTATGAGCCGCGGAATTTCATTTCCGCAGATGAACTACAAAAACTCTACCAATCATCTTGAGGTATTGAATGATAAGAGCAAAGTAATTATAGATCGAATGATGAATGACTTTGAAGATGAAAATGATTCTAGATCTGCTCTAATTCAATGCCGGGAAGATTTATGGGGCTTATCACTATTTCATTACGTTTTGGGACAAGTGATTAAATCTTCAAGTTCTAATATAAAAGAATACATGGAAAGATTTAACTTATAATCTATAAGTTTATCTGGAAAAATGAATCATTACTCATCCCATTCAATTATAAATGGCAATAATGTGTCAGGAGGTTTCGAAATCCATCTATTAAAAGAATTTATTGCATACACTCTATCTTTAGTATTTCGATCATCCTCTATTTTGTAAACATTATCCACATCAACATATTCACCCGTAGACCATTTAAAGGTATTATTCTTCTCTTCTAATCCCATCCAATGATAATATCCCATCCGTTCAATTAATTTTTCATCACTTTCAAATTTTTCCACAATTGAAATTAAATGGCCACCAAATTTTTTACAAAACTTATGAGCATCCTTTAAATTTAAAAAGACTGGCACACTTAAGTAGTAATGATCTCTTTTTTTAACAGCAAATTGTTTTAAATTTGCCTTATCGCCTTTTTTCAATTCTATCAATATATCTAAATTCATTTTATGAAGTTCATATTCTTCTTTAGACCAATTTGCTCTCAATGATTCAATGTATTTATTATCCAATTCATCTATAGTAAAATAAAATCTTTTGGGAGGTTTTTCAGCAAAACTCCCTAAAGATTTCAACGGATTATTAACACATAAAAGTAAATTCAATTTTTCTAAATTGGACAAATGCTCCAATGATTCAATTTTATTGTTATTTAAATCTAAACTCACCAATAATTCTGCTTTCTGAATTGGCTCAATATTTGAAATTAAATTATCTCCCAAGTACAAATTCTTTATGGTTTTAAAATTAATTGGCGTGAGATCTTCGATTTGATTATGATTTAAATACAATGAAACTAGTGACTCCAAAGGTTTAAGTTCCTCAATTTTCTTCAAATTATTAAACCGGAAATCTAAATACTTTAAATTCAAACAATCCTTTAATAATTCTAGATTTTTCAAACCGCTATTACCAATATCAAGTTTGATCAATTCTTTACGGTTTATTCCATCCAAAGAACTAATTTTTGTGTCATTTAAAATTAAAGATTTAATTGCTATGTTTTTTAATTCCTTAAGGGTGGTTAATTTTTTATTAGAACTAACTCTCAAATAATCAATTTCTTTATATTTACTAAGTGGTACTAAAGAGCTGATTTCATTGTCTTTAAAATCAAAATAAATTTTCTCAGCAACAATTTCAGTTTCATTTAAAAAGTCTATTGACTTCAAATGAGAGCTTATCAAATTTTTCTTTCTATCATGCGTATTTTGGACATACAGTTTCCAGAAAAAGTTCTGATACTCTGCGGATAAGTTATTTCCATAATTCGAATGAAGCAGATCCTTCAAGCTTACTACTGTTCCTCCTCGAAAATTCTTATATTTTTTTATACACAGAGAGAAGTATTCTTTTGCTAGCTTAAAATCCCTTTGCATGAAAGCAGCTCTAGCTTTCAATAAAAGAATATCGTATTTATTTAACTTTCCCGTCACCTTATTTAAATGATACTCAACTCTTTTAAAATTATTTACAGATAATTCGAGGTTGGCTAACCTCATATTAATGATGTCATTTAACGGTACTTCTCGAGGATAAGCACTATGAATGTCATTATACATTGATCGAACTATATTAGCGTTCCTTCTATACTTAGAAGGGAAGTTAATTACTTTAGATAAAATCCTATCTGCTGTCACTATTTCAATATCATAATTTCTCATCTTCTTTTCGTAAACTTTAATATTCCAAAAACGCTTTCCTTTGCCATAAGCATAAATTCCATTCAGACGACCCGTTAAAAAATATTTGTTTTTGCAAGCTACTAATAAAACATCATTACAATATAAACTTAAACTATCCCCCAATTTTTCAGCACGAATTTTATACACTTCACCAGAAACCAATTCATATGGTAATTTTGAAACAGAGAACTTATACATCATGATTATGGCATACTTATTCCCTATTCCTCCTATTTGTAAGTCATATCGCTTCTCAAGTAATGGATCGCTTGCCATGATTATAGATAAATCACCCCCTGTTTCTAAAGCTTCTTTACTAGTAATAGAGGCATTAAACTCTATAGCATAGTCACCCACCAAGTTTTTTTTAAAAAGAATCACATGACCTTCGCTATCTCCTTTATCATTCTTTACTGCTTCAAGTTTTCCGTCAATAACTTTCCAATTACCAGATTTAACAATCCAGTTCTTAGCTAATTCTTTTTCATTTGTTGGAGTATAATCTACAGGGTTGCCCCAAAAACTATCATAGGAAGCAATTTTAGATGACGTCTTAAATTGATTTGAATTTCCACATGATATAAACAAAAAAACACTGATTATAATACTTAAGTAAAAAATCGGCTTCATATATTAACCTAAATTAAAATGTAGTTTTATATTTTAAATTGCGCTTACTTACTCATCCCATTCAATAATAAATGGCAACCGTATTATAGGATCTACTGGCAACCATTTATTTTTTATATTAACAGCATAAAAGTAGTCTTTTGAGCTCGTCTCATGTTTTTGGTAAAGAACATTGTCAACATCTACATTTTCACCCGTGGCCCATTTATAATAGCCACCAATTCTTTCTAATCCAATCCAATAATTACCAGGCATTCTTTCTATCAAAATGTTATCATTTTCTTCAATATCAACAATTGAAATTAAATGCGCACCATATTTCTTACTAAATTTATGCGCGTCTTGAAGATTAAGATATATTGGAACGCTTAAATAATAGTGGCTATTCTTTTTAGTGGCAAATTTCTTTAAATCAGCTTGATCACCCTTCTTAACTTCAATTAAAATTTCAAGGTTCTTTTTATGATGTTTAAAATCATCATTGTTTGACCAATTTTTCCTCAATGTCTCTATATAGCTTTCGCTTAAAGACCCAATATCAAAGAAAAACGACTTTGGTGGCTTTACAGAAAAATCCCCAAAAGATCTTAAGGGGTTTCCTGTACAAGACACCGACAGCAACAAAGGTAATTTAGATATCGCATCCAAAGAAGTAATTTTATTGTCATCAATCTTTAAATCTTTTAATTTAACTGCTTTTTCTAAAGGAGAAATAATTGAGATTTTATTATTACTAAAATTTAGAGTGGTAATATTTTCAAAATGTATTGGAGAAATATTTTTAATTTGGTTATTAGCAATCATTAAACTAATCAACGACTTTAGTGGCTTCAACTCCTCTACACTACTTATATTATTAGAATCCACTGTCAAATTCTTAAGTAATAAATAATCTTTGATTATACTAAAATCATTTAAGTTACATTTCAAACTACTGAATAGCACTAAATCTTTTTTACCAATTCCCTCTAAAGACTTTATATTTGTTTCGGAAATATAAAGTTTTTCAACTATGGTGTTTTGTAATATCTTCAAATCAAGAATTTTTTTATTTCCACTAAGATTCAAATGTTGTATTTTTTCTAATTTATCCAAACCAGATAACGAAACTATATCATTAAGACTAAAATCAAAATAATTTGGTATATCCTTCACATCGTTTAGAAATTCTAGCGAAGTTAGATTTCCATCTATATATACCTTTCTATCCCCTTGCGAATACTCTGTATAAATAGTCCAAAAATAATGAGATATCTTTTTTGGGATTTTTTTTGTATATTTTGATTTTAGTAATTTTTCAATTTCAGTTGTTGTTGCTACTCGAAAGTTTTTATAATTGTTAATACAATTACTAAATAGATTTTTAGACAGATCGAAATCGCCTTTCATAAAAGCAACTCTTGCCTTTAACAGTAAAGTCTCATGAGATTCTTTTCTCAATTTTAATTTTGATAAATATGAATCGGCCAGATTAAAATCATCCATGGCCAATTCCAAGTGAGCTAATCTCAAATAAATTAAATTATGTATAAAATCATCATATGAATAAGCATGTAAAATATTCTTGAACATAGTACGTACGACTTCACTATACCGACTAAATTTCATTGGTTCATAAACTATTTTTGATAAGAGACGATCAACAGACTCTAATTCAATGTCCACATCTTTCATTCTTCTTGGGTATAATTTAATATCCCAGAACTGTTTTCCCGCACCCCAAGTGTAAATACCATTGATACGACCAGTCAAAAAATAGGGACTTTTGCATGAAAGAATTAATGTTTCATTACAAAATAAATTTAATTGATCACCAATTTTTTCAGCCCTTATTTTATAAATCTCCCCCGCTTTCAATTCATACTCTAATTTACCAAGAGGCAAATTATACATCTGGACTAGGGCAAACTTATTTCCAATTCCACCAAGTTGAAGATCATACCTTGCAACAAGATCCTCATCAGAAGCCATAATAATAGAAAGGTCTCCACCATCAGCATCTAATGAGGCTTGATCCTTAATCATTGCTTTAAACTCAATTGCATAATCACCAATTTTATTTTTATTGAATAAAATTATATGCTCTGGAGACGGCGTCTCTTCGCCATTCTTTATGGATTCTAATCTACCATTTTTAACTTCCCACTTCCCTGTATGAATAATTAATTTTTTGGAAAGACTTGCTTGATCTTTGGGCATATAATTAATTGGCTGCCCCCAAACACTATTATTTATAGGAACCTTTGCATAAACATCATTAGTTTTTGTCTCATTTGTTGAATTTCCGCATGCTGAAAGCAAACAAATAAGACATAAAAAGTAAAAAGAATAATTTATTTTCATAGATGAAAACCTGAATTGAAATGTTGTTAATTCATGTGTTTTGTGGTAGCTACAGTTAATACACAGTAAAACGTTTTCTTCAACTTATAAAGGCCTTAAAGTGACTTTTAGTTTAAAAAGCGCCTTATATTTTAGGTTGATTAGAAGCTTTTATAAGATATTATATTGGCTAATATGAGCGCGCTACCAAGCTCAAGCTTTCCTGCAAAATCTATCGATTTAGTTCCATTCAATCCCATTAAAATAAGGCTATACTTTTGCATAAAATTATTTTTGTTTTTTTACTAATTTTCTCAAAATATTTTTGCTTTGGCCAAGAAGCAAAAATAAAAAAAATATTAAATGATATCTATCGAGAACACCCAGCAATATTAGCTGAATTATATTTCAATCCGAATAAGGATTATGAAAAGACAGCCAAAATCAAAAAAAGTGAATACTTGCTACCATCCGTAATTGAATCTTTTGCTATTAAAGAAGGAAAACTATATCACCACAATTTATCAAAAATTTTAAATTCAAAAGTCAAACAAGATAAAGATCATAGAAAAAAAATAACCACCCATCCACAAATGATGTACCACTGGGAATTCGAAATAAAAGAAAAAGGAGAATACATCATATTCCAGCCATCAAATAATGGAGTAAGTGGGTTTTTAAATGATCAGAACGTTCACAACATTCATCACAATACTATCTCTATTTCATTTTCAGGTTCTAATTTTATTACTCTTGATACCGGAAAACATAATCTTTACTTACTCAAATTAGCGCACACCAAAGCATTATTAAAGGTTATCAACAGAAATAAGCTATATGACTTTAGTAATGTGATATATAAAAAAATCACCTCCACAAAAAAAGAAGATCAATTATGGATAGAGAAATATTTTTATCCGTCGCTTTCCTCAAAGAGTTCCGGGATCTCTAATTACCTCATTGAATTGTTTGAACTAGATTTTTTCAAATCAAAATTCAAAAAAAATAAGAATAAAAGCATTGTCCTATTTATTGAAATCTTAAAAAGAGTCAAAGGATATGATTTTTATCAAATGGAAGATTATTTCTACACCAATTATAAAGATTACTATTTCTACCATTTACCAAATAAGAAAACTCATTCTTCCTTATTAAACAATATATATTACGGAACTGGGTATCGCTATGATTTAATTACAAATTACATTTACACTAATCAACCAAAAAAAGCCGAAAAATTTATTAAAGAATTCTTAGATTATATTAAAGAAACAAATTCAAAATCTTTCGACCAAATACATGCTATCATACATGTACAATTATGGCTGGCCAATTTCTACACAGGTTATCTAAGAAAATGCAATCAATTAACAGAAAAGTATAAAGCGACATTCAAAAAGTTTACTTCAAAAGCTCGTAATAGTATTAGCACCTACAACACCATCAAAAGCTATGTTGGCGTTGATCCAAAACCAGCCAGCAAATTATTTATTGCCGATTCAACAGAAAAGATGGCTGCGCTTAGAATAAAAGATTTAATCAAATCCTATCAAGGAGATCAAGGCGAATTAAAAAAAGCCTTTGAATTATTTACTGAATTAAAATATCGATTGATAGATTTCGGGAATGACTTTCATAGCCTCAATAATATTTTTGCATCAGCCGCTTATTCAAATAAGTTATTCTTAAACGACTTCCTGAAATACTCCAAAAAAAGCCTACAATCAAAAATTAAGACCGCTCTCCTCAAAAACGATGTCAATCAAATGAAATCTATTATTAAAAAGTTTGGCGATTTACTGCCACTGAATGAATTACAAAACGCTCTTTTAAATTATTATTTTCTAAGAGGTGATTTCCACAAAGCTCATTACTATGCAAAATTAATCTACAATCATATTCCAGAAAAACGCAAACTTATTTTATCAAAATTAAAAACTCTAGAGAAAATAAATCACACACTTGAAGAAGATCAAATCACCTTAGTTAATGTATCCAACAATCACAACATCAACCATAAAGGCAATAAGGTCAATATTTCTACTATATTTCAGAAAAAGAAAAAAAGTATAAACACCGCCGGACCTGGTACTTTAATTAAAAGAATTTCTCTACCAAAGATACACAATCAATACACTAATCATCCTGTGATTGATTTTCACCAAGGGGCTGATGTGACTTTTACAAGTTCAACTTTATATATCACCACAGCATCTTCAATTCAAGCGTTAGATTTAAAAACGAATAAAATCAGGTGGTCCTCTTTCTCAAAGAATGAATATTATAATGAATCAGAAAAAGGCCCTCATCAAAAAAGATTTATTTCAAGAAAAGTTGGTGACAGCATTATCTACTTTACCAATCAAGAACATTCAGCTTTAAAAACTGTTAAATGTTATGATATAGAAGGCCAACTTCGTTGGGATCTTTCTGCCCAATCTAACATATTTATTAGCCCTATTACAACACCTATACAAGCCGGAGACTCATTATATTCATTAAGTTACAATGGTAGCGGCACATTCAAATCAATCAACTTTGACATCCTGAATCCATTAAATGGAAATTTAATTAAATCAATCCCCCTAGCTATGATAGATAACTTGCAGCATGATACTTACGGCGGCAGAATAAATCATCCTTGGAATACCTACCGGCACGACAATCATTTTGCAAAAGATGAAAAAGCTATCTATGGATTTACCGGCACAGGCATCACATTTAAGGCCAGCATTAAAACAAAAGAATTACTTTGGGGTAAAGCTTTTAATAAACCGAATCGATCAAAAAGATATTACTTTAACAAAGCTATTGCTTCAGCACCATCAGGATTCATAAAATTATTTAAAGATATACTCGTCACCTTTACACCAGAAAACCAATCATTTATTGGAATCAATAAGCAAAGTGGCAATTTAATATGGCGCTCACTAATGTACAAACCACAATTTATACACTCAAGATTTTCCAATAAATTTATTTATATTTCAAATCATAATTCTGGTGCTGAACCAAAAGTAATCAAAATAGACTCCCAGAATGGTGAAATGATTTGGGAAAGATCTTTGAATGGTTTAGCGCCAAAAGGGGAAGGACAATTACATAATGGAAAAATTTATATTCCTTGTTCAAAAAGTATTGTCGTTTTAAGCGGAAGTAATGGAGATATTCTAGAAGTCAAAAAAATGAATTTACAACCACTTAAATTAAGATATTCCAAAGGGTACTGGGTACTTTTCACAAGCAATGATGCCTATCTATTAAAAGCAGATGATTCTTTAAACAATTCAACCTTTATTCCGAGCCCTTATCCAGAGACGGGGTTTGTAAAACCAGAGCAACAAACAATAGACCTGCCTTACAGCACAATAGTCTTAGAGAAGTCTCTTTATTTACCTGAAAAAACATATAGCACTAGCGACTCATGGTCTAAAAATAAATTAATAGAAACATCTCTACTTTATCATCATATCATGAAAATGAATGGACATATTACATTATTTAGAGAAGGATTTGAAAAGAAGGATAAAACGTATATAGCACCCACAATAATGTGGTATGAAGAAATCCCTTACCATTTTCTAACCACAGATAAAATATTTGTGTCTGTGCCTGGTGAAGTACGTTTAGAAGATTTATTTACCAGAAATGTCATTTGGTCTCATCATTACCAATCAAAACCTTATATTTATAAAAAAGAAATATTAAAATCTAAACCTATAATAGCTGCATCGAGAACACATGTTGCTGTTCAAACGATTAACCAATCGATTTTAATTTTAGATACAAAAACAGGTAAACGGCTATTAACATTTAGTGCTCCAAAAGCCAAAGCAATCGCCATCTGCAAAAATTACGTTGTGATATCTGCAGGCACTAGGCTTTACTGTTACGACATTAATCAGCATGGAAAACAAATTTGGTCACAGTATAACACACAGAGATATGAATTAAGACAAGAAGAAGATAAAATATTTCTTCTACATTACAACAACGGATATGCTTACAAAGTGTATGATCTACCAACTGGAAAATTTGCTTATACTCTAAAAAGTCCTGGTCGTAGTTACAACAAAGCCTACAAAGAAGTTCATCATAAATTTGGTAAAGACTATTCTTTTGCCTACTATCATTTATACGATGGTAAAACAGGTAATTTAATAAAAGAGTACGGTGAAGTTCACCAAGCACGCAACGGAGGATATTTTTGCTTTGATAAATTATATGGCAACACCGGTGTCTATAAAGAAAAAGGGAAATCCTATAAATTTAAAACTATTCGTGGTAGAGAGCATAATAATCCTGAAATAGGCATCCTTAAAAAAGGAAATAAAATCATCGTACAAGCGGTGTTCTTTATAGAAACATTTGAAATCAAAGGCGATAAACTAGTTAGCATTCATTACATTCAAAATAATGCTGCAAAATACGGTAATCACGCAAATCAAAGAGGATTAATCTTATATCCTTTAGATAACAGTCTATTCGAAGTCAGAGGCTCGCAAATGTTTTTTTTCAGAAACTTTGACCCTCATCATCATTATGAAAAGCTAGAATCCTTTAGAGTTTCAAATCATAGTAACTCACAATGGCCGCATAGCGAATTGTACCCAGAAAAAATAGTTCAAAGTGATCAATGGGTTCCAAACAATAATAGCAAACCTTTAAGAACTTTTCAATATTTAGCATTTGGTGATAAAAAATTCGCATATTTAAAGTTCACGATCTCACCCTTAAAGAATAAATCCTACAGTCACAAATTATTTATTTCCACCAATTCAGCCATAGGGCAAGGAATTGTTCAATGGAATCCAGACGAATGGAAAACATGCTCAACAAATTTCATATTCAAAGGAAGAGTCCAATCTTGGAAAGAAATGGATATGGATGGCAATATCAATTTATTTTTGAAATTCACCTATAAAGATACTTATGACAAATATGCAAAAAACAAGTTGCCAGACTTTTCAATCGAACTTCGGCAATATAAAAAAGGGATTGATGACGGCTGTTTTCGCATGGGAGGTGCTTTTTATTATGGTCCAAAATTTTTCCCTTGGAATACAAAAGAAAATAATGAAAGCCAACAAATTAAGAATTTTAATTTAAGAAATAATATTTATCAAAATGGTAATTTTTATCCTCAAGGAAACGAATTATATAAGTGGTTTTACGACAGGAGAAAACTCTATACGGTAAAAGACAATATAAGATTGCTTAAAGAGATGGTAAAGAAAAATAAATCCAACTATTGCGTCATCAATATCTTAGCCACTTTGTTAATGGAAGAAATTCAAAATATTAGGGAACTAAATCCTGACTTACTTGAAATCGACCCTTCCTTCCAGAAACAGATACAACCTTTACTGCTTAAAACGGCTACATTTGCAAATCAGCTAAAAATAAAAAATGAGTGGACCCAATATGCATTACAGATATGGGCAATTGAAATTTTTCCAAGAAAATTAATGTCTGAAAAGCAAAGTATTTCTGTACATAATTTTTCTGCTTATGGCAAAAAAAGATCCGTATATGCTAAGGGGTCTACCAGAAAGTTAACTTCAAACATCAATATTCCTCATTTAGAATTCTTAACACCTGGACTAATCGCTGGTTATCCCATTGAGAATCAACTTAGAAAAATTATTTTGCAATTGGGACTTAATAACACGTATATAGGTAATTTACATCAATATTCACCCAACAAAACAACATTAATTATTAACCGATCTGGTAAATTAATGGATTCAGCAATCAAAAAGAGTCATAACCTAAAAGCATCAATCTATAATTTCAATAATAAAAGTTATTCCGTTAATCAACTGATCAAAGTTAAAAGAGCAATTGAAAATTTTACTATTGAGATTCCGGCCATTAAAATTCCATTGGATAAAAGCTATAGCGGATTAAATTTTGAAAGTGTCATAAACTCATTAAAGAATTTACCCACTGATAGTAATTTAAGTAGCACATTGATTAATGGCATCATTAGAATTAAAAAGAATTTAACTATAGAGAAAATCAATGAGCTATATGTTGCATGGCTTACAAGAATAAAAAGTAACCATAAAGCAACCGTTAAAGCATGTCGCTATATTTATAAAAGTAAATCAAAATCAAAAAATGTTTGGGACGATTGCAAAGCAATATTCAAAAAGGCAAAAGTTAATAAAAATATTCAACGATCATTTTTACTAAATCAATCCAATCAGTTCGGATTTGTAGACAATCGTTCCATTCTTGGTCCTATTGTAGATGACTTAGACAAGAATCCTGAAGATCAGGAAAATCCAGATATAGAATATGAGTCACTAAAAGAAAAGTACTCCTTTAAAAAAGATGTTGTGAAACTAAAAAAGAAATCAAAAGCAAAATTTATTTATGTAGCTATAAAGTTGACCGTACCAAAAAGAAAAAAAATCTATTTTATTTCCAATGTTCACGAAGACTATTACAACAGAGCTTCAGAATCAATCAGTCTCTGGGTCAATGGGAAGAAAAAAATTGATCTCACTAGTTACAGAGAACATGATGATCATCTAATTAGTAAAAAATTATCCTTAAAAAAAGGCGCGAATATTGTGCTGATAAAATTTGATTTCTCAAATAGATGGAATTTTTTAAGATATCGCTTTGGAGATTTAAGGGGGTTTACGATTAAAGATTTAAAAATTGAACGAATCCATAAACCGGCCAAACCTATTAAAAAGGTAAAACCCAATAAATAATTCCTCTTCTGATATTCCAACGCAATCAAGTACTTCCGCCTTGGAAAAACTAATAAGTTTAAAATATGTCATTTCAATCGTAAAAGAGACAAATTAATGATGAAAATCTAAAAGTAAATTAGATTTCAAGATAAGTAAACCCTATCATTATAGTGTATACCAACGAATAAGTATTTTCAAATAGCTAATATTTAAATTTTCAAAAATTTAATGTCATAAAAGGTCTTAATCGCCCTCTTACTTAGGTAATCAAAATGAAAAATGATGAAATCGTTTCGGAGATACTAAGTATGAAAAAAAGCTCTCACTTATCAAACAATGAAGAAATCGTTGATGAGATCATTGAAGATCAGGATTATGATGATTATGATGAAGAGGAAGAAGAAGGAAAAAAACGTGGCGGAAGCTTACAGGTATTTGCCATTTCTACTTTAGCACATCTTTTCATTATTTTTCTACTAACATTACTTTATTGGTCATATCCGCCAAAAACAGAAGACGTAGTCATAACAACGACACCAATTGCAGAGCAAGAAGAAGAAGAGGAAGAAGTTGAAAGAGATATCGTTAAAGAAACTGTTGATGTTGTTTCAGACGTTGTAACTGAAATCACACCAATTGTAACAACCGAAGAGGTTGTTGAAGAAATGGAAACCGAAAACGAAATGGATGCCGAAACCGCCGAGGGAGTTTCAGAAGCTATTTCAGATATGCCACTTGTTGGCTCAGGAGTCATGGGCAACATTGGTGGTGGTGGTGGAGGTGGTGGCGCTTTTGGATCTAGAACGGGTGGCGGAAAAAAGAAAGCTGTCATGAGAGGTGGCGGAAACCGAAAAACCGAATCCGCCGTAGATGCAGCCTTGAAATGGTTGAAACGTCATCAAGAACAAGATGGTCATTGGGATGGTGCAAAATATGGTCGAACTCGAAATGAGAGATCTGGCGATGCTTCAGTTTCTGGGTTATCTGTACTTGCCTTTTTAGCAGCAGGACATACCCCTAGGATAGGTAAATTTAGAAAAACAGTAAAAACAGGAATTGACTGGATAATTTCAAAACAATTACCAAATGGTAGTTGGGGTGATGGATCTCATCAAATATATGATGCTGCAATTTGCACACTTGCACTAGCAGAATGTTACGGAATGTACCCCAATCCAAAAATCAAAGTTGCCGCACAAAAAGGAATCGATTACATAATTAATCCTGATAAAGGAAAAGTTCATTTTGGTTATAAAGATGGTGCCTCTCAATCAATGTCTGTTACAGGCTGGATGGTTATGGCATTAAAAAGTGCAAAAGTAGCAGGTTTAAAAGTTTCAAAAGAGGCATTTGACCCTTATAAAAAAAGAGTTGCTGAAATGACCGATGACGACAATGGCTATAAAGGAGTCGTCCACTATTTAAAAAAGGGCGATCGAAATAAAAAAAATAATGTCATGACATCTGTCGGTATGCTTTGCAACTTATATATGGGAGTTCATAGAGCTGACTTAGAAAAACAATCTGAAATCATTATGGCAAGAATTCCCAAATGGGGAGATGGAAAAGGAGGTGATTTCTACTATTGGTATTACGGAACTCTCTCAATGTTTCAGTACGGCGGTAAGGCCTGGAAAGAATGGAATAAAGGTTTAATGGATGCTTTGCTACCAAGTCAAAGAAGAGGTGGACCCCTAGATGGTTCTCTTAATGATGTTGATGGTTCATGGGACCCAGTCACAAAATGGGGAGTGATGGAAGGCAGAGTTTACACCACGGCCATGGGAGCTTTCTGCTTTGAAGTATATTATAGATATAAATCGGTTACAAAATAAATGAACCCAATTGACATGTACGAAATACTGGTTCGTGAAAATGAACCTATGCTTCAGGCTTATATTCTTGGCATTGTTAAAGACCCTGTGCTAACAGAAGATATTTGCCAAGATGCCTTTGTGAAAGCTTACGTCAAGCTTGATACATTAAAGTCAAAAGAAACCTTTGGCGCTTGGCTAAGAACTATTGCAAAAAATATAGCATTTGAAGAATTAAAAAGAAGAAAAAGAGAAGTGGCTTTAGAACCAGAAGTTTTACTAGGTATGGAAGAAGTTTTTCGTGGTATCGAAAATAGAGCTGAAGACAATTGGGCAGAAAAATTAAATCTGGTTGAAAGATGTTTTCAAGCCTTACCCGAAAAATTACATATTACTTGCAAAATGTATTATTTTGAAAACCACCGAGCTGTAGATATTTCAAAACATTTGGACATCAGTTTACAATCAATTCTAAAACGACTTGAAAGAGTACGAAGTAATATGCGCAAATGTGTCGAACGAAAATTAAATCTAGGTACGTTATAATGCTATTAAACAATAAATTAAAAAAAGAATTGAAAAGTCAAGGTCGCGAACAAGCTATAGATGGTATTCTTAGATCACAGTTTTCTGAAATTGAAATGAATGGCGGCGACAGAGCTCTTGAAATCCTTCGAGATCCTCAAGAAAGAAAAAAAGCCACCAAAAAGATTAAAAGAGATTCAAAGAGAAACTCCCCCTATTCCACAACCACAAACCTGAGTATTGCTAAAATACAAAACTCCCCCATTACAATGATTATAAGTGCGACATTACCACTAGCAGCAGCATTAATGTTTTTCGTCCTCTATCAACTTTACACTACACCAGATCAAATTGCCGGCTCACCACATATCACTTATACGGGGAAAAATATTCAAGTTATCCGAAATGGTAAACCTTTAAATACGCAGCTCAATATGGAAATTTTAAACCTTGATTCCATCACTATTCCATACGGCGAAAAAGTAAACATAACTTATGATGACGGATCCGCATTAGAATTACTTTCAAATTCAACCGTAACTTTTGGAAACCCTTCAACTGACGAAAATAAAATACACTTAGACCAAAAATTAATTGAATTAAAACATGGCGAAATACATGTTAGCGTTTCAAAACAAGCAGAAAAATATCCAATGCTGTTAAATACTTCAAAAGCTATAGTCAAAGTTTTAGGAACAAAATTTAGGCTCAGCAATACCAATGAAAAAACTATTATTCAAATGGAAAAAGGATTTGTTGAATTCACGAATATAAGCATTAACAAATCCATCAGTGTTAAAGACAGAGAGACAGCCATTGTTACTGAAAACAGCATATCATTGAAAAAACCGGAGGTCAAAACTGAAACTGCCATTAACATAATTACTCCGAGAATCACTAAGAACTGCCTTGTCTCCTATAAATTTAATCTTGACAGCTTTCAAAATAATCTATTTAAAAATAATTTCCCACAAAATAAATCAATAAAATTAAAGTATACCGGAACTTCTCAACCCAATATTTTAAAAATGGGCGGCTTAAACATTAGCTCACAGATCTCATTATCTAATTCCGAAAATGCTAAAGAGATTTTAGAGGAAATTCAAAAATCAAATGAAATAAGCTTCGAGTTATGGCTAAAACCAGCTGATAATAGTGATGTAAATAATCACTCTATGTTGATAGCCTTCAGTAAAGAAAAAGAATTGTTTGGACAGCCACACTGGCTTTTTTTCTTAGGCCAAAAAGGAAACAGCATTGTGTTATCAATGAACACTGATACTAAAGAAGGTTTTGATAATCAACTAGAATTCAACAATATTTTTGAAGATAACTCAATTGCTCATATAGTAATTACAAAAGATAAAGACGGTATTGTTACCCTTTTTAAGAATGGGATTTCTCAAAAAAGTATTGAAACAAAAGGAAATTTCACCTCTTTGTTTACCAACAAAGATAAAGTTTATCTAAATCTGACTGGCAATAATACCAAAAGTCATTCATGGAATGGCGTTTTATTCTTGAGCGCCATTTATGATAGAGCCTTAAACTCAGAGGAAATACAGCAAAATTACCTTTCCAAATATTAGCATTTCTATTTTTCCAAATTCTTAATTTAAACATGGTTTTTAAGTTTAAATTTTGACTTAATTCTGTCATTTTCTATAATTCCTCCCCAAATTTTAATACAAAATATTGAATCATAGACAAGGCAAAGTACATGCTTGAAAAACTAGAGAAATTGTCCAGTAAACTGAAAGATGAAGTTAAAGTAATCTTAAGTGAAACCAAAAATATAAGCGCCACAAAATTAAAAGAAAAAGCTGAAAATTTTCGTTTAAAATACTTGGTCAAAAAAGGTGAAGTAACTCAATTAATGAGCCTACTGAAAGATGCGGCAAAAGAAGAAAAACCAAAATTAGGCCAAGCCATCAACCAAATAAAAAAATTAGCCAACGATTTACATGATAGTATTTTAAAATCTTCTACGGACAAAAGTAATACGGAAGAAATGTCTGCTCAAATTGATACTACACTTCCCGGCAATCAAATTAAAAATGGCTCATTTCATCCCGTAACATTAATGCAACGAGAAATGGTAACCATTCTGACCGCGATGGGTTTTACAACTTTCGAAGGTCCGGAAATTGAAACTGAATGGTATAACTTCGAAGCACTAAATATTCCCGAAGAACATCCTACCCGCGATATGCAAGATACCTTTTTTGAAGAATCAAATAATGTCTTAAGAACGCATACTTCCGGTATTCAAATTCACGCTATGTTAAAAGAGGAACCACCCTTAAGAATTATTGCCCCAGGTGCTGTCTACCGTCAAGATTCAGATGCTACCCACACACCAATGTTTCATCAGATTGAATGCTTGGTGGTTGATGAAGGTATTTCATTTGGCGACCTTAAAGGTGTCATTGATCATTTCCTGAAAGAAATTTATGGCAGCAGTCTTAAAACTCGCTTCCGACCAAGTTTTTTCCCTTTTACTGAACCAAGTGCTGAAATGGATTTACAATGTTTTAACTGTCAGGGAAAAGGCTGCTCATTGTGCAAGAAAACTGGTTGGATAGAAATTGGTGGTTGCGGTATGGTTGATCCGGCTGTCTTTGAAGCCGTAAACGTTGATGCAGAAAAATACACAGGTTTTGCTTTTGGAATGGGCCTCGACAGAATGGCAATGCTAAAATATGGCATTAATGACCTTCGCCTTACCTTTGAAGGCGACTTAAGATTTTTATCACAATTCGAATAAATAATAAAGAAAGATTTTAAATGCAAATAAATGTAGAGTGGCTACAGGATTACATTGATTACCAAGGAACTATTGAAGAACTGGATTCTATCCTTACTAAAGCAGGCTTAGAAGTTGAAGGCATTGAATCCTTTGGCGAAGGGTTAGACGGCGTCATCATAGGCAAAGTTAAATCAAAAGAAAAACACCCTGACGCTGATAAATTATCTGTATGTATTGTATTTGATGGCAAAGAAGATTTGCAGATTGTTTGCGGAGCCCCAAATATTGAAGCCGGTCAAACAATTGCTTTAGCACCCGTTGGTTGTGTATTACCAGATCCAGAAAATCAAAAAGGATTTAAAATAAAAAAATCAAAAATCAGAGGCATTGAATCCCTAGGCATGATTTGCGCCGAAGACGAACTGGGTCTTTCAAATGATCATGATGGTATTATGATTTTAGATGATTCGTTTGAAGCTGGCACACCTATAACAAGTGCCCTAAATTTACCAAAAAAAGTATTGGATATTTCTATCACACCCAACCGACCAGATTGTTTATCTTACATCGGGGTAGCCAGAGAAGTTTCTGCGGCAACAGGGTTACCTGTAAAAATACCATCATTCGAATATAGCACAACCGATTTCAAAAGTGAATCATTTTCTGAAGTTACCATTGAACACGAAGATTGTCCACGCTACATGGGACTAGCCGTCAAAAATGTAAAAATCAAACCATCACCAAAATGGTTAAAAACATATCTTGAAACTGTCGGGTTAAGATCAATTAACAATGTCGTGGATATCACAAATTTTGTAATGTTAGAATCTGGCAACCCGTTGCATGCTTTTGATGCTGATGAAATCAAAGGAAAAAAAATCATCATACGTAAAGCCAATGAAAATGAAACAATGACAACACTTGATGAACAAGAAAGAAAATTATTAAATACCGATTTGTTAATCTGTGATGAAAGTGGTCCCGTCGCACTTGCAGGTGTTATGGGCGGATTAAACAGTGAAATTACAGAAAACACCACCAATGTTTTTATTGAAGTTGCTTATTTTAATCCGATATGTGTTCGAAAAACTTCTAGACGTTTAGGTTTACAAACTGATTCAAGTTTTCGATTTGAACGAGGTGTTGATCCAGAAAACTTAGAATATGTGATTAAAAGAACTGCCTCATTATTAAACCAATTAGCTGATGGAGAAGTAGCCTCTAATATAATAGATATTTATCCTCAGAAAATTGAAGCAAAAGTTTTTTCTTTAAGGACCTCACGAGTCAATAAAGTCCTTGGTGTCACTCTAACAACTTCAGAAGTTGAAGAAAAATTAAAAGGCATTGATATTCTAAAAGAAGAAAACATCAGTGAAGATGAATTGACATACAAAATCCCAACCTTTCGACCAGATATTACAAGAGAAGTTGATCTGATAGAAGAAATTGCTCGTTTAATAGGTTTTGAAAATATTCCTTACACACTTCCTAAAATGAGTATTAAACCAATTACAGAAGCACCTATCATAAAATTTACTGACCAGGTTAAAACGGCTTTTGTTAATAAGGGATTTAACGAAACCGTTTCTTTTCATTTCACGGGTTTAAAAGATATTGAAAAAATGCAACTATCTAAAGAAGACCCAAGATCAAATCCTATTGCAGTTAAAAATCCTATTGCTGAAGATCTATCCCACATGCAGACAACTTTAATTCCAAATCTTTTAAGAGCTGCTGCATTAAACGCCAATCATTTCAATGAAAGCATTCAACTATTTGAAGTAGGAAGAATTTATCTAAAAGAGCAATACAAAGAAGAATTGAAATCAATTTTTGAAAATAGGTATTACAAAATCAATGAATATATTTACAAAGAAGAGGAAGTCAGGCCAATTGAACGTGCACAAGTAGCCGGAATTATCACAGGTATTAACAAACAAAATGCTTGGAATGAAAAAGAAGATCCACATTCTTTTTACAGTTTAAAAGGTCTTTTAATATCAACCTTAAGCTCCTTAAAAATAAAAAATATCAAAGAAGAACCTTTAAGGAATATTGATACTTATTTACACCCTGGGAAATCGATTACATTGAAAGCAAACAAAGTTATCATCGGTTATCTCGGACAATTAAAACCTGAAATTGCTGAAGGGTATGGATTAAAATCAAGTCCCTTTGTTTTTGAACTAGATGTACCTTCTTTACTTCGTTGCCAAAACCAACAATATCAATTCAACTCTATTTCAAAGTTCCCTTCCACTAATCGAGATTTATCTTTTGCTTTTAGGAAAGAAACGACATGGGGGGAAATTGAAAATAGTATTAAAAAGTTAAATATAAAACATCTTCAGAATATTCATGTCTTCGATTTATTTGAAGGTGGGAACTTAGCAGAAGATCAAAAATCTTTAGCAATATCCCTAACGTTTCAATCAAATGAAAAAACATTAGAAGAAAAAGATACTCAAAAAAGTGTTGATAAAGTGACAAAGTTATTCATCGAGCAATTTGAAGCGACACAAAGATAAACTTTCGTTTAGTTAGTATTAAGATATTCAGCTAAGATTATTGAATAAAACGATTTGCATGACTATAATACATTCCATATTCACTCGTTATGAACTTCCAATTTTATTTACATTTAAAAGAGATATGATTTTGCGAAATTGTTATTACTTAGTTCTATTCTTATTTTCAACACAAAACTTTCTACTTTGCGATGACAAACCTAATAAGCCAAAATATGACGTTCCAATTTATCCGAATGAATTAATATCAGTAACAACCAAACGTGGCCCAATATCCACATTAATAAAAAGAATTGGAGACAATCATAAAGGTATTCCTGCCATCACAATTACAGCACTTGCTTTAGATGTATTTATTCCACCAGTTGAAGCTCGTCGAACTTCATTAGGCATTCTCTTTAAAGCTTTAGATCAATACAAAGATAACGTATCAAATAAAAAATTAATCATTAATGTTAAAAAATTCTCCATTGAAATCTCAGCCATTAAATTACCTGTAGAAGAAAAAATTAAATTGATCGACCAATCCAAATACAAAATAACATCGTATCGAGTTGTTTTGTTGAGAGACAAGATTTCATTAAAAATAGCTATTCCAATAATACTCAGGACATACAACAAACAATGGAACCAAGAAGCTGTACTTCGCTACACAAAAAATGACGATGATGTTTATATTTTCGGTCTTCCAGATGACGTGAAAATTTTATTAAAGGCATTTGATACTTTGAATAAAATAGAAATGAAAAAAAAGGATGCAACAGCACAAGCCCAACAAATCATAGAACAAATATTAAACAAATTATTTCTTGAAAAAGTAGATTCGAAAATTGAGTATTACAAGAGATATATAAAAGGATATACAAAGGAAATAAATGAAATACAAAAATACGTAAAAGCTGATGATTCATCAGGTGCTAGAAACATAAAAAATGAAATTAAACAATTCCACAAACTTATTGAAAATAATAAAAAACTAATCAAAAATCTGAATATTATGAAAAATCTAATTACTAAAAAAATTGAAAAAAAGTGACCGAGTAATTAAGCGAACTAACCACTAAATACTCACTTAATCCAAAATAATATTTTTTAATTCATTCATTAATGATATTTCAAAATCAGCCCGCACTTCTGGGTAAATTTCAATTGCTCCAAAGCCACTTTTGAATAAACAAGATGCGACACCTGCATTTTGTGAAAATTTTAAATCAACACCACTATCCCCAATGAACAATACTTCATTTTTTTGAACTCCTGCTTCAGCTATAATTTGGTTTAAGGCATAAGGATCAGGCTTTAGAACTGAATATGTATCACCATAAATCTTCCATTTAAAACTTGCCTCAACACCTAGACCACTTAAAATTTTATCACCGATGGATTGAGGTTTATTTGTGATCAACCCAAATTCTTTCTCAGGAATCTGCAAAATCTCAACAACACCATCATATAATTTAGTTTTCTCGATAGCATTTTCTTGATAGTAATTCAAATAAGTGACCAAGACATCTTCTACCATTGATCTATCATCATTTTTCAAGATATTTTGAATTAAAGACAAGGAGCCTACACCCACATGGCACATTATATCGGCCTTAGCAAGAGTATCCTGGCCGTATTTACTCAACGCATAATTCACTCCATTGAAAATATCATCACTGGAATCAATTAAAGTGCCGTCTAAATCAAATAGAATAGTTTTAAACAAAGTTTATTCCTTATGGTTATCGATTGGTTTGTGCTCTAAAAACTTTTGGAGTACAAGATTTAAGTTTCAAAAAACGCCTATTAAAATTACTTAAATTATTAAATCCACATTTAAAAGCAATCGTGACAATTGTGTCATCAGATTCAATCAATAGTTTGCAAGCATAACTAATTCTCAATTCATTTAAGTAGGATATAAAGGTTGAACCTGTTACCTTTTTAAAAAAATGACAAAAAGCTGATTCACTCAAATTTATTAAACTAGAGGCAACTTTTTGATTAACATCCTGCTGACTAAAATTCTCATGCAAATAATTAAAGATCTTATCAATTCGGTTACCAGATTTTATTCCTGACGATGGTATATAATATTTACTGCATAATTCTTTTTTACTTTTCAGGTCTGATAATTTTTTTAATATAATAAAAAGGGAATACATTCTTCCCATCGGGTCTTGCTCATTCATCCCCACTAATAACTCACCAATTTCATTTATATCATTTCCATTAAAAGAGATCCCTCCCTTGGCTTCATCAAGGATTTTATAAATCGATCGATTCTCAGGTAATTTTAAAAACAAATCTCCCATAAAGTTTTTTTTAAATTGAATACAAACAACTTCGCGATTAATATTTGGCGCCTTCTCTACATACCAAGTATGAGGAATGTTACTTCCTATTAATACTAAATCCGTAGACTCATAGGAATCTATACTGTCACCAACAAATCGCTTGCCTCCACCATTGCCAATAAAAGTTAACTCCATTTCTTCATGATAATGCATATTGAAACCAAAGTAGTGCTGGTATGTATGAAAGTAGATAAAAGAAGATATTTCAGCATCTAACTCGATGTGTTCTAAAGTCGGCTTCATAATGCTTAATTTAGTTAATATTCGTAATTTTTATATAATTAATTCAATATAGTATCATATTTTAGCCGAATACGAATAGATTAGGTCATAAATTTAGTATGCTATTTAACATCAATACTTTTAGGATTGTTGGGAGAATTACCATGAACGCTATTTTACAAGAATTACCTGAACTAGACTCATTCTACCATTTAGAGAAAACTCAAATAAACTCATTTCAAGATAAGGGATATATAAAATTAAACAATATTTGCACAAACGATGAAATCTCTTCTTATAAAGATATATTAAAAAATACAGTATTAGATGCCAAAAAAGATGAACTACCTCTAGAGGATAGGGATTTATATGGGAAAGCTTTTCTACAAGTTGGAAATTTATGGAAAAGAAATGAACAAGCCAAGAAATTCGTTTTAGCAAAACGCTTTGGAAAAATTGCCGCCGATTTAATGGGTGTCGATGGCGTTAGACTTTATCATGATCAAGGATTATACAAAGAAGCAAGTGGTGGCATTACACCATGGCATCAAGATCAATACTACTGGCCAGTATTAGAACCACATACCATTACAATGTGGATGCCAATGGTCGATCTAGATGCAAACATGGGAATTGTAGAATTTGCTGAAGAGTCCCACAAAAAGGGACCTATTGCAAGCCTTAATATCTCCCAAGAATCGTTAGATTTTTATGATAATTATGTTAAAGAAAATAATACTTCTATTAAGAATTTTGACTCAATAAATGCAGGTGACGCCACCTTTCATTCTGGATGGACACTTCATCGAGCAGGAGAAAATATTACTGGAAAAATGAGAGAGATCATGACCATCATTTTTATTGCTGATGGAATAACAATAAAAGAACCAGAACAAGATTCTCAAAAAAGTGATATGAACAAATTTTTTCCAGGTAAAAAACCAGGTGACATTGGGATTACTGAGATGAATCCACTAATCTATAAAAGATAAAAGAACTGGGCAGAATTAATTTATCGCCATATGCGCTCTCACTAGCATTGTGATACACGCTAATGTAATGATACCAATAACTAATCCCTGTAATATTTTATCCGGCACTTTTTCGGTTAACCGAGTTCCAAAGAAGACACCTAATATAGAACCAAATGCCATTAAAATGGCAATCCCATAATCTAGCTGTCCACCTTTACCATAAATAATAGCTGTGGCTAAAGTTAATAAAACCCCAATAAAAATAGAAGAACCGACAGTTTCTTTAGCAGATAAACCAAATAATATTATTAGAACAGGGATCACTAATGCACCCCCACCAATTGAGCTAACGCCAATTAAGGCACCTATGAATACACCTAACATGGCACCTATAATCTGCTTTTTTGTATTTGGTTTTTCTATTTTAACTGGCTCACTTGAAGATTCTTTTTTTAAAAAAGAAATAAAATTAAAAACTAAAATAAAAACAGTAAGTAATAGTATATAGGCAATTAATAATTTAAAATTTTGCTGGTAACTAAGTTGCTCAGTCTTACTTAGACCTTCTAAGCTTTTTACGGTAATATAACCAACAATAATACAGCCTGGCAAAGCTCCCGATAAAAATATACACGAAGAAATAAAATCTATTGTCTTCAAACGATAATGTTCAAAAACGGCATATATTTTTGTAAGCGAAGCATATAAACTTGCTGTCCCTACAGCTACAGTACTTTCTACTCCAAGGATTTCCGTTAACGCTGGTAAAGAAAGCACACCACCACCTATTCCAGTTAACCCTATTAGAAATCCAACGACAAGACCAATCACCAAAATTAATAAAATCCTCATGGGCTCCATGTTGATTATTTGGTCTAAAATTTCCATAATTCCTTTTATCTACTTAAATGAAATTTCAATCGAACATAATTTTTAAAGTACCTAATCGGAGAAATTCGCTGAAATAGGCATTCAAAATTCAACTTATGGCTAATACATTCCAACTTTATCGTAAAAACTAGATCTTCGAGGCCGACATTATATGGAAATTATTTTCAGAGTTTAATATATTTTATCGACTAATTTTACCTTATTGGAGATAACATTCGAAAGTAAGCGAGCAATGGTATTTCAATATGAAAATGATTCTCACTAACATAATATGTTGGTTTCCGTTGTCATTTATTCAGTTTAAATTAAAAGCAAAACCACAACATTTACACATTTTCTTTTCAATTCACACTACATTTTGATAAAATCCCGCTCTCATAGTGGGAACGAAAACATTAACCAAAAAGAGAGTTTAGATGATTACAATCCAAGGTCCCATTGCCATATCAGAATTTAGAATAACCTTATTATTGGAAAAAATTCAGAATTTAATTCCATCAATCACAAAAATTGAAGCCTCTTTTTTACATTTTTTAGATGTAAACGGAGAATTAAATAATTCTGAAAATGCCATCATTTCTAAGATATTATCCTATGGCTTTCCCATTTCTAACGCACCAACTACTGGTATTTTAATTGCCCCAAGACCCGGCACTATTTCACCTTGGTCCAGTAAAGCCACCGAAATTTTACAAAATTGTGGTGCTACAAAAGTTAAGCGAGTTGAACGAGGTGTCATATATTCCTTTTATCAAAATAAATCAACTCACGAAAGTGAACTCGACAAAGATCAAGTCTCTTTAATATTACCATTACTTCATGATAAAATGACAGAATCACATATCACAGAATTAGAATTATTTTTTGCGGAACATGATCGAGAACTTTTACAAATCATATCAATGCTTGATGAAGGAAAGCCTGCATTAGAAAAAGCAAATCTTGAACTTGGCTTAGCATTATCAAAAGATGAAATTGACTATCTATTTGAAAATTATTCTGCTATTCCAAGAGATCCTACTGATGTTGAGCTCGTCATGTTTGCACAAGCAAACTCAGAACATTGTCGTCATAAAATTTTTAATGCGAATTGGATCATCGACGGTAATGAAAAGGACATGTCATTATTTAAGATGATTCAAAATACCCATAAATTACATCCTGAAGATACTCTCATTGCCTATGATGACAACGCGGCTGTTTTGAAAGGTCACACTATTGACCGCTTTATGCCAAAAGGCGAAGAAAGATCCTACGAATTTTACCCCGTTGATCAGGAAATTGTCATCAAAGTTGAAACTCATAATCACCCAACAGCTATTTGCCCATATCCAGGTGCCAGTACAGGTACCGGTGGTGAAATCAGGGATGAAGCAGCAACGGGCATAGGAGGAAAAACCAAAGCTGGTCTCTGTGCATTTTTTGTTTCAAATCTAAATATTCCAAACAATAAAAGAGAATGGGAAAATGAAAATACTGAATTCCCAAGCAGACTTGCTAGCCCTTTTGAAATTATGATCCAAGGCCCCATTGGTTCATCAGGATTTGCCAATGAATTTGGAAGACCAAATTTAACCGGCATTTTCAGAACATATGAAGAAACAGTAAATGATATGGTTCGCGGCTATCACAAACCAATCATGACTGCAGGTGGCATTGGCACAATAGAAAATAATCACATTAACAAAAAAGATTTACCAAAAGGATCACTAGTAATTCAAATCGGTGGTCCAGCAATGTTAATTGGACTCGGTGGTGGAGCCGCTTCAAGTATGGATACAGGAGAAAATTCTGAAAGTCTAGATTTCAATTCGGTGCAAAGAGAAAATCCTGAAATGGAACGTCGCTGTCAAGAAGTCATTGATACATGTGTAACCTATGGTGACTCAAATCCTATACTAAGTATACACGATGTTGGTGCTGGCGGACTTTCAAATGCATGTCCCGAATTAATTGCTGAATTCGGAGCAGAATTTTATCTCAGAAAAATTCATAGTACCGACCACTCCATGAGCCCAATGCAAATATGGTGTAACGAAGCTCAAGAAAGATATATGCTAAGTATCGATCCTGACTCTTTGGAAATGTTTGAAGCAATATGCACAAGAGAAAAATGTCCCATGGCAGTTATTGGTACCGTCACAGATGACAAACATCTCACACTAATCGACGAAGAATATAATAATTTACCTATAAACATGGAATTATCCCTGCTACTAGGGAAACCACCAAAAATGACTCGTGACGTAACTCACAAAGAGAAACAATTAGTTCCGGCCAATTTCAACAACTTGAATTTTGAAAAGGCATTAAAAGATATCTTAAGATTACCATGCGTCGCTGATAAAACATTTTTAATTACGATTGGTGATAGAACTGTGACGGGTATGGTTCATCGCGATCAAATGGTCGGACCATATCAAATTCCTGTTGCAGATGCTTGTGTTACGATAAGTGGTTACAAAACAAATAAAGGCGAAGTAATGGCCATGGGTGAAAGAACTCCTATTGCCTTAATCAGCCCAGAAGCATCAGGCCGCATGGCTATTGCTGAAGCACTAACAAATATGTTTTGTTCTGACATTGATAAGATTGGCGATATAAAACTTTCAGCAAACTGGATGGCTGCTTGTGGAGTTGAAGGCGAAGATGCTGCTTTATACGATACAGTCAAAGCAGTTGGAATGGATTTTTGCCCCGATCTAGGTTTATCAATTCCAGTCGGCAAAGATAGTATGTCTATGCGAACTACCTGGGATGATTCTAAAAATATTTCTCATTCAGTCACCTCACCCCTTAGCTTGCTAATTACCGGCTTTGCTCCGGTAAGCGATGTTAGAAAAACGATTACGCCTGAACTTTCAGGAAAAGGCGATCTTTATCTTTTATGTTTAGACAAACAAGAACGTCTTGGTGGCTCAGCTTTAACACAAGTAACCAATCAACTGGGAGACAAATGCGCTGATGTTGATTCTGCCGAAAAGTTCAAACAATTTATCAATACAATAATCGAATTAAAAAAAGAAAATTTAATTGATGCTTATCACGATAGATCAGACGGTGGTTTAATCATAACCCTTTTAGAAATGGCCTTTTGTACTAAAGCAGGCTTAAATATTTCTGGCAATAGTAACGAACCATTAGCTGAATTCTTCAATGAAGAAATTGGCATCGTACTTCAAATTAATGATATTGAAAAAGCTAATCCAATAATATCAAAAGCAGGACTTACCGATTCTTTTATAAAAGTTGCTGAATTAAGAGATGACCAAAAAGTCATAGTTAAAAGTCAAATCACAACACTATTTGAATCAGATATTATAGAACTCAAAAATATATGGTCAGAGACATCATGGTTAATGCAAAAATATCGAGACAACCCTAATTGTGCCGATCAAGAATACCAGTTATATGGCAATGATGAATATAAAGGATTACAATCTAATTTAACTTTTGACCCTGAGGCAACATTTTCAATTTCTAAAACAAAACCAAAAATTGCAATTCTCAGAGAGCAAGGTGTCAACGGTCATATTGAAATGGCTGCTGCTTTTCACCTAGCTGGTTTTGAAACCATTGATGTTTCTTCATCAGATTTATTATCCGGAAAACATAAAATACAAGAATTTCAGGGATTAGTCGCCTGTGGTGGCTTCAGCTACGGTGATGTTTTAGGCGCAGGTTCTGGTTGGGCTAAAACGGTTCTTTTTAATGAAGAACTGAAAGCTGACTTCACAAAGTTTTTCCATAAAGATGACACCTTCTCATTAGGCGTTTGCAATGGTTGTCAAATGCTATCACAATTAAAAGAATTAATTCCAGGCGCAGAGCTATGGCCAACTTTTATTAAAAATACATCTGAACAATTTGAAGCTCGCTTAACGATGATCAAGGTGTTGGAATCGCCATCCATATTATTAAATGAAATGACTGGCAGCACGATACCAATTGCCTGTGCACATGGCGAAGGTAAAGTATATTTCGAAAATGAATCATTATTAATCAACAATTTTGACAAGAATCTTGTGACAATGCAGTACGTAGATTCAAATATGAATGCTACAGAAGTTTATCCATTGAATCCTAATGGTTCATCCCAAGGTGCCACCAGTTTTACAACTACTGATGGTCGCTCAACAATCATGATGCCGCATCCCGAAAGACTTTTTCGATCCAACCAATATAGCTGGAAACCAAAAGGTTGGAACGAAACAGGCCCATGGATGCATCTTTTTAAATCTGCCAGAAACTTTGTGAATTAAAATTATTTCACCGTAAATCGGATAGAATGTAAATTCATATTATTATCACACAAGGTTATTTTATGTTGTCCTCTTTTTAATTTCCAATAAATATCCTTTTTTTGATTCTTATTAAAATATTTGCCATCAACAAACCAATACCCAATCTTTTTAGAATCGCTAGAAACCAATTTTAATTCTTGTGATTGCGCATTTGACAATTTTATATAAGACTCATTATTTTTAGGCGATAATATAACTAAACGCTCTTTTTTTATTTCTTGAATAGCATCACAACCACTACAAAATTGAACAATACTGACACCATCAATAAATAAACTTCTCGTACTCAAACGACAACTGGGCATCATTCGCATTCCCGTATTAACACACAATTCAATGGAACTAACCATGGCAGGTTTAACAATTTTTTTTAATCCATAGGAATTTTCAATAACTGAGAATATTCTTTCAACTGCAGGAACAACCGTTTTACTAGCAATTAAAGTAGAAGAACCTTTTCCCTTAAAATTACCTGCCCAGACACCAACAATAAATCTAGCATCAAAACCAATTGCCCAGGCATCTCGATACTCCCAAGAAGTTCCCGTTTTTAAAGCTATTGGCCTAATCAATTTATTCGAATCATTCAAAAGGGAATCATAAACTAAATAAGAGGCTTCAGGGGAAAAACAACGAACACTTTCATCTTTAGTCTCTCCTCTAAAATAATTGCATGGCCTATAAATACCTTTACGGGCGATGCATGCATAGGCATTTATCAACTCCATTAAACTTACATCGCAAGAACCTAATGCTAAACTTAAACCATGATTATTGTAGTTTGACTGAAATTTTTTGAAACCCAAAGACGATAATTTATTTTTAAAGGAATCTAACCCTACCTCTTTAAGTAACATTACAGCAGGAATATTTCGTGATAACAATAAGGACTTCTTAGCAGAAAGTTTACCAAAATATTTTAGATCATAATTCTTAGGCACATAACTAGAAACAACAAGTGGTTTATCATGCATCATTGAACCAGGGATTCTAAAACCAGCTTCAAATGCCATACCATAAATAAATGGCTTTAAAACGGAACCAGCACTTCGTTTTGCATGAGGACCATTAATATTGCCGTTATTTTTCACGTCAAAATAATCATTTGATCCTATCCAAGATACAATTCCTTCCTCTTCTAAATCATAAATAACAACAGAAACATTTTGAATCCCATTTAATTTTAGTTTCCTCATATTAGATTGAATAATTTTTTCAACAGTAAATTGCAGATCATCTTTTATATAAGATGTGACTTTACCAAACAATTTCTTTGCTTTTAAATTCACAACAAAATGAGGTGTTTTAAAAGGAAAGTTTGATTTAATAAAATTAAATTTTGATTTATTAGCCTCTTCCATTTCGTGAGCAGTAATCATATCTAATTCAAACATTTTATTTAAAACAAATTCTCGTCTTAAATAAACTTTCTCTGAGTTTAAAAATGGATTAAATCGAGAAGGCGACTGAGGCAACCCTGCTATAAATGAGGCCTCAGACAATGTAAGATTAATCGCTGACTTATTAAAATATCTCAATGATGCCATCTCAACTCCGTACACATTACCACCATAAGGAGCATAATTCAGATAATGATTCAATATTTCAGCTTTGTCTAATTGAAAATCCACCTGCAAAGCATAGAAGCTTTCAATAATTTTACTTGTAATGGTCCTCTTTCTTCCCAAAGACATTCTTACCAATTGCATTGTCAAAGTAGATGCGCCAGATATTCTTTTGGCATTCCAAATATTTTGACCACAAGCCCTCAATAAAGCAATAAAATCAACACCACAATGAGAATAAAAACGTTTGTCTTCAGCCGCAATAGTAGCCTTTATTAACCACGGAGAAATTTCATGATACTTAAGTTCTATTACATAATCTTCTCTTTCATTGGTAAAGATATGTAACAATTCATTATTATCAGAATAAATATGCAAGGATTCACCATGTATATTTAATTTAGAAAATGGATATGGGAAAACAAAACATAAAACGATAAAAAGAAAAAATATAATCAGCGAGCACTTCATTATTTTCTTTAGTCTATATTTCAATTTCTTATTCATATTTATTTCAAAATATTATTAATAAAAAAAATCATTTAATTAAAACCTTTTGTGATAAACCATTGTAAAAAACGTTAGCCTTATACATGTGCTCTACCGATAACCCCGGGTAATAAAACTCCCCTGTATTCGTAGCTCTTATTAAATATTTCAATGAAATAGATCTTTTATGATTATTAGTATTAAAAAAGGTAATCATTCGATCATCACGATTTTCTTGATGATCAACCCCGGACCGAGAACTATTAGATTGCTGATTTGAATAAACTCGCTCAAAAGTGAATCCTGCAGGAATTAAATCATTAACCACCAAATTCGAATATTTCATATCGGATTTAATTGAAATTTCTACTTGATACAATGAGCCTGATTTTAAATTTAAAACATCAATTTCTTTTTTAGTTTTATAATCGACTAAAACTCTTGAAACTTTTAAATTACTTTTATCAATAACATTAGTGTCACTGATCTCTATACCTGAACTCATATAATAATAATACAAACTTCCAGTTCCTTTCAAATCTATCGAAATACTATTTCCCGGAAAGCATGGAATCGTTTTAGTCTGATTTGAAGTCACTTTAATTGATCTATCACTTGAAATATTCAAATCACAAAACCAATCATTTTCTATTTCATTAAATTTTACTGCTTTCCCCAATGCTAATAATGCAAAGGCATTTCGTTGAGTATTACCCCAATGATACTTGGAAGGCATGGAATCCAAAAGTGACTGTATATCTAAAAAAATATCTTTTGATTCTCCTCTTTCTATTTTAAATATTATTTTCATAGCTTTATTTTTTACGGGATCATTCCAGAAATAATCATCCTTATATTTAATCACAGGACGCTCCAGTGCTCTTTTTGAATCTTGAGGCAAACCCGAATTAATCAATGCCATTGAAAAAAGACCCTGCTGCATATACGACAATCGTTCAAATTTTTCAAATGAAGCAAGAATAGAAGATTTATTGGACAAATTATATTTTGAAATGACATATGAGATATAAGCACAAAAATTTGCTTTCTTAGATTCCTTCAATTGATTCTTCAAAAACACAATTAATTTTTCTAAAAATATTTTGTCAACAGCATACCCCTTATTTTTTGCTTCAATTAAAAAATGGGCCGCGTAAGTTGATCCAAACAAATGCGTACTTCTACCTCCTGGCCACATACTGAGCCCACCTGAATATGTTTGCATTGATTGCAAACGCCGAAGAGCACTCCGCATATACTCTTTATAATTAATAAAGGACTTATCCTTCTTATTAAACAAACCGTCCAAATCTTTAATATAAAGCAACGGAAAGGATTTAGAAGTCGTCTGCTCAACACAACCATATGGGTACTGAACACAATATTTTAATGCACTCTTTGCTTTTATCCAAGGCTCCCCTGTTATAGTCAAACTTGTAGTTGCTGAACCCTTTACCCAATTGCCAGGTATCGAAATTTTAGAACTCATAGGACACTTTAAGATACCATAACCATTTTTTGATTTTCTAGAACCTCGTGGTCTAATAGGCATCTCAACATTGCCTGGTATGGATGTTTCACCAGAAATCAACTCCCATCTGATAATACTTTTCCCCATCTCATTACTAATTGAAAAAGGCAACTTCAAAGTATGTGTACCTTTAGATGGCACCTTACAACTAAACTCATTTATATTAGTGTCCAATGATACTAAAAGATCAGTATCAATTATTAATCTAAATTCTGCTTCATAATCAAGTTGATTACGAATAATAAAAGGCACAATACACTTGTCATTACTGCTAAAAAAAAGTGGAAAAGAGGCATCAGCCCAAAAGTCATTTTTGACGATTATTTCATTTGTTTGGCTGCCAAATAAATCATCTTTACATGCTAAAGCCACAACATTTAATTTGCCGTTATAATCAGGAATATCAAAATTAAATTCACATAGGCCATTCTCATCTGAATAAATTGGTTTACCAATTATCGATAGAATTTTAACTCTATCGGCATCCACTGTATTTAATCGCTGTCGCAAAAAGCCATCTCCGCCACCACCACCAGGCTTAGAAGGAGATATCGCTTTTAGTATTGGTGGTAAAAGAGAACCGTACATATCATATTCCCTAACTTCTAGTTGATTTTTATGATAAAAATAAGTCAAAGGATTTTTTATTTTATATTGATCTATCAAATGAGCACCTTTATCTACTAAAGCTAATACAACTCGAACATTGGGGATTGCCATATTATTGTTCATAGTGAATAAATTCAGCTTTAGTTTTTTGTTTGGTTCAATTTTATTTGGCAAATTAATTTTCAAATTAATTTTTTTATTTAACATGGTCATATTTACATGTTGGAATCCTCTTATACAAAAAGGTTTTGTTTGGTCTTCAGAATCAACAGACCGAATCAGTGTTCCACATAAATAAAAATTCGAATTTGTCTTTAATGGAATTTCTATGATTTGATGGAAGCTATTGATGGATATAATTTTTGACCAAAGGACATTCTCTCTTTCACCAGTTAATAATAATTTACCTTTGAATGGGGCGTTTATCTTTAATTTGATAATATCACCCATGTTATAGTAACTCTTATCCAACTTCATGTCGAGATAATCGATAGATTTTTGTGATATGGATTCTTTACCGTCACCAAATACATAACATCTATATTCCGCAATGGCGCAATGATTGGATTTAATAGAAATGATATAACGACCTGTGGTTTTGGGTAAAAACTTAAATGTTCTACGTCCATTTAACAAATCAATGGATGTCTTACTTTCAAGTTCTCTTTTTTTATCCCACATATATTCATAATACCCATTAACCTCTTTTAAATTATAATTGTAATTTTCCACCTCGACCAATACTTCTACTTCACTATCCGGCATCTCTAAATTTCCTTTTTGATTTAACGAGATAATAGAAATAGGGATTTCATTACCAAAAGGAAATGATCCATCCGAAACTGAATTAATTCCAAAATAATAATCATAAGAATGTATGTCTAATTTAAGATAAGCTGGATTCGCTCTATTACCTTCTTCTAAAACTTTCCCTGTTAAATGCAATTCTAATGGAGCATTTACCCAGATCTTTGGAGAATAAAAATTATATAAATAAGTACCATCAGCATTCAGTTCACCAGAGCCTATACTTTTTACTTTACTATATTTTTCATTTGCTAGTGCACCAAAATGAAACTTCTTATACTTACTGAAATATGGTTTTGATTTTGCATACCAATGTGCCTCTAATTCAGTTTTCAATTCATGAGCAGGATCCCCATATAAATGTTTTCCCTGAATAGTTAGATCAATCATTTCATCACATTGATAACTTATCTGTTTAGATTTTAAATTAACTTCAATTTTTCTAGGTACAAAATCTGAAAGATTCCATTTTACTTTTCCAAGAATTTCTTTAAAACCAGGTACCGTAATATTAGCCTCATACTGCCCAGTCATTTCATATTTAGGCATTAAAATATTCAAAGAAAATGCTCCTTGTTTATCAAATGATTGTTTGATGCTTTTGAATATAGTCCCATTTGGTTTTATAATTTTAATTACCAAAGGAAATTTTTCAGGAACAGATAATTTTTCACCTCGAATTATCCCCTCTAAATGAACGACTTCACCGGGACGGTAATATCCTCTTTCTGAAATAAAATAGGCTTCGTATCCCTTATCAATGATTGGCCGTAAACCTTTTTCGACATCTCTCTTTTTGATATTATCATTAAATCTAATAAAAGATGTTTGAAATGGATTTTCTGCAATTATTGTATTTTCCACATCACCTTCATCGACTTCTTTAATTGAAAATACGGCAATCCCATTTTCATCAGTAATACCTTTTCCCAGAATCTGATTTTTAACAGAAACACAAGATACCTTATAACCTTCCAAAGAACTCATATCATTTAAATCATTCAGCCAGACATGGACCTTATCACGACCTTTACGGCAACTAATTCCTATTGATGATAAGGAAACAAATTTTTTATCTTCGCGACTATCAAAATAATAATAATTATAATTATCACCAATGGCATCCTCCCTATCAAATGAGATTTCAATTGAAACCAATTTACTATCTTCACCTTTTAACCATTCACCAAGAGGCAACATCATTTCGCTCGTGTGATTAAGCTTACTGCTGATCGCAATATCTTTATGGAGAATTTTTTTCGAATAATCTTTTGAAAAGAGGGATTGCGAAACTAAATTTATACTGTTTCGGTAAGCCGAATATATTTTAACATTTAACTTTTTTATATTTCTACAAATAACTTTAACGGATGCATTTTCTGAATAAGATAGATATTGACCTTTGTTTTTAAATCGAATTGATGGCTCAGCATCTTCAAATATAATAGTTCGTATAAGATCTTTGGAAAATATTGCACCAGATCTAGCTTTTAATTTTTTCGAAATCGCAATTTTATATCGCTGACCGCCCTTAAAATCTCCTTCTAATCGAAATGCACTCCAATTTCTTTTTATTCTATATTTAACATCCGGCGACAATGAAATATTTTCTCTAATTTCAGCATCACTCAAACGCTGATTGAATTTAAAATGTATTCTAGAATTACCCTTAGACCAATTTGATGAAATACTATGCAAAACTAAATCCGGCTCAAGAGTCAAGTTTTTATAAATTGTTGTATTAACAGGATTTCCTTTCAAACAATTAAGTCCTTTATTAATTTGAAAATTTAAAATGAAATTATTATTGTTATAGATAACAAGCGTGAATTCATCACTGATATTGCTATTCGTAACTCTGTAGTGGAGACTACGTTTACTACCAGCATAAATATTTAAATATTTTTTAAGAATATTGGGATAAATTTTATAATTAAACTTTATGGAACAATTAGATTTATCCATGTAGTATTTCCCATTTTGAGAAATCGATATTAATTTCAGTTTTTCAGACTGAATCGTTTTGGAGAATTTTTTATCCCATGGCAATCTTTTTTGAAGTTCAAATTCTTCCGGCAATGAAATATGATATTGAATATCAGCTGACAATTCTTCTTCTGGGATAAAGACTATTCGACTGTCAGAAACTATCTTTGTTCTGCCTTTAACATTTGGAGAAATAACAATGGACAAGCCATCCATAGATTTTATTAATAGCTTTTTTCGAAAATCTATGATCAAGTTATCATTATTGGACCATATATTAGAATTGCTAGTAGAAGAAAAATTTTTATTACTGAAGACTTCAAACAAATCTGTGGCCAAAACCGGCGCTTTCGACTTTAATTCAAAACCTTCAAATATTTTAAGTAAAAAGTAGAAACCAAGACAATTCAAAAATATAATAAATACAACAAAAGACCAAAACCGCAAATGATGGTCAACTTTGGTATTGTCACCTTTGTTCTTGTATATTAAATCGAGCAAAGATTTGGTTATTTCAAGTTTATCTACAACTGGCTTTAAATCCTCCATTGATTTGAGATCAATTTCTTGATCCAGCAATTCTTTTTTAAGATCAGATTCTACAACTGAAACCTTATCTTTAATTTCATCTTTAGTGAAATCGCTATTACTATAAAGATCTCGATAATTAATTATAAATTTATTTAATACATTTTCTGTTGTTTTTGAAAGCATAAGAGCTCCTGATTAATTTAACCTTGTCAAAAATCTAGCCAAAACAAGCTAATGATTTTATTCAAATAACAAATTAACGCAGTCAACTACAAATGCTCATCAGTAGCCCAAGAATATTGGGTACTGAAATGTTTGACTTTTATTAGATAAAATAAACGGAGGGCTATTCTAATAAAATCATCAAACTAATAATAAAACTCAAAATATCTCATTTTCTAATTAGGTCAAGATAAATTTTATAAATTATTTAATTTTATTTCTTTAAAAGAATCCAAGTTTCGGCCGTATCCGAAATATATTTATTAATCTTATGATAGTCTTTCCAGCCTTTATAATAGCCGCTTAGCCAATCTAATTGAAACTGATTATTTTTAAAAGCACCACCTGTATCAGCTAAAATAGTGATTCTGTAAGTAGGTTTATCGTGCTCAATTGTTTTAAGTAAAAATATTTTGCCTAAGCCAAAATAATTTAAATCACCAGCAACAGTCACTTCTGATTTAATCGCAATTTTAAAATTGGCGTCTTTACCATAACCATAAATATGATCTACTTCTTTGAAATACCAGTAACGCTCTTGTTCTCGTGGTTTTTTGGAACGGTCATAAGCAATTGTATTATTTCGATGGACGTTAAGTATTGTTTTTGAATTACCAATATTTACAACAACAGTTCCTTGCAATAAAGCTCCTTCTAAATCCGTACGATTCAACCAAACTAATGCCGGTGCCAAGTTGTTATTAGAAATAATCCCTTTTAAAATCACCTGCTTTCCATATTTAAATCGAGTTAAGGTAGTTCTTTTCGTAAGTGCTTCTTCTAAAGTCAGTTCAACTTCATCAAATGGCAATCCATAAATGGCCAACGACTTATCGTCTGTTTTACTTTTATTGCCATCCGCTAGTTTTATAAAATATTTGGTCAGTAATATTTTATTTTCATTTACACTTTTTAACAAAGGCTTTTTTTGAGCTAGCTTCTTAGATGCAATTAGATCCGGGCTCCATTTAATCAAGTCAAAATGTTTTAAAATAAAATTAGGATCAGTCAATCGAGATGATTTGCCAATTTTTGCATCTTCTTCTACAACTTTTATCAAAAACAATAACGTTCTTTTAACACGTTCTAAAGAAGTATCATGGGTTTTAATGAACCCACTATGAATAGCACTGGCATCATATTTATTTCCTTTAGCTAAATATTTCAAAACACTTTTGGATACAAATTTTAAAGCCAAAGACTTATCAACCCATTTGCCTTTTTTAAGATTACTATTTTCTTTTTTAAAGGTGGCGTCTGCTAGAATAATAGCATTTGAAAAACAAAGTATTAAAAATAACTTTAAAATAATTTTCATATTATCAATGCACTTCTAGTTTGAAAAAACATATCTATCTTTAGCATGAGTATCTCTAATAGCATTACAGCTATGAGCAAATGTAACCAAACAAATCAATGGTATAAATATATCATTTTTAAGCACACTAATTTTACGCCAAATATTATATTTAAAAAGGGTTTCCCCATAAGCCAAATAATTTGAATTAAAAAATGACTCAAAAACTCCATACAAAATAAAGATGCTTAATATAAAAAGAAAATGATCATAGAATTTAAAATATTTATCAGAAAACAACTCATTTTTACAATGAGCTACCACTAATAAATTTAAAAACAGTAGCATAAAGAAAATATAAAACAGAAAAACTACCGTATCATCAAAATTAAGTGTTAGTATGAGATTATGATATACCCTTGCAAATAGAAATAATAGGGACCAACCCATACAAATATAATTACCCGCTCTATTATCCTTTAAAAATAAAAAACCAATTATCATTCCATATATGGTGAATAGAAATGTTAAAAACCAACTTAAATGCATTAATATTTTAAAAATAATTTCACTCCAAAAAATATTTTTAATATGAAACACATTCTCCAATGGGCTTGATACAGAAATAGAACAATCAATTCCCCGTGAAGGGTTATGCCAATCTTTAATCTGCTTAAATATTTCAGTCAATTCATTTCCTGAAATTCTCCAAATTTCAGAATAAAGAATAGGAACATAAAACAAACTGACAAAGAAAATAATTATCCCTGATACAAGACGTTTATTTAATTTAATAAAATCAGTGATCTTACTTACAAATTTGATATTGTAATAAAGCTGAAATGACCAATTATAACTGCCAACTAAAACAGGATATATAGAAACAATATAGACCCATGTTGCAACTGAATCCCTTCTACTATATCCATATACTGAACCAGCCATAATAGTTCTGAGTAATATCATCCCTACAACTAACAATATTAATATTTTAATTTTCTGGGGAACATTGTCTTTCCAAAATCTAAGCTTTATTCCAAGAAACACATAGGTTAAAGGCCATAAAACTAAAACTTGTGGAATAGCTTGTATAAATATTTCTTGAAAATTAATAATAAAAGCTAATTGAGAATAATTATAAATTGAAACTAAATATAAAGAGAAAAATAAAGATGCCAACAGTGGTTTAAAATACACCAATTTTTTGTCATCAGTCATAAATATTCTTTATTCAATAATCTTCAGAAAACATAACTTATTCTGAATCCAATTCAGCTACACCATATTGTAAGAATTAATTAAAGAATGAAGTGAATTTCTTGAACAGGTAAAGATTCAAACACATTAAAAGTGAATTTCAAAAGTCTTCTCTTGGAAACTTTACTGATTTAATTTTCTATTCGTAACAGGTACAAAATAAGTTAACGACTAAACTTAAGTTTTCTTGCAATTACTAATGAAAACTGAAAATTGTCGCGCCTTAATTTAGGCAATTAACTATTTTAATTTTTTACCCCTCACAGGAGAAAAACGATGGGCTTTAAAACAGCGATCATGGGTGCGACAGGTGCAGTCGGACAAGAATTATTAGAACTTTTGGACGAAAGGAATTTTCCTTTAGATTCATTGAAACTTTTAGCTTCTAAACGATCGGCTGGTAAAAAAATAAAATTCAAGGGTGAAGAATTAATCGTTGAAGAATTAACGCATGATTCGTTTCAAGGTCTTGATTTAGTTTTGTCTTCTGCAGGCGGATCAATCAGTAAAGAATTCGCACCAAGTGCTGTTAAAGCTGGTGCTGTTGTTGTTGATAATACAAGTTTTTATCGAATGGATCCAACTGTGCCATTAGTTGTACCTGAAATTAATCCTGAAAAAATAAAAGAACATAATGGCATCATTGCCAACCCAAATTGTTCAACAATATTAATGTTATTACCCTTATGGCCTTTGCATCAAAAATTTGGTGTTAAAAGAATTACAGCTGCTACATACCAAGCTGCCAGTGGTGCCGGAGCACAAGCCATGTTAGAACTCGAAGAAGAATCTGTTGCCTTGGCTGAGGGAAAAGAATACAAAAGAACCGTAATACCCCATCAATATGCTTATAATTTATTTCCGCATAATTCACCTATGATGGAAAATGGTTATTGTGAAGAAGAATGGAAAATGGTTAATGAAACAAGAAAAATATTTGGCGAAGAAGATTTTTGCGTTTCGGCTACTTGTGTTAGAGTGCCAGTACTAAGAGCACATTCAGAAGCCTTAAATATAGAATTCAATAATGAAATTGATATTAAAGAAGCCTATAAAGTTTTGGAAGCGGCACCAGGTGTTGAAGTCTTTGAAAAAAGAGAAGAAAACCGTTGGCCAATGCCCATAGATGCTTCTGGAAAAGATCCTGTTTATGTAGGTCGTTTACGTAAAGATATTTCAAATCCAAACTGCATTGATTTATGGCTTGTAGGAGATCAAATTAGAAAAGGTGCGGCTTTAAATGCCGTACAAATTGCAGAACTTTTATAATAATAGCACCAAGGAGAAAAAAATATGGCAAAAAAGAAAGAATGGTTATTAAAAAGTGGCGACAAATGCCCAAACTTTAATTTATTAGATCAAGATGAGAAAAAAGTAAAATTATCTGACTTTAAAGGCAAGAAACTATTAATTTACTTTTACCCACGTGCTAGTACACCCGGCTGTACAACACAAACATGTGCTGTGAATGATAATTTAAAGCAATTTAAAAAATTAAAAGTAGCTACTTTAGGTGTTAGTCCGGATACTCCTGGAAAACAAAAAAAGTTTTCTGATAAATATGATATTAAGTTTCCATTGCTCTGTGATGAAGAAAACAAGATGGCCGAAGCCTTTGGAGTTTGGGGTGAAAAGAACATGTATGGCAAAAAGTATATGGGGATTATTCGTTCGTCATTTTTAATTGATGGCAAAGGTAAGATTATCGAAGCTTGGTATAAAGTAAGTCCAAAAGATACGGTACCAAATGCCGTTGAAACCCTCTAATTAATTCCTTCTAGAAAAGCGGGCGCACTCGTCCGCTTTTTTTCAAAACAAATGCAAATTATGAAAAGATAGCTCCCCGAGACTTCGAACAGCTTGTCCGAAGTCCCTGGAAAATGAATTTACTCTTCAACAAAAGATTTATAAAATACTGAATCTGATTTTCTTCCAATAATTTCAGTTGATCCACCATTGCCGTTTACACCAAAAACTTTTCTTAATGTTGCCTTAGCGTCATGCTTTTTAATTTTCTTCAAAGCTACATAATGAGCAATTACGGGAACTATTTTTTTTATTTTGTCTTTAAAATCATACTCACCATAATATCTTCTCTTTTTATAACCACCTGATCCATCCATGAAAAATATAAGCCAACCCTTGCCTTGATGTACACAGTTATTAATATCAGGCTGATCGTATGTAATTCCCATGATAATATTCCCAGATGCTGCATTGGTTAAGCCTGGCTCGCAATAAACATGATGTTGCAATTTTGCATTTATTTTCCATCTCATTTTTTCATGATCCCCTACAGCCTCCAAATCTTCAGACAGAAGCATTGATTTATATCCACTCCCAACAATTCCACTGGTAAGTAATATCCCCTCATTTCCTTTCACAAGCTGCTTATTTTTGAATAATAATTTTATGATATCGGGCGACCAACACTCTTTTGTTTCTCCCCATTTTGGCAATGGTTTTGACGAGTCAAACACAACAGGATAAGGCATTTGATTAAATTGCACATCTGCAGATGCATAATCCTGCATTGCAATAACCACATTTTTTAAATTACGAAACGAAGCTGTTCTTCTTGCATTCTTCATCAAATTTTGAATCATTGGTCCAATTAACAAAATCAACGATACTAAAATAATGAAGACAATAACTAACTGAAATAAAGTGAAATTACTTTTACTCATCATGCGCTTCCATTAATTAAAATAAAGAATCATTCAAGAAAAGGATGTCCACATCCTCCGTCGATAAATGCTACCTTCGGTAGGCGAACAGGGCATCCCTAAGGTAATTTCACTCCTCAACAAAAGATATATAAAATGCGGAAGTTGATTTACTTCCAATTAATTCAGTTGAACCGCCATTACCATTTACACCAAAGACTTCTCTTAGTGAAGCCTTTGGATCAAGTTTTTTGACAGCTTTTAAACCAGCACCTGCACTTATAGTTCTAACTAATTTATCGGCACTATAATCAAAGTCATAATGACCAAACAGTTTTCTTTTTTTCCAGCCACCGGAACCATCCATAAAAAAAACTATCCATCCTTCACCTTTAAAAAGACAATTATTAATATCAGGTTGATCATACGAAATACCCATCACCATATTTCCGCTAGCAGCATTTGTTAATTTAGGATAGCAGAAAACGTGAAAATGCAATTCAGCATCTGACTCCCATCTCATCTTATTTACATCTCCTTTTGCATCCATATCTTCCGATAATAACATTGGATCATAGATGTCACCTGTGACACCAGTACTCACCAAAATGTTTTCATTTCCTTTCGCTAAAGTATGATTTTTAAATAATAATTTAACAATTTCAGGGGACCAACACTCTTTTGTTTCTCCCCATTTTGGCAAATTGTTTGATGGATTAAAAGCCACTGGATAAGGCATACGGCTAAATTTAGTATCACTGCTTGCATAATCTTGCATTGATAGAACTAAATTTTTAAGATTATTAAAATTTTGAGCTCGTCCACCACAATTAGTAGTAAATCTTTGAACTATTGGTCCCAAAATAGCTATCAAAGTAAACATAATAAATATTACTACTATAGTTTGAATCAAAGAAAAATTATTTTTATTCATCACGCATCTCCTAATAAGAGTTAATATGAGATACTCAAACCTGTGTTTAAGATAAAACTTCTAATAAAAATGAAGTTAAAACACTTTATAAATTCGATTTAGGTAAAAAAAAAGCGTGTACATACGCACACGCTTTAAATTAGATTAGATAATTATTCTTCTACAAAACCTCTAAAGAATGCAGAAGTCGATTTCGAACCGATAACTTCAGTTGAACCGCCATTACCGTTAGAACCAAAAATTGTTCTAAGGGCTGCTGCACTATCGAAAACTTTGACCGCTGTTAAACCAGCACCACCACCAATAGTGTTAACCAATTTATCTGTGGTATGTTCAAAATCATAGCTACCAAACTGTTTTCTTTTTTTCCAACCACCTGAACCATCCATAAAGAAGACAATCCAACCTTGACCTGAAAATAAGCAGTTATTAATATCTGGCTGATCGTATGAAATACCCATTACCATATTGCCACTTGCAGCATTTGTTAAAGATTTACCACAAAATACATGATAGTGAAGTTCAGAATCTTCTTCCCATCTCATTTTATTTGCATTACCACCAGCTGCCGTATCTTCTGATAAAAACATTGGTTCATATTCTCCACCAGTTACACCAGTACTCACAAGAATCCCTTCATTACCTTTAGCCAAGTTATGTGACTTGAATAAAAGCTTCACTATCTCTGGTGACCAACAACCTGAATCAGCACCCCAAGCAAACATCGTAGCTGACCCTTTTTGAATTGGGTAAGGCATACGACTCTTTTTAGTGTCACTACTTGCATAGTCTTGCATAGCAATAACAAGATTTTTTAAGTTATTGAATGACTGAGCTCTTTTAGCGTTAATCAACAACTTTTGGATCATAGGACCCACGAGTGCTATCAAAATCATGATAACAACAATTACAACCATCAACTCGATGACCGAGAAATTTTTCCTTTTCATCTTGGTTCTCCTAAAAAAAATTAAAAAAAAAAAAAGGTAAAAATGAAAACCTTAATAGCATGGTATTACTTATACATTCAATAGCAATATATTGTGTAGTTAATGCTTAGAACTAATTTGTTTAGGAAAGTACTAGTTAAGCAAAACGTAGAAAAATTTTCTGGTACAAAAGCCTAATTACACATTGAAAACATTTTGTCGATGGAAGCTTTTGCTTTAATTCGAATCTCTTCATTCACCTCGATAATTTGGTTTTTTGAAGGCCCATCTTTGAGCAATTGAAGGATGTTATATAGGTTATTTTTTTTCATGTATGGACAAAATTTGCAGGATCCAATAAACTCTTTATCAGGAGCTTCTGATTCAAGCCTGTTAACTAAACCACATTCCGTCAACATCATAAATGACTTAAAACCTGAATTTTTCACGTAATCCATCATTCCGCCAGTACTACCAACATAGTCGGCTGCATTAGCCACTTCTGGTGTACATTCAGGATGAGCGACAACTTTAATTTCAGGATGTTTCTTCCTAGCCGCATCAATAAAACTTGTATCAAAAACATCATGAACAATACAAGTGCCATCAGAAGTGATAATTTCTTTATCAACACCACGTTTATCCATTTCTATTTGAATATTTTTTCCCATCAATTTATCAGGAACAAATAAAATCTTTTTCTCAGGAAGCGATTCAATGATGTGATGCACATTACTACTTGTCACGCAAACATCACATTCGGCTTTAACGTCTGCGGTACAATTAATATAGCAAACAACAGCAGCATCAGGATATTTTTTTTTAAGCACTACTAATTCTTCACCGGTCAACGAATCAGCTAACGAACAACCTGATTCATGATCAGGAACTAGAACCTGTGCTTCTGGAGATAAAATCTTAGCCGTTTCGGCCATAAAAACAACACCGGCAAAAATAATAATATCAGCATTTGTATTTCGAGCATCTAAACTCAAGGCATAAGAATCACCCTTAAGATCAGACACACCATATACAATTTCTGGATCGACATATGAGTGAGCCAAAATAATCGCATTCTTTTCTTTTTTTAATTCATTGATTTCTAAAGTAGTCGGCGCAATCAATCGGCATGCTTCTAGAGTCCATTCTGAACAGGCACCACCTTTGACCGTCTCTAAATGCTGAAAAAGTCTTTTGGCTTCTTCATCTAATTTTTCATCAGGATACATTTTTGTTTCCAAACAAACTCCAAATTAAAAAAATTGCTTAGTGTAATTTCAAAATCAGAAAGAAGGAATTATAACCTATGTTTAATTAATTATCACCTTCTAATAAATAGAAATACTAGATATATTTTTGATCTTTTATATATTTGCGGATCATATTTAATTAATAAAAACTTGAAAAGATACTTAGATTTAAGGGAATCAAAATATGGCAGAATCTATTGCAGATGCACTCATCAAACCAACACTATCACTAGTGTGCCCCTATTGTCAAAAATTTCACAAAATACCAAATAATATAACCGTAGAAACTACAGAGTGCAATAAATGCAGTAAAAAGATTCGTTTGCCAAAAAATCTTTCTGAGATGGAGGAGCAATTAAATAATTTTAATCAATTCGGTTCCTTAAAGGAAGAAAATCGAAAATTGTTACAGGTTGTTCTTGATCAAGAAGATGAAATTAAACAAATTAAAGAAAAAGCAAATTTTGTCGGAATTCTCCCTCAAAATGCAAAGAGAACATTAGGGATTATTGATGAGTTAAAAGAAACTTTAGTTAGCTTTGAGGATGATCTAAATAATTTATCAAAAATTAATTTGGTTGATTTGGATAATTCAGAATCTAGTTCTTCGGATGACATAAAAGACGAAACTTAATTCAATAAGTTTTACATTAAAGAAATAAAAAACTCACTTTCTTTCACACTAATTAGACAATTCCTTTGCAATGGTATTTAAAAAAACTTTCTCTTCATAAGGCTTTTGAAGGAAAGGAATATTTCGCTCCTTAATTATCTCTTCATCTACCAAATGACTTGAATAACCAGAGGCAATTATGGCTTGCACATTTGGATTAATTTCCACAAATTTTTTCAACAATTCCGTACCTGTTATTTTTGGCATCAACATGTCTAGTATCACCAAATCAATGCTGCTGAATTTTTGTTTATAAAGATCAATAGCACTGAGACCATTTTGCTCAATTAAAACGTGACAACCAGCCTCAGCAAGAGTCTCTTTAGCAACGATACAGTTCAAAAGTTCATCATCTACAACAAGAATTGTTTTATTTGTAAGTGAAACCACATTAGCATTCGTATTTAGTTCTTCTTCAACCATGGTATCTAAAGAGGGTAAATATATGATAAACTCAGCGCCCTCTCCAACTTCACTATTCACTCGTATCGCACCCTTGTGGGAAATAATGGTTCCGTATACAACCGCTAGACCTAGTCCTGTACCTTTACCTTTTTCTTTCGTCGTAAAAAATGGTTCAAAAATATTATTTAACATTGATTTAGAAATACCGACGCCCGTATCACTAATTATAAGTTGAAAAAATACACCTGGATTTACTTTTAGGCTTTCTGCCATTTCTACATCAACTTCAATTTGACTAGTTGATATTGACAATGTGCCGCCATTTGGCATTGCGTCCTTGGCATTCATAGAAATATTTAAAATTGTATTATGCAATTGGGAGACACTACCAAGAATATTATATTTTGTAGACTCTAAATTTAAGTCTATCTTTATTGAAGGATCAAAAGTTATCTCAACAAGTTGTATAATTTCTCTAATGACATCATGACAATCGAGACAAACTAACTTAGGTTTATCTCGGCGCGAGAAAGCTAATAACTGCGATGTTAATGTAGTAGCTCGTCGACTCGTTATCAAAATATTTTCTACATATCTCAATGTCTCCGAATCATCAGAATGCTTCTTTTTAAGAAAGTTTGCGCAACCCAAAATACCGGTTAACATGTTATTAAAATCATGAGCGATACCTCCAGACAATTGCCCAATTAACCTCATCTTTTCAGATTGTTGCAACTGTTCCTCTAGATTCACTTGGTTGGTCATATCTCTGCAAAGTACAACACACCCATTTAATTCCACACCGTATTGCCTTAATGGGCTGACCGAAATTTGCACTGGTACCATATTTTGATTAACGGATACAACTGTGATTAAATCTTGTGAATTGATAGGAGAACCAGATTCAATGACTCTCTTGGCAATTTTGTAAGAATCCTCTTCCTTGTTTAAAAATTTTAAGATATGATTTATTTCTTTTCCCAAGGCATCTTTTTTATTAAAACCAGTTAATGCTTCAGCTTTTGTATTCATTTTAGTGATCAAGCCATTTTCATTCGTGGCAAAAACTCCATCTTCTAGACTATTAATAATCGTAGATAAAAATTGCTCATTATCAGTTTGCAAAGCCTCAAATTCTTTTCTTCGCAAAGTATTGATAAAAACTTCGCCTACCATTCTAATTAAATTAATTTCGTCAGAATCCCACGTTTTGGAATGTTGAAAGCACTGAAGTCCCAAGGCTCCTTTAACCTTGCCCTCAATATATAAAGGAACACAGAGAATTGCTTCGACGTTTTTAGAAAACCATGAATCTTTTTCTTCTCTTAACGAATCGTCCAAAACATTTAAATCAGAATATGATAATATTTTTCCCTTAAGAATTTCTTGTAGTCCAAAATGGTCTTCACTTTTAAACTCTCTAAATTCAAAGTTTTTAGGGTATTCAAAACCAGATCTTGCCCATAAAAAATTACACCTAGCCATTCTATGATCGCGACCAAACAGACATAAAAATGAGCGGTCTATATCTAAAAAAGTTCCTAAAATATCTAGCGCGATATTAATTCCAATATTCACTTTATCATTTTGTAAATTAATAAAATTTGAAGAGATGGCGCTAATCATTCTTTCAAATTCCATACGATATTTTAGCTGATCTTCTATTATTTTTTTTTGCGAAACATCTTGAATGGTACCGTGAATATTCATTAATATTTTATCTTCATATTCACTCTCAAATGTAATATTTATGTATTTCAATTTTCCATTGATTTGAATTTTGGCTTCTTCAATAAAACTCAATTCATTATTATTCACCTTTGATAAAATATCTTTTATTAATATTTTCCAATCATAAGGATCAAACAGATCTTTTAATGCATTGTAGGTTAACTCATCAGTTTGATTAATTTCATCTGCTAAAAAAGACCACAATTCTTGGTTTAAATTAAATTTTTTATTTTTAATGGACCAACGCCAACTACCTATATGAGCAATTTTTTCCGTCTTTCGTAAATCGCTTTCACTTTTTATCAAAGAATCTACAATAATATCTCTGTAGGAATTATCCCTAATGACGCCAACGACTTTTATTAAATTACCCTTTAAATCTAAAATAGGATTGCCACTAAGATCTAGAGAGTACTCCTCCCCTTTTGAAATCAGTTTAAATTTTATTAAAAAAGGAGCTTTATTTTTTAAATGATTTATTAATTCATTTTTAACTCTATTTTGATCATTTGGAGATATCTGATTAATAATTAAATTTATATCAACTTCATTCTCTAGTGAATCATTTAAAAGCTTTGTAATAAAGGGCGAACAACTCATGGAATTACTTCTTAAATCCCATTCCCACGAACCAACTTTAATCATGTCAAGAGCATATCCAAATTCTGACAAATAATCAGCATCATCACCGATTAATTTATGACCAGAACTAGGAATGAATTTTAATTTTCCCCAATCATTCATATAATTACTTGCTAAAGTTGAATTCTTAAAATAATTTAATACTGAATATTAAACAGTCAGAATCGTAAATAAAGCATCAATATTACTTATTTATAGGGAAAGAAATAATTACATGTCAAAAATTGTAAAATCAACCAAAGAGCAAATTGAAAGTTTTTTAAATGAATACACTGAGTGGGAGTTGAAAGAAAATAAATTATACCGTAACTTGAAATTTTCTGACTTTCAAACTGCTTTTAGCTTTATGACTCATATTGCCTTACATGCTGAAAAACAAGACCACCACCCAGAATGGTTCAATGTTTATAATCGAGTAGAGATCTGGCTAACGACACATGATGCCGACGGAATTAGCGAAAATGATTTTCAATTAGCCAAAACAATTGAGCAGTATTCCCACTTATAGTCAAATATCCAAGAAACAGCCAGGAAATCGGACATTTCTCTCACAGTTCAAATTTGATTTGTAAAAAATTATTAGGATTATAAAGTTGTCAATATGATAATATTAAGTACAATTCCTAATGGATTGTGTTTGAAAAATGATAAGAACTTATAATTTTCGAATTATTATTCGATTATTAGAGAGCAAAACCTATTAATGAAATTACACAATAATGAAAACATATAAACAATTATCATTCATTTTTCTATTATTCTTAATTCCAAGTTCTTATTTATATTCACAAACAAAAAGTAACTCTAGAATAATTTATTCCAAAAAGAAATCTTTGGAAATCCCTTACACATTAGATAAATCAGAAAAAATAATTCAAAGAGTAGAACTTTGGTCAACTGAAGATGGTGGTAATTCTTGGAAACTATCTAGAACAGATAAGGATTTACGTTCTCCCATATTTTTTACTACTCAAAAAGACAAAATAATTGGATTCTATATTTTACAAATAAAAGATATTAGAAAAAAACCGAATCCACCTATTACTGGAACTATACCCCACTTAGTTTATGTTATTGATTCTAAACGACCAGAAATCAATCTTGAGTTTCAAAAAAATCGATTGTTTAAACCAAAAGGTGAAATAAGTTTAAAATGGATAGCTGCAGACCCACATTTAAAAAAGTTACCTATTTCCATCGATATTTCATTAGACAAAGGTTCTACATGGACTGCTCTATTTTCAAATTTACCAAATAAATCAATTAAATTAAAAGGACCTGCAGAAGCACCCGATGGTTTTCAATATAAAGTCACTGCCACAGATATGGCAAACAATGCGGCCGCGGTCATATCCGAAACATTACACATTGATTCAGATATTCCTATGGCAAGTGTCATTGGACCTGAGTATTCAAGAGAGCAAAATTTTGAAGTCATTATAAAAACTTTTGACAAAGGAAGATCTGGAATCAAATCACTATCCTTATGGTACACAACCGACAAAGGGAAATCGTGGCATAATTATTCCAGAAATTTAAATCCTCAGTTACCAATAAAAATAACTTCCCCTAACAATGCATCAATGATTGGTTTATATGCTGTAGCGACGGATTTAGCGGGTAACAGCAGTTTGGTTCCTGTTGCCGATACACCCGCCCAGCACTATGTAATGATTGACAACACCACACCAGTATTAAATATATTGAAACCAAAAAAGTTTTCCTCTATAGGTGGCAACCAAGAGTTATTAATTCAATGGAAAGCGGAAGATACTAATTTAAGAAAATTCCCGGTAACAATCTATTATTCACAAAATAACGGCAACCAATGGGAGCTCATCACAAAAAATGAATTAGCAGAAGATAGTTTTTTGTGGAAAACACCAAAAATTAATAGTAGTCAATGTATGATTAAAATTATTGCTATAGATAAATTAGGTCACTTGACTTCAAAGAAAACACTTTACACCTTTGAAATTGATAGCAAACCACCTTTAGCAAAAGCAATGTACTTAGAAAATAATGATATAGCAGAAACTAGAAAAATAATCCAATCAGTTTCAGAAACATCTAAACATAAAAAAATAATAAAAGATCATTTTGAGAAATTGCAGGATTTAAAAGACGATAAACAATATGAATTAGCTTTAGATTATTTAGAAAATTTAATCTCAAATGACCCTAAAAATAGTCGTTATTACTTTGAAAAAGGACTCATTTTATCTTCGTACATCGGATCATCTGATCGTATTCATTTAAACAGATCAATCAATGCATTAGAAAAAGCAATCAGTTTAAATCCTGCTTATGAAGCCGCTTACATATTAAGAGGGTCTGTATATTATAAAAAATATACTCTTGAAAAAGATGACGTACAAAAAAAGCATTATCTACTTCTTGCAGAACATGAATATTTAAATGCCATTAAAATTTTAGGCGATAATTATGATGAATATAGCAATTTGGGAATTGTCTATTACCAATTAAATAAATTTAAAGATTCAAAAAAATATCTTTTGAAAGCAAGTCTTTTGAAAAAAAGGCCTTCCATATGTTATTGGTATCTAGCCAAAATAGCAGAAGGTCATGAAAATTTTCAAAAGGCAGAAGTTTTCTGGCGCAAAGCAGCCGCATCCTATGGAGTAAATACTGTATTTGGCGAAAAAGCTGTTATCAATGTTGAAAAAGCAAAGAGTAAGAAAATTGGGAAGAAATTGCTCGATTAATTTAATGAAGAATACATTTCTGTTCTTCATCTTTATTTTATCTGTTGCCAATATTCAGGCGCAATCTACTCTTGACGAGCAACTGAAAGCAGCTAGATACGATTATGATGAAAAACTATATGGGCAAGCTCTAGATAGTTATAAAAAAGTTCTTAAACAAAATTCAAAAACAATCTCAGAAACTCAAATAAATAATATAAATTTAAAGATGGCTCATTGTCTGTTCGAGCTACGTCAATACTACAAATCCACTATCTTACTTGATAAATTCATTGGAACTTCAGAATTATATTTAACATTTAAAAAATCTACTTTTTTATCGCCGTCATCTACCACTCAAAAATTATGGGATTTAATACAAAGAGCTCCAATCAAAAAAACTGTTGCTCTCACAGACTTAATTGGTGATTTCGATGCCAAGCAAGAAGTTGATTTAAATGTATTACTAGAATACTTTAATACCATTATATCTGATCCTGAATTATGCAAATCTGTTATTAATGCATACAAAAGAAAAGGCAAATGGATCAACCAATTAATTTTAGAAATTCCAATAAACAAAAATGAAAAACAAAATCAACTACTAACCCGATTAATATTCGAGGGTTTATATCCACTTCAAAGTTATGTTAATAATAAGAAACTAAAAGTACTCGATGAAAAAGATGCCATAATCATAGTAAAAAACAAAGTCTACTATGATGCACTTTATTGGCGTGCTAGAATCAATCTTATAAATCACTATTATTCGGACTCGAATGAAGGGTTCGAAGAAGTTTTGAGAGAATTAAATTACAAACAATATAATAGAATTATAGAGTGCAAGTTTTACAAAGCTTTATGCAAATTTCATATGAAGCAAAACAAAACGACCTTAGAAGAATTGGGTGATCTGCATATCCTTTATAATTTAAGACCCTACTACAAATCAAAATTTTACGAACAAACATATCATTATTTAGGACGGGCCTACTTTGAACTTTCTAGGTTTGACTTTGCCATTAAAAAATTCAGAATTTTAACCGCTGGATATGACAATAGAGAGCCCAAAAATAAATTAATTAGAGATTCATATTTTTGGCTAGGCGAATCTTATTATTGCAAAGGTGAGTTCAACAAAGCGATTAAGTTTTACAACGTAGTAACGCAATATGGTACTTTTAAAGAAAAGGAAAACGCATTATACAGCTTAGCTTGGGCATGGTTTAAAAAACAAGATATAGGCTCACAAGCTAAAGCAAAAATATTTTTTGAATTATTATTAAAAACTTATCCAAACACCAAATTCAAACTAAAGTCTCAATTAAAATTAGCGGAAATATTTATCGAAGCTGGAAACGCAAAAGAAGGTGAAGCATTAATAAATAAATTAAAAAACTCAAGTACCAATAAATCATTTTTTGAAAAAGAAATCAATGCTCTAAAACAAACAGATTTTTTAATCGGTTTAGTTTATCAAAAAAATAAAGAATATAAAAAAGCTCTTAAATACTATGTGGAAAGTGATGACACAACAAATCAATTATTAAAACAGAAAATCGCATTGAATTCGGGTATTTGTTATAAGCAATTAAAAGAAATAAAACTAGCAGTCAAGTTTTTATCAACGGCAACCAAAATGCCAGCCAGCCTAATTATTCAAATCAAAGCTAAATCACTTTTAGCAGATACACTTTTTGATAATAGAGCTGAAGAAAATGATATTAAAGATGCGATTTCTATCTACAAAGAATTAATTAAGTCAAATCCAAATCACCCCTTAAATTTACATTGGCGTTGGAAAGAAGCAAAAGCTTTAAGACAAAACAATCAGGATGACAAAGCCATTGACATCTTAAATAATATTTTAAAAGAAAATAAACCAGAATGGGAAAAAGCTCAAATGGAAATTGGCAACATTTTGTTAGCAGCTTCTCCAAATCGCTACAACGAAGCCGTAAAACATTTTCTTAATATACAAAGTGATATTGAGTCAAAAGACGTTCTTGAAAATGCCATACTCAATTATGCCATATGCTTATATAAAACTGACAAACCTACGACTGCCATAAACATTTTAGAAGAATTAGCAAAAACAGCAAAGAACGGATTAATCATCACAGATGCTTATCAATATATGGCCGTATGCTTTACAGCTGCAGGAGATACAACCAATGCATTAAAAATATATGAAAAATCTTTAAAGGAATTTCCGAAACAAAGAAATGCTACCATTATTCATAAGGAATGCGCCAAATTATACCATAAGTTAAAAAATTATGAAAAGTCAATCAAGCATTTAAATTCAATTTTCAAAAATGAAAACGATAACGAGATGAAAGCCAATACGCTATTAAAATTAGCCGGCTATGAATTACAGCTCGCAAAATCAGGCTATGCAAAAAGAGCTATAGAAAAATTTAAAAAAATCATTTCTGATTTTAAGAAATCTTCAATTGCACCAAAAGCATCCTACCAATTAGCACAATTCTATAAATCTACAGGAGATATGATCAATGCCAAAAAATACTTTCAAATCAGCGTTGATGAATTCAAAAACGAAGAAATCAAATCACTTTCATATTATGAATTAGCTTCAGAAACTTACAAAAATAATAATTACAAACAAGCAATCACCCTATATAACAAAGTAAATTTTAATATTGCAAAAGAAAAAAGTCCATTATTATCGAAAAAAGAAACGACTTACAAAAATAGAGCTAATTGCCATTATCAGCTTAATAATTTTCCAATCGCCAAAGATGAATATATGGGGTTAATCCGATTGAATAGAAATAATATGTTTTATAAAATCAGATATGCAAATAGTTGTTTAAAAAGCAAATTGAGACTTGGTGATGCTATCAGTATACTCGAAAGAATTCCTGAAAAACAAAAAACAAAAGAGAGTGACAGTGTATTAGAAAAGATCAAGTCACTACAATTAAAATTAAAAACCCAAAACTAAAAAATCCGTCACTTTATTTCCCCGACAAAGCCTCTCTTAATTTAAGATTGCCCAATTGACCACACGCAGCCATACTTTCAGTACCCCTTGATTTTCGTCGACACAAAAAAACATTTTTATCCGCCAGTTTTTTATAAAACAGAAACATTTCTTCTTCTGATGGCCTTTTATAAACAGTATCAGTACCAGGATTATAAGCTATCAGGTTTAGCCTTGCTCGCAATGGTAATAGAAATTCTACCAACTCTTCAACATTCTTATCTGAATCATTTACATCTTTAATTAAAACATATTCAATTAAAATAATTCCTGATTTTCTTAAAGGATATTCCATTAATACCTTTTGCAATTCTTCTAATGGAGTAGTTCTGTTAATTGGCATGATTTCAGATCGAATAAGGTTATTTGGTGCATTTAATGAGATTGCTAAATTAAGTCGGGGCCAATTCAATTTAGCTAACTTTTTAATACCATCTATTCGACCAACTGTTGAAATCGTTATATTGCTTTTAGAAAAAGAAAACCCTTTTGGTTCTGTTAAGATTTTTACCGCTTGAATTACATTATCAAAATTATCAAAGGGCTCCCCCATTCCCATAAAAACAATATTTTTAATATCAAATTTTAATTGAAAAATGGCCAAATATACTTGTGTGATTATTTCAAATACTTCTAAGCTTCGAATCAATCCCATTTTACCCGTTTCACAAAATGTGCAGCCCATCTTACAACCAATTTGAGAAGATATACAAAGTGTATTATAATGAGACATAGGAATTACAACCGATTCAATTTCCAGTTGATCTTCAGTAACTGTAATAAATTTAGTCAATCCGTTTGATTCTTGAATTTGACTAATTTCTAATAATTCCTGAGGCAAAAATTCTAAAAAAGAATTTCGAAGTTGCTTCACCTTTACAAATTCAGGCATGTCCTCAATTGTAATATTTCCCTTTTTATAAATAGCAGAATAAATGGCATGAGAATAAAATTCTCTTTTACCAAGTTTATTTTTAATTAAAGAGACAAACTCACTCAAAGTTAAAGAAAAAAAATGTTCAAACAAATGATCCGTCTCTAAAATTTGGTTTTATGGTATAAAAGTTATCGATCAAAGAAATCATTAGAAAATCATTTCTGATATTTGAAAGAGTATTTCTACTTTAAATTATTCAAATCAATGCAACATTTAATTGAATCCTAAAATTTAAAATGACCAATCCATTGATTATTCTCGATATACTCGAATTTCGCTAATATTATCTATTTGAAAACAAGAATCATCAAATCGGTATTCAACTGAATATTTTTAAAACCAGTCATTGAATCTGTACATTATATGCCTAAATTTAAATGTACGCGTTTGTTATCTTAGGAAAATCAATGATAAAAATAATTAGTCTCGCCCTACTATTGATTCTATTTTCATTCACTATTACGTACGCTCAGGGTTTAGATTTTGGTGATGAAGATGATGACCAAGCTACTAAAGCTGAAAACGAAGAAAAAGTTCTGGAGCTAGTCAAAAAGTTTATTGAATCAAAGACAACAGGTCCTACCGCAAGTGTTCTTATGGTTGGTGATAAATCAACGATTAGTAAAAAGATTCTAAAAAAATTAGAACCACCTGTAACAATTGAATGGGATGAAGTAACTCTCAACGAAGCCGTTGAAGATATGCGGGAATTTTTAGGAATTAATATTATCATACACAAAGAGGTTCCTAAAGAAGATCTTATTAGTATCAAAGTAAAAGAAATGAAAGGCAAGAACCTTGTCAAATGGTTTCTCCGAATGAATGATTTGAAGGGCTCCATACAAAATGGTGTACTTTTCATCATGCCTAAAGCCATCGCACCTAAAGTAGATCTTAAAATGGTAATTTATGAGATAGGTGACATTACAACACCTATTAAAAACTTCAAAGGCCCTGATATGTCTTTGGAAGGTGCTACCGGGTTAAAGTAATAGACAATATCGAATACTCTATTCTTGCAAAATTTCACACCATATAATCAGAAAAATTATCTGTTTGTTCTTAAAATATTTATACAATCAATCTTTTAAAATATAACCGTTAAATATAGTAAATGAAATATCCTCCACTAATTAAAGGCAAATTAATAAAAAGATACAAACGATTTTTCGTTGATATAAAACTCGATAGCGGAGAACAAGTTGTTGCACATTGCGTCAATACAGGATCCATGAAAACTTGTATAAAAGAGGATGCCATCACATATATTTCACCAGCAAATAACCCAAAAAGAAAGCTAAAATATACGCTTGAAATTATAAAAATGGGAAATTACAACGTAGGTGTCAATACCATTCTCACAAATAAATTAGCTGAAGAAGCCATAATAAATAAAACAATCAAAGAATTATCACCATACACAGAATTAAAAAGAGAAGTTAAATACGGAACAAACTCACGCATTGATTTTCTTCTTCATAACAAAAACTCCAAATGTTATGTCGAAGTAAAAAATGTGAGTATGGTACAAGATCATACAGCCTATTTCCCTGACTCCATAACTGAAAGAGGCTTAAAACATCTTGAAGAACTAATTAAGATTGTCAAGCAAGGACATCGCGCTGTCATGCTTTTTGTTTGTCAGCGAGGAGATGCTAAAATATTTAAACCAGCTGATTTTATCGACATTAAATATGCCCAAAATCTTAAAAAAGCTTATAATGCAGGAGTTGAAATTTTTGTTTACCAATCAAAAGTAACAAGATATGAAAACAAAATTATAAAACCTTTGCCATGGGAATTGTCATAAATTATTTACAAAAACCGAGAAAGAATAAATGACCTTTCAACTCGAAGAACAATCTCAAATACTAGCAACAGCAATTCGGTCTTCAAAAAAGTTTTTAATTCTATTACATGATAATCCAGATCCTGATTGCATTGCTTCTGGATTAATATTAGCAAAAATAGCACAAATGATGTGGGTAGATGCAACCGTTGCATATGGTGGGCATCTAGGAAGATCTGAAAATATAAAATTAGTTCAAACTATGAAAAGTCATATTTGTAATTTAAAAAAACTTAACTTCGATGATTACGATTGTATCGCAATGGTAGACTCGCAACCAGGCACCGGTAATAATAGTTTGCCAGAAAATAGAAGTGCAGAAATTGTTATTGATCACCACCCACATTTCGGAGAAAAAGGAACCATTTTAAATGACATTCGAGAAGATGCTGGCTGCACAACCGTCATGGCCTATAATTATTTAAAAGCACTTGGGTTTGAATTAGATAAGAATTTAGCTACAGCTATTATTTACGCAATCATTACCGAAACTCAAGATCTAGGTAGAGAAACTACTGAAGAAGATCTCAATGCTTACTTAGAAATCTTCCCATATGCTAACTTGCCTTTACTAAGTAAAATCAGACATCCCAAACGACCTCATACATACTTTAAAGACTTAAAAAATGCTTTAAATAATTTATACTCAGAAGGTACTTTTGTATTTTCCCATGTTGGTGAAGTGAATGTTACCGACATTGTTCCTGAAATATGTGACCTTATACTAGAAATGGAAGGTATTGAATGGGCGCTTTGCTCAGGTCATACAAATGATAGAATTGCTATTTCAATCAGAACAAATCACGAAGATGCTAAACTAGGACATATACTGAAAAAAATTGTTGGGAAAAAAGGAAAAGCTGGTGGTCATGGAATGATGGCCGGCGGTTTTATTTATTTAGATGAATTCTCAGATGAAGAATATGATCAAATAGTTAATGAGCTATCCATGGATTTCCTAAAAGAAGCAATTCAAGGCAAAAAAAATATTACGGAAACCACCATTAAATCCGATATATAATTCATAAAAGACATTTAAGTTTGATTCGTCCTATGAAAATTTTAAGTTATCTACTTTTGTTTCTACTAGCTACTTCTTGCGGTGATAAAATTCAAAATATATCCAAGAAGCAATTAAATAAATCTTATGAAATAGCCAAAGATAGTAAAAAGCCAATTGATCAAAGAATTACAGCATTCATTTTTTTGAAGCAAAAATCTCATTTTATTAATTTAGACTCATCTAAAAAGATTGCTGAATTTATCAAAAAAAATGAATCTTTTTTTCATAAAAAGTTATTCAATATTCTGATCAAAGATTTGTCAAAAAGTAAGAACGAAATACTAATTCTATCATCCTATGATTATCAAATTGGTGAAACAGTAAAATTAAAAAATGAAGTAATTGTTTATTCTGAAAAGCCAAAAGAAATTTCAAGCATTAAAGATATAGAAGCAGCATCAGCATTAAATGAAAAATCTATTGTAAAACTGCCTCCTGATACTGAAATAAAAGTGATCAAAAAAAATCAAGCTCTTAAAGAGGATTTATTATTAATACAAACTTCAAATAAGAAAACTTACTATTGCTATTCCTATAAGCTAAAAGGTAACAGTTTTCTAAAAAATGAATTAAAAGCAAAATCAATTTGGCTAGCCAATTATTTTATAAAAAATTATGGCAACAAAGACAGCTTTATGTTTTTCACTTATTTAGTAGAAGAATTCAAATTAAATGTGAATAGAAAACTCACATCAAACTATCAGTACATACACAAAGCTGTACAAAGAGGAACTGAAGCAGAACATTTTGTTAAATATTTAATTAAAAAGAAGGCCTTATTAAATGGAATAACCGCATTTGAGGAGACACCGTTAGATCTAGCCTATAAAAATAAAGCTATCTATTACCATGCCGAAAAGAAATCAACAAGTGAAAAAGAAGAATATAAACGAATAAAAAAACAAAAAAAGAAATTTGAAAGCTTAATCAATACTCTTGTTCAAAATGGCGCCAAGTCTTATATAGATATCAAATCAAACAAATAAGTTATTTACCTTTAGGTTCTCTTTTAATTTTCAGCAAAACACCTTTTAAATCATTGCAAGAATTAACGTCGCGAAGGTATTTCTGAATGCCATGCTTTTTAAGATACGTTCTTAATTCGCCAGCTATTTTATCTTTCGTGGAATATCTTGATTGAATTCTTTTATTGTACAATCTTCTCATTGCAAATGTTTTGTCAAAAAATAAGGAAGCATAACGTTCCTTGAATTTTTTCACAAACTTAGTTCTTTTCCAACGCGGTGGTCCAATTAACTTTATATATGTAGAGTAAAGAGATTGTTTTTTTAATTCTTTCTCCCAATCTTTTAGAATCATTTCAGCAAATAAATTACAACTCTTCTCTTCTACCATCCACCATGAGCTAGCCGTTTTACGCCAACCTATCCAACTCAATCCCAATTTCAAACTTTTTGAAAATCGTCTTGATTTGTGAAACAATTGATGCCCACACTCATGTAAATAAATTCTTAGGATTTCTCGACGTGTATTAATATTAATATCAAGAGTAATTCTTTTATAAATAGGCAACCCTAAATAGAAACCTGCTGTAATTAAAATACCAACTCTATATTTCTTTTCATTTTGTTCTGCTTGTTGCAATGAAATATCAAAGAGAACTAATACTTCATTTCTATTTTCCAGCAATCTAGCTTGTAAATCAATTTCATTTTTTTCTTGAGTTAGCAATTGGTTTAAATTTTCACGAAAACTTTTAAAATAAACCGATGACATAAGTTTCTTAATATTGACTGGTCCAGTCAAAGAACATATATAAGACAATGCTAATCTATCAACAATAGATTGACATCGCAAAGATGAAAATTTCCTTTTCATCTTTTTTGTATTTTTATTTTCCCACTCAACCTGCATTTTTTCATTTCTAAATTTAGGTTTTATAAGATGAATATCTACTCCCCATTTATTTCTATATAATTCTTCCGCTAGCGATTTTAAAATTTTTTCAAAATTTTTATCACCAGGTTTATTATTTAAAAATATTTTGTTGGACTCTTGTACAGAGATGTTCTTTCCACAGGAAACAATAAGAAATAGAAAAACCGCTTTTATTAACAATTGGCTCAATGAATGTACCGTTAATTTAGTATTTAATTGTTGAAACATAACTAATAATTCTTATCTTAAATCTAATAAAATTACCAAAGAGAATCCGCTTGAAACTTTATTGTAATAATAGTGATCAACTCCCCCATGAATTAAAAGAATTATTTCAAATCAATGGGTATTTTGTAGAAAATTATGATCCAAAAACAATCTTATTAGAAGATTTTCTTAAAAGTTTCAATACAGAAGAAAATGAAATTTATTTATTTCTATGTTATATTGATTATATTTCTTACACAGACATAGGACAATTTCCATTTCTTCACGAAAGAGCTACCCTACCAGAAAACATAAAGTTTATTCCTTTATTAAATGACTTTGAAGAAAAGTCATCCCAAATGTATGAAATTAGAAATGCTGCTGATACCCATTTTTTGAGTGATCCGCATTTTGCACTTATACAAAAATTAAAATTACAAGAGTCCAACTTTAAGAATTTTAAAATTTGGGGATCCAAGGTATTAATCATTGATCAAGATATCTCGAATTTAAAATTAATGAATATGATTTTCACACAACAAAATCACTTATCAATATGTTGTTCCAATGTCTATGAATTAAAAAGATATTTAAACAGACAAGTTAAACTTATTATCTTATCTGATAAATTTGCCATCAACGATAAGTTTAACAGCATCCTCAAACATGCCGATTACCACAGAAATAAGATATGTATCGTCAATCAAGGTTCTCGTTCGTTAATAAAATTAATCAAAGATAAAGGCTATTTTATAATTTTTGAACGGCCCATAAAATTAGAAAACTTACTAAAACAAGCTGCACAAAACCTATCTACTACAGCTACTATCATGAGAAAACAATTTAATGATATTAATTCTTTTAGTTGGCCTATAGAATCGTTTATTGCAGAAAATCAAGAAAACATTACTAGCTCATTGAAAACGAGTGAAGATTATTATCTTGTAAAAAACGAAATCAATGCCCCAGAAGATAAAGTAATCGTATTTCAAAAAGATAAAATAATTTCTTTTGAAAATTTAAAAAACTTATTGAATAAATCTGAAGACTCTAAATTAAATACCACGATTAATAATAAGACTCAATCAACAACACACATCAACATTAAAAAAGATCAAGACTTTTATGATTACATACAAAAAAGACTATCATGGTTATTCGATGATCTATTTGTATATGTTTCAAAACTAGAATTTTTTCCAGAAATATATCCCGATTTATGGTTTCCCTATTTCCAAAAAGATCTAAAAGCTGCCATCAAAACCCCTGCAGTACTCATACAATTTTTTACTTTTGATTTACATGGACATAGAGATTATATAGATCAAGTATTAAACACTTGCATATTGTCATCACTGATGTTAACAAAATCAATTCCAGATAAATATGGAGAATGGCCAGTTGAATTATCAGATTATTGGTCTTCAATTGAAGAAGATCATAAGATGCTCGTTAAGTTAGCATTATCTACCAGAATCGATCTGTTCCAATACCTTTCAAATTTGTACAATCCTAATTTAGATTTGTTGCTCGAACTTAATCAAAAAGAATCAAATATTTTATTTAATTTTACATGGGTCTCTCCCTTTGAAGAAACATTTGAATCAATTCACATTGCAAGAATATTACAATTAGTTAGCACATTTATGGGATACATCACAGGGGTTCATACTCAAAATTATTTAGATGAGCCACTTACAATTAAGAAAACTTGCTTCAAACTTTTATATGATGCCAACCCACCTTTGTATCGACTTCAAGATTTATTTGATTTTTTAAGCCTATTAAAAATGTGGTCACTTTGGAATTACCATCTTGCTCTTGAAAAAGTGAAAACATTTCCATGTATGCTAACCAAAGAATTATATAATGGTTACCATCCAATCAAAATAGAATGCGCAAATCCCCAAAAAGCTCTTGATTATCAACACTCAGAATTCTGTAATGGTTGCCATGCGCCCTGTTATGATCCTAATTTCGATAAGAAAATAAGCTATTGCCAAACAGCGAATGAGAAAATAAAGGACCTTGCCATCGAAATCTTTGGCAGCATGGCTGACCTCTCAGAAATTTTTGAAGAAGACCTTAGAAGAACTAAAAAAAGTGGTCTCCTTTAATTTATAAATTATCCTATTTCAGCCATTACCAATATTTTTCATGATCTTTGTATGTTAGACCTGGCTCTAAATATGAAGCCTTTCCATGACTATTTCCCCTAGCTAGATAAAGTTCAAAGTCATCTTCAGTGATCTTTGTTTGCGCACTAATATATCTCATTGTAAATCCACAACGTCTTTGTTGGCTAGAATTGGCATCGCTACCATGAATGATTTTTCCATCATGTAAGCTAGCTTCATTTTCTTTCAAAATTAATGGCACATTCAATCTATCAAAGTTTTCTCTATCAACTATTTCATTAGAAAATACATTAGGCCCATCCACTTCAATTACATTTTCATAATTAGAATATCCATTTTGATGGGTTCCCGGAATAACCCTCATGCATCCATTTTTTTCATTTGAATCATCCATGGCAAGCCAAACAGTAACAACCTCCATTGGTGTTAAACGTGAGCCCCAATAGGATGAATCTTCATGCCAGGGAACTCGCATACCATTTTTTGCAGGTTTGCATATAAAATGACTGCTATAAAGAACTATATCAGGACCTAAAATTGGCTCCACCAAATCAAGTATCTCATCGGCAAATAACCACTCAAATAATGCTGCATCTCTAATATGTGGCCGATCCATTGATTCAGGCCTCATATCTTTATTCAAACTAGACAACATACCTTCAAAGTGGCTTTTAAGTTTTAAATACTTTTCATATGATAATACCGGTTTATTAAAACAAAAAAAACCATCCTCGTAATATTTCTTAACATCCTTATCGGATAATCTAGGTTTATTAGCAATCATGATGAACCTCTCTAAAAAAGTAGACCTATAATTAAATGATAAGTCTAATAAATTAGAGGTATTATCTTCTTCGCAAATGACATAATTTTATTCAAAAATGACATTTACGAGATTAAACATAAAATGCTATAAAATAGACCTAGCCTTTTTACGGCAAGAATTAGGTGTTTCGCCAAAAGATTTTTTAAATATTTTATAAAAGTTTCCTAAGTTATTAAATCCACATGAAAGTGCAATATCGACAATAGAGTCATTTGAAAGTTGTAATTTAGATTTAGCAAAATCCATTTTAATTTTATTCACTAAATCAGTTGTTGTTAATTGATATATTTTTTTGACAGTACGATTAACGTGTTCCGGCGACTTATGGCACATCTTCATAAAGTCAGAATTACTTTTATGAATATGACTAGAAGATTTAATTTTCTCAATAGCATTGCTTAGCCACTCTGGACCTATTTCTGAATCCGAAAAACTCATTTTATTTTCTTTTATAAAACGACTAAATAAATTTAATAAGAATGCATCTAACGCAAGTATCGAATAATCAGATCGCGACAAATCTTTCAACTCTTTTGAAATCCTTACATTTTGCTTGGCATTTAAAAGTATCATTAAAGGCAATATATCTTTACTTGGCAACCAAGGGAACTTCTGGTTAGTACTAAAATAATTGTTTTTGTAAAAAGAAATTCTTTCAATTGGAAAAGCCAAATTTATCAATTCCATTTGCTGATCTTTATCAACTTTAAATGTATGCGAATCACTAGGTCTTAAAAAAACAACATTGCCAGTGCTTAAAGGAATAATTTCAGTATTAATGCAATGAAAACCCACACCTGATTTTATCCAAAATAATTCCGGAAAATCATGGGAATGACGATCAACGCCTCCTAACTTTTTAATAATACAACCTGCCAGATGAAATGACCTTCCTGGCTCCACCGTTTTCTTCCATAATAGCTTTGCCATTATCATCCCTAATATCAACCTTATATTCACACTTTTAATTATACAAATTTAAAATAAATATATAATATCCTTCAAAAATTATCTACAGAAAAGAGCATACTATGCCAGTGATCATAGTCAAAAAACAAAATACTCCAACATGTGGAATTCAAGAATCAATTGAACAACTAAAGGGATCCGGCGGAACAATCGTAATTCCAGCAGGCATCTATACGATCAGAAAAAGCATCTTGCTACCATCCAATGTATCATTTAAAGGGGATGGTGGCAAAGTAGTGCTTACAAGAAACCTGGAAACATTTTCTTTGCTTAAAGAAGACACTAAACTAAATTCGATGGATGTAGAAATAGATGATACAAAAGGTTTAAAAGTTGGCGATGAAGTCATGATCAAAGATTTTAAAGAATATAGCTGGCATTCAAGACATCTAATAATTAAAAACATTGAAGGACATCATTTAACCCTTGAACTCTTATTTGGCAAATCTGAATTAGTATACAAAACTGAGCACACAGCTAGACTTTGGAATTGGTTTCCAATGTTATGGATAATTGATAGTGAAAATATAACTATCAAAGATATTGAAATTGATGGTGTTGATTGGGATCCAGCCATAGACCGCGGTGATTTCACCTGCTCAGCCATACATACAAGAAACTCAAAAGATCTACGAATCAATAATGTCACCATTAAAAACTGGCCTGCAGATGGTATCAGTATTCAAAGCAGCAATGCAATTGTCGAGAATTGCTTCATAGACAAATGTCGTAATCATGGACTTCACCCAGGGACAGGTGCCAGCTATGGAACATGGATAAACAACACTGTTCAAAATTGCGGCATGGATGGATTCTTTTTTTGTATGAATGTAAAAAACACCGTTGTTTCTGGAAATACATTTATTAATAATTCAAATCATGGCATTGGTGGTTTAGGAACTCCTGATCGTGGTAATATTGTCACCAATAATATTTCTTGTGGAAACGGCATGCATGGCTTGGAAGCCACAAGAGCTGAAGATAATATCATTGAAGGAAATATTTTTAAAAATAATTCACAGAAAGAACCCGGAAAATATTCTGCAATATATTTAAAATCCCATCAAGGCAATATAGTAAGAAATAATATATTCATTGATGACCAAGAATCACCTACTCAAACCACCAATATAATCTGCGAAGAACCTGTAGGTGAAAATATTATTGAAGAGCTTACTCCATAAATTAATCAAGAGATAATTTCTATTTTTGAATGGATATCGATTTATTTATATCCAAATTCGAAATTAGTTTTTACTTCGCTTTTGACTAGAGCTTTATGATATAAAGCTATGAGATATATATCGCCTTCCCATTGATGACCACCAGAAATGGCCCCACCAAGTTGGTAAAATACATTTTTTAAATTAGCCCAGGAATGAAGATTAACAATAGAATCTTTTTTAATAATCTCCTGACCATTTATATATACTGATATAGTTCCTTCTGCATTGACAGTAACAACAAAATGATTCGCTGTGTTTTCAGTAGCATCATCAATTATCAAATCCTTCAAAGTCATTTCATTTTTCCCAGACCGTAAATAAATCTGGAAGGAATTCTCTTCTTGCTCAATAACAAACTGCCAATTTTGAGATGAAACAACATTATTGGTTTTCTCACCCAAACTAAAAAGAAGCCCGCTTTGATCTTTTTTAAGATTCCCTTTCAGCCAAAACTCTAATGTTAATTCACCTGTATTTGCAATTGCTTCAATCTCTTTTCCAACGATATCATTAATAAAAAAAGACCCTGCAGCAAACCGAATAGATTTTTTTGATAAGGAGTAGCCTTTTATTAATTTATGACCGATCAAATTACTATTATCCAATTTAAAATTTAACAATTTATTTTTATTCGTTTTTGAAAAATGAAATAAGGAAGAAGTGTCTGAATTAACGCGACCGTCTGGTAACCAGGTATTGTTTTTCTTATCATTTATATTATTTCTTTTTGAAGCATCAATCTCAAGAGACTGACCTCTTTCCACAAGTTTAATTTCATTATTAATTAAATCTTTCACACGCACAATCCCAGTTTTCATTTTTAAGGTCGTTTTACTGGTACGATGTGATAAGTCAAAAGAAGTTCCAACTACTTCTACCTCACAATTTGCTGTCGTAATCACGAAAGGGTTTGATTTATTTTGTGGATATATTTTAAAGAAAAAGTTTCCTTTAATCATCCTTGTCATTTTAGAATTTTCTCGATTATAAAAATTAACTATCGAATCTTCATGCACCAATACTAATGAAAGATCATCATAAGATACCAAAGCCTGTGAATTTTGTGACACAATTAATTCATCGCCAGCTTGCAATTGATCCCCTACTTTAACAATAATTTTTTCTTTTTTTCGTAGAATAAAAACTTCATTAACAACTTCTTTGATGATAGGCTTGCCAGGCAATGAATTCATAAAAGGCTGAATAATCGTAATGAACATAATTGCAGCTGCAACGGCAAAAACACCACCCAATATCCCCCCTATCAAAGGCTTGTTCACAGAGAATTTAACTATTGGCAATCTTGTGGCAGAAACACTTCTGTAAGAAGCAGACTGGCGACTCGACTTACGAGCACTTTTTTGTTGCTGCTTCAGTTGTTTAATGGCATCTTCACCACATGATATAAAAAAATCTTCACCACTATTTTTAAGTAGTGAATCGATAGCCAAATCACGGCCTTTAAATCGTTCCTCTATGCTACTCATTTTTTAAACTCTCTAATTGAAGTTTTCTTTCCACGCATTCTCTTAAATTAACACGGCCTCTTTCAAGCCTTTTTAATATTGTCGTAGACTGTAATTTTAAACTTAATGCGATATCTTTTGATTTTAAATTTTCAAAATAATGTAACTTACAGGTTTCTTTTAACATGTCTGGTAAACGGTTAAAACATTCTTTTAGAAACCTTAGCTTCTCATCGTAATTAGAACCCTTATTTTCTTCAATGGACTCAAAGACCTCATCATACCCTTCTATGATTGAGTCTGTAAATATAATTTTATTTTTATTCTTTTGTAAATATCTCAGTGCAATGTTTTTAGCAATGGATCTTAACCAGCCCTCAAAGGCTTGTTTATTTTTTAAGGTATCAAGCTTTTCATATGCTTTTACAAAAGTTTCTTGAGCAAGATCTTCTGCAATGGCAAAATCATTGACATAACCATATACGTAAGATAGCAACATGCTCTCATGTTGTTTTACTAAAATATCATAAATCTCTAGTCGATCCATTTTTCAAGTATCGCCTATTTCAGAACAGATTTATAACGATAGTATACTTCCAAACAAAAAGCCCCCATGGCTGTCGTATAAGTCCTACCTAGGTTTCTACCCCAATAGTCTCCTTGTGAGTCCCAACTACCATCAATGTCGTTTAAAGAACCATCTTTCGGACCACCCCTTCGTTGATTTTTAACAAGTACAGTCGACATAGATTTATTCCATGTTTTCCAATGATTACCACCAAATTGAAATAATGCTAATGTAGCATAATACCATTTATACATATCATTATTAATATCATAGGTGCCCCATTTTGGTAAATCCTTAATTATAATATCAGCCATCCTTTCTAATTCAGAACGATGAACGCCTAGGTATTCATAGATCAGCATTCCTACACACGTCATAGTGGCTTTATTTGCATTTCGATCTCCTTTTTTAATATACGAAACAACTCCGTAACCATAGGCATCTTTTTCAGTCATTTCATCTAATCTTTCTTTGAATTTATCAAATACTTTTTCAGGAATTCTTAAACCTGCTGACTTACCAGCTTTAAACGCCATCATCATCCATCCAGCTACGCTAATAGAATTTGGTTTGCCATCAATTACTTTATGGTATTTTTTAGTCTCTGTATAAGTAGACAAGTAATCTAATATTTTTTGGGCAGCATTATTAATGTCACTATTGGATGTCATTGCAGCCGTTTCACACAATACCAAAGCGATAATTGAATTATCATAAATGGAATAAGCCTCATTATCACCAAAAGATCCATCTTCTTTCTGTTGTTTTAATATCCATTCAAGACTTTTCTTAACGACTTTTTTATACCGACCAACCCTAGGAGTATGGCCAGCTGATAAAAAGGCAAGTGTTGCCAAACCTGTTAAGGCCATATGGCCTTCTGTTTGACTCCTTTTAAACCCAGAAAGATTATTATCATTTCCATACTTTTCTTTATTCCAAAACCCATCTTTTTCTTGATGCCTTTTCAACCATTTTAATGCCGCATCAACGGCACTTTCAGTTTTTTTACTTCCGCCACCTCTTAATACTGCTTTTTTTCTTCCTCCACCACTTCTTTGACCAAAGGCTCCGCCGCCGCCGCCACCACCACCAATATTACCCATTATACCACTGCCAACTAATGGCATATCTGAAATCGCTTCAGAAATTCCTTCCGCAGATTCAGATTCCATTTCATTTTCAGTTTCCATTTGCTCCGTAACGTCTTCTTCAACTACCATTGGTGTATCTACAATAACATCTGATTGCACTTCAACTAACTGCTTGACAATTTCGCGCTCCACTTCTTCAATTTCTTCTTCTTTCAGTGGCTCAATTATTGAAGTAGTAATAATTCTATCCTCTTCCTTTTCGCGACCAGACATAACAAATAATAAGGTAAGTAAGATAAGAAAAATATGAATAATTGCCGATAACATAAACGTAGGGAACATACTGGCTTTTTTTGTATTTTCTTCTTCATTGTCGTTAAAAGAATCTTCTTCGAATATGTCATCTTCAATGTTTTCTTCTTTTGGTATACGAACGGACATATTATTCTCCAGAAATTCACGGCAAATGTTTGATCTCATATATATAAGATACGTCTGATCTTGTAGCTATGACAATTAATTCGGAAATTTGTGAAAAAGCCCCTTCAAAGCCACTATTATTTACACTTTGCAACCATGTAGTAAAACAAAAGGAAAACATCACAATAATACCCCCCTAACTCTAGGACACTCTAATTTTGCGATCCACTAGAAATCAGGACATTGAAAATGTAAAAAGAGACCTTACTTCCTAAAAGCCTCTTTCTTCTTTTAAATGTCTATGGTGTATTTATTGATAAGTACTCAGATGAACTACTAAAGAGTTTTAGCAATACGATTAATGCATAGCAACTTGATCTTGCGCATACATATTGCTTATGCTGTTCTTCAATTATCCCGCCTTTCATTCGAATATTATCTTTGCCATCCGATTGAGAATGGAGTAATACTAATAGTGCTTGTTCAATAGATTCATTAGAATAGGCACTTGTATTGATAAGACTTTTACCCTCATAAATGGTATTGAGAACAACTGGTATACAAGCGACACTTTCTTCAAAGGATCCATCTTTTTGCTGATGATTAAAAACACCTTGAATGAATTTATTAACAGATTCTAGATAGTCGTTATTTTTAGTAATTTTATAGGCACATAATAAACCTAAAGAGCCCAGATCATCATTGGCTCTATGAAGACCTCCCTGCGGATCATCAGGTACTTCTTTACTATCACGAATAATAGTGTGAAAGTATCCATCATCTTTTTGAAGATAGGTAATGAAATGATTAGCCATTTTTTCAAAAACATCACTGGTCCATTTGTTATCTTTTGTTTCATGTGCTAAATGATAAAGAAAATTTAAACTTCCTCCTTGAAAACTTCCTTGCACATCATTTCTCATTTTGGGTTCACGATTAGAAAACCAAGGTTCATATTGAAACCCCCAAAGAGGCCAACCTTCTCGATCAAGACCATGCTTAATGAACCATTCTCCCCATAGGCGCGCGCGCTCAAGATATTCTTCATCATTCGTATGACGATATAGTTCTATAAATGCCCATGCTACAGAAAGGGTATCACGTGTGTAATTCCAAGGGCATTGGGGTGACATCTCTCTGAAAGAGCCATACATATTCTTGTTGAATGGATCAAATATTTGAAGTGATTTAAGATAATGCCCCATATGAATTGCTGCTTGTTGATATTCTTCTTTTTTAAAAGATTTATAAGCTGCTAGCATACCCATACAAGCAAACGCAATGTTCCAATTATTGGCTTGGCTTTCTGAACCATCAGGATGAATGATCCACGGGAATGAACCTGAAGCTGGATTATCATCCCTGTGAGGATTTTGTATTTCTATCATCCAATCGGCAATACCTTTTGCACAATCAAGGCCTTGAGTTTTAATTTGTTCTGAGAATTCCATTCTTATGGCCCCTGACTATTAATAAATTTTGATTGAATTATAAAATGGTGGCTTGCAATTCAACTAAAATTCAAAGATATAATATTATTTTAGTTTCCTAGAATATTACAATTTATACCTTTCCTCAAAAACCTCTAAAAAATAAGTATCCTTCTACTTAATCATTCAAAAAAACAATCATCTACCACATTCAGATCTTCAACTGAAGTAGTATCACTTCTTTTATCAATCGTTTTTATTAATTTTTATTTTCAAAATTACTGAGAAAAGACAATCATTTTATTAAAATTATATTTAAACTTTGAGTGTCCTAGAATATTTATCGTTTAGTGAATAAATATAAATCAAAAAAGTAGGGATTCAAAGATATAAGATGTGCGGAAGTTTAGATATAAATGTCCCTATACCAACATCGCCCACCAACTAAACATATTGTCTTGAGGATAGAATTGATTGAGCTAGAGGTTTATTTTGACCCTACGACCTTCAATCCACTAATCCTTCGGCATTTGTTCATAATGCTCTTGCATTTCTATATATGTTAAGAGACCATTGCTACCTGAAGCATATTTTTTCCATGAAGGATTGAGGTATGCACAAAAATCTAGCATCTCCTGAAAATCAGGCCGTTTGCTTAGCAACGGGGTTCTCCTTAGAGCTTCCGCGGGGGTTATTTTAATTTTTTGTTCATCCTTGAGCCAGCGCCCTGGGTTTCCCATAAAACACATTGCCCACCAGTAGTCGTCAAAATTAAGTAGTGTGCTTCCCCCTGATAAAAGATCTTTTATATTATGGTCTTGCGAAGTATGTTTCAAATATAATTTTTCCCAAAGCTGTTCAAATCTGCTTGAAGATGTAAAAGGAGTTTTGGGATTCTTCTTAGTAAACTTCAATTTTTTGATAGCTTCTTCATTTGAAGACAAAAGGCGTCCCTGTCTATATAAAGAATAAACACAAAAGCCCTTATGATCTTTGTAGTTATCTAGAATTTTCTGAAGACAGCTTTCTTCCTCCACGGCCAAACCCTCCATTCTATAAGTTATGGCAATTTTTCGTAATAATGAAGCTTGGTCAATATGGTCTGCAAGAATAAGTTGCTGCCCTCGATTATAAGAACGCCTAGCATCAACATAACTTCCTGCCTGAAGGTAGGCATCACCCTTCCAAGTTAAGGCCATTGCCTTCTTAGAGATTTCACTGAATCCATTGGATAATGCTATAACTTTATCAAAAGCTCGTTGAGCCTCTTTGAATTTACGAACATGTATAGCAACGAAACCCTGACCTATATAGGACAGTTGCTTGTTTTTCCTGCTTACATAATCCTTCGAAACTTTAATGTAACATTCTTTAGCTTTATCATGCTCTCCTTCAATTAATAAGGTGCCTGCCCATCCATCTAAGTTCATTACGCAAGCATCTGCATTATTAGAAAATGTTTCTAAGTAAATTTCATAATGTTTTTGGGCCTCAGAATAATTCCCTTCAGCATAGAAAGATGTTGCAAATTTATTGCCAGCCAAAGAGCATTCATATTTATTCTCAGGATACTCGTCCAAACATCGTTTGAAATAAGTTCTTGCAAGTTTAAACTGTCCTTTATTAGAATAGGCTTCTCCTGCCAATAAAATTAGTCTAGGACCATAAACAAAATGTCCTAACACATTTAAAGCCTGTTTCGCTAGTAAAATACATTTATCAAATTGTCCTAATACAATTAATTGAGAACACAGCTCATTTGCAGCATTTGCTCTAATAGGAATCCCTAGCCACTGAGTTTTAAAAAGCGCCTCAAAGAGAATATGAGCTGCTTCAACTTCATGCGTCTTCCAAAACTTATTAGCCGTTTCCATGATTCTAAGTTTAAGATCTTCCCAACATTCTAAATTTTTACTTGTATGCTTGAGACCAGAGACAAGCAATTTGGCTTCTTTAATTGGGTCTTTAAACTGCTTTTCAAACAATAAAGAATTTGCGACGCAGGCTAAGGGGGACATTGGTGAGCGCTTTAGCTTTTCAATCAGGGGAATGGCCTCTGGATAACGCTTTAATTCCAAAAGACAATGTATACTTTTATATAGAGCTTCATCAGCTTGTTCTGAGCCAGGATGGCTTTCTATATAGCGTTTATATTCAGATAAAGCATCTTCATAAAGCTTCTTTTTCATCAGAACGTCAGGCACAGCTAGATAACCAATTTCCCTTGGAGTACCAGATGAAAAAACGCGAATCTTCTTTATCCGAATTCCTTCCGTATAAGAATAAAAGCCAACTCGATCACCTTTAAGTGGAAATAAATCTCTTTGGTTAATTAACACCTCACCATCTATTTCCAATCTAACTCTTCCTTCAAGCAATTCCGCTACAACCAAATGTTCTTTTCCTGAAACAGGGGCAATGCCTGGGACAAAGGCTATATCTAGACCATCTTTTGCTATCTTACTATGTGACATATCATTTGCGCCGAATTCAAAAATATAACCATCATCAAACCAGGAGTTTTTAGGTTTCTTTGGAGCAGCTAAAATGGGAGAAATTTCACCTATACAATCGCTCACAACCAAGGCTTCAATTTCAACTTTTACATCACCCAATATATTTTTATCCAAGTGAATGATTGTATCACCGTCAAATAAAGGGGCTAAAAATCCGTCTCGAATACCCCATGATCCCGAGTGGACCACCCAGCCATCAGGCGATTCGTCTTGATCTGCTCTGTTACTAAAATCTTCCTCATGCACCAATTTCCATTTTCTTTTACCATCAAGAAATTTCTGTAAGTCTAATTCTATGTCCGCTCCCGTCTGGTAGCGCTCATCTTGTAGATGATTAGTGGCTTTTAGTAAAATATCCTTTAAATCTGGTTCAAGGCGCAGACCTGCTGTAATAGAATCCAATTCTGGTCGCCAGCCACTACCAATCTTTTGTATTAAAGACAATTTATTGGTTCCCTCCATCAATGTTTCCCGCATTTGAGAAACCACTAGAATTTCCCAAAGAACCAAACCCAAAGAGTAGAGATCTGTCCGATGATCATGCATTTCAACATCACCTCGAGCTTGCTCGGGAGCCATGTACATATAAGTACCAAAGATAGCGCCATGTTGGGTTAGATTGATTTCACTATCAATATTTGATATGATCGTCTGGTCATGTTCTACTTTTTTTGACTTAGACTCTTGCTCACGAGATGATAATTGAACCTCACTTTTATCACTGAGCAATGTAGGAGCATCCAATGAAATCGATTCATCATTATCAAAGATCATGGAGTTCGCAATGGTCTCTTCCATACCAACAGAATCAGGAAGCACTCCTTCATCATCAGGCATTGTATTTTCTTCAGAGATTTCTAAATCAGGCGAATAAAGATTATGCCCAAAAGCTTTAGCTAGACCCCAATCAATCAAATAAATCTCACCGTATTCACCTAACATAATGTTTTCAGGCTTTATATCTCTATGTATGACACCTTTAGAATGTGCATAGGAGATGGCTTGACAAAGAGAAATAAATATAGTGATTAATCGGCGTCGGCTATACATGCTGCAAATAGTTGGATCTTTGCTTAACCTTGCAGCCAAAACATCTTTGAGAGTAGTCCCACGAATCCGCTTCATGGTATAATGACATTCATCTGCTTTTGAGGATAATGTATAAACCGGTGGCACAACGGGGTGCTGCAATTGCCCTGTAATTTTCCCTTCCAGCATAAAGCGCACAAGAGAAGAGGGAGTGCCTTTTTTGGAAACTTTTAAAGCTAAGAGTCTGTCAAAGCTAGTATCTTTAATTTTATAGACCTTGTTCATGCCCCCTTCGCCGAGGAAACCTTTTACTTCGTAACCAAATAGATCTTCGGGTATATCATCCCCTTCGTTTGAATTTGGGCTCAACATAGTTCTCCATAATTAATAACACTCCAATTCTACCAATATTTGATCACCCCTCAATAATTCAGAATAAATTCACCAACCACCATAAAATGTCCCAAGACAAAGTTATGTAAAAATTTGTCCCTGAGCATTTACAAACAACGGCAAACGTTAATGCCCTTTCAAGTCATTATTTAGCAATTCGTTGCGTATAAACTATTGTTATAAAAGGGGTTATGGGGAAACGCCTGGAGCTATCCTATGTTTGAGACCCTTTTTTATATACTGATTGAATTTAAAATCATAGGATTTGAACTTATGATAATTGGTGTGTGGCTATTGTTTATTGAAAAGATCTTGCGGAATTAATTGTTCCATTTAGAATCTGAGGTACTTGGGTAGTGACTATGCTTCATAATTTATCTTGATAATTTAGGCAAAAAAAATTGCTTATCAAAATGATACTGTTGAAAGTCAACTTAATTAAAGGATTGGTTATTGGTAAATAAAGAAGCGATTCGCAGAATCATGGATGATTCAGATTACTTGCCAGGAAAAATATTTGCGTATACAATTCAGTTTTTAATTATTTTATCTTTGATCACATTTTCGATCGAGACTATTCCGGATTTATCCTCTAAATCAATAACTATTCTATATATCACAGAATGTGTCGTTGTAGCTATATTTACAATGGAATATGTATTTAGAATTATTATTGAAGAAAAAAAAATGAGTTTTATTTTTAGTTTTTATGGCTTAATAGATCTTCTCGCTATATTACCCTTTTATATAGTATCAGGGTTCGACCTACGCTCAGTAAGAATCTTTAGACTTCTGCGACTCCTAAGAATCCTTAAACTCTTTAAATATAACCAAGCTGTTAATAGACTCTATCGCGCTTTTTTAATTACCAGAGAAGAACTTGTTCTTTTTGGGTTCGTTGCTCTCATGTTAATTTATCTTGCCGCGGTAGGTATTTATTATTGTGAAAATGCCGCACAACCAGAAGAATTTAAATCCATTTTTCATTGTCTATGGTGGTCATTGATAACACTAACTACAGTTGGTTATGGCGACATGTATCCTATCACCATTGGTGGGAAAATTTTTACCTTTTTCATGTTGACGGTTGGCCTAATGGTTATTGCCATTCCAACTGGTCTAATTGCTTCGGCTCTATCTAAAGCCAGAGATGAAATTGACGGAAATAAATAACCTTTTCATCAATATGGTCATTACTCCTTTTATTCGTTCAAATTTCGATCATACATTACATTAGTTTGGATAAATCATCCTATTTGCCTTAAGCGATGACTTTCAATTAACGGGGAATCTACTTACCACAATATAAGTGAAATTGTATTGACATATATTTATATTTTATAAAATGTAAAGTATATTATTAGGGTACTATAATGAGTCAATCAACAGAAATTATTAAGGTTCAACCTGGTACAATTTGTGTCTACAAGAAACCTGTTCGTATCGCATCTGTTATAAGTTTTGGAATTGCCGTCTCATTATATGACCCTGATTTAAAGATTGGTGGATTATGCCATTATCTTTATCCCAGTTTGCCAGATAACGTTGAACCATCAGGAAAGTATGCTTTTCCAGCTCTACATGCGCAAATTAAATTATTAGAAAAACATGGTTCCGTTATAAATCGCCTAGAAGCAAACCTATATGGTGGTACAGAACATCCGAATAAAGACCCTCAATTTTTAGCACTTGCCAAAAAAAATCTTCAAGTTGGTCTAGAATTTCTTAAAAGTTATAACATCCAAATTGGCTCTTTAGATATAGGTGGAAATAGTGGTAGAAAGCTCGTTTTTAATGCTATTACGGGTGAATCCATCGTAGCAAAAGTCAGACATTTACGATTAGCTGATTGGCAAGTCGCATAATCTAAATTTTTCTTCATATTTATTTGGAACTCAGACATTTTTCAACGTATACTCAAAAGGTATGCATAACGTTTCATTTACTTATTCAAAGGTTGAAAAATGCAACAAACAGATATTTTATTAGAAAGTGGATCGAACGAAGTCGAATACCTTGAATTTAATTTAGGAAATCAAGGATACGGCGTAAACGTTCTTAAAATTAAGCAGATTTTAAAATACAAACCCGAAGATTTAAGCAAACCTCCAAAATCAAATGCTGCCTTACTTGGACTTTTAAATATCCAAGGAAAGCAAGTTCCTATCATTGAAATTGGAAGGTTCTTTAATGTTCAGGATCTAGAGGAAGATACCTCTAATAAAATTGTGATTGTGCTAGAGTTCAATGAACATTGGTATGGATTTATTACAGATGGTGTCAATAAAATTCATCGATTTACTTGGGAAGATCTACAACCATTAGATAATTCTATGCAATTAGATTTCATTACAGCCACTACATTAATTCAAAAAAGAACGATTCTTATTGTCGATTTTGAAAAAGTAGTCTCCGTCGTTTTTAATATGAATTGGGCCGAAGCAGATAAATTACCAGTGACTGACAAATCAGATAAGGTAAGCAAAAGAAAGAAGTTAAAAATATTTTTTGCGGATGATACGGCTCTGATGAGAGAAGGAATAAATAGCATTCTTCTGAAACATCATTTTGAGAATGTAACACTTTTTCAAAATGGCAAAGAATTGCATGACCACGTTATTGCTTCCGTCGAGGCAAATAACAATGTTCCTGATATAGATTTAATTATTACAGATGTTGAAATGCCAAAGATGGATGGCCTCACTGTTTGCAAAATAGTTAAAGAACGATATCCAACAATCCCTGTCATTATTTTATCTTCTCTAATTTCCAAACAAATTTTGACTCGCTGCAAAACTGTAAATGCGGATGCAGCCATCAGCAAAAAAGATTTGAAGCCATTGGTTTCAATGATTGATGAAATTACGCAATAATTATTTTTTAATTAATTATTCGTCTTCATCAGGAAAATCTAGCTCATCTAATGAATCTGACATTTCTTTTTCATAGTCGTCCATAAAGCCATTTGCTCTTTTTGCGTGATCCTCAGATACTTGTAATTCGAATCCGCCAATGGCACCTGAAAAAATAAAATCAATGATCACTACTTTTGACCAAATGCCGATAGTATCCAATCTCAATTTAGCTAAATCAGCATCAACTTTAGTGTTAAATGATCGAATGGTAATTAATTTTCCAGACATACTATCGAAATACTTTCAAGCTAAGGCACTATATAAAATTTCAACTGGATGATATGCTTTCCTAGATGTTCCATCAAAAATTTGATGTCGACAACTAGTTCCTGGCGCTACAATAACAACGCTATCGTCAGTTTTTCTAACTTCTGGGAACAACACTAATTCACCAACTTGCATAGACACATCATAATGCTCTTTTTCATATCCAAAACTTCCTGCCATTCCGCAACAGCCAGAAGGAATAACTTTAACAGAAAAATTCTTTGGTAAACTTAATATATTGTCTGTAAATTGCACAGAACTCAATGACTTTTGATGGCAATGACCATGAACTAACAATTCTTTTTTATCTTGAGTAAACTGACTTTCAACTATGTGACCTTTTTCAATTTCATTTGAAATAAATTCATCCACAAGAAACACATTTTTTGAAAGGTCTTTTGCTTTATTAATATTTCGCTTTTCAACTAAATCAATATACTCATCTCTGAAGGTTAAAATAGCAGAGGGTTCAATGCCAACTAAAGGTGTATCATCCGAAATCAAATCTGAAAAAAGATCCACATTTTTTATTGCCACATCTTTGGCTTCATCTAACATACCTTTTGAAATATATGATCTTCCACTTTCAAAATGTATTGGAATTTCAACTTCATATCCTAACTTTACTAAAAGCTCAATCGCTTTTTTGCCGATACCAGCATCATTATAATTCGTGAACTCATCACAAAAGAAATATACTTTTTTCTTAGGTGCATTATTTTTTAATTTCTCTGGATATTTTTTTGCCCAAGCAATAACAGTTTCCCTATCTAACAAAGGAATAGACCTTTGTGGGGCTACTCCTAGTACTTTTTTGATAATACTGCTACTGATAGTATTGCTCATAAAGAAGTTAACCAAACCAGCTATTTTTGAATTCATTGCATTGATTTTAGAAATATTTCCAAAGGACTTTGAGCGCCAAGAAATTGGATGAGTTTTATAATACTGATATAGAAACTCTGCTTTTAATTTAGCGATATCAACATTTGAGGGGCATTCTGATTTACATCCTTTGCACGACAAACAAAGATCCATTACATCATAAATTTCTTGGTGTGAGAAAGGATTATCGTTGGTAGAGTTTGTTAAAAACTCTCGAAGTATATTAGCTCTGGCTCTAGTCGTACTATATTCATCTTTAGTTGCCATATAGCTGGGGCACATGGTTCCACCAACTAGTTCTGTTTTTCGACAGTCCGCAGATCCATTACATTTTTCTGCTGCGGCTAAAATACTTTTATCACCATCAAAATTAAAAATCGTAGAAATTTCTTTATCAACTTGACCCGGCTTATACCTTAATACTTCATTCATCTTGGGGGTCTTTGTGATTTTCCCTGGATTAAAAATATTATTAACATCAAAAATACTTTTTATATTCAAAAAAGCTTCATTGATGATGTCGCTATACATATATTGGATAAACTGGCCACGTAAACGACCATCACCATGCTCACCACTTAATGAACCCTTGTACTTTTTTACTAATAAGGCAACATCTTTGCCGACATCGTGAAATTTTTGAACGTCAACCTTATCTTTCAAATTTAAAATCGGTCTTAAATGCAATTCACCCGTTGCTGCATGAGCATAATACACACAGGATAAATCATACTTTTTAAGAATTGAATTAAACTCTTCAATATATTCTGGTAACTGATTTGTTAACACAGCAGTATCTTCAATAAATGCAACGGGTTTAGCATCACCAGGTACATTTGACAATAAACCCAGACCAGCTTTCCTTAAATCCCAAACTTTATTTACTTCTTTTCCAAAAATAACAGGAAAGGCGTAGCCATAACCTGCAGCAAGCATTTCATTTTTCATTTCTTCAATTATTTGTTCAATTTCTTCTTTTGAATTTCTTGCAAATTCAACTACAAGAAGAGCCTTTGGGTCACCTTCTAGAAAGAATCGATTTTTTCTTTGGGCAATATTTTTTTTCGTACATTCTAAAATAATATCATCCATTAATTCGATGGCACCAGGATTATATTTTAATGCCACTTGGTTTGCTCTTAAAGAATCGTCCAATGTATTAAAATGAATAGCAACTACGCCAACTACCGGTGGTGGTAGTTCAACTAAATTTAATTTAATTTCTGTTGTAAATACTAAAGTACCTTCTGACCCTGCTAATAATTTCACGAAATTAAAATCAATGCCATTCTCATCAAATGGCTGCATTTCAGATAATAAATCTAAGGCATAACCGGTATTTCTTCTTTCAATATTTTTATCGGGGTATTCTTTTTTTATATCTTCTAGAAGGTTATCATCATTTAAGAGTTCTAACACTTTTTTATATATTTCATTTTCTAAAGAATCACCTACACATTTCTCTTTAAATTCTTTTGAAGTTAATCTTTTGAAATTTACTTCTGAACCATCACATAATAACCCTTTAATTTCTAAAGTATGATCTCTGGTACTACCATAAATCAAAGAATGTGCACCACAAGCATTATTCCCGACCATGCCGCCCATCATACATCGGTTACTAGTAGATGTTTCTGGTCCAAAAAATAATCCAAACTGTTTTAAATATATATTAAGTTCATCTCTAATTACACCTGGCTGAACTCTAACCCATTTTTCTTCTTGATTTACTTCTAATATTTCTGTTAAATACTTTGAAATATCAACAACAATCCCATCACCAACACATTGGCCTGCAAGGGATGTTCCGGCAGCTCTTGGAATCAAAGATGTTTTTTCGATCAAGGCAAATTCCATGAGTTTTTTTATATCTTCAATGTTCTTTGGTCGTGCAACGGCTTTTGGCATTTCCTGATAAACGGAAGCATCCGTCGCATATAATGTTCTCATGACATCATCAAAGTATAAATCACCATCGATATTATTCTTTAATAGGGCAAGAGAATCTTGCATAAGTAGGTACTTTCGAAAGCAAATGAGATAGAAAATAAAAAAATGGAATTATACATAAAACGCCTTTATTCATAGCAGATTAATATAGATCATCATTTTAATATAAATATTGCATGGTAAGGGATGTTCTATAAAATACGGCGAAATTTTTGATAAAGAAACCAAATTGTTTTTATGCAAATTAGCAAATATTTAAAAGAATCCTCGATCCTACTTGATTATCAACTCGATACTAACGAAGAGGAAGAAAATCAAACTTTAAAGAAGGTTCGAGAAGTCATTTTTAAACAAATAAGTACTTGTCTAGAAACTGTAGGAAAAATTAATAATACAACAAAGCTATACAATGAATTCTTAGAAAGAGAGAAAAAAGATTCTTGTTGTATTGGTGACCACATTGCCCTACCTCATCTGAGAACACTACAATGCAAAGAACTTTTGATTTCTGTCATTACCAGCAAACAAGGAATTAAATTTAATGCTTTTGACGATGAGCCGGTCAAGATATTCTTTTCATTTGTTGCTCCTCGTTATGACGATAATTTATACAAGACCTTATATAAAAATATATCTAGAATTTTTCAGGATCCTTACACAATTGACACACTACTTTCATTTGAACAACCAGGCGAATTAATTCGCTATTTAAAAAAAGAATTCTCCTAATGAAAGATAAATATCAAACTGTAGGCTGGCAACACTTTAAGTTTAAAATACCAAGCGAATGGGATTTAGTAAAAGAATATGGACATCAAAATAAAGGTTATTTAAGGTACGACGATTTAGATCAAGCCCGATTAGAATTAAAGTGGAATCGAGTTAAAAACTCATTCAAACTTTTGGATTTTGTAACTAAACATGCTTTAGAAATAGGATGGGAAAATAGTCCTTTAAAAAAACTCTCAAATGATAATTCTATTTTTTCTATCGAGAATAGAAACAAAGATATTAATCAGGAAGTTATTTTCATTAGACCGAATCAACCTAAGTCAAGACTAGCTGTTTTTCGCATGTTTTATAAAATAAATGAAAACGGAAGTAAAATAGTTAAAAACATCTGTAACTCATTCGAAGAAAATTTAAATCAACCAAATAGCATGTGGAGTTACTTTGATAATTCATATGAATTGCCAAGTATATATGAAAAGGTAGATGCGCAAATTAATGCCGGAAATAAATTTCTTACTTTTAACCACAGAAATAAATTTGTATATGTAAGAACAATTTCCTTGGTTAGTCATTTTTGTCCATTCAAACCCATAACTAAAGGAAATATTAATCAGTGGATTCAACAAATTCTCGAAAATCAATTCAATAAAGAGTTAAAATTAGGACAATGGGATTTTTTGAGCAATCAAGTCACCACAAAGACATCTTTTTCTGGTAGGTTTTTATTGAAAAATATTTTTCATTTCTGTCATCATTGGAAAATCATGGCGAGTCATGATGGACAAGCCGATATATTAAAAATTGCGATCTTTAATTTTAGAAATGAGAAGCATCTAAAATCGTTCAAAGATTTAAAAGAATTAGTAGCAATAGAGTAATGTTTTTTAAAAATAAAAAACCAGAGGGCTTTAATCGAGAACAGTCTTTAAAAGGAATCCCTGTTCAAAATGAAGGCATAAAAGAAGTTAAAGAAGATAAAAAATTAAAGATAATTTATTTCAGAACTTCACCAATGTTCCAAGGGATCATTGAAAGGTTTAATTTACCAAGATCTGAAAAGACAATTATTTTAGATGAGATCGGCGCCTATATTTGGCACGAGATTGATGGTAAACAAAATACCGATAAAATTATTATTAATTTTTGTAAAAAATATCCTATGCCACGAAGAGAAGCAGAAGTTAGCATTATTGAACATTTAAAAAACTTAATGACGCGTGGCGCAATAAGTATTGTTTTTAAATAACATTCATGAATGTTTAAAATTATCTTTAAAGATATCATTGTTTAAGAAACTACTCCAGTTCTTTTCAAAATAAATGATATCTGGCGATTCCATACTTCTTATGGGTACTTCAGTAATTTCAAATTCATTATTTTTAAATTTCAAAACTATCTTTTTATCTTTATCTTTTTCTTGCTCTTCAATAAAAGAAAATTCTTTTATCGGACCATTTTTAGAAAGAGGTATCTTGCTACCCTTATTCGAACAAATAGCTCGCGCACCTCTACTACCGCCACCATTTTTTACGAAATAATTGAGTGCTGTTAATATTGCTTCTGAAGTCAAAGCTGTTTGCTTCCACCTAAAGTAATCTACTACTTTATTATCTTTAGATATTACAATCCCCTTTTGATCAATGTCATCTGATAATTTTTTAGCTTTAATTAAGGCTGGTTCTATTTCATCTAATTGGCATATAAATCCAGCCTTGTCACTCATTCTATCTTGAATTTCTTTCGAAATATCTTTCCATTTCAGGGCCGATTTATTATCCAAATTTGCAGAAATTAACTTTAAACTATTATCAATTTGGTCCTCAAAAGATTTAAGGTCTGCTTCTTCTGGTTTCGAAATAGATTTACTTTTAATGTGTTGGGCCACTCGCATACCACCAACTTGACCAGCATTTAAAGCTGAACCTCCTGGTCTTGTGACACCGTGAGTACCACAAATTTCACCCACAGCATAACAATTATTTAAACTACTACGATTCCATAAATCCACTGAAATTCCGCCATTCATATGTTGATTACTAACATTAAAGGGCAAAGGCTTTTCATTTAAATCATGACCATGCATTTTGTACAATTCAATCGCCAATGGATTCATTTTTGTTAATCGATCGATTGGTAAATCTTGAAGAGCTCCATTATTTTTTAAATAGTCACGAACATCCTCATCTAAATTATTAAGTGAAAACTCATCTAAACCTTCTATTGGTTTCGGATTTCGGTTAAAATCCATCAAGACGGTATGTCCCTTTTGGCTTTCTACAAAAATAGCCAAATCTACAAGACTAGATTGAAAGTCTAACATACGAGTTGCATGAAACGGCCATTGATATCCTTTTCGAAATACATTTGAAACAAGTTCTTTAGTAGTTCTAAAATAATCGGCTAAAAAATTATGCTCATCCCCATCTTTATCTAATGAATAAATATAAGGCAAGACTTGAACATAAGTACCTGAGAGGTTCCAAGGGAATTCAGTTCTTCGCGTTCCAATACCAAATTGACTTTCGGTAATATTACAAACTTCTATCCCTGATTCGATTGCCATGCCTAAACTACCAAAGCAAAATTTAGGATAAACACTATCTCTATATAATTCTCCTGGACCACCTGTTGCTAACACTAAGCTATCAAATAAAATCACACATAAATTATATTTATTATGATCAAGATCTTTATTAATTGCAAGCATACCACAAGCAGAAATTTTCCCTGAAATTTCTTTGGTTAATATTTGTATTCCTTCACATCGTTTCAAGAAAGGTATGTTTAAACGGACCGCCTCTTCACATAAGACCTTGACCATTAAACGAGATGTTCTTGGTCCACAACTTGTAGCTCTACCAACATCATCATGGTCTGTTTGATATCGTAGAACAGAACCGAAGCGATCTTCTGGCAAAGGGAGGCCTAAATACTGCAACCCTGCAAATGCTTTTATTGATCCAACTGCTTCAATATAGGCTGTGTCTTGATCCATACACCCACCACCACCTATATCCTTTGCTAATTGGCAAAAGTCATCGCCTTTATTACTTGTTCCAGCGGTATGTAAAGTTTGTTTATCAGATCCCGAACATGCAGAAGTACCAGAGAATAGCCCAGTACTAGCTACAAGCACGTCAATATTTGCTCGTTTTAATTCAACGGCAGCACGCAATCCAGCAGCACCACTACCCAAGACTAATGCTTCCGTAAAAAATATCGGAATATCCATTCCACTTATTTCAATTACATGATCTACTTCTTTTGACTTAACCTTATCTGGCATTTTCACTTTGGTTAATGAATCTAATATTTCTTGTGGTATATTTTGAGTCATTCTCTATCTCACTGGATTATTAAAAATTATCAAATATTTTACATTCAATATGATTCAATGCAATATGACAAAACATGAAACCAGAATGCAACAACTTAAAAATTGCGATAGTCAATTACTGCAATAGTTTAAAATTTCATTATAATCATACTATTAATATTATTGAAAGATTAAGGTGAAAAAATATTTATTAAGTATTCTTCTATATATCTTATGCTTTTCTTCCATACACCCTCAAGCAAAAAAAAAGAATTCTACAAATGTTTTTTTGAAATTATCCCGAACTCATCCAAGGTTGATTATTAAAAGAAAATTAATAGATCAATTAAAATCAAAATTTGGACAATCTGAATTATTAACAGAATTAATATTGGGAAATAATTCAAATTCAGATGAATATATTAACGAAAAACCGCCCGTTTACATTTTTGTAAAGAATAAATTTAATACAAACACAAACACTATGTGCAACAGAATTCTTTCGTTAACGGTTTCTTATTTATTGACCAAGAAAAAGGAATATCTCAAAAGAGCTATTTTAGAAATGAAAGCTATAGGTAAATTATCTACTTGGAATAGTAAGCATCGTCATGATTATGGTAGATTAGTAATGTCATTTTCACTATGTTATGACTGGCTTTTTAATTCATTATCAAAAAAAAATAAAGAAACATTCCGACAAGTAATTAACAAAAAATGTATATTAGAAGGAATAAAATATTATAAAGAAAACAGCACAAGACTTAAAGATGAGAAATATTATTTTCATGCCACGCCCCATTATGCATTATTGATATCGTCCTTAGTCATTGGAAGTAAAAACAATAAAAACGCCATCACCTTATATAAAAATGCTTTAAAATACTTAAAGAAATCACAGAAAGAGTATGAAATCAATGGCTCTTTTTATGCAGGACATCTTTATTGGGCAATACAAACATTCCAAATCATACTTGCGGCAGAATCATTAAAATCTGCTTTAGGGCATACCGGGAAATTAATAAGCCATAAAGGCTTTTCTAATACACCAAAATTTATTTTATATAATTATTCTAATACTAATCTTCATTTTAATTATGCAGATGCGCAATTCAATAATCCAAGTAAAGCTTTTTGGATTCTTTATTGGTTTTCTAAAACTCAAAAAAATGATGATTATATTACTCTTGCCAATGATTTGCTTAATATACATACTTCAAATATTTCTAAACAAATAAGCAAATTATCTCCACTATCCATACTCTTTTTTCATGAAGCAGCTACTCATCCTAAAATAAAATTACCTTTAGATAAAATTTTTAGGGGCAAAACACAAATCGCCATTTTTAGAAGTGAATGGAGAAATCCAAATGCTATTTGGTTAGGCATGAAAGCTGGTAAAATTAATTTAACTTATTCTCAAATGGACATTGGAAGTTTTGAACTTGATGCTGATGGTGAACGTTGGGCAATTGATTTAGGGAAAGAGCAAAAACATTCATCTAAAATCAATTATTGGGATCGAAAACCTAATGGTTCTCGCTGGAAATATTACCGAACAAGTTCAAAAAGTCATAACACTCTTACTTTTAAAAATTCTTTACAAAATGCTAACGGAGAAGGAAAGTTTACTAATTTTGTATCAACCTCAAAAAATGCTTATGCCATTATTGATATGAAATCAACTTATAAAGGTCAAGCATCCCGCGTCAATAGAGGATTTGCTTTTTTAAATCGAAAAAGAGTTTTAATCCAAGATGAAATTGAAAATGCATTCTCAGAGGTAAGATGGGCATTCATAACACCTGCTAGCGTGGAACTTGATGGAAACAAAGCGGTCTTAATTAAAAATGATAAAAAGATGTATGTTGAAGTTTTATCACCAAAAAATATAAATTTTAAAAAACTTTCTACAGCAGTTTACTTAGATAAGAATCAAATGAAAAATACGGGAAAAACGATGGTTGCATTTACTATTCCCAAACAAAAGAATATTACTATTAAAGTTCTATTTACACCTGGTTCTAAAATCCATGAAAAGTTTTCTGTAACAATGAATCTTCCTTTACAAAAATGGCCTAAGGGAAAGGCAATAAAGAAATCAAAGAAAAAATAAATTTTATTCATGGCAAAAAAACCTATTGTATCTTTAAAAAATTATGGCATCTACTCCAAGTGGAATTCTCAATCAAAAGAAATTCCAGAATTAATCAAGTATACCGATATCATTCCAGCAGAATTAGAAATAGAGTTTGGGTATATACTTCACATACAAAAGGCCAAAGGATCTTTAATTAAATTCATCATTGATCATCCTCCATTTACAAATGATAGTGACGAAATAGCACCACCATTTGAAGGGCAACAATATATACAATCAAATGATTACTATTTCTTTTTAGGAGACACATTGTGGGCACCTTTAGAAGATAAAATTGGAAAATGGCGTTTGAGATCGTATATAGACAAAGAGATCATAGCCGATAAAACATTAATAATTGAGTCAAAATCAGATGAATAAAATTTTAATGATATTATTGATTCTTTCGATTCTCACTACCTCCTACATATTTTTTTCAAGTACACAAAAAGAAAAAAAATCTTCTGAAATTAATTCAGGAAGCGTCTCTTCAAAAATAGATGACATTGTGATACCTGTTGAAGAAGTAACACTTTCAGAAGCGAAACTAACTATTGTGAAGCCGAAGTCATGGCATAAATTTGGAGAAAGATCATCAAACGGCTATAACTATTATTTTACTCCCTACAAATATGAAGATTTAGGTTTATTCAAAAGAGGTTTATCCATCACCATAATTAAAAATGTTTCTAAAACTGAAAAGGTTTCACCAAATGAATTAGCTCTTTCTTACATCAAAAATTCAAAAACAATAAATCCCAAATTAAAAATAACAAAAGTAAACATTCAACACCTCAAAGGGTACAGGTTTCAATTGGAGGAAAAAAAGGGATTCAGAAACTCGATGGTAACAAGTTTCTTTTTTGTTTCAGATGACAGAAATGATATGTTTTATAGCTTTATCTTTCAATATGAAAAATCAAAATGGAATATGACTTATCCAATTCGAAGAACTATTTTCAGAAACATCAAATTTCTACAATGAATTCCAAATTTAAGCAGAGTTAACAAATGAGTTTATTTATATTCTCTTTTAGCCGATATAGTTTACAATATGCATGAACTTAATTTTTAGTAAGACCTATGAAAAAGATATTTTATATAATTAGCATTTACTTAATAATTATGAACGATTTACTCTTTGCCGGTGGAAGACGAGATGCAGTGGCTTCTTATCATCAAAGTAAGAGTGGAATAAACGACACTGTTCTATATACGTTAAGCGCGATAGGAATTGCCTTGGTTGGGGCAGTGATTTATTTTGTAATAACTAAAAAGAAAAATTAATTATTTTATCGATCCCAACTTATATCTTCTTCAACGACAATAATTCCGTTATCTAATAATTCACCAATGTAGGATGTATTTTCGCATTCAAGCTCCCACATTAAATCTTGGCTAAGTTTCGCACTGACTTTACCAGAAAAATTATCAACATTTGGTTTTTCAGGCAATATGAGTTTTATATCAATCTCTTGGCCTTCACTAAGTGGTGCATTTGTGACAAGTTTTAATTTCTTTTTAGAATCATCGACAAAATAAATTTTTGAAAATTCACCTTCGACCTCACATGGAAAAGTAACTAAATAACCTTCACCACATTTTTTTCCTCGAATACAAGTTAAAGGAAGCGGCTGGCTTTTACCTTTAAGTGGAATTGGATTAAATCGAGTCCCATAAAATAAACTTTTATGTTCTCCTAAAGCTGGTTCAGATACCATTAACATATGTCCTGAAGCAGTTGATTCAACTCTTTTAGCAGTGTTAACATCATCACCTATGATCGTATATTCCATACGGTCTTTGGAGCCGATATTACCCGCAATAAATTTGCCTGAATGAATACCTATACCCATACTTAGTGGATCAGCACCTCTTTTAATTAAATCTAAATTAAAAGGAACTATTGCATTTTGCATTTGAAGTGCAGCTGTTATGGCATAAAGAGAGTCGTCTTTAATCGCTTCAGGGGCACCCCAAACACTAAGAATGGAATCACCACCAAATTTATCAACGGTCCCTTGTTCATTAAGAATAATACTAACCATTACTTCAAAGTATTGATTTAAACGATCTACCAATTCAGCAGCTGTTATCTTTTCACTCATTGAGGTGAAACCTACAATATCACAAAATAAAACACTACCATAGCGAGTTTCACCACCTAGCTCCAATTTATTGTTCATCACATTTTCAGCAACCTTTGGCGAGAAAAATCTAGCTAATTGAGCTCTTTTATTTGACTCTTGTGTGGCAGTTCGAACTGAATGAGAACTACGTAAGAATAATGCCGTTAAACTTGCTACCCCTACTAATAAATCCAAATCTTCTTTTTCAAATGGCGCATATGAGTCACTTGTTTCAATTTGAATCAATCCATACATAATATCCATCGAGATTAATGGAACACACATGAAACTGTGAATATCTTCCTCAATAATACTCATACTAGCAGCAAAACCATCATCGGCTTGTGTATCTTTACATAACACCGCTTCTTTTTTAGCCATAACCATATGCTTGACTGTTTTACTTATAACTAATTGTTTTTGCTGACCTTCTTCTTGATTTCTAAAATGAATTGCTTCATCTTTTAGCTCTTCTTCGTTTTCACCTTTTAATATAAATCCTCTTCCTGCTTGTGGGAAAATATCAAACAGACATTCGAGAATAACTTTAAACAAAAGATTTTCTTTAGGTTGTTCAGCAACTGCATTTGCAACTGTGTAAAATACTTCTAATTTTTTTGCAAGGTCACCGCCTTTATGTAAATCAAGAAAGTTGATACCTTCCATGGCAATCGACATTTCAAGATTATTTTCATCAAATGTTGGATCAACAAAAACAGAAGATTCAGAACCAATACCGATTTCAACAGCCGGTTGTTCGTACTTTAATACCAGATCTCCAAGACTAATAATGTCGTTATGTTTTAACAGTTGTCTTGATATTTGAACGCCATTTACAAATGACCCATTTCTAGAACCGGCATCTTCTAAGACAACTCCACTGCCTTCTAAATAAACATAACAATGTGTTCGTGAAACATCTGGAGAAACCAAATGAACATCACTATTTAAATCACGACCCAATGAAAGTTTTTTATCAACCTCAATTGACATCCCTTGATGAACGCCATTTTGAAACACAATTCTAGACATAATTCTTTTCTATTTCTTTGAATAATTCTGTGAGATACAAAGTGAGTGATTCTACTAATTTACACATAAATATCAATATTCTATATTACTATTTGAAAATAAATTAAGACTTCTCTTTTTCAATTTCGTCATAGGCAACATTAAATTCGGCCACTTTTTCTTCTACTTCTTTTATAAAATCATCTGGTAACCCTTTCGAAATTAATCGATCTGGATGATTTTTCATCAAAAGCTTTTTGTAAGCACGACTAATTTCTTTTAGAGACATTTCACGTGTAACACCTAGAATTTTATAAGGATCTTTTCCTGCTTTATTTCGGTTTTTAATTTTATCATATTCATCTTGTGAAAGACGAAAAATATTACCAACTTCTAAAAGGAATTTTTCCATTTTCACAGGAATAGTAGAATTGGCACAGGAAATTTTAATCAACTTCTCATATAAAATTAACAGCATTTCGTGATCTGAAAGCTGAGCGATTTGTTTAGCGAATTCTTGAAATCCATGACTTGAATTTTTTGCTTTGTTAAATATTCCAGCAGCAATTTTTCTTTCAGCTACAGAATATTTAAAATCATTTATTAATATCTGATCAAAAGATTCGACCTCTTCCTTGATCACTCTGCCATCAGATTTAGCCATCTTGGCAACTAAAGAAATGAAAGCCACCATTAATGTATCTTGAATCATTGCTTTCTTTTGATTCGAGCCTTTATTTATATCTGAATCATTAAGAACATCATCCCGATATTTTTGTATATCATCAAATTGCTTGAGAAGACTATCGGCCCCTTTTTCATTTTCTTTAAATACATCTCCCAAGGAATCTTGCAATTCTACTAAAATATCTTTAGCAGGACTCGACATCATTTTAAAATTATCCCAGATTCGTTCTAGAAGACTCACTGTATATGTAAACCAATATCAAAAAAATTAATTTGTATTATTCAAATCAAATTGAAATTTATTACCAAAGAATTGAATACACCAGAAAATAAATATATAAACTAAATAAACTTGACCACTTTTTCTAAAGCAAACTTTATCAACTTTCGCTTAGGGTCAAATATATCAATCGATTTCTCAACGCTCTTATAGGAATCGGAAGATTCATTAAAAACTTCTACGATTGATTTATCCACGGAGGTAACTCTCGAAAAATCTATTAAACAACCATCATTTTGTTCATTCTGAACTACTTTTAGTTTATCTGACAATTCATTTATACCTTGTCTATGCAAATCACCCTTTATTTTTATTAAAGTAGATTCACCAAATGGTTTAGATTCTACACTAAACTCTTCAAAGCTACTGTCTTCATCAAATAGTATTGAACTAATTGCATTCTCAAATTCTGAGCATACCAAAGGTTTATGAATACATCCCAAAGCACCTGCTTTTTGAAAAACGTCCAACATATTATCAGACACGTCTTCACGTATAAATAAAAATTCAGGTAATTTCAAATCCTTTTTCGATTTCATGCTTAAAAATAATTTTAAAGATTCATTATCCTTCATATCGCCATCAATAACAATAACTCTAATATTACCTTTCTTGATTAGCATAGGCAACGTACTTAACCTTGTTTCAACAGTTACATTGAAAAAGCCAGCCTCTTTTAAGGAATTCAAATCGGATTGACATTTAATTCTAGATGGACCAACAAGAAGAATACTACAAGACATTTGAATAATTTTGGCAAATGCTCTTTCAATTTCTTCAAATTCTTCAAAAGATAATTCATCTTTTATTTCCATTATCTTGTCCCTACCACAAAAGTATGACGCTTTCTATCTTCAACTAACTGAAGAGGTCCTTTCAAAGTATCTAAGATACTAAGGCTTGCAAAACGGCTAGATATTTCACAACCTTCATGCAACAGCTTTTTCATAAAAATCTTTTTCTTAAGATTTCTATTTATACGAAATGTCAACTGACATTCATCTATCTTATCTTCAATGGTAGTTCGTAGTTTTCTAAATTTTTTAAATTCTTTGTACGCAGCAATAACTTTACTTTTCATTTCACTATTCAGTTTATAAAAGTTATCGGGCTTATCAACATAGGGAATTAATACTTTAGAATACTTCATTAAATCCTGATCAATCTGAATTCTTTCTTTTTCAACCTTATCAAATTCTTTTAAAGCAACATAATCAGTACCAATTTCCAGTTCTGTTTTAACATTTTGGTCAGATCCAAATTCTTCCGCAGCAAATCCTTTTAGTACAACAATCTTACTGCCAATAACAACCCTTGTCTGAACAGTTTCAAGACAAAATATTTTTGAGTTCATGATTCCCTTTTGAACTAAAACTTCTCCTCTAGCTTCAACAGTAACATGGTTTAAATATTTTGTATCCAACTTTTTACACTTAATAATAGCTTTCCCTTTGCCAACCATTCCACCTGAAATAGCAACATTTCCATCACAAGTAAGTTCACAATTTCCGACCATTCCAAGAATAGTAATATTACCTTCTGCCTTAACATTAAAGCCATCAAGGACATCGCCTTTAATTTCAATATCTCCATTAAAATTAAGGTGCCCAATTTTTAAATCGACATCTTTGTCAATGACTAATACCGACTCAACTTTAAAGGTTCCAAGCTCAGCAGCTGGTATCCCATCGCAATCAGCAATTAATTCCATTGTAGTTTGGTTTAAGGTTACGTTTTTACCAGCATGGAATTTTTTTGGATTACCTCTGTGGGCAATAATAACTTCACCATAAACATCCGTGCCATTCACACCACTTGTTTCTTCAATATATTTAGCTAAAACGCCGCCTTTAGCAATTGACTTAAATTTATTAGAAGTTTTATAATCTATCGAGCCGTCTTTACGTTCTTTATATACAGTTTTTTTCTTTTTAGATATCATCGTTTTAATTTGAGCATCTAAACCATGCTTAGGTGGAATCCCCTTTGCAATGATAATATCCTTTAATTCTTTAACTTCATTTAACATTGAGTATGTATTGGCAAGGGTCTCTTCTTCCAATTTAATAATTCTATTATCTTTTATTTTTTGGATGATAGGATCGATATCGATTGAAGAATCAGTGAATTTTTCAAAAGTAAAAAGTCCAATTAATCCATTTGATGATACTTCGGTCTTATAGCTATATTCCCGATTTTTCACCTCATCAATCGTTTTCCATTTCCCACTACCGCGCGAGGGTAAAGTTGGCAGGTTTTTCAACATTTCAGAATTCTTTAAATAACCTATGTAAGGTGCTTAATAAAACCGACAATAATAATTATATATTACTAAAACAATAAAAGAAAATTCAAAACACTCCTTTTTATAATGCAGCTAATTATTGAGCAAGTAGTTAACAAACCGTTAATTAAGTGCTCTCCATCGTTTATGAATCCACATCCATTGAGAAGGATATTCCTTAATAGCATTTTCTATAATTTCATTAATCTCTTCAGCATTTTTTTCCAATCCGACTTTACTATTTAAATATATAGGCTTGTGGACAATTACTTTAAACCTATTTTTAGGAATTCGATAACAAAAAACAGGAATTATAGGAACTTGCTTTTTACTAGCAATTTGAATGACACCAATACTAGTGTTTGCTGGACGACCAAAAAAATCAATTGTAACTGACTCTGCTGTGTGCGCATGTTGATCAAGTAAAACTCCAATAGCATCGTTATTTTTTAATGTCTTTAGGATTTTTTTTAATCCATTTTTTTTATCTATCACATCGCCATCATACATTTTTCTTTTTTCAAAAATATATTCACTTATCAAAGGGTTTTTAATTTTTTTAGCAACAAAGTTTGTTTTAAATCCATATCTAGGAAATAAAAATACTCCGGCTTCCCAAAAGCCAATATGTGCTGTCAAAAAAATAATCCCATCTTTTTCTGAACTAGCTTTACGAAGAAATTCTTCTCCTTCGATCTCCATAATTTCTTTACATAGTTTTTCAGAATACAAATCTAGGCGAAACATATCAATCATGCTTAATGTTAAATTCTTAAAACATTCTTTACATAATAATTTAATTTCAGAAGTTTCTTTTTCAGGAAAAGCAAAGCGCAAATTATCTAAGGCAATATGCTTTCGACTTTTTAAAATAATATATGCTAAAGATCCTGTTCTTCGACCAAACCAATAAGCTAAAGATCTTGGAATTAATCTAATAAAAATAGCAAAAAAGAAAAAAACAAAATATTCAATTTTGTGGTTTAGTTTTATTTTTTGTTTTTTTTGGTTCAATTTTTTTGGCTTTACCTTTTACCTTATTAATCTTTTTCACCTTTTTTTGTTTTGATGAATAGCTCTTTCGACTACTTATCCTCGGGTCGACATAGCCCTCATACACTGTTACGGGCTCTTTAAAGTTGTCTTTGCCATGATCGTTAAAGTAATAATAAAGGCCCCCTGATAACAATATGACTAATATCATAATGAAAATATTAAAAAAAGAATTATGCTTTTCACCAGATTTTAAATCAAATTCTTTACTCGTTGAGCTTTTAGAATCTAATCTAAACACATCACCTTTATCTTTCTCAGAAATCAGAACATTATAAAGATTCATTGTGGCATCATCAGCGCGCGCAACAACACTATTAAAACCTCTCATTATTAAAGAGACCTTTAATTTCTCAGCTTCTTTTTGACTAACATTACGGTGTAGGATGAAATCAAAATCTTCGGGATTTAACTCACTTGGGCCAACCAATGGAATTTTACAGTACATGCAATGTTGCGCACTCTCAGAATATAATGTTTCACATTTCGGACACTTGTTCAATACTTACCCAATCAAATTTAAACTTTTTTTAATTTTTTATACTTACTTTTTTGAGGCATGTTTTCATCAAACTCATAACCTTCACTTTCAGCTTTTTCTTTCATTCTGCGAACATAATCTTCGTGATATTCTTCAAAATTACCTTGATGATAATGAATCTTTGTATCACCTTCAAAGGCTAATATGCCCGTACAAATTTTATTCAAAAAGAATCGGTCATGCGAAATTATGAAAGCACATCCCAAAAAGACATCTATCGCTTCTTCCAAAACTTGCAAAGTCGCTAAATCTAAATCATTGGTTGGTTCATCAAGAATTAAAAAATTTCCAGAATGCTTTAACATTTTTGCTAAATGAACCCTATTTCTTTCACCACCAGAAATCAGGCCAACTTTCGTCTGCTGAATGGCACCAGAAAATAAAAATTTTGTCACATAATTTCTCATGGGCATTTCTCTTTTATTCACTATGACTAATTCTTCCCCTTCAGAAATCTCTTCATATACCGTTTTTTCAGGGTCCAATGTATCACGGCCCTGATCAATATAACCAAAAACAGTGTTTTTACCGACGTCTATATTGCCTTCATCAACGGGTTCTTTCCCCATTATCATTTTTATTAAGGTTGATTTCCCTATCCCATTTACTCCAATTACGCCAATTATGGCTCCAGGTTGCACTTCAAAGTTAAAATCCTTAATAAGTATACGACCATCGTAGCCTTTTTTCAAATTTTCTATTCTAATAACTTTTGATCCTAGTCTTGGTCCATCGGGAATCTGAAATGCCGCCGCATCAGCTTTAAAAAGCAAAGGCCCTTCTTCAACCATTTTTTCATAATTTGCAATTCTTGCCTTACTTTTTGTCTCTCTTGCTTTTGTACCAGATCGAATCCATTCTAATTCTTTTTTAAGCCACTTCTGCCGTGTATTTTCCTGCTTTTTTAATATTACAACTTGTGAAGATTTCGCTTCAAGGTAACTTGAATAATTACCCTTATACATTTGTAATTGTCCTCTTTCAAGTTCCATCATTTTATTTACAACATTATCAAGAAAGTATCTATCATGAGTCACCAAGATACATGTACCCGAATAATTTGCCAAATAATGTTCCAGCCATAAAACAGTTTCTGAATCTAAATGGTTCGTTGGCTCATCTAAAATAATTAAATCAGGGTGTTCCATTAAAGATCTGCATAAGGCTACACGTCTTCTTTCACCACCAGATAATGTTTTAACGGATTCATCAGGGCCAGGTAAACTTAAAGCATCCATTGCGATCTCAAGCTGGAAATCAATTTCCCAAGCATTTTTACTATCAATCTCACCCTGCAATTGATCAAGCTCTTCAAGCAGTTTTTCCATTTCTTCGGGGGTAATATCTTCACCCAGTTTTATATTTATTTGATTATAGCGTTCTAATATTTGACGAATATGAACAACACCAAGTTCAACATTTTCCTTTACCGTTTTACTATCATCTAACGTAGGTTCTTGGGGCACATATCCGCGAGACATTTCATTTCTAACAATAAGCTGACCTTCAAAAGCTTTATCTTCCCCTGCTAAAATTTTCATCAATGTACTTTTGCCGGCACCATTAACTCCAAGAAATCCAATTCTATCGCCATGATCAAAGGAAAAATTCAAATCTTTTAATATCTCAACATCACCAAATTGTTTATTTAAATGTACGGCCTGAATGACCTGTTCACCTTTTGAAATGCTCGCCATAATTAATTTAACTTTCTTACTTTTAGATAATTGTTTTAAAATAGGATTTTAACAGAAAGGATCGTTTCTTCAATTTAGTTTGCATCATCTTTATTACTACGAAATGGCTTGAAATCATCCTCTTTAACATGCACACCAAAAAATAGTTAACCTCCTAACAAAATTTATGCGAAATACATTCGCAATAATTATGTCACAAATTATTTAACATTGCAATAAACCACAATTTTAACACATTTAAATATATGTACAAACCGATGCAATAAAGTTTACATCAAAATAGAAAATATTTTGGTCACTTTTAACTCTTCAAATATCATTTAAAATATTAACAATTCAATATGGTTCTTTAAATCTAAAAATGACCTTTCAATTAAATTTGATATTTGTAGAATATGCAGAAAAACAAAATGAAATTAATCTAAAAAAAATTAGAAAGATAAAATGGAAACAAATACAACTATTAATTTTCACTTTGACTTAAAAGATGAAAATGAAAATTTATTGGATACTTCAAGAAATTCAGATCAAACAATTTCTTTTTTAGTCGGAGAAAATCAATTAAAGCCTAAAAAATTAGAAAACAAAATAGACATTTCAAAAGTTGGAGAAATTCAAAATATTTACCTGACTGCAAAAGATGCATATGGCGAAAGAGATGAAAAAAAAATACAAATTGTACCTATAAATGAAATAAAACTGGAAGAAGAAAATCAGATAATTGAACGAGGTCAAAAAGTAAAACTAATTTCAATTGATAAAGAATCAGCTGAGAACTTGTCTACTGATATCACCTTTGTTATTAGTGAAGTAATGAATGGAATGGTTGCTTTAGACAACAATCACCCTTTAGCTGGATTAAATTTAAACTATGACATTGAGATAATTTCCGTTGAAACAGAAGAAATAGAATAAGGCCCAACAAAAAATATCTAATATCTAAAATATAAAAACGTTTTAAATTTAACTATTGCGTGAAAAATAATATTTAATTACAAAGGTTAACTTATGAAATTAAAATCCATTATACTACTTATCTTTATTCCATTAGTCCTTATGAGTTGTGCAAAACGAACAAAGGTAACTAAGGTTATTGATGGAGATACAATAATAACAAACATGGGTGATGTTATTAGAATAATAGGTATTGACGCACCTGAATTAGACCAACATTCAGAAAAATTTTTTAATGATGTTAAAATTTGGCATACTACGCCAAATGATGAATTTTCTAATGCAAATGCTTCTAAAAGGGCTTTAGAAGATAAAATACTAAATAAAAGAATTACATTAAAAACATGTCCATACTTCAAACACGAAAAACCTCATCTTTACAGAGTAGGTAGGAAACTCAGGTATGTATATCTAGGTAACGAAGACATAAGTGGATTCATGTTATCAATGGGACATGCAAGAGTTTGGGATTTCACATTCTCCCCAGATGTCTATTTTCATAAAAAAAATGAAGAATTCAGACAGTTACAAAATTATGCAAAGAAAACTAATTCGGGTGTTTGGAAAAACTCAGTCTCAGTTGAAAAAGAAACAAACTAAAAATATATTACGTAAATTTTCTATAAAAATCTTAGAGTGATTTACAAGTAAAAAGATTTTTTTTTTGTAAAAATTCCTATTTTTTTTTATTATAATATTTTTTATTTTTTCATCACAACGTGCTGATATCAAAGAACTTATGACCCCGAAAAAAAAAGAGTTTTTATTTTAATTCTATGTTGACTTGCTATTTCAGAATGCTAATATCGTATCGACTTGAGAGGCGTGTGTATGCCTTGAAGGTCCTTAAATCGAAAATTTCACAAGTAATAATAGATGGCTAAATGAGAGACCAAAAAACTAATTCATGGTCAGCAGTTTTGAATATCATCAAGAATAAAGTACATGATGATAGTTTCTTTACATGGTTCGAATTTACAACTCTTGAAGAGTTTTCAGATGGGAAAGCAATTATTGGTGTTCCCAATAAATTTATTAAAACATTTATTATAGAGAAATTTTCTTCTACCGTTCAAGAAGCATTAAGTGAATCATTTGGGTTAGTAGAAGATATTCAATATAAAATAGTTCCTGAATTAAGAAACAAAGTCGAAAATGCACGAATTAAAGGAATAAATTTAAAAAACAATAAAAGATCAACAAACAAAGCTAATATCGAAGAGACTTCCACTAATCACTCAAATTTGAACCCCTATTTAGGTTTACCACTCGTTGGTAATTTTAAATTGGATAATTATATTGTTGGGCCAAGCAATAAGATGGCTTACGAAGGAATTTCAAGTGTTCTCGCACAACCAAATATGTACAACCCCATTTTCCTATATGGTGGTAGTGGTTTAGGAAAAACCCACATATTGCACGGTCTTTGTCATGAACTTTTGAAAAGAAATCCAAATGACAAAATTATATTTATTTCATGTGAAGAATTTATTAATGATTTCATAAATCACATAAGAACCAAGAATATGAATGAATTTCGAAATAAATATCGAAAAATCAATACACTTATCATTGACGACATCCATTTTTTAGGACAAGGCAATAAAGATCAAACACAGGATGAATTTTTTCATACTTTTGATGCACTATATAACTCTTCTTGTCAAATCATCGTTTCGTCTGACGCACATCCAAAAGATATAAAATCATTAAAAGATAAAATACAAATGAGATTTATTTCTGGTTTAGTAGCTTCAATTGAACCACCAAATTTTGCAACTCGATTTAAAATACTTAAACAAAAGTGTAAAGAAAAAGGATATGAGTTCCCAAAAGAAGTTTTAGAGTTTATTGCCAGTCATATCACCAATAATGTTCGTGAACTTGAGGGTGCACTAGTAAAAATTCATGCTTCAAGCAGATTTGGAAGTAAACCAATTTCAATAAACCTTGCTGAAGAAGCTCTTAATTTGAATTCCGGTTCATTTTCAAAGCAAATATCTCGCAAAACACCAAAATATATATTGTTAGAAGCGGCGGCATTCTTTGAAATGTCCTGCGAAGACATTAAATTGCCTAAACGTGGTAAAAATGCAATACCAAGACATTTGTCAATGTTAGCAATGCGTAGATTATATCAGTTTTCATACTCAGAAATTTCAGATGAATTCGGTTTAAAAAGTCATGCTAGTATTGTGCACGGCGAAAAATTAGCTTTAAAGACTATTGAGAAAGATCCAAACTCAAAAATTCTATACAGCAAATTAATGGATCATTTAAAAAATAAATTTTAAGTGAATTTAATTAAAACTTGGAGCACCAAGTTTTTTCAAAAATAATTTAATTATCAGTCTTTTTTGAATTTAAAATAAGTTCAGCTAATATTAAGTCAAATTGATTTGTAATTTTAATATTCGTATCTTCACCAGCCATCACTTTAACTGGTATAGCACAATATTCCAAAATATGACTATCATCAGTAAAAACCATATTTAAATTTGAGACTTGCTCATGGGAATGCAATATCAGTTCTTTTGGAAAAACCTGTGGTGTTTGAGCCAAAAAAATATTTTGGCGATATAAAGTATATTCTATGTGTTCACCATCAATTTTTTTCACTGTATCAGTCGCAGGCATGCCAACAATCACAGCACTATTGGTTTCCTTTACTTTACTAATAACATCATTAAAAAGTTTTGGAGATGCAAAAGGTCTTACGATATCATGAATGGCTACAATATTTATGGAGGAGGAGAGAGCTAACAGGCCATTCTTTACACTTTCTTGTCTTGATTTACCTCCAATAGCAAATTGAATCATTTCAAAATTATCTGGAAAATTCTTCTGAATTAATTCTTGCACAAATTCTCGATCATCTTCAGTTAGTACAATTACAACTTCCTTTAAATCAATAATTTCAAAGATATTCTCTAAGGTGTATAAAAATATTTCTTTTCCACCTATTTTTCTATATTGTTTTTTTCTCCCACCAGATAGTCTGGAACCAATTCCGCCTGCAGGCAAAACCACACCTATATGATTTTCAATTTCCATTATTTTTTTCAACCATATTTATTTCTAAGGCATTTTCTTTTTCAGGTGTTTTACAAAAAATAAATTGATCCAATAAATATAAAAAGGCACCTGTGCAAATAAAAACATCCGCCATATTAAATACAGGATATTGGTATGGATTACTGGCCCATGGTCTTGGAATAAGAAATGATAAAAAGTCTCTCACAGAATCATGAACTAACCGATCATAGAAATTCCCCATACCCCCACCAATAATCATAGAAAAAGCTATTAGTGGTAATAAAGGGATTTCCTTTTTTCGAGTCATAAAGTAGATCGCACCAGCCAAAAATAAAATATTGAACAAAATAAAAAAATTATTGTGTCCAGATAAAAAACTAAATGCAGATCCAGTATTATTTAATAAGCGTATCGAAAAAAAATCTTTTACAATTTCGCTGGAAATGTCTTTATGATAATTTAAATTCGAAACATTTTGGCAAATTGTTCCAAAACTTAAAACAGCTTCTTTGCATTCTGGGTATGGGCAAGCAAGTTGTCCCTCTTCACTAATAGCATATCCAGCATACCATTTACTGGATAAATCAACCGTAAAAGCAAATAGTGAAATGGTAACAAATAATATGATTCTAGATTTTCTAACTAATATTTTTTGAGAAAAAGTGCTAGAAATTGGTTTCTCCATCCAACTAACTATTACCCTCAATCAACTCTTGACATTCTATACATAATGGAGCCCAAGGAACAAATTCTAGTCTACCTAATTTCATAGGTTTTTCACATTCGTCACAAAAACCAAACTTACCGCTATTTATTTTTTCATAAGCGATTTCAATTTTATCAATTAGACTTTCATCTCTTTCCAGACGACTTAATGCAATTCCCTGATTAAACTCATCTGTTCCTATATCAGCAAAATGAAGTGGTGAACTCGATGAACCATCATTATGTTGGCTTAAACCTTCTGTCATTAAACCAGGAATATCACTCAAGATTACGGCTCTTTTCTTATTTAATATTTCTAGAATAAAGTCGATTTTCTTTTTTAGTAGTTTTGGATGTTTTTGTTTTATCGTTTTTTTCTTAGCCATAATTATTCAAAACCCCCATATAGTTTTCAATAAGAAAATATATTCTTATAAGAAAAGATCCCATAATTTAACGATATTTCCATAAATATCAAAAGATAAATTTAGTATATATTACTTCATACATTCAACTAATTCTATTCAATAAATTTCTAATACAAAATAGTACAAATAAACAATTAATTACCTCATCTAGTGGTTAAATATAGCACTAATCAGATGTTTTATAAGCATTTAGCAAATATCTTGACCTCATCTAAATCATTTTTAGAATGCTCATTCCTGTCCAATTAGGGCAACTATTTTGAATAAAAGTTTTAAAATCGTTCATAACTATAATAGAAGGAAAACGCGCTCATGAAAAGCAATATTCCAATGTATTCTACAATTGTCTTTGGTGTAACATCCGTTGGTTTAATATTGATGTCAGTTCTCTCATTTAAAGAATTAGAAAAATATAATAATCAAATACATGGTGCACCTGCGACTGAAAAAAAGCCTGCTATCTTAAGCATAGAAGAAAAAGAACTTGAGCCATTGAGAGAAAATATTGCCATGATTGCTAAAGCCCGCGATGAAATGGAAGAAAAATTTCGAGAAGAACACAGATTAGCAAATGTATACATAAACAATCTTACACTAAAACAAATTGCGCATGATCACACCATAATGTATGTTAAAAAATGGGCATTAGAAGCTAAGCTATATCAGAAAAATCACACAAATACAAGTGAAGAAAAAAAGAAAGAAATTGCTGATTATCAAAGCATAGTAGATGTAAACAATCAATACATTGCTCGAGACAATGCCTCTTATGAAGAGAAAAAATTAATTATTCAAAAAGAACGTAAAGAAATTGCTGACGAAGTTCCATTAATAGAAAAGAGAATGACTTTCGAATCCAATCGAATTGCAACAAAGGTAGCGAGAGCAAGAGACAATCTAAAAAAATATGTTTTAAAATCAGCAAGCGTATATAAACGTGCCCCTTACAATGGACAAATTATTAAAGCCGACCCTGTACTAAGAACCGCAGTCATAAATTTAGGCAGAAAAGATGGCATTCGTAGAGGCATGCTTTTTGATATCATTAACGAAAATAGTTTAAAGCAAGTTGTTGTTAAAGGTCGTTTTAAAGTGAATGACTTAACAGCAACAACAGCAAGCGGATATATTATTGAGCTAAACGATATTAATAATCCGATCATAGAAAGTGACAACGTAGGAAATCCATTTTACATTAGGTACAACGTTCCTATTATTGAAGGTGTCGTTTTAAATGAACATCTAGGTCCTTCTAAGATTTTAATCAGTAGAGGAAAAAGCCACAATATTGTGATAGGAACTGTATTAGAAGTCTTTAAATTAAACCAAGGTACAGATCGAATTGTAAAAGCTGACTGCAAAGTTATTGAGTTAAAACAAAACACCTCAATCTGTGCCCTATTAAATGTTCGAGATCATAGTATTTTCAAAATGGATAAAGTAGGAACAAAAATAGATAAAGGTAAAGTCAAAACATTTTTTCTAGGTGGTGAATTCAGAAAGAAATTCAACAAAGAAGTTATTAAAAGAAAAATAATTAAGTTTGGGCACCAAGTGGTTGATGAACTAACTGCTACTACAAATTATTTTGTTGCAGGTTCAAATGCAGATGACCCAATTCAAAAAGCTCATGCACTAAACGTAACCGTTATGGAAGAAGATAGCTTACTACGTTATCTTGATTAATTTTTTGTGCTCCCCGATTGGCTTCAAAATTCCTATAGTCAAATAATTAGAAATCCTACTGGGACTAAAAAATATTTTTTAGTTCGGTTTCTATTCCAGCTACTATCATACCCTGTTGCTTTAATATCCTGTTTACGTAATAGCTTATATAAATTTGGCTTGATCAAAAAAGAAAAAATTGATCGACCAGTAATATCGATAGGCAACATTTCTTTAGGAGGAACTGGCAAAACCCCCTGCTGCATATATTTATTAGAAATCATTATTAAAAAACAAAATCAAGTCGCTTTAATTAGCAGAGGTTACGGAGATGATGAATCCATGATTTATCAAAAAAAATTTCCAAATATTAAAATGGCGTTTCAAAGTAATCGAGTAGAAGCTTGCAACAAACTCATAAAATCAAATCCTGAAATTCAATGCTTTCTATTAGATGATGCATATCAACATCAAAAGATAAAACGTGACTACAACATCCTACTCATAAATTCAATTGAACCATTTGGTTATGGTTATCATCTTCCAAGAGGTTATTTGAGAGAATCCCTCAAAAATATAAATCGAGCAGATTTAATTATTCTTACTCATTCAAGTACACTAAAAGAGGAAAATCTAAAAAGACTTCATAATCAATGCCAGCAATTTGCAAAAGCTAACACTCCCGTAATTTATGCAAATCATACACCAGAAAAAATATTAACTCCTGATGATGAAATAATTACGCTGGAAACATTTTTGAAAATCTCTAAAAACACCTCCACAGGAACATTCTGCGGAATTGCAAATCCCCAATCTTTTCATGATATTTTCAAAAAAAAGGATCTACCTATATCTACATCCATAACTTATGGAGATCACCATAAATACAATGAATCAGATTTTCAAGCTTTAAAAACCAACCAACAAAATATTCAATCTTGGATAACTACGGAAAAGGATGGCGTAAAAATCCCATTAGCTATAAGAAAAGAATTAAATATTTATATTTTAAAAATGACCTTAAACATAATCGATCCGGAAGATATAATATTAAAAAAAATAGATGAACTACTTAAATGACCTTTACAAAAGAAGACGCCTCTTTCATGCAAATGGCATTGGAAGAAGCTATAAACATTCAAGATAGAGTAAGTCCAAATCCTAGAGTTGGCGCTGTTATCGTTAAAGACAATAAAGTAATCAGCAAAGGGGCTCACCAAAAGTTCGGCGATAATCATGCCGAAATAAATGCAATTGAAAATGCTGAACAATCTGTCAAAGACGCCACTATTTATATAACTCTTGAACCATGTTCACATACAGGAAAAACACCTCCTTGTACTGATGCAATTATAAAAAATAAATTTAAAAAAGTAATTTTTGCAATGCTAGACCCAAACCCAAAGGTTTCAAAAAATAATAGTGTTCAACTATTGCAAAAAGAAAACATTGATGTTAGTTATGGCCTACTTGAAAATGAAGCCAAAGAGATCAACCAACCTTTCATTAAATCTATTAAAACGGGCATTCCTTATAATACAGCGAAATGGGCCATGACCCTTGATGGAAAAACCAATACATTTTCAGGAGATTCCAAATGGATCACGGAGTCAAGCACTAGAGAGCATGTCCATCAAATCAGATCCATTCACGATGCTGTATTAGTTGGTAAAAATACTTTTGAAAATGACGATCCATCGTTAAATTGTCGTTATGATATTACATCTACCCAACCATATAGAATCGTCATGTGCTCAAATTTCAAAGAAGAATATCTTCAATCAAAATTAGCATTATTTCAAGACAACAAAACTATTTTTATCTTGAAAGATAAACCAATTACTGATTTTGAAGAAAAACTAAAGGAACATAAAATAGCATACATTTTGCAAAAAAATAATTTAACCGATTCATTAAAACAATTACTTTCATTTAATATCCAATCTATATTAATTGAAGGAGGTAGCCTAATGATGGGTAGCCTACTTGATGAAAATTTAATAGATTATGTATATTCTTACATAGGTACTAAAATAGTTGGGGGGTCAGGCTCATCTCCTATAGCTGGCCAAGGTATTGATAAAATGAATGCTGCAACTCATCTATTGAAACAAAATTTAATCTCTTTTAACAATGATATTTGTCTGCATGGACCCATTAATTTCTATGAATAATAAAATGATAACCGTTCAAGAAGCTGATCATCTTTTAAGAGAAACTATTCCATCTCAGATAATTGATACTGTACCCCTTACTGATTCTCTAAATTGTATTATTGCAGAAGATATATACTCCGATAGAGAAATGCCGCCATTCAACAGAGTAGCCATGGATGGTATATCTATTAGCTATGAACAATATGAAAATGGCCTCAGGACATTCCCCATCGAAGGAATTCAAAAAGCTGGAGACCCTATAAAAAGATTATCAAACAATTCTAATTGCATAGAGGTTATGACAGGTGCGGTATTACCAGATCAAACTGATACTGTTATAAGAATTGAAGACCTGCATCTTGACAAAAACCAAGCAATCATTCAAAATGAAGTCATCATCAAAAAAAATCAAAACGTACATAAAAAAGGTAGTGATATTGATATCAATGCAAAATTAATAAAAAAGGGAACAAACATAAATCCCACACACATTGGTATTTTGGCATCTGTTGGAAAAGAGAATATTAAAATCAGCCAATTTCCAAAGATAGCTATCATCTCTACTGGCAATGAACTGGTTGAAATATCAGACACCCCACTACCTCATCAAATTAGAAGATCAAATGTTTATGTTATAGAAGCCGGTTTAAAAAATATTGGTCCGGTAAAAATTAATATTTTTCACTTAAAAGACGATAGACCTACCATCGAAAAAAATCTTGAAAAATTATTACTAGAATATGATACCATAATTCTAAGTGGCGGCGTATCTATGGGTAAGTTTGATTTTATTCCTGATTCACTAATCGCCAATGGCGTTCAGGAAGTCTTTCATAAGATACAACAAAAACCTGGTAAACCATTATGGTATGGAATGAAAGGTGATAAAAAGAGAGTTTATGCACTACCTGGTAACCCTGTTTCAGCATTAATATGTTTATATCGTTATGTTATTCCACATATATTGAGCAGCTTACATATCTCAGAAATTACAAAATATTCTTCAATCAATCAACAAGAAATAAAATTTAATAAACCTCTTGAACTATTTCAACCTGTGAAAGTTACTTCATCAACAGAGGGAATTTTAAAAGCAGATATTATAAAAGGCAATGGTTCAGGTGACTATTCATCATTAACTCAAACTACTGGCTTTATTCAGGTTTCCCAAAATAATTCTGATAAAGCCATTGGAAGTTCTTTGCCCTATTACCCATGGACAATTTGGTAACACTAAAAGAAGGAGCATTTATGCTATCTCATATCAATGACAATAATAATCAACCCCAAATGGTAGATGTAAGTCAGAAAGAAATTACACTTCGTGAAGCTCATGCTCAATCAAAAGTAATTCTCCCTAAAGATATTGCTGAGCTAATTAATAACAATGAAATCAAAAGTAAAAAAGGTCCTGTCTTTCAAACAGCTATTATTGCAGGAACCATGGCTTGTAAACAGACTAGCCAATTAATTCCATTTTGCCATCCTCTACCTTTAGAAAATTGTAAAATTGAAATTACAAGCAAGGGCAATGTAATAACAATTGATTGTTTTACAAAAATTCATGGAAAAACGGGCATAGAAATGGAAGCTCTCACTGGCGCTTCAATTGCAGCACTCACTATATATGATATGTGCAAAGCAATGTCTCATGATATTAATATCATTGAAACAAAATTGATCTCAAAGTCTGGCGGTAAAAGTAATTTTACAAATAAAGTTTAATTTAATTAAAAGGAATCTTTCAAATGAAAAATATTTTATCTTTAATAATTTTATTAATTTCATTCACTAGTTTAAATGCTGGGGATAAAAAAGGTACATTCAAAGGTCTACTAATTGAAAAAGGTGACAAGTGGATAAAAGTTATTAAACATGGAGAAAAGAAACCAATGAAATTAATTCCAGAATGGATTGGTAAATCACCTAAAGATGGTGGTGGATTAAAAAAAGATACTCTTAAAAAAATTAAAAAGTTAATTGTTCCAAATGTAGTTGAAATAAAATGGAAATTTGAAGAACACAATCGTGTTTTAGATGTAACAATGATAGAACCTAAAAAAAAGAAAGGGATCATGAAAGGTGAAGTTACCAATTTAGGGGATCGCTGGTTTGAAATCATCAATACTAAAACTAAATCAAGAGAAAGGTTTTTCCCTCTTTGGCTAAAAGGTGGCTTAGATAAAGAAATTATTACAAAAATAAAGTCTCTTAAAAAAGGCCAGAAAGTAACCGTAAAGTGGAAATATGACGAGAGAAACAGAGCCCTTTCAATAAAGTAAAAATAAACCTTTAACGCTCATCTTGTTTTCTAATAATTGCAAGTTGTGAGTAATAATCAATTTACCCAACTTGCAGATTATTTTTTTATCAAATTATTTTATCAATTATTATTTTCAGACTTACTTATAGCAGAAATTCTTTCTATAACTGTAGGATGAGAATAATAAACAAAACTATATAAGGGATGAGGAGTTAAATTCGATAAATTTTTCTCCGTTAATTTAATAAGGGCATCTTTCATAGATTGACTTTCACCACAAATTTCAACCGAATAAGCGTCTGCCTCATACTCATATTTTCGTGAAAAAATATTCATCATAGGCGACAAAAAAAATGTGAAAATTGAAAAACAAGTAAAGAATAAGAATATTCCAACATGTACAGGCTTGTCTGCAAATCCAAAAGTCTGATACAATGGTGACCAGTCGATAAATAAAGATAATATCCATAGATTAATCGCTATCATCAAAAAGGAACCGCTAATTAATTTGTAAATATGGCCTTTTTTATAATGACCAATTTCATGAGCTAATACAGCCGTTAATTCTTTAGTATTCATCTGCTCAATCAACGTGTCATACAATACTATGCGCCTAAATTTTCCGAAACCAGTGAAATAAGCATTTGAATGTGAACTCCTTTTACTTCCGTCCATCACAAATATATCTACTAATGGAAATTCAGCCGCTAGGGCCATTTTCATTAAAGATGTTTTAAGCTCACCTTCCTTTAAAGATTCATATTTATTAAAAAGAGGAGCAATCCACATTGGGTAAGCAATCATAAATATAAGCTGCAATGAGAAAACGAATACTAAGACCAGAACCCACCAATAAGTTCCCGCAATACTAAAGAACCACAGCACAGCATATAAAACGGGAACACCTATGACAGCTGCTAGTAAAGAATGTTTAATAAAATCAACTATATACAAACCAAATGTCATTTTGTTAAAGCCAAATTTCATTTCAATATTAAACGTTTTGTATAAATTAAAAGGAATTCCAGAAATTGTAAAAATTGAAAATAATATTATAAAAAAGGTCACTCCTTGGTTCAAATTTCCAGCGATCTTTTCTTCTATTAACTTATTTAACCAAGGAAGAAACCCCGAGAACAATATGATCAATGTAACCAAAGAAGTATAAAAGCTTGAAGCATTAGAAAATTGTAAATTAGCTCTTGAATAGGTCTTACCTTTTTCATAAACATCAATTTCAAATTTTCCTTTAAAAAGCTGAGGGATTTCAGGGATTTTTTTCAAATATCCTAAATTTAAAATATTTAGAAAGACCTCCCAAATAAGATTTACTACAAAAAATGCTATAAATAAATAATAAAATATTTCTGAACTCATTTATAATCATACTCCATTTTTAATATGGATAATATTAATTTGACTTTGGTAGTTGAATATTAAAAGAAGAACCTCTCTCAATGTCAGACTCTACCCATATAATGCCACCGTGAGCTTCGATAAGTGTTTTAACCGTTGAAAGCCCAATTCCATGTCCTTCAACACTTTCCTCATGTTTTGAGTTTCTGAAGTATGGTTCGAATAGCACATCAGTATCTTCTTCTTTTACTCCGGAGCCATTATCTTCAAAACAGATACATATGTCGGAGCCGACATCTTCTATAGTAACACTTAGCAGTAAATCCCTTTTAGATGACCTATACTTTATTGCATTGGAAACAAGGTTTTCAAATATTTGTTTCATCATAATCATATCAACTGATATCATAATATCATTTTTTTCTAAGTGATACATTCCTTGTATTTCTTCAAATTTATATTGAAATGAATTTAACACTTTCAAAATTAATTCTGATATTTTTATATTCCGTAATTGCAGATCGGTCCCTTTTGAACGGGCAAAATCTAAGATTCTATCAATAGTTAAAACCATGTCATCGGCACTACTATTAACCTTTTGTATGAGCTCCTTACCCTCTTCCGATAAATGAGAAGACTCATTTCGATCGATGATTCTAATAAATCCAAGAATACGATTTAATCCATTTTTTAGATCATGCGATATCATTCCAGAAAATTGATCAAGAGATTTATTCATTCCTTCAAGTTTATCATTCAGCGATAATAAACTTTTCGTTTTATAAAAATCTTTCTTTCGCACTTCTTCTAAATCGGTAATATTTTGACCATATATCAGAACCGTGTTAGCTAATACGTGGTCAAAGGGACAAAAGATCCAACTAACAGGAAATTTTTTAAGAGATTTTTCACTTAAAGAACATTTCATCTTATATGATTTATTTTCAGTTAATGTTACTTTTATAGTTTCAATAAATTCTTCGCAGAGAACAGAGTCAAGGTAATCATGAATTTTATTTTCACCGTCTTTTAATCCTAAAGAATCGCTTGACAGTTTATTTGAAATAATCAATTGCCCTTCAACATTACAAATTAATATCAGATTCGGAGATTCATCGATTATTGAATAGTATAAACTCTCCGAATCCATTAAGAATTTATGAAGAAATCCTTTAGCATGTTTCTTAACATATTTCTTGACTGATTGGTCAATCAGCCAAACAAAATCTTTTTCATCAACACTTAAATAATCAATGGCACCTTCTCTAATGTAAGCATAACCATCTACGTTAATTGGGTTATCTGTATATACTACTACTGGCATCTCTTTTATTTGATCAATCTGAAAACCATCATTCAAAAAAGACTCATGTATTAAAATGAAATAGGAACTAAACTCATCTAAAGAAGTTAAACAAGGTTCAATTGTTAAAAACTTTTTAATATTAATTTCATATGAATGAAATGCTTCAATAATTTCATCTGAAATTTCTCCAACGCAATAGGCTAATTTCTTCATAATAAAGACTAATTTAAAAAGGTGGCTAAAAGGTTCACTTATTCTCTAGATCCAATTTCTTTATTTTCATTTTTAAAAACAATTTCTGGCTCGGTAACTTCAGTATCGATCTCAACATTTTCAATTTTTTCAAACTTCTTGGTAATTTTTCCAGAAGTAATATCCAATTTTTCAACATCCGAATTAATATTTTTTAAATGCTTAGTAAAATTACCCCAACGTGAAGTAAACAATTGAAACTCTTTAGACAATGCAGTTAATTCCTTCTGAATAATTCCTGCTTGTTTACTGGTTTCTAAATCCCTGACCACCGATTGCAATGTAAACAGAAATGCAAGTAACGTCGACGGCGATGTGATCCAAATCTTTCTCTCGTGGGCATAGTCGACTAAATCCATATGGTAAGCCATAATTTCAGCAAAGATTGACTCTGAAGGCAAAAACATAATGGCCATTTCGCCCGTAACCCCTTCAATTATATATTTATTGGCAATATCGTTTACATGTTTTTTTATATTTATTTTAAATCCTTTTTCTGCCAATTCGCGAACAGGCAATTCTAATTTTTTATCGACCATTTTTCTATAATTCTCTAGGGGAAATTTAGAGTCGATAGCAACCATATTCAAAGGGCCTGGCATATGTATCACAGCATCTGCAATGACTTTATCACCATTATTAATTAAAGAATATTGTAGTTGATATAAACGATCATTCTTATCACCAAAGATGGAAGATATCACTTGCGATAGTAGTACTTCTCCAAATACTCCTCGACTTTTTTTGTCTGTCAAAACACTTTGCAAATCAACTATCTCAGATGAAAGGGTTTCAATTTTCTTTTGTGCCTCATCTATTTTAGTAAGTCTTTCAAGAACGGATTGAAATGTTGACATTGTCTTTTCAAAGCCTTTTTCTAGTTTCTCATCTACTTTGCCAGAAATATGATTTAGTTTTGATTCCGTTAGAGAAATTAATTTATCAAAGTTCTTAGTACTATTTTCTTTTAATTCTTTAAATTCTTCACTAATTTTTTTGACAAACTGCTCATTTAAATCACCATTCTTTTTCAGTAAATCAGTTCTGAAATTATCTTGTGCTTTTAATAATTCTAATTGGAAATTTGATAGGCGACTTAAGATCTCCTCTTTAAATTGCCCCTGGCCTTTGATAGTTTCTTTATCAATTGCATGTAGCTTTTCACTAACTTCTAGGACGATCTTGCCTTTTATTAAACCACCAGTAGATTCAATTTTTTTCTCCAAACTTTGCTGAAGTACGTCATTTGATGATGAAGACTTTAATTTGAAATATAATATGGCAACAACAAGAATACAGACAAAGTTTAGTATAGATAAAATAAGGATAATTATTTCCACAAGCTATATACCAACCTTCAATACTATATTAAATCATAAAGGTTAAAAACTACTTCATGAGATTTAACTTTCAAGTCTATGAATGCTTTAAATTTTTCAGCTACTTCTTGTGGAGATTTTAATAAATTATTCTCTTTTAAATCTAAAAATTTATTAATCATTGGAAATTCATCAATAGTTTTACTTCTAATCGTATCTTGCATTGTGGTTTCAATTACCCCTGGAGATATTGAATAAATATTTGCTCCAAATGGCTTTCTTTTTTCTTCCAAAGCAATGCATTTGCTAAACATGTCCAAAGCCGATTTCGACGCACAATAAGCTGACCAACCTTCATAAGGATTTCTTCCTGCACCACTAGAGACATTTACAACAACCTTTTGTACTTCAAAATTTTCCAGACTACTAATAAAACAATTTATTAAGCCCAATGCACCAACAACATTTACTTCTAAATTAAAAATTAAATCCTTTAAATCCATTTTGGACAACAAGGCTATGGGCTCCAAAACGCCTGCATTATTAATTAAAATATATTCATCATAATCATTATTTACAAAATATTTATTTTTAAATTCAGTTGAGATGCTATCAAATGAAGCATGCTGGCTCAAGTCTAGACACAGTTCTTCATATTTAAAACCATTTGTTGAAGCGAAATCTATAAGTTCTGCGTTCGAATTTCGTGAGATACCCAATACAAAATTATCCGCATTCATAAAAATTTTGGCCAAAGCTTCGCCTAGTCCTCGAGATGCTCCAGTAACAACAATAAATCTTTTCAAATAACACCCTTTACTAAAAAGTGATTCACGAAATAAATTAATATATTCTATTGGCATTATACAACGAGCAACTAAAAATTCGCTGTAATAGACTACTTAATTAAGAAAAGAAGTCGGGCGTAAATATAAATAATTTTTGTAAATGAATGAATGAGGAACAACGAGTACTAAAATTATATAAAGAATAAAGATATCATTAAATGTGATCAAAAAGCCAAATAATATTAATGGTTTGACATTAGAAGTTTTTTCGTTTATTCATTTCGTCTCTGTATTTATCCAAATATTTCAAATGACGCAGCTTATGTTTACCACGCTCCTCATAATAATATTCTAAAAATTCTTTTAGACTAAATGAAACCCAATAAAACACTAATCCAAAGATAATTAATACAGATAATAAATAATAGTTAGATTGAAAATCCATTATTTTAGCGTCCCTTTATGATATCCTATTATACCTTTACTTAACCTAATCGCCAAAGATCTACAATAAGTCTTCGATCTAAGCCGTTGCTCTTTTGCAGAATTTGATAAAAAACCTAATTCCACTAAGACAGAAGGGCATGTTCCATTTCTTAAAACACTAAAATTTGCTTCTTTTACACCTCTATTGGAAATATTCTCACCAACCATTAGATTTTTTAATATAGTTCTTGCCGCTTTGTTCGATTCAACCACAGAACTAAGTAACTGTAAGCGCATCAAATTTGTTTCAGTACTTCTGCTAAATATTGCATCGTCAGATAAAATACTTTTCTTAAACGGAACTTTACTTTTAGCTACTTTAGATCTGTAAATCTCTCTCTTCTGGTCTCTATACCGGTAAACAAAAACTTCAATGCCATCAACACTTCTTTTTCGTGATGAATTAAAATGTAATGAGATGAAAAGGTCAGCCTTAATGCTACTGGCAACCTTTGAGCGTTTAGGCAAATCTATAAAAATATCACTTGATCTCGTTAGTTTGACAGTAACGCCATTTTTCTCCAGCTCTCTTTTTAGAATATGAGCAACTTTTAAAGTCGTTCTTTTTTCAGTCAAACCCTTTCTACCTATAGCTCCTGTATCTTTACCACCATGCCCAGCGTCAATAACTACTTTAAAATTTAAAGAAGTAATTTCTTTTTTTCCCAAAAAAGTCCATTTCACAGGTACACTTGGTCTAGCAACTTTCTTTACCAAATTTAAAAATGAAGAACCAACAAAATACCGGCCTTTTTTCTTATATAAATATTCGTTTAATTCATAAACAGACTGATTAAACAAAAACACATTCATTCCTGGTATTATTTGGATTTGACATTTCACATTTGATAGTGTGACTTCACCTGTCATTGAATCCACGGACATCTCCAAGCGATATTTTTTAGCAACACTTTCTAGCGTTATATTTGATCTAAAAGATTCACTTTTGAGTATAGGAAACCAAAGTAATAAAATAATAATAAATATTGTTCTCAAAAAATAGCTCCCTGTTTAAATACTTTTGACAACAACAATTTAGATCCAACTGTCAAAGTAAAAAATGAAATTAAGAATGCCGATAGGTTTATAATATCAATTTTCTCACTAGCTAAAATTATATAAATAGGAGAATAATCAATTATTCCATCTAATGTTATTTTTGGCAATAACTCCATTAAACCCCAGGCAAATAAAGGACCAAACATTAACACAATAATGGTACCAACAAAACCACTTCCATTTCTAAACCTATAAAGAGCTAGCGAGTATAATAAAAGTAGAATGTAAAATATTCCAATAAATTCAATTTTCAAATATAATCGTGACAAAAATATTACCAATGGTAAAGGTATTATAATAACCGCAACTAACCATATACGAAAACTGACATCTTTATAATCAACTATAATCCTTAATAAAAAAATACTTAATATAAATTGTAAACATAAAAATGATTTTAAATAATACTCCGGGTTAGCCACAGGACTAAATAAATAATAAAGAGGAACTACTGGTGGTAATGCGACTAGTGAAAAGATCCAGAAATAAGAAGATTTTTCTATTTCCTCAGCCATTACAACTCTGGCATCTTATCTTTTTGGTTTTCAATTTTATCTTTTGAAAATATATCGCCTTGATTCATTCCAGGGCAACTCTTGGCTGCAATCTCCCAAGCATCTTTATCTTTTAAATTTGATTCCCAAAAAGGCCAAGTTCGACATTGCATTGGTCTTGCTTCATATACACAACATCCTTCATCATAAAAGATACAGTCACCATTTTCGTATTCTTTCAGCGTTTTTTTACCATTAACCTCGTAGACACAATTAGCCAAAAAGTCGTTGATCTCGATTTCTAATTTTTTTGCAATATTCGCACAATCTTCATCAGTGACCCATATATAGCCTGGCTCACCCCTACAACAATTTCCACTTTGTTGACAAGAAAATTTCAGACCCTCTTCATACCACATTAGGTTTCTTCCTCAAATGCACTGGCAAGGCGACCTTCTCGTATTCTTTTGGTTACATCAACGACAGTGCTTGCTAAAATATAACCCATAGAAATTACAAAAACTGCAATTGCTGGACGAGTAAATATCAAGAAAAATGATGTAAGCAGAATTGGAATAAAAATAATTGGCTTTGGATCTTTTAATAATTTTTTACCGATGTGCAGATAACGCATATTACTAACCTCTAAACCTCCAAGTAAAATACTGGAAACAATAATAATGGCAATAAATATAAAAGGCCCAACAATATTATAAGTATATTGAATCCATAAAATTGAAATTAAACCTGCAGCACCAGCTGGGGTTGGAAGTCCCTTAAAATAACCCACATCTTCTTTTTCATCATTCATTTCAACATTATATCTTGCTAGTCTTAGAATAGCGCAAATCATGAACACTGATGGAATAAAAAATATTTTTCTAAAATTGTCTCCACCATCATTTATCTGCATTAAAATAACACTCAAAAATGCAGGAGCAATTCCAAAAGTAATCGCATCCGCAAGAGAATCTAATTGTGCGCCAAATTCAGAAATGGCATTAGTCATTCTCGCGACTTTACCATCAAAAACATCAAATATCATACCCAAAAATATAAGCGCAAATGATAACTCAAGTAGTCTAGAGTGCGATGCATCAAAGCTATATATTTGCTCTGGAGACATTCCAGGCTTTACATTTCTTAAAAAGCTTGCACTGAGACAGATAGCGGCAAATCCACAAAGTAAATTTCCCAACGTAATCATGCTTGGTAACATTTGAACTTTTTTCATTTTTATTCAAACTTTCCTAATATAGAATGCCCACAATTTACTTTATCACCAACTTTCACACTGCTCGTAAAACCAGAATCTATGGGTATGCATATTTCTGTTCTTGAACCAAATCGAATCATACCATAAACTTCACACTGATTTAATTCAGCACCAACTTTACGGTCACATATAATTCTTCTTGCAATTAATCCAGCAATTTGACGAACAGAAATCTTCAAATCATTCGCCATTTTCAAACCCAATAAAACATATTCATTTTCAAGAGATGATCTAGGATCCAAAGCATTTAATTTTAATCCCGGAACATGATTTATATAATCAATAACTGCTTTAACAGGCGATACATTTACATGACAATCGACAACAGAAAGAAATATTGTAATCTTAGTAACTTTACTTTTTATAAATTCACTTTCTTCTGACTCCACCACCTCAACCACTTTCCCGGTTGCAGGTGAATAAACAATTTTATTATCTTCAACTCCTGGTTTTTTTGGCATCCTGAAAAAATACAAGGAAAACATTAATAACATAATTGGCACGATTGATATATACCACAAATCTGGTTTTATATAAAACCCAAACACACCTGATAAAATATTAATTAGAAAAATAACAACAAGAGGAACAAGTCCATATTTAGAAATCATACGTCCGCCAAAACTACATTAAAAATCGAAACATCTTACCATATTGATATTGAGGCACAAGAAAATGATCGCCCATTAAACGTATTATTAGTCGAAATTCGTCTAATATTAGCAATAATGCTGATGTGGAAATTCATTCGCATCAGAATTATTTAGAACTATTACTAAGCTCTTCTAATAACATGACTTCCGCTAAAAATAAATTTTAATATTAGTTAAAATCTTCAAAATCGATAACCTTTTTATTCTCTATATCGTCTTTAAAGGTATTCACTAATTTGCTATGAGATTCAGATTGATTGTACTTTAACAATGCTTCCTGATCTACAAATGTCATGATAAAACCATGAGTAAATTCTAATGAAAACTGTTCATTAATATTTCTCCCACATTTTAAATCAACAAGACCATCCACATTATCTTTAAACTGAATTATCATCTCCAGATGCTCTTCAATTCTATCAATACCAATTTTAAATTTATAGATAAGAATATGATGAATCATAGTTGAACTCCCATTTAAAATAAAAAAATACTAAAAAGTAATCTATGTTACTTTGAGGATAGATTCCAAACACCATCCCAGACATCACCCAAAGGATTATCTGATAAATAATTTAAACGTTTCAGCAAAACCATACTCGGTCCATCATCAGGTACTACTACTAAAGCTTTATTTAAAAATTCTTCCGCAATTGAAAATTCTCTATTCTGATAATGCTTAAATGCGGATTCATAATTACTTCTTAGATTTTGGTGCTCCACGGTCAATAAATCTTTTCTGGATAGGAGTTCATAAATACAAACGGGTTCATTAATACCTACAACTCGTATCAGATCTATTTTTCGAACTTCAAATTCATCTTTAACCATGGCTTGAGTTGTCTCATCAATTAAAATGCGTGTATTATATTGTTTATTGGCACTTTCTAATCTGGCAGCAATATTAACCGTATCTCCCATAACAGTATAGGATGTAGAACCACTAGAACCAACATTACCTGCAACAACTTCCCCCGTGCAAAGTCCAATACGAATATTGATATTAATTTCATTATTTTCCACATTAATAATATCCGGAATTTCTAAATTAAGGCTTTTCAAACTTTCAAACTGCTCGAGAGCCGCTTGGCAAGCATCATGGGCATGACGATTTTCATCGCTAAAAGGCGTTCCCCAAAATGCCATTACAGCATCACCAATAAATTTATCAATAACTCCTCTGGTTTCATTAATTGGTTTTGAGACAATCGAAAAATAATGATTAATAAGTTTTACTAAAGTAGTAGGAGCAAGAGATTCAGATAAAGAACTAAAACCTTCAATATCAGAAAAGAATACTGTCATTATTTTCTTACCGTCCTCTGGCGATTCTACATCGCCACTTTCATTTATTAATCTATCGACTATTCTTGGATCAACATATTGACCAAAAATCGTTTTTATTTTTTCCTTTGTCTTTAACTCATTTGCCATGGAGTTAAATGCCATACTCAATACACCTACTTCATCGCTAGATAAAACCGGAATCTGAATTTCAAAATCACCTTTTGCGATTTGCTCAACGCCATCTGTCAATTGGTGTAATGTTTTAATGATTATTTTTGTGAGTACTGGACTAAATACAATTCCAGTAATAAACGTTAATAATGCAACCATGAGAGATGCATCGTGAAGTTTTACTTCACCTAATAACACCATATTTGCTTCTTCAGAACTAATCTTCTCTAATATCATCAAAGTCTCTTTTAGTAATTTATCAAGTTCATCAACATCTTGATCAAGCTTTAAGGAATGCGACTTCAACATTTCGGTATCATGACCCTCCTCCATAGCAACAATAATTTTTGCACTTTTATATATACTCTCAGTTTGCTCACTAATAACTTTTAGTAACGGAACAATATTAGCTAATTTTTTTGCTTCTTCTAAAACAATCGATTCGTCAAGAGTCTGTGTTAACAGTTTTTGAGCTTTGACAATTTCAGCCTTATCCTCCTTATCCAAAGATTCAAATTTAACCATTTCTGATTTAATCAAATTTAGGTCAGGATTACTTTCTTCATAATGCCTCAGAATGCGATCAAAAATAATTTCTTTTTCAAGGTTTAATACATTTACATTGGCGATAGTGTTGGTGAGAGGGATGACGCTTTCTGAAAGAAGTCTTAATTGTCTATCAACCTTTTGGGCTTCTCCATATGACACAACAATTACAGCCATCATAATAGACAATGATAAAAATATCGCAAAATTAATCTTCGTGCTAATAGATAATGCTTTTTTAGCTTTTTTCATATTAATTGTTCATTGACGCAATAGCTTCTTTATAAACATCCAGCAATGAGATATCTTTTAAGGTAGCAATTTTTTTACAATCTTCAAATTCTGGAAAGATTTTTTCTTCGCCATTTAAAATTTTAATTTTCATTCGGATTTCTTCACCATACAACTCTATACTATGAACTTTTCGATCCCACTCAACTTTATTATAAACCTGATACCGAAATCCAAAAGTGCTTGTTTCTTGAAATAAAACATTTTCTATAAGAGGAAGTTTATCCTCATTACATAATATACAAATCTTCTGACCAACTCTATTTTTTTTCATATTAATTGTTTCTGTCCAAACATCTTGCTCACTAATGTTTAATAATTTCATGCAAGTATTACTCAAAATTTCTGGAGACATATCATCAATATTTGTCTCAACTAAAAAGACTCTTTGTGATTTCAAATTCTCCTCAGAGCTTATGCCAACAATAACTCTTAACAAACCCATGACTCCTTGATATTCATTTTTTCCAGCACCATATCCAATATTCATAGTTGTCATCTTAGGAACAATTGAAACTTGATCTCCCAAAACAGCCATCATTGCAGAGCCAGTCGGAGTTGTAAGTTCTCCGGCAACATCTGTATAAATACATTCAAATCCACTACTTATTTTGATAGTTGCAGGAACTGGAATTGGCATCTTACCATGCGCACACTCAATCGACCCTTTACCAAAATGAAATTCGTTGAAATATATTTTTTCAATACCTAATAAATGCAGTCCTAAACAACCGCCAACAATATCAACAATACTATCTAAAGCTCCGACTTCATGAAAATGGATTTTTTCAATTGGCACACCATGCACTTTTGCTTCTGCATCTCCTAATAGCTCAAACACCTTAACTGCATTTTTTTTGACAACATCAGGAATCTTTGATTGTTGAATAATTTCAATTATTGTTTTTAAATGCCTATGTTCGCCATGATGATGTTCATGATTATGAGTTTTTTCTTGCTGATCCTTTGCAAGAACTTCTATATATTCACCTTCCAATGAAGAACGCTTTTTTACAGAGCGGTGAATTTCAAATTCTGGAACGCCTAAAGTTGATAACCCTTCTAATAATAATTTATAATCCAAGCCAGCACTTAAAAGGGATGATATAATCATGTCCCCAGCAACACCACTTGATAAATCAAAAAAGGCCGTCTTCAATTATTATCCTATCTCATCTATTAAAACAAAAATTATTATACATCCACAAGTGTAAATTACATTTTATTAATACCGTAATTATTAATCAACACCGGCAAATAAATAGAATTCAAACTATTTACAGCCATCCAAGCGCAAAAGTATTAATCTAACTTTCGGCCTGCATTAAAAAAAAATTGATGTTGAATATTGCCCTGCCAGAATAGGCAGGACATCAAAAGGCAATTTACCTATTTATTTTTTTTCTTAAAGAGACCAAAAAAACCGCCACCTTTTTTCTTAGTTGGCTCATCTCTTGTAGATGCTCTTCTTGATCGTCTACTTCTTTTACCCGTTTTTTCTTCAGGAGTTTCTGGCATTTGAACGGTTTGCTCACCATCGAGATCTTCATCAATGTTTACATCTTCTTCTTCAACGATCTCTTCTTCAAGCTCTGCATCAATTTCCTCTTCCACTTCTTCTTCTATTACTTCTTCTTCTACTTCTACTTCCTCATACTCTTCTTCCACTTCTTCTTCTATTATTTCTTCTTCCACTTCTACTTCTACTTCCTCATACTCTTCTTCTATTACTTCTTCTTCTATTATTTCTTCTTCAACTTCTTCTTCTATTACTTCTTCTTCTATTATTTCTTCTTCAACTTCTTCTTCAACTTCTTCTTCTATTACTTCTTCTTCTATTATTTCTTCTTCCACTTCTTCTTCTATTATCTCTTCTTCAATCTCTTCTTCTACTTCCTCTTCTATTATTTCTTCTTCAAGTTCTTCTTCGTACTCTTCTTCTATTATCTCTTCTACAATCTCTTCTTCTACTTCCTCTTCTTCAAGTTCTTCTTCGTACTCTTCTTCTACCTCTTCTACAATCTCTTCTACTACTTCTTCTTCTATTATCTCTTCTTCTTCCTCTTCAAAATCAGAGACCTCAGAAACTTCGATATCCCCACCAACATCATCTAATTCCACTTCATCCATTGTTAGATCTTCTGGCGAAATTTCATCATCATACTCATCCAGCTCAACGATTGGCATGTTGACACTTGTTTCCTGTAAAATAATCTCAGGTTTTGTTTCCAACTCTTCAAGATCTGGACTACTTTCAATAAAATCTGAAGTGCCTGGCATTAATGTTTGAGAACTACTAGATTCTAATTCTTCTATGGCCAATCGGTTACTTACTACACTGTCATTAATTTCTTTTTGACTATTTTCTAATTCACCAATAGTATTTTTTAATTCTTCCAACGCGGAGGAAATATTATTTGAATTCTTTAGATTCGAATCTAATTGGGATTTTAAGTCATCAACAATCCCTTGAAGATTTGAATTGTCACCCGAAGGAGCTCCACCCTCAGACAAAGATGACGAAACATTCTCAATACTTGACTCTAATTTTGTTTGTGAGGATTTAAGGTTTTCCTGCAGTGACTCAACATCTTCCAACTTACCATCAAAACCATCAACTCTGGAATTGATATTATCTACCGTCATTTGCATTTCTGCCAATAAACTTCTTAATTCATCTAATCCATTGATTGAATCAATAGAAATACTTTCAGCACTTCCACCTTCAGTGTTAATATCCTGTAATTCTTCTTCTATTACACCCAATTTACTTTCTAGAGAAAATATTTGATTTTGGAGCTCAGTGGTATTTTGCTCATCGCCTTCTTTACCACCACTATCGCCACCTTTTGATATTTTATTATCCAACTCATCCATTCGCTCTAGTAGGACAGCTAAATCCAAATCATGTTCAGAAATTTTGTCTTTTAATTCATCTAAACCCGCATTACCAACGACAACTGAACCATCGGGTGGAACTTCACATTCATCTGTTTTGATAGTCTCATCACACTTAGAGCACTTAACTTTCTTACCCCTCATATCGTCATTGATTTTAAATTTAGCTTTACAACTAGGGCATCTAATCTTCATGCGGATAACTCCTTAACGGATTATGTGGTTGGAAACAAAAGCGGTCTTGAAAAGACGCCTTGACTCAAAACGAGTCGGGGATTATAGACCTAACTATAGCCTTGTCAAGTTGTCCTAAACCCTTACAAATTAATGCTTTAGTGGCAAATGACACATGCTTGTTAACAAGATTACTACCCAACATATAGAATAAAATTTGCAGCAAAGCACTACCGATAGCATACTTAAAATATAATATATTTTGTGGCTAATCTACTACACGGATTCGGAATAATAATCAGGCATTAAATCTCTTACCTCTGAGGATAGATAATTATAAATGTCTTTAGATGTTTTTTTAAACATAACGTCATTCGTTATTTCTTGAATCTTACTATAAGTCATCTTGCGAATCAGATTTTTAATAAATGGAATCGAATGACTAGATATAGAGAACTCTGTCAAACCAAAACCAATTAAAATTGGTATGTATGCTGGATTACTAGCCATTTCGCCACATAAACATACATCTATATTATATCTATTGGCAGCATCAATTGTCATTTTGATTAGTTTTAACACCGCCGGATGACTAGCAGAATATAACCTCGAAACACTTTTATTATCTCTATCAACTGCCAGTGTATACTGAATTAAATCATTAGTACCTATGGAAAAAAAATCTACCAGTGGAGCAATATCATCCGCGATAATGGCAATCGATGGCACCTCTACCATGATACCTACAGGGATTTTTTCGGCATATTTAACACCTGCAATCGTCAATTCATGTTTTGCAATATCCAATTGATTCAAAGCCCATTTAAGCTCTTCAATACTACTAATCATTGGAAAAAGTATTTTAATATTACCTAAAACAGATGCTCTAAGAATAGCCTTTAATTGAGTAATTAATATTGATGGATTCTCATAACAAAACCGAATCGATCTACAACCCAAAAATGGATTACTTTCCTGATCAGCGCCAGTAACATCAGCAAATTTATCGGCACCTAAATCCATCGTGCGAATAACAAATGGTCTGCCCTTTAAATCTTTTGCTGCTGCTTCATAGGCATTATAATGCTGCTTTTCATTTGGAAATTGTTCTGTATCAACAAATAAAAATTCAGTCCGGTATAAACCAATGCCTTCTCCACCATTTTGAATTATACCTTTTGCTTCTGTTGGAAACTCAATATTCCCAAAAAGAGAAACACGAAAGCCGTCTATTGTCTCAGCGGGCAAATGTCTTTCTTTAATAATGGCATCTTCATATGCCTGAAACCTTATCTGTAATTTTTCATATTTCTCCAATGTTACTTCATCCGGATCCAATATGACATGACCCGTGTGACCATCCAAAATGATTGTCTGATCATCGACTAACTCTTTAGTTAAACCTTCGACACCAACAATTCCAGGTAATCCAACGGCTCTTAGCATTATAGAAAAATGTGAAGTAGCACCACCAAGTTCAGTAGCAACTCCCTTTACAAATTTATTATTTAAAATGACAGCCTGCGAAGGCCTTAAAGATCTAGCCACATAAACAGCGTCTTTGGTAATAAATTTTGAGATATCCCCCGTTACGCCCATTAGAATCTTTAATAATCGTCTTTCAATATCATCAATATCCGCAACGCGTTGGGATAACACACTGTCTTTTCCCATCGATTGAAACATTTTTTTATATTTTTTAAAAATTGTCGTAACGGCATATTCAGCTGAAAATAAATTATTTCTAATTCTTAATTCAGTATCTTTCTGTATCGTCTCATCTTCTAAAATATGTTTATGAGAGTCAAAAATTTCAGCAAAATCTTGGCCAATAGATTCCGACACTCTAATTTTAGTTTTATCTAAGTTTTCTTTAGCTTGTCTACAAGCGCTCTGATAGCGTTCTATTTCATTATCTATTTTATCATCGGAAATGAATCGATCAGGAAACGGAAAACTTTCAGAAAGAATAGTCTTTACTTGATGGACGACAATCCCAGGAGATACTGGAATTCCCTTAAATATTTTCATCTGATTATTTTAAGTTTCTAAAAATTTATTCTGAATTAAATTATCAATTTCATCCATGAGAAGTTCAGAATCATCACCTTCAATTGTAAAGGTAAGTTCTGCACCATGCTCGGCACCCAGCATTAAAAGATTTATCACCCTTTTAGCATCAACTTCCATATCGCTAAAGGAAACCTTTACTTTACTGTCAAATTTTGCTACTAATTCAGCAATTTTTGTGGCAGGTCTCGCATGTAAACCATTTTCATTAACTAATTTAAATGATTTTGTAACAGCCATATTCATCATCTTTAAAAAAGGATCTATCTTTGAAAACAGATCACATAAATCAAAATACTATATAAGAATTTTCTTATTTCCAGAAAAAATAAAGAATGTACTGAAAATAGAAATGAACTCTAAATTAAAGCGGCGCATTATACGTAATGGATAATAATCGTCAAACCAATGAGAAATAACTTTCAAAACTCAAGTGACAAATTGAAAAAATTATCACTAAAGAATTTAATATATGGGCTTCTAAACTATAGTCAAACCAGAAGTTGCCGATTTACTATTTGAAAAAAGCTAACTAGGATACAGCATAATTAAGCAATTTCCGCTTCGTAATCCTCTATGGTTTCTAAGATTATTTCTTCTGAAGTTGCTTCTTTCAAATAACGAAAAAATCGTTCATTTTTCATCAATGAAGCTATTGCTTTCAACGCCTCTGAATGCAAAGAGGAATTTTCTTTGGGCAATACAATTAAAAATAAAATTTTTACTGGTTTACCGTCGATGGATTGAAACTCAATATCATTTTTTGCGACTGAAATATACAGCTGAACTTCATCCTGTTTGCCAATTCGGCAATGGGGTATTGCACCACCATTACCAATTCCAGTACTTCCAGTTCCTTCACGTTCCATGATCGCATTTTTCAGTTTTGTACGCTGAATCTTACTATATTTACCTCGATTACAGAACGCCGTTAATGTTTCATCGATAGCTGGTTCCTTTTCAGTCGCTTCAATCCCAACCAAAACACCGCCATTTTTAACCATATCCATTATAAAAGTCATATTATTTATTCACTTACTGGAGCAACTCTGTTAGAAGGACGTCTACGATCTTGCGACTTTCCTTTAATTTGCGTTAATTTTTTTTCCAAAATATCATGAACCTTATCAATACAGGCATAACAATCTTTATTTTCTTTTTTGATAACAAAATTTTCGTGGTTATCCACATGGGCAATCACTTCTACGATATGCATCATGGAATTAGATTGAAATACAACCTCCAATCGCGACAAAAATTTCAAGTATTTATCCATAGGACCAAATTTATCATTGGTGTAGGCCCGCATGGATTCAGTCACTTCCATATGTCTTGCAGAAATATCAATATTTAGCATATTTTCTCCTCAATTCTTGAAAAAAAGATTTACTGACTAGAATCTACCTCAATATTCAGGTAGCTTAATCATCATTATAGCATAGACTCAGTTGTTTTGTTAGATGTTAATTCCTCAACTTCTTCATTTTACTAAAAATTGTTATGGGAAACTACTTTATTAAATGAGAGACGATTTCCTGATCAATCACGATTTTTCGATGACCCCATTTTTTCTATGTGATTGTTTGATTATTGGCGCCGGCGCCGCTGGGCTTCGAGCCGCAATTGAAGCTTCAAAATACGGAAATGTGCTCGTCCTCATCAAAAAAGATATAACATTTAGTAACACTCAATATGCCCAAGGCGGTATTGCTGTTGTTATGAACTCCAAAGACTCCTACGAATCGCATATTACTGATACAATTGTTGCAGGATCAAACTTTTGCAATAAAAAAGCCGTTGAACATTTAGTAAAAGAAGGGCCGAAGCGAGTCAAAGACCTTATTCATTGGGGTGCCCAATTCGACAAAAAACAAAATGGTCATTTAAAATTCACAACAGAAGGCGGCCACACAAAAGCTAGAATTTTACATGCGGGCGGAGATGCCACCGGCAAAGAAATCGTCAAGACACTTTATCAAAAAGCAAATTCAATTGATAATATTAAAATTTTAGAAAATCATTTTGCGATTGATCTCCTCCACCATGAAAAAACATGTTATGGTGTTTTAGCCCTTGATTTAAATAGTAAGAAAAAAATAGGCGTCTTAGCCAAGCAAGTAATCTTAGCTAGCGGAGGCTCAGGTTGTGTTTATCAAGACACTACTAATCCTTTAGGAGCAACAGGTGATGGATGCGCTTTAGCTTTTAGAGCAGGAGCAAATTTAGTGAATATGGAATTTATGCAATTCCATCCCACAACTCTGTATATAGCAGGCGCACCAAGGTTCCTAATATCTGAAGCCGCTAGAGGTGAAGGTGCCATATTAAGAGATGATCGCGGGGTTGCTTTTATGGCCAAATATCATCCACTCAAAGATTTAGCTCCTAGAGATATTGTAAGTAAAGCCATAACAGATTTAATGATTGAGAGATCACTAAATAATGTTTATTTAGACCTAAGACATTTAGATTCAAAATTTTTGAAAAAAAGGTTTCCTAATATAATGGAAGTTTGCTTGTCCTTTAATATTAACATCGCCAAAGATTTAATTCCTGTTAGGCCAAGCGCGCACTACCATATGGGTGGGATCAAAACAGATTTTAAAGGCAAAACAAATATAAAAAATTTATATGCCTGCGGAGAAACAGCTTCTACTGGATGCCATGGAGCAAATCGTTTGGCAAGTAATTCTTTACTAGAAGCTTTAGTATTTGGTAAAAATGCTGGTGACTGTTTAAAACTTCATATCAATCAAAAATTAATAGGACACCCATTAGATAAAATTAAATCAACCACAAAAAACAATCTTAGCAATGAGGATATTGATTTCTTTGACATTTTGTCTAGTGCCAGAAGTATCATGTGGAAAAAAGCTGGTGTCTATCGGGATAAAGACTCTCTCCTTAAAGCTTCAAGATTATTAAAAGGCTGGCACAAATCAATAATGAAACATGAACTATCAGAAGTCAATCATTTTGAAACTGTAAATATTCTAACAATAGCACTATTAATTACTCAAAGTGCATTAAAAAGAGAAGAAAGCCGTGGCTCCCACCAACGCTCTGATTTCCCCTTTACTGAAAAGAGATGGAAATCAAAACATGTTGAACTCAATAAGGAAACAATAACATAAAAATGATCGATAAAATAAATTTATTAAAACAAAATATTATAAAAATTATTAAAGGTAAAGATCAAGAGATCGATACTATCATCACAATTTTTCTAGCTGGCGGGCACATTCTAATAGAAGATGTACCTGGTGTGGGTAAAACAACTCTATCAAAGGCACTTGCCTTATCTATTAATTGTTCGTTTAAAAGAATTCAATTTACACCTGACCTTTTACCTGCGGATATATTAGGTGGCTCAGTTTATAATGCAAAAGAAGGAACTTTTGATTTCAGAAAAGGTCCCATATTTGGAAATATTATTCTAGCAGATGAAATCAATAGAGCTTCTCCAAGAACCCAAAGTAGTTTATTAGAATCCATGAGCGAACAACAAGTAACTATTGAAGGAGAAACTCATCAGTTAATGTCTCCTTTTATTGTTATAGCAACTCAGAATCCTGTAGATTTTCATGGTACTTACCCATTACCTGAAGCGCAAATGGACCGGTTCTCTGCTTCAATTTCCTTAGGATATCCAAATGCTAAGAATGAAATGGAAATGCTTTATGCCCAAAAAGGAGATCATCCCGTCAAACAAATCCAGCCAATAATGAACTCTGAAGATATTAATTCTATTAAAGAAAATATTAATCAAATACATGTAGATCAAAATATTGCGAAATACATAATCAACATTATCAATACTACAAGATCACATGTCGATATTGACTTAGGTTTAAGCCCAAGAGCGGGATTAGCAATGTTTCGTTGTGCGCAATCAGCTGCATTCATGAATGAAAGAGATCATGTTATACCAGATGATATTAAATCTTTAGCTCCTACAGTATTCGCGCACCGATTAATTTTGAAAAACAAACGAGATAAAACAATATCAATAAAGAAAGAGTTAGTTAACTCCATTCTGGATGAAATAAAAGTGCCGGTCTAATGCAAACATTACTGTCAATATTTAATAGGCTTACGTCTATCATTACAATAAAACAGTATAAAAAAATATTACCCAATGGCTCAAAATCATCGATGTTTTTAAGAGTCTACCTTTGGTGGAACATTCAACTAACACCCTTCGGCAAAGCAATCTTTATTATTTGGATGATAAGCGGATTACCCGCAGCGATAACTCTTGAACGACAAACATATATGATCGGTTTGGGTCTAGGTATTTTAATGAGTTTCAATTACTTCATATCCTATTTCTTAATACATCTAAAAGCAAATGTAAAGAGATTATCTAATGAGCCCGTTCATGCTGGCGAAACAATAGAAGGCGTTTTTGAAGTAGAACCAATTGGCTGGACAAGCATTCAAGATTTGGAAGTATTTGAAAAAGAATTGCCTTACGGGATTTCTCAAGAAAACTTTGCTTATTGCGCCTTTGCTCAAAAAAATAAAAAAGTAAGAGTTCCGTATAAAATTCAAACAGAAGAACGAGGTAGATATGATTTAACAAAAGTAATTATTTCTACGTTTTATCCATTTGGAATTGTACGCAAAGTCAAAGAGGTAAATTGTCCTACTCAATTAATTGTTTATCCAAAATTACTCAATATTAAAGAGATTAGCCTACATAAAGGGCGTTCGTACCAATTATCAAAAAGCTTAGAAAGCAAACATACCGATGAAGAAAACGAATATATTGGCAATAAAGAATATGTATATGGAGACTCTTTTCACAAGCTAGACCATAAAGCTTGGGCCAGGTTGGGATTCCCCATAACAAAAGTATATAAAGGTGAATATGAAGAAAAAACAGGCATCTTTTTTTTACCTGCTACTTCAACCAATAAAAAAGAAAAAAAGTTTGAAACTGCAATTAGTGTAGTCGCAACTATTGGAAACCACCTTTTAATAAATAGAGATAAATATAACTTTGTAACCTATCAGAAAAACAATTTAATTGAAGTGGAAGATATCGAATATAGTGCCAATTTCTTTTTAGCATTAGCATCTATAGAAAAAGAAAAATTCGATCAAAAATTTATTGAACAAGGGCTTAGCAAATTAATTGATAATTCAACGGCAATCATAATTGTTCTCGCGCATTGGAATAAAAAGTTCAACGATATTTTAGTTAAAACATTAAAAGAAAATATTTACATAAAACTTATTTTTTGCTCAAGCACTCTGCCAAATGAGTTGAGTAATTTACAAAATCAATTTTTAGATATTCATTTAGTTAATCAAGATCTTATTAATCAGGATAACTTTTCATTATGAACATCGAAGAATTCAAATTAAGATGGCCTTATTACGCCCTATTATTACTTTCATTATTAGCTTATTACCAGTCCACAAAAAACCTAGATTTATTAATAATCACTTCTGTAGGTTTAATCGTCAGGTTATTTATAAAACAATATTTTCAAATTATCAAAATGTGGGTTCCATATATGTTTATGGCAATAATATTCACATTTATTTTAAAATTGAGCACAGAAGATGACTCTATGTTTGCAAGCATCAGAGCTACAACATTATCCGTTTATTATTTTTATATTTGCACAATCACGAATTTTTTAAGAAAACCAAATACAAAACAAGACACACAAATCATTGTTTTTGTCTTTGCAATATTTACGTTTACTATATTTTCAACGACAGCATCTAGCTCCCAGAAATGGGGGATTTCCATCCCAGTCCTTCTGAATATCTCTTTTGCTTTAATGATTTTAACTGCTATTAGAAACTTGCCCCTCCAAAAGAATAGAATTTTAAGACGATTGAGCTGGTTTGTCTTTACTCTCGTAGTGATCCATATTACCTCCAACTTATTCGTTTTATATATGAAAGATGCTCATAAGTACTTTAATAAATTTTTAAAAAGTCAGCGAATAATGTCTTCAGATACGTCATCTATTACGTCTTATGATACATCTTGGTTTGAAAACAATAAAGACGTAACCTTCATCAGGATTTTTTCAGAAAATAATCCAGTACACCTAAAATCATCTACCTTCAACAAATACAATAAAAGATTATGGAATAATGAATACGTAGATCACAGAAAATCTATAAGAAAATTAAATTCGATAAAATCAAATGGTGAATTCATTACAAGAATTCAAAAGAGTACCGCATCTTTCAACCAAGAAAAAAATGATCAAGATAAATGCGACATCGTACTTTCTTATTTAGCTCCTAGTGTACTATATACTCAAAAAGATACTATTTGGGTAAAAACAAAACAAGAATTAAGCGAAATTTACGCCAATGGTAAATTAAAAACATTTAGCGGCAAACTCGGGTATTCAATTTATCAAAATAAAAAACCTGTGATCCCATCTGAGAATATTTCTGCAAATTATTCCTATAAAAAAATTGAATTTGGAACACAGAGCGATCGCTATTATATTAGTAATTTAAGTCATAATATTGTTGGAAATGAAAAATCGATAAAACAAAAAGTGAAACTAATTCATCAATACCTAATTCGAAATTTTAAATATGAAATCACACCCGAACGTCCACCCGATGAACATATAAATCGACCTATATTGCACTTCTTACAAACAGCTAACGCAAAAGAAGACAAAAACAAATCTAAACCAGCTCACTGCCAGTACTTTGCAACCTCAAGTGTAATGCTTCTGCGAGCTCAAGATATTCCGGCTAGATATGTAACAGGGTTTTTATGCCAGAGGTACAATAATTTTGGTGGTTATTGGTTCATCAATAAAATTGATGCACATGCTTGGGTAGAATATTATGATAACGGCTGGAAGACCTTTGATCCAACAAAAGATTTAGTCATCACTGAGCATACAAAACAAGTATTAGGTGGCTATGCTGCTATTGAGGAATTTTTAAAATTCAAATTAAACACTTGGTTTTTTCTATTTGGCAGTGGTCATATTGCCTATGTACTAGACCAATGGTGGGAAGCCTTTATCGAATTACTTGGCAATAATTTATACCTGATATATATAATCGTAGGAATATCATTTATTGCATTAATTTATTTTTTAATAAAAAGAAAAAGAGGAAGTACAAACTCACAATTTCTTTCTTACCAGAAAAGCTCCAATAAAAGAATAAAAGAATTGTTCAAAGATCTGAAAAAGATGGAAGCAAGTATTAAAAAAATAAATATTTTCAGATCCGCCACAACAACACTGGCAGAATTAAAACAAAATATAAATTTGTCAGAACTTTCAAATAAAGATAAACAGAAATCTTCTGCAATAATAGATGAACTTCAATTATTACTTTATAGTAACCCAAATTAATCCTATCATTCAAATATCCAACTGATAAAAGCAGATAAATATTGAATAATCATATGCCTGAAAAAAATACAGCTCTACAAAAAAAACTGGAGAACCTTCCAGATAAATCTGGAGTCTATATTTTTAAAAACAATAAGAATAAAATAATTTATATAGGTAAAGCGAAAGTTTTAAAAAATAGAGTTAAAAGTTATTTTAATCAAACTGAAGATAATAGAATCTTTTATAAAAAATTGATTTCTAACATTGAAAACATTGATTGGCTCATCACTAATTCTGAAAAAGAAGCCTTAATACTTGAAAATTCACTAATCAAACAGTTCAAACCAAAATATAATATCGATTTAAAAGATGATTCAAACTTTTATTCTGTAAAAATTGATACCACAAAAGAATTCCCAAGGTTAGAACTTGTTAGAGTGCAAAAAAATGATTCATCACACTATTTTGGGCCCTACAGCTCGGCAGCATCTGTAAAACAAACAGTTGGATTTTTAAATAAATTATTTCAATTAAGAACCTGTAGTGATTATGAATTATCTTCTAGAACCCGCCCTTGTATTCTATATCAAATAGGGAAATGCTCGGCCCCATGTGTTCAGAAAATTAAGCCAAAAGACTACAACGAGCAAATAAAAAGAACCATTCAAATTCTAAAAGGCAAAACAAAGATTCTGATTTCAGAACTGGAAGAAGAAATGCACAAGTTTTCTGATGATATGAAATACGAGAAGGCCGGTGAAATCAGAGACCGCATCAGAGCTTTGAGAAAAACTGTTGAGAATCAAATAATCGTAGACAGCAGCTTTATTGATAAAGATGTATTTGCTTATGTCATTAAAAATAATGATATCTATATTCAAGGATTATTTATTAGAGATGGAATCATAAGAACCTATTTCCACCAAACCTACCCCACTTTTAATCGATCAGAAGCCGATGTCTTTTTATCCTTTTTAAATTTATTTTATAGCACCGCTAAATTCTTACCAAAAGAAATCATAATCCCTTTGGAAAATGAAGGGACTCAATTATTAAATGAAGTTCTAAATATCGACTCACCAAATAAATTAAAAATAATATCTCCTATAAAAGGCCAGAAAAAAAAGCTACTTGATCTATGTTTTGAAAATGCAAAACAAAATGCCGATACAAAACAAGCCAAAGAGTTAGAATATGATATAGCCATGGAAAAAATCAAAGATGCATTTTCACTAAAAAACATACCCCTTAATATGGAATGTTATGACATCAGTAATATTCAAGGTCAAGATAATGTTGCATCAGGTGTAGCCTTCCAAAAAGGAAGACCCAATAAAAAAATGTATCGAAAGTATAAAATAAAAACTGTCGATCAAGCAGATGATTTTGCAAGTCTCAACGAAGTTATTAATCGAAGAATTAAAAAAGGTATCACCGAAGACAATCTCCCTGATTTATTTGTTATCGATGGAGGTAAAGCTCAACTAAGTTCATCCTATCAAGCACTACTAGATCATCAAATCATTGATGTTGATATTGTCTCAATAGCAAAAGCTAGAAATGAAAAAGGCACCGTTGATAGATTTTTCATCATTGGAAATAATGAACCTATTTTCTTGAAAGAAAACAGCCTCGAATTAAAAATACTGATGAATATCAGAGATGAATCTCATCGCTTTGCAATCACTTTTCATAGAAAGCTCAGAGGCAAAAAATTCAAGGAAGATCCTCTCCATGGTATATCTGGTATTGGACCAATAAAGAGACGTGCGCTTCTAAAACACTTTGGCAATATCGGAGCAATTAGGCAAGCAAACCTATCGGAACTCATGGGTGTCAATGGCATCAATGAAAACCAAGCTAAATTAATAATCGAATCATTAAAGCTATAGAAAGTAAAGATGGTGCAATCAAAAGCTAAAACAATCCCAAGTTATTTAAAAGAAATTACCCCTCAAAATAAAAAGCTTATCCAAGAAGTTCGTGAAGTTATTCTCAAAAATATAGATCCATTATTTGAAGAGAATATGAATTGGGGAATGATCAGCTATGAAATACCATTGAAAATATATCCCGACACCTACAATAAAAAACCATTAATGTATATGGCTCTAGCGGCACAAAAAAACAATATTTCCTTATATTTAATGTGCACCTATCAAAATGAAAAATTAAATGATCAACTACTAAAAGGCTTTGATAATATTGATAAAAAACCGAATATGGGTAAATCCTGTATAAGATTTAAGCAAACTGAAGACATTCCTTTAAAAGTGATCGGTAAAATAATTAAAAAGATAACGCTTAAAAAATTTATTAAAAATTTCGAAGAAGCCATATCTTCTAAAATTAGAAATTGCGACTAATGATAATTCTGAAAAAAGGATCGGTTAAACAATCGATCACAATTCAGTCTTAGTTTATTTGATCATGGTTAGTTAATTTTTGGTCCAACACTAGACCTGTTGATGAACTCTGAATCAATCGTAAAATACTTCTTAAGCTTTTTATTAGAATTCTCCTGCTGTTTCATCTGCAACCATAATTTCCCAATTTTTATACCTAACGTACGACAAGGAACTCTTACAGTGCTAAGCGCAGGCTCCATATATTGAGAAAATACCACATCGTCAAATCCAATTACACTAATATCTCGAGGACAAATAATATTTTTTGAGCGGGCTAAATCAATAAGTTTAAAGGCGGCTAAATCACCAGAGCACAAAAAAGCTGTACAGGAATTTTTATTTTTTTTTGACAATTCGTCTTTAACGGCATCAAATAATGTAGAGTCATCCAAGTTTTCTATGTGCAGAGTTCTTAATTCTACTTGTTTCTTGGCACCTAAATGGGCTCCCCTAATTTTTTCAACATTATATTTGGAATTCATCAGCAAACCAATTTTTTTATGACCACATTCTATAAACTTCTCTATTGCACTTTTAGCAGCAGACACTTCATTGATATATACCTGGCCAACATCTGTATTATTTAATCGAGTAGCTTCAAGACCAAATCTTACACAAGGAATATCAATATTTTTAATTTGCTCTTTAAAAAGATCGTTTGGCAATAAAGAATCAATAATAATACCATCAGCTTGAATACGACGAGCCCAATTAAAATCCTGGATTTGTCTTTCATAATATTTATCAGAGCTAATAATAGTAAATTTATAACCCGCATTTGATAAAACTTCATTTATCCCTGCACTGATTTTGCTGGAAGCATCACTAAATTGTGCAAATACTCCAACAACAATTTCAGATCTTCCTGTAACAAGCGCCCCAGCACTTGCATTGGCAATATAGTTTAATTTTTTAGCTTCATCATTAACAAGATCAATCGTTTTTTTACTAATATCACTCTTATTACTTAGGGCTTTTGACACTGCCGCTCTGGACAAACCCAAATTATTTGCAATCGTTTGCAAGGTAGATCGTTTTTTCTCTTTCAAATTAATCCCTTAATCTTTTATTTACCTATTATTAAATATTTTTAATACATAAACCATTACTTTATTATTTCAAACATTAAGGCCCTGTTTTTTGGTAAAGATATTTCACCGTCATTCGTTTTGCTTGTGTAAGTATTTTTTAAAACAGCCCCTTTCCCTTTGAATTTTAAGCTAATATTCTTTTGGACATCGTGCTTTGTAGGAACTAAAGCGATATAGTTTTTTTCATTCTTAAATCTATAAATATCAATATCAAATACTTTTTTACCTTCTTCCAAGACAGTAAAGTTATTGTCACCTAAAACATTCTCAACTCTTGTTCTTATTGCGCTTCTCTCCTCCATAGACTGACCGGCTCCATAACGAGAAACCGTGCCATTTAGCAATACTACTTTTCCTTTTCCTATCGTGATAATCTCAGCTTTCTCTTTAGTTGAATTTTTAAGATCAACTTGTCCAAATGTTGCTCTAAGTTTTGTTCTTGGTTTATTAATCAAAGGAATATTATTATTTATTCTTGCATTTCCTTTTCCATCAAAAAGAGCAAACGATTCATCTATTATTAGAGTACCGCCCTGTGTCACATATTTTTCAATAAAAAGTAATTCATTTTTGCTAACACTGCAAAATCGGTTAGCTATTAGTACCTTTGGAACTCCATGTTTAAAGGCCCCTTTCTCCAAGTCTAAATTGGATTCAAACAATGGGTGACAACCAAGCTCTCCAAGTAAATCCTGCCACCCACCTAAGACCTGCATATAGGTATTATGCTTGATTTCAAATGAACTACCTCTATTTGGATATGTTTTTCCATCCGGTTTTGTATCAATAAACCAATAGCACCTTACTGAAGGTTGGCTATATATCATTCTGACACCACCATCTTCTATTTCCGCACCATAAATTAACTTAGCCATTTTATTCATTCTATCAAACTCAGCTTGATATTCTTTTGGTCTTCCATCTTTATTAAAATTACCTGTTCCACGCCCCGCAAAAAAATTACTGCGTTCACCATTTAAAAAATTTCTCCATGCTCTTAATTTCATTGAGTTACCCCTGCCAGTATAAAGACTACATACATTTACCGTATTTCCTTTAGTAAGCCCACGGATCAACCCTTTATCACCTGGGAATTCATACGTTTCAAGAACATTAATTTTATCCTTATTCAATAATCTACCATAATCCCATCCACCAAAGGCGCTAGGAACAGCTGTTACTGTAACCGACGTAGGAGTAGCTGGTGACTCTTCTCTGACGATATCTGATAATTTGTGAACTAAATCAATGAATGAATTGTCACTAAACTCTCTAAATTCAAACCATGGCGCAAGATTCATATACGGGTAATTGCCGTACTCCCTATCCATAATTTCATCTGTCAGTATTGGCTCAAGAGAACTAAAATTCTTAAAAGTTGTACTCCAAGCTTTATTTAAATCGGCTATTTTACTATATCTTGATTTCAGAAATATTCTAAATTCATTTAAAGCATTTTTAGATATATCAAAATCTAATGGTGATGAAAAACTTGTCATCGATGCTTCGTGAGCAACACACATTGCTAAGACATCCGTATTCTTATAACCTTTGGCAAACTTTCTGACCCTACCAAAAAGAGAACTTTGCACTGCTTTATCAAAAAGAGACGGACTTCTTATCAATAATTTTGTAGACCTAGTCTCCATAAACTTCTTTCGACTTGTTTTCCAGAAATCTTTTAAGTACAAAATACCATCGCCATCAAAAATATACACGTACAGAGGCATACCATCTTTTTTATATTGAATCAGATCAGGTCCCTTTGGTTCTTGAACGCATATACGAGAAAATATTTTATGCTCATTATATTTTTTGGAATCATCAATTTTTCGGCGCATTGTCACCGGAAAATAGCCTTGCTTGAGTCTTTTCATATTCTCATCAAGAGACCTTGAAGACTCCTGACTAAAAGAAAGTATTGAAACTAACAGGAAGAACGAAACAAAAAATATAGCTTTCATAATTTATCCTTATTAAGAATTTAAAAATTGAAATTACATTAGGGTACTAAATTACCTAAATGCATTAGATTGAACCTTACATATGTGGGCATGTAAGAAATACTTGAATGATATTTACCGTCTTTGTGCTAAATTCAATTCGGCAAGAGAAGAACCAGAAGTTACTTAATCGATTAAGTAGTATAGAGGAAATTTGATATAATCAACCATTTTGTGAAATTAATATTATAAAAATTCTCTGGTCAAACGCCCCGCTAATAAAACCAACCCTTTAATTCCTTGGACTGAATAAATTATTAGCTAATCACATAGTATCTAATTACTTTGTGGAAACAATATAGCCCATAATGTTAGGAGCTGTTTGAATATGACTAAATCCTGACACCTTTAGGCCAGCTTCTGTGAGTAAAAGTTCTAACTCACTCTGAGAAAATACTTTTGCATTTTCAGTTCTCAAAGCTAAACCTAATTCATATAACGATGCCGTGGCTTTACCCTCTTCTGTCTGAAAAATATCAAAAATAATCAGTTCTCCTTTTTCTTTTAACCAGAATCGAATTTTTTTAAATAGTGCTATCAGTTTTTCTTCCGTTTCTAAATGAGTTACATTAGCTAGGATTGCAATATCGTAAGAATTCTCTTTTAAATCAATTTCATGATAGTTTCCAGGTAAAAAGCTACATTGACTCGCAACCCCCTCCTTTTCTATCAACGTTTTTGCTAGGTCCAAAACTGCTGGCCAATCATTAACCGTGATTGTTGCGTTTGGATCATTACGAGCAAAAACCATACTCCAAATAGCTGAACCAGCACCTAAATCTAATACACATTTCCCCATACGAGTTTTACCAATACCCAGCATATGAGCAGCAGCTTCAGCAGAAGGACGCATCATCCAATACAATGAATAGACTTGCTGCTGATAGTACTCCTCGCTTTGCGCAACATTATCCATCTGATGCAAAGGTGCCCCTGTTTTAACAAATTGATCGAGGTGATCCCAGTATTCATTACTAAGGTTTTGATAATTGGAATTTAAAAATTGCATGACAGGAGCCAATAAAAATTCTTCACCATCTTGAATAACGACATCAATGCTACACAATGATTTCAAAATAAGCTCCAAAGCGTTTTTATCGTAACCCAGTCTTTCAGATAACTCATTAGCCTTCAATGGTTTTGAAGACAACGTTTGAAATATATTTAATTTAATCGCAATATGGAATACACTCGTAGCCCCATTCATGGTCATTAACTTAAAATAGCATTCAAGATCTTTTAGCGAACCATCCATATTAATCTTCCACTTTCTTTGCAATTGAAACATTAAAAATACCAAATGGACATGCTATCGTTTTAACTTTCTTTAACCCCGCTTCACTAACTAAAGAATCCATTTCAATTTGTGTTCGTCTGCGCATAATCCAAGGTTCACCATCCCTATTTGTCAAAACTCTTGCAATCATTTCCATTTCAGGATGCCATATTTGACTGGTATAAATTAAGTAACCACCTTTAGCTAACCCTGATGCAATCCCATTCAAGGAGTTTTTAATAGGTTTATTGGAAGGAAACAACTCATACAATCCTGAAACTATAACAAGATTGGGCACAACTTCTATGTCCTCCAGCGCATTTAAGTTTAAGGCATCCGCTAATTCATAATTAATAACGACTTGACTTTGATCTTTAAAAAGTACTTTTGCAGCATCAAGGTTTTGCTGCTCATTATCTCGCAATAAGATGTGGTCGATGAGCTCTGAGTCACAAGATTTAAGAAAATCGAAGACGTACCGTCCTGGACCCGCAGCAATATCTAGTATTTTAAGAGTCTCACCCTGCTCTTTTAAGAATTGCTTGACTTCATTCATAGCATCAACAATATGCACTCTACGTTGCCTGATCCCTCGCCAACCAATGGCATTTAATACGGTACGATCGATGGCACGTCCTAAGAGAGTAACGCCAAGAGCTTTATTTTTATAGACATGATCCAATGACTTGCCTGAATCAAAACCACTTTCCCAACCAAGTCGAATTGAGTGACTTAGCAAACCAAGCGTTTTCATAAATGTTTGTTGAGATTTAAAAAAGATTCCTTTCATCAACTTTGCGGGTTTCTTTAATTTCTCAAATTCAACTTTAGTAAAACCATGTTCATCTGAATATAATAGAGTAGCATCATTGTAGATTGAGTCTTGTTTATAAGCATTTATTATAAAATCTTTGGTTAACTGAATTGCTTGATGTCTATCTTTTTCATAAAAGATGGCATGATGAAAGCCTTTTAGCACATGAATCTGCTTCATGCTTGAACTCAACTTATTAAAGAATTGCAATTGTCTGTGTTTTTGAACAACATAATCTTTATCTGCAACAAGCATTAAGCATGGCGCAAAAATCGCTTGTGCATCATTCAATAACCGAGAAGAGATATCATGAAGCTGCAATAGGATATTAACCGAAATATCTCTAGCAATAAGAGGATCTGATTCATAAGCTTTGATTTGCTCTTTATCGTGGGTTAACATAGAAGGTTTTACATAACTTTTAATAGCCGCATTGGGGAAAAATTTATGCAAGAACCGTAAACCAGGTATCGCAAAAGGAATATAAAGTTTAATTTCAAAAGCTGCCGCGGCTAAAATAAAACAACGTATTCGAGGAGCATAATCATGTACCCAGGCAGAACAAATAATGGCCCCAATACTATTGGCAACAATCGATATATTCTCAATTGGAATTTCATGCTCAATTGAAATATACCTAACATAAGCATCTAAGTCTTTAATATGATCAGAAAAATCTTTTGTAAACCCCTTGCGTCCAGGTGATTTCCCGTGACCACGATAGTCATAAGCAAATCGCCAACAATCAAACCCTAAAGATTCATCAAGTTCAATTAAACGACCAGAGTGTTCATGTCCGCGATGCATCATAATAATTGCTCGATTACTCTTTTGAGTAGGGCTCCAAGTACGACAGAACAGTTCGCAGTCGTCCCATGTCTTAAAGGTACTTTCTAATATATTGGTCATATTCGAATTTCCTAAAATAAACTATTCGTTGAAATAAAAATGATGAAGGCTACTGAAGAAAAACAAATGCTATCAACTCGATCTAATATACCTCCATGACCAGGAAGTAAATCGCCACTTTCTTTTTTGTTATGCAGCCTTTTTATATAGGAGAAAGCTACATCCCCTACAAATCCAGAAACAGCAATGACCACCCCCGATATAGCTGCTGACAAAATTGACAATGAAGTTAAACTTCCACATATTAAGGTCGCAACAATCACCGTAGAAAATAAACCACCAACAAACCCCTCAAGTGTTTTATTAGGGCTTATTCTTGGAACAATTTTTCGACGCCCAAATGCTTTGCCCCAAACAAATTGGAACACATCATTCAGCTCTGTTAAAAAGACTAAATAAATGATTAGCCCCACACCATCCATTGCATTTTGAGTAAAACTTTCCATCGCAAAAAGTGTAGAAAAGCTTAATAAAAAGACAGTTGCTAAAACACCAAACAACCAAACAGATGCTATTTTAGCCGAGATATCCTTTTTCTTGAGAGCATAAAATAGCAAAACACTCACAATAAGCAAAATCGGGCTGATTATAAATGTGATTTTAAACCCAAATACAATGGCACAATAATGACCAAACAGAATGATGAAAACAGCTGACCTCAAGCCTAAATCACTCTTACCTAGCGAAACAATACTCGAGAATTCACGCAAAGCTAAAAAACTTAAATATAAAAAAAGCAAGATAACACTGATTGCCCCGGCAGACATCGATAACATGAAGACCAACGAAATCATCCAAAAGACTTGTAGTCTTTGATTAATCTCTTCACTTCGAAATCGACTATTGATCACTTGGAGAATAAGGTATATAGCTGTTGCACAAATCAAAGTACCAAAAATAATGATACAAGCATTAACAAGTGTACTAATCGGTGTTGAGAGAAACATCCTTAAACTTCTTTCAGTGCTTTAATCATTCTATTAACAATGGTAATTGCTATTAAAAAAAGACAAAGCCATAAAATAATGGACAACCAAAGACCTGGTTCTAAACCACAAGCTAAACATATGGCAATTGCGCCAAAAACAAATGCACGATCGCTTTTTCCCATAGGGCCATCAAAACGACGACTAGCACCTATTTGAACCGCAATTACACCAGACATTTCACTGATAACAGAAAAAACAGTTATCATAATAATTGCAAATGGAGAGACGCCTTCAATGGCCAAAAAAGATAGAAAAATACAAGTATCAGAAACAACATCGCAAAGTTCATTTAAATACTCACCTAACTTAGACTGCAGATTCATTTTTTTGGCTAACATACCATCAAGCGCATTTAATCCCATACGAATCAATAAAAATATCGGCAAAAAAAATAGCACCAAAGCTGATCCCTGAAATATAAATATAAGTGTGCCCATCAGGATAGAGAGTAACATTGTAGCTATCGTAATTTGATTGGGACTAATACCATATCGAATAAACAGCTGCAACAATGGCTGAAGCAACCGTTGAAAGCCAGGCTTTAATTCATAAATACTAATCACTTACGCTGTATCTTTCTTTGATTTTAATTTTACATAAACGGTTTTGAGTAACCAACCAAGCATAATACCTATCAGTAAAGCAAACGCGACTGATTTAATAATGCTTTTTTTGACATGATCAACTAGCATTGGATTACCAAAAGGATCTAAGGAGTTATGGCCGCGTAATATTTTCCACACACCATTTTCTTTTCTAAAAACAACTGTCCAATGGGATTCAAAAAGGTATTTATCACCGGTACCGGTGACCAAAGTATTTTTTGAATTACCACGTGCGATGGCAAAATCACCATAAATTTCGCTTAATTCTGGCTCGAGTGAGACAGAGTAAGAACCACCGTTTAACATTCGTTTGCGAGTTTTATTCCATTGTGTTTGAAAGGACTCAAAGTCACGAAACTCAGTATCTGTAAATGTCACAATAGAAAATTTATCAGAAAGAAATGGTTTAATCAACTCTAGATTATTCTTTTGAACGGCTTCTTCATAAAGTATTTTTAATTTTCGAAGCTGATCATGGTCTTCTTTATTTACCTCCGCTTGTAATATAGTCGACATTAAAAATAAAAGCAAAAATAAAAGATACTTCATGTTATCTCCTTGAAGTAATATAAGGTCATCACTAAATCGAAGCATTATATGATTCTTGCATTTAATTTGAAATAACTAATCTTACTTTTAATGCACTTTTTGATACCACAAAGTCATTTTTTTGAAAGAACGACAGAGTTACTCTAAAAATTCAAGATCTTCTCTTGAGAAAATAATTATTTAGACTCTATCCTAAAATATCAAGAGACAGATCGATGTTTAACACTTGTATTTTCAATGCAAATATCTGCAACTAAAAATGGAAAATTAAAGTGTATTTCAAATAATAAAATTAAGACCAGTATTGTAAATCGTTTATACAAGGCACCTCAAGGTCATTACTATGCAACCAAACACAAAGCTTAGATTTTGCGTTTGGCTCTACTAATAATTTAAATCCCAACATAGATGCACCAGCAATAGGTGTATCCCAATCATTTTTAGGATTAATATCATATAGCTCCCAAGAAGCTTTAGGACTATTTAAAATATCAAGATACAAGACATTACCTTCTTGATGTAAGGCTACTCTGGTTGAACTAATAATTTTCACCTCAGCACAAGTTAGCATTGCCCAGCGCACAACTGCCTTTTTTTCTCCCACTTGCAATTCATCTTGCACTAGCAATGAACCATCCTTCAACATAGCCATTCCTCTAACGGCACTTTTTAAATCATTTATATAAACTTCTGTCATATCAATCTGAGTAAAAGCAAAATCTGAATTATCTGAAAAATTAATTATTTCAGAACGACCAGCAACATTTTGCAAGTGATCATTAATAGTAAGCGTGCCATGACTAAAATTATTAAGTTTAAATATTTTCCACCGATCCCCTTCTTGGGACTGATCCCATAAAACTAGACCTTGCTCTTCAATAGGATGATATTCTTCTAGCCCCGGGTCTTCTGCCCAACGCAGACCGTTGACATCATAGACAAAACTGCCAATATCCATATGACCATGTGGGCCAGATGGAGATCCAGCCTTTAATCCAGCAAATGCATCATTTTTTCCCCAGCCTTGACGATGCAATCCAATCGGAGTTTCCCCATTATAGCGATGATGCAGCACAACTTGATTTGGTAATTCATCTAGATTATCCGACCAAATCAAACTCATAGGAAGAAGGCGAAACAAATCATTATCAAAATTACCTTTCTTAGCCATAATCTCCTCTATAAGCGGGATTTGGCTTTCTATTAAAGAAGGATTTTTTAAATGTTTCGCAAACCAAAAACAAACCGAAGCGGAGCTTACAAGCTTGCGACAATCTGCATAATTAAAATAATACCCACTGGGACCTGAAGTTTCTAAGTAATAGGTCGCAGACTCGACAAAACCTTTCATTTTGCTCAATTCAAAGTCTGTCCCGAAGACACTTTCAAATCCAGCAATTGCCAAAACACAAAAGCTTGTACCATAACCCCAGTACATGGGACCTTCTGGATAGGCACCATCTGGCGCATATTCTTCCATAGCAATAGGTATACAGTCTATTGCACGCTCCAGCAATTTCTTTGTTAATTCTGGATAATCTTCTAACACTGCCAAAGATCCTAAGACAGCACCACAATGGCAAACGGAATTCCAGTTAGTTTTACCACGAACCCAACCAACATCATCAACGCTCAGTTCATCTAAACCTAGAGCTTTAATACCGTGCTTTATTTTTTCTCGACTATCAGCATCCAGTACATCATAAAACCAATCATAACCAATTGCCATTGCCACTGTCATCTCAGCGACATCAAGCATATGACTAGGATTCCAATCAGAAAAACTAATCGCTACCAACATTTCTTCTTGGGCTTTTTTAGCAAAAGAAAGATCATCTGTTAATAAAAAAGCCAACCCTAAAAATTGTATTCTTTTTAAATACTCCCTAGAAACAGCTAAAAGTCGCCGACCCTCCATGATTCTCGTCAAAGGCTCAAGGGCTAAATAGTCACGGGCTTCTTCTATAACATAGGCCGATAAATTTTCATAAAACTTATTGTTGCTTATGTTTCTGTTTATTTTCGAAAGATCGTTTTTATTAATCAATAAACGTGGATGCTCACTAGACACATTTTGTATCAAATTAGTCAAATCAACCATTGTTATATTTCCTAAAATGAAATAGTATAAAATTTCATGGATTATAATTACACCGATATCTTTATAAAATAAAAAATATTAATATTTATTAGACGTCTTCTATGAGAAAATCATGAGGATAAGTAAAAACCCGTCCATTGAATTTTCAGTCTTGGTTTAATCCTAACATATTGTTATAGTATTAGATATACAAGTCCTACCTCTGTATGGCAATTTTTTGTATTATATTTGAAATATCAATGTGATGAAAGTTTAAGTTTAATTTATCGATTAAATCTCATGACAGACAAAGTATTATTAAATATCCCATTTATAAGAAACGAAATTTCAAAAAATAAATTAAAGCATTGGTGGATTGCAAATCAGATAGATGTTGATCGTAAAACCATAAGCCGTTGGCTTCAAGGGAAAACAACTTTAGTCTTATATGAAAACGCTCTTAATTTATCTATCGTTCTTAAATGCACAATTAAGGAGGTTACTCTAAAAGACAACACACAATTATTTGCCACAATTGAAGACCAATTAGAAGCAGCACATTCAATAATAAATAGTGAATTTATCAATAAATTAGGACCCATAGGAGAATGGAACGTTATTGAAAATTTAATAAAGGCAACAATAATACCAGAGCTACCTCTATTTGTTTTGGGTGAATTATATAATAAGATGTCAATTGCTTGTTGGAGACAAAGCAAACTCAATGAATCCAAAATTTATGCCCAAAAAGCAAAAGATATTTCAATAAAGATAAATGATAAAACATTGAAATTAAATGCAATGCAAAGCTTAGCAAACATTGCTTCCTGGAATGGAAATAATTCTGAAGCTATAAGTATTTATAAAAATTGTTTAGAAGAAAAAGAATACTTAAATAATAACAGTATTGGATCTCTATTATCAAATTTAGGATCCGTTCTAATTGAAATCGGTAGAACAGAAGAAGGTATAACATATTTACTTGATTCAAACAAAATTTTTAAAAGTTCCGGCTCAAAAATGCAATTAAGTATCTCTCATTGCCAATTAGCCTTAGCCTATTTTGATAAAAAAGATTATCTAACTTCTAAAATTGAAATTGAAACATCAATTGAATTAGCTATTGATACAGAATATAAACGCGGCATTCATTTTGGTTCACTGCTATTATCAGAATTGAATATTTACTTAAAAAATGATAAAATTAATTCTATTACATTACTTGAATCAGCTTTAAAAGGATTTGCAGAATTAAATATAGAAGAAGGTCAAATTTATGAAATAGCTGGAAGAATATGTCGTTTATTACAAAATTATGAAAATTCTAAAAAATATTTATCAGCAGGCCTAATAATTGCCAAAAAATACCCCCTAGAATTAGCTCAATTAAACTTAGAATTTGGACTATTAACTCAAGAATTGAATGGTGATAATCAATTGATTAAAAAATATTTTTTGTCCTCAATTCGATATTTTGAAGAATCTGATGCCATTGTTAAAGCAACGTTCGTAAGAGATATTTTAAAAAATGATAACATATTCTAAGACTATGTCCCTCGATGTCCCTTGATTCTTTTTTAAGTGACAATATATTAGAATTCATTTTATTTTACTAGGAGAGAACAATGTCTGAATCAGTTTTTGATATGGAAAATGCACATAAGATACTAGGCCCATCAATCAATAATATTACCTGGGAATTGATGGAAAAAGAAAATCGTTCAGAAGAAGAAGATGACTTAATGATTGATGCCGCGCATGCTTCTTGTTTTCACTGGCATTATGCCGGAACTCATGTTCATCATCAAAGAGGCGAATGGATGATTGCGAGAGTCTATACAATTTTAGGATTTAAAATGGAAAGCATGAGACATGCAAAAAGATGCTTATCCATAACTAAAGAATTTCCAAATGAAATGGAAAATTTCGATTGGGCTTTTGCTTATGAATGTTTTGCCCGGGCATATGCCCTTTCAGGAAATAAAGAAGAAGCATTAAAATATAAAAAGGAAGCATTAAATGCAGGTTCCAATTGTAAAGACCCAGAAGATAGAGAAGTGTTTGAATCGGAATTTAAGAAATATGATTGGTTTGGTATTGAGTAAAAAAGTATCTTTTTTAAAACAAAGTAATTATGTTTTTTTTAAGCTCAGCCTCTTGTCTGTAATTCACAAAGAGACTTCGTCTGTCAATTTGATTCTGACAGATTAATATATGAGATCTAAAGACATTTGGCTTAGATGAGCATGTATTACATCTTTCTGAGACAGTTTTCCAGTTTTTGACCCTTAAAGATTTTATTTATTTCTTATATACTTTAATCTTGTAATAGTACAATCTTGCCTAATTCAAAATCTAAACTTTAGAAAGAATTTCCTATGAAAAAAGGCGCCATATTTGGATTTGGATCTGTTGGTCAATCCATGACAAAAAACTTAAATGAACAAAATGAAGAATTTAGAATAACAGCCGCATGTGATCTCGATACCAAAAAACAAAGTGATGCGGTTGAAAACTTTGGATTAAAAGCCGTAGCCAATTTAGATGAGTTACTTGATGACCTACCTGATTTTTTATTGATCACATCCACATCGCACGTACATCCCCTAGCTGCCAAATGGTGTTTTAAAAACAAAGTGCCTTTTTTAATAGAAAAGCCTATTGCCATCGATTATAAATCGGCCAATGAATTAGCTGAACTGTGTAAAAATGAAAATCTTTTAAATGTCGTTAATTATTCTATGCGATTCTCACCTGTTAGCACAAAAATAAAGGAAATGGTTGAATCCGGTACATTGGGAAATTTACTCTCCATTTGTTTGAGCAGTTATCGAGGTTATGGTTTTTATCAAAATGGTAAACGGCATCCTGCAATAATTTCACCAGAAACTTCTGGTGGATGGATCATTCATCATTTAACACACATTTTAGATTTTGCTATCTGGTTAGCAGGCGATGTCGAAGAAGTTCATGCCTATACAAGAACTACTGCCCCAGAAGAATTAAAAAGTGAAGAAGTTATATGCTCTCTGATAAAATTCAAAAATGGCGTCATTGGAACCATAAATGATCAGATTGGCATAGTTAGAGATCATACAATGCAAATAGTAGGTGACAAAGGAGGTGTCATAGAAACAAGCAAAGATGGACTATCAAAAATAAAATTTAGCGACGAAGCCGGTGCCTACCGAAATGCGACTCTTATAGACCCTGACCCAACTAATGAATTAAAAAGCGGCCTACATCATTTCTTCGATTGTTTATCAAATAACAAACCTTCTCAAATGCCAATGGCTGCATCAGGTTATGTAACAACAGTATGTGAGGCAATGAAAATGTCCGCTTATGAAAACAGAATCGTAAAAATTGACGAACTTTTACATTAAAAATTTTTCTAATTAATTTTGAAAGGAAAAAGCATGGATTATTTTAGTTTTAATCGATTTAACCATACTATAAATATTCACGGGAGTAGTAGCGGACTTTCTGCCAGAGCAGATGCACGCGAAGCAAAAACAGAGGTTGGTCAACTAAAAGCAGAAACGGAAAGGTTGCTAATCATCACAGAAGCCCTTTGGAAAATTTTAAAAGAAGAACACGGCTACAATGATGAAAAACTACTTCAACACATCCAAGATATCGACCTTAAAGATGGTAAATTAGATGGACGAGTTGCTAAACAAGGTGGTCCGAAACCATGCCCAGAATGTCAAAGACCAATTTCCAGTCGTCATTTCAATTGTTTGTATTGTGGTGCTGAATTAACCAAAGAACCTTTTGAAAGGTAATAAAAAACAAATCGTCTAAGCTGCTCAATTACTTGACGGATTAACCTCTTCCGCCAAAATTCGGACAGGCCATCAGCAATCTGGCACCCTCCTTGAAAAAAGGAGGAGAACTTTTAATATGCTTAATTTAAACTTCGAAATCATTTTTAAAAATTATATCTAGGCGTTTTTTGAAATTACTTTTTTAATAATTTTACTCAGCTCAACCTTTTTGAACGGCTTTGAGATAAATTCATGTACTCCAGCAATTTTTAATTCACTTATATCATCAGGCTCTGAAAAACCAGATAAAATAATAACGGGGCAACTACTGCAGATTTCACTAAGTTTATAAAAAACCTCACGCCCGTGCATTTCTGGCATTATCATATCTAAAAGTACTAAATCTATTTCCTGAAAACTCTTCTTAAATATCTCAATTGCTTCTATTCCATTACTAGCGATTAAAACTTGATAATTTAAATCTTCTAAAAACTCTTTTGTTGTGGAGAGGACTAGCTCTTCATCATCAATTAAAAGGATTTTACCCGTACCCTGTATAATTCCTGAATGATCTGTAGTTAATTGAGCTTCATTGACAACAGGCAATCTTATAATAAACGTTGTTCCTACATCGACTTCACTTTGTACATCAATGGTACCTTGATGATCTTGAATAATAGCATATACCGTCGAGAGTCCTAATCCTGTACCTTTACCGATATTTTTTGTTGTATAAAAAGGCTCAAATATTTTATCTATTTTTTCTGCTGGTATCCCATGCCCACTATCACTAAATTCGATTTCAACATATTTATCAACATGAACATCTATATTACTTTTTTGAAAATTCTTATTATCAATTAAAATATTTTTTGTTCTAATATTAATTTCCCCATTACTATTCATCGCATGAGCCGCATTAATACATAAGTTCATCAAGACATTTAATATTTGAGAATTATCTCCCATAACAATAGATTCATCTGCATTTGATATAAAATTAATCTCAACATTTTTATCAATAATACGATTAATCAATTCAATACCGCTTTCAATCACTTCATCCAAATCAACGGGCCTAAAAGTAGTATTTCCCTTTCTCCCAAAAGTAAGTAATTTACTAGTCAAGTCAGCTGCTTGCTCTGAAGCTTGTATAATCAAATCAATGAATTTAATTGTTCTCTTGTCATTGGCCTCATTTTTTTTTAATATCGTTGCAAGACCTAAGATACCTGCTAATAAATTATTGAAATCATGAGCAATACCTCCAGCTAATTGGCCAACCGCTTCCATCTTCCGACTTTGAATCATTTGAAATTCAGATTGTTTTCTCTCAGTGACATCCGCGAGAATTCCTATGATTTTTTTTGGTACTTCATTATCATCATTTTTCCACAGTTTGCCCTTACCTAGTAACCAAATCCAATTATTTGCTGGTGTTTTAAACCGAAATTCTACCAACATTTCTGAACTGCTATCAGACAAATTTAAGGCCATCGCTTCATCTAAAACACTTACATCATCTACATGTATATTTTTTTTCCAGTCATCATAATATTTATCAACTTCAAATGGCTCACAACCCAATACATTAAAATAATTCGAATCAAAAGAAATCTCACCCGTCTGAAAATTCCATTCCCAAATAATACTTTTTGAAGCAGATAAGGCTAAGGACAATCTTTGCTCACTTTTTGTAACCGATTGAAGAGAAAACTCCAACGCTTCTTGGTTCTGTTGAAGCTGCATAGTTTTCGATCGGACAGATTTTTGAAGCTGAATGTTCCACAAAATAAATGCCATGCCAATCATCAAAGCGATCACAATAAAAGGCCTGATCCAATCCATCCACATAGGGGTCTGATTAATATAGTCTTTATATGTAAAACCTTTTAGATCAAAATCATTATCAATCATGTTGAGTCTCTGGTAAGTATCAAGAATATGATTCCATCGACCTGAATTCATATGACCCATCTCAACCAATTTTGGGAAAATAAGCTTTTTCATTTGCTCAGATTCATAAATTAAATTTCTACGAGAACTTTTTGATTTATATTTATTGATAATAATATCAATCATATCATCAGTATGATTCATGGCGTACTCCCAACCTTTTAAGCTAGCAGCTCTAAAGGCCATTGCCCTTTTGGGGTTCTCTATGATTTCTATTTCAGATGTAAAAAGACAATCACCATAAAAATCAATCCCATAAGTTAACGGATTAATAACTCCTAATAATTTCATCTTATCTTCTGAAAAATAAGAATTATTTGTAATATAACCCGGTACAGCAGAAACCTTACCATCTAAAACAGATTGATAATCCCATTTGTGTTTCACAAAATCTATCTCTTTTAAAACACCTTCATTTTTAAGCATTGCTAATATTGATGCTGATCGCCATGTTTCTATAAAAACTTTTTTGCCTGATAACTGTGTAGGATTTGAAATTCCGCTGTCTTTGCGAATCAACAAGACATAAGGAGAGTGCTGATAAATAACGGCCAATACGACTACTGGAATTCCTTTTGATCGACTAACTAATAAAGAAGGTAGCTCCGTACCATATTGAGCCCTACCAGAAACAACTTCTTGTACAAAATCTAAATTTGACCGACCTTCTATTAATTTAACTTTTAGACCAACTTCACTGTAATACCCTTTTTCTATTGCTGCATAATATCCTGCAAATTGGAATTGATGACGCCATTTTAATTGAAGATTTACTTCATCTTTATCGGAAGATTTGTTTTCTTGGGCTTTTAAATGAATTGCGATGAATGATAAAAAATATAATACTAAAAATAATTTAAATAAGGATTTCAAATTATTCATAAAATAAAAATATTTTCAAAAAATTCAAAATTTTAATTTTTATTATTTTAGAGTTAATAATAAAACAAACAATAAAGAATACTCTTAAAATGTCATCGCAAACAAATAAACTTCTATCATTTTTCGCTAATTTCTATTGTGACGAATAAATATTGTACAACATTTATTCGATGAACAATTCCATAAAATTACAAGATTAAATTTCAACTAGTAACAAACAATTTCAAAATAAGCAATAAGATCGAAATTTAAGGGACAAGCCTTTATTTGTTATTGCAAACAAGCTTATTCATGAAGTGAGACATAACGATCTGTTTTGGACTATTTTTTTTGAAAACATATTAACTGACCATCATCACATGCTAAATATAACTTCCCATTTGCTGAAGACAATCCATCATAAATGGGTCTGTGATTAAGAGAAATTGTCTGTAACGTTTCCCCGTCTTTATTAGACATTACCCATAATTCAGAATTTTTACTTGGATCCCTTGAAATCGGAAAACCTGTACCAAAAGTATTATTACCAGCAATGACTAATGCCAGCATTTGTTGTTGAGTATCGTGCTTGTGCCATTTGCTAGAGCCTGATGAATGTACAAAGTATTTATTAGTATTTTCTTTTTTCTTCCAGTCTTTAATACCTGGTGTATACCGGGACCCAGCAACAACAAATTCTTCATTAAACGATATACAATTTCCTCTGATTCTTCCATCTGTTAATTCAATATGCTTTTTATAACTCAAATTTGGCTCCAAAGTGGCCATAAAATCAACAATCGATACTGTAGTTAAATACCGTGTTGTAAACAGAATCCTAGCCTTTGGTTTTTTATACCTGTAATTAAATTCTCCTGTTTTAAATTCAAAACCTTTTGCCGAATGTCGTAAAAAATCACCTGCTGTTAAAAACATATCACCACTAGTACCTCCCTTGCCCTTCCATTTTACTTTGCCAGTTTTAATATCTACAGAATGCATACTCAATCCACCTGACTGACTTGATGACCTACCTGCACTGAAATAGGCATGATCGTTATAAACTAATACACCACCGACAATAGGCCAAGGTGAATCAAGTTTTTCACGATCTCCAATAAACTTTTGAACCGGAGCAGCTCTATATTTCCATAATAAGTTTCCAGATAAGGCATCTAATCCAAAAAGCGTTCCTGCATTAGTACCAAATATACAAATACCTTTCATTAATGACGGTGCAAATTCTACCCGACCATCACTAATAAATGACCATTTCTCTTTACCGGTATTAGCATCTAAACATATTACTTGATGAGCGTTTTGAGCTCCAATATATATATTACCATAAGCTATAGTTGCTTGAGTTAACATCTTTTTACTTAACTTTACCGACCATGATTCTTTAATTAAATCACCCACAGGCGTAATGGTAGCATTACCTCTAACACCACTATTACGATACATGGGCCAATCGCTAGATTTATCAATGGCACCTTTTGATTTCAATCCGGTCGAATAAGAATAATCACCTTTTATTGCAAGCCAATTTTTGGTGTCATGTTTTGAAAGTGCTAAAAAACCTCTAAGTGTGACAGAACAATCACAATGATGCGGTAAATAATAAGTTAGACCATTTGCTGGATGTTGGCCAATTTGACAAGGTGATTTTGTGGATTTAACGCCTTCGCCAATCCCCTTTTTTTTGTTTAAATACCATCCATTGCCATACATAATATATTCTTTAGCACCTCGTGCAGGCCAACATTTAGCAAAAACGTTTCCTTCAATTCTCATATTCTTTTTTTCTTTACCACTTTTTGAATCCAATATTTTTACATTCATAGGGCTCATTTTTTTTGTTTCTTTAATTCGAGACATAAGCCATACTTCGTTATCATAAGGCAGAACACCATGAGAATAGCCACCAACATGTTTCCACAATTCTTTACCTGAATTAACATCAAACCCATATATAAAACTTGAGTTTGGCTTTGAATATTTAGGCTTTAAAGTAACATAAACAGTTTGATTCTTGATACTAACATTTAAAATTTGAGCAGAAGCAAGTTTCAATGGTATGTAGCTACTCTTTGTTTTCCACATCGTATTACCAGTTTTCAAATCAAGGCCTTCAAGTAAACCAGGTGTCGTAATCACAACAACTTTTCCATTTGATGGCGGATGGGCAAAACTTGATTTTCTATTCCAGAGTGGTTTTCCAGTATTTTTATCGATAGCACCGCAAATATTTCTTGCACTTGCGATAAGAGAATCACCGCTAACCGTTACAATCTCAGGATGAAAACTAAATTTATATTTTTGAGTGATCTTTCCCGTTAACCCGTTTCTCGCTACTAGGGTTTGACCACCTTTTAAAAATTTAGCATGATCAGAATCCTGTTCAATCACATATACTTGTTCCTCATCGCAACAAAGAGTCTTGTCCATTGCTCTGCTAATTTTACCAAAAGAAGGTCCAGATTGCATCCTCCACAATTCCATTCCGTTGTAAGCATCTCTTGCAATTAAAAGAGCCTGACTTCCGTTTTTATGTTTTCTACGTTCTTTGTAATATACTTTTCCACCAGCCGATACAAATCCCATATAACTGGTATACAAAGCACCCCATCGTGGATCTGCAATCCATTTAATTTCTTTCCATGGTCCAACTACTTCATCATTGCTCACGTAACTTTGATCAGCACCACCTTTAAATTGAGTCCAAGATCCAAGTTTAGGATCTATATTTTTAGTGACCTTGATCCACCCACTTATTGAGAAGTTTTCTACCTTTACAGGCAAACTTTTTAAGGTTAGCTTCAATGAATCAATTGCGTTTATTTTTTTTGAATTTCCAATGAAAGCGATTCCTCCAGGACATAAGACTCTTATGATTTCTTTAACAGAAATATCACCTGTATTATTCTCCCCCCATGAATTCGAAACCAAAAGGTTGATTAAATTATCAGTGTAAGGTAATCCTTTTTTTTCTTTGTATATAATAGAGGACGATTCTAATACACCTTCCTTGAGTAAATTTTCTCTCGCAGATGCTACTATTTTTAGATCATTTGAACAACCTTGAACATACATTTCACTATTCTTCGCTAATGCAGCAACCAATGCCCCATTTTGCACACCAACCTGAACGCACAAACCTTTTTTAGATTTTAGTGAGTTTAAAATTTTCTCTGAGAGCTGGCCTGAGGCATCATTTCCATACAAATGTAAAGAAAAAAGGATAAGTATGCAAGTTAAATATATTTTTAGATTTAGGCACTTCATAGTTTTCCCTTTAAATAGTTTAATGTTATTATTTCTATAAATCTTCCAAATTAGCCTGGCTCAAATCTAGGCGAAGACCATACACGTTCCCTTTACCAGTTGCCACAAAATGTAATTTGCGTTTCGCATCATATATATGTCCGCTACTAAAACCTAAAGGTGCTTTACCCTTAACATTCACTAATACCCATCGGTTACCCTTTGGCTCATATGCCAACATTTTGTCATTCGAAAAACCAGCCCAAAGAAATAAGTCTGCTTCAGGATTATAAACAGCTTCTCTTAGAAAAGGAAAAGCTGCGGCAAGTTTGCTTGAACCTTTAGGAGTAAGAACTGTCAACTTATTTGTATTTAAGTCTAAAGAATATATATTTCCTAAAAAGGTGCCCTTACCCATTGGCTTCCAAGGTTTTGTGACCATCAACATTCGATTCCTTTTTGAATCATAAACCAATCCACCACCATCAGTACCACATTTAGGAAGCGTACCATCTACTTTAATCGTTTCAAATTGCATTGATTTCGTATTAAGTTTCAATGCTGATCGATTATGATTCCAATATAATAAACCTTCTGGTCCTGACACAACTCTTGACTTTAAATAATATTGGACATAAAGCATTGATTTGTGCAATGGATACCGTTTTCCCCATGCTCCTGTTAATCCATCATAAAGATAAAAGCTGGTATCATGTGACATACTCCAATTAACATTTCTTCCCGTAATAATCATTTTTTTCAAAGCTGGTTCGTAAGCATAACTTTTGTAGGCATGCATAATTATCCAAGGATGGCCATTGAAATTATATCCACATGGATAGTGTGAAGGGGAACCCATAAGACCTAAACAATATTCAACAGGATAAACCTGCTCCCAACGATTGGTCGAGATATGATAATGCAAAGTATCCGTACCACCGTGAGCAGAATGTCCACCACCCCATTGCAATATGAGATCATTATGAAAATCTAATACGCTAGTACCCCAATCACGACCCCGTTGCTCCTTTTGTGGTTTCATGGGAGGATTCATAGCTATCCAGGTATTTACAGGTAATGATTTTAATTTTGCTTCATTTTCTTTCGCATTTGGTCTCTTCCCTTTCATATAATATTCAGGTAAGAACCTTTCTGCACGATAAACGCGCATGTTTGCTGGAAACAGTTTTTGATCCGATTGCCCACTCCATTTATCACTACTTAAATCATATGTCCATTTTGCTTGACCAACATATTCATAAGGTTTTTGTGAATAATTAAATTTAGCTGCGTATTTATATCCACTAACCGCAGTGACAGTTCCATCACCATTAGCAGTAATTCTATGATTTGCACGTGGTTCGGGAGATTCTTTTGGATGCTTTTGCATCCATATTTTATTCGCAGTATCAAAAACCCAAACATCATTGGTCAAATATTCATAATGATCACCACCAAAAATCAAATACATCTTATTTTTTGTATCATAAACAATTTTACTACAAACTCTTGCCGGGGGTTCTGCATCTAGTTTTTCAGAAGCCAATTCAAGATTTATTTGAGCTTGTCTTATAGTTGCTAATAAAGCAAGTTCCGTTCTTTCAGCAAATGGCATTATAGAAGCGATTACTTTATCAATTAATTCTAAAGATAATTTCAACTGTGAATTAGAATAGTCGGTCAATTTATTTAATGAAATCAAAGCCCTTTTTTGGTATCTCAAATCTTCTAGAATTTTTTCTAGAGAAGGATTCACTTCTTTTGCTAAAAACGCTTTTTCTTTTTTTAATTCTCTACCTTCGAAAAAAATATAACGAGCTTTACCTAAAGTATCTCTTATGTCTGTTCGAATTTTCCAAAGATTATCATGGTAAGGTTGAAGTGGATTTTTAGAATGCAATTCATCTTTAATTGATACCCATTTTGAACCGTCCCATATTCTTGTATGAGGTCGACCATCATCAGCTTTTTGATGTTGCCCACCGAAAGACAAACCTTTCCCATCGGGGAGTTTACATTCACTACCCCAAATAATCACTGGCTTCAATTTAGCGCTAGGCGCACCAGAAATGTCTGAAAAAGCAATGGAGATTATGAAAAAAGATGTTGATGTTTTTGAATATGTAGGACGTGATGAAGCATATTTGGACGTAACAAAA
>NVWA01000071.1 GCA_002746535.1 Planctomycetota bacterium
AAGTATTTCGCGAACAGTCGTCGTACCGATTCGAATACCGTTTTTCTTCAATTCACCAACAATTCTGCAATAGCCCCAACGCTGGTTTGCCTCGACCATGCGTTTGAGCAAATTGCACACGGCTTCGGGTGTGCGTTTTCTTCCAACATCTTTCCAGGCCTTTCCCCTCTTCGCTTCACTCACCCATTTTTTATAGGTCTTGGATTTGACGACAAACATGAGGCCAAAAATGTTGTGTCCGAGCGATTCACCCAGCCGAAGCAATTCAGCCCGCTCCTGCGTCGTGGGAACAATCTTCAGTTGGTCGATACGTTTACGAAGCATCCCGATTTGGAAAATCAACATCTGCAATTCCGCATTAAACCGTGGCTCAAAATACCGACTCAACAACATGGTCATCGCAAAAACAGCCTGATTCATACCCCACCCATCCTTTCATCCCAAATTTCAAAAAGGCCTTTACTGAAAGGTTTGGACTAGACTCACTGGCAACGTCTTTAAGAGCTTGGGATAAATAAACAATATGAATATAAATCGAATAAAGTGTGTCTGAATGATTAATAATAATTCGATAATCATTTTCACTAAACGTTTCAATTTTCGTAACGGTTCCATCTGCTACAGCATATATATCAAATAAATCACTTCCTGGGTTTTGAAAATTGGCGCCTTTGGGTGCCCAATATTGATGATCCGTAGGCGTGACATGTGAACCAAAGACTCGACCTTGTGGAGTTATTAAACCTAAATCTGCAATTGCCATTGGAGGATAAGCAAATAGTTCAACTTTTGTGACAGTCTCAGAGGGCGTAGCATTAGTTGTTGTCTCACTTGTTGTTTCAGTCGTATTCGTATTACTTTCAGCAACGGTATCCGAGGTACTAGAACTACCACTACTTCCGCAGGCAGTAATCAATAAATGAATTATAATTAGAAGAAATGCTTTAGCTGTGATATTGACATAAGTACTATTTTGAGTTTTATTTGTTTCCATCATTTAATCCTTAATCATAAAGCCCAATATAAATATTATTGTATTTTGGCCCTTACTTAAAGTCTACGCCATACACTCAAGGAAACCCAAATAATTGATACTACATACATAATAAGGACCTAAGTTTTATTCTTAAAAAATTAAGTAACTTCAGAGTATGTGAAAATATAAGTTCATGTTAACGTGTCTGAATTAAGATTAAAAAGGATTAAAGATTAGTAAGATTTTTAGGCAGGTGCTAACACCTGCCTTTAAAATCCAATAGACCTAATCTTCCTTCAGGCGCATACCAGCTTGACAATAGATTCTTGCTAAGAGTGGAAGCTCTAACTTATAAGAATCCTCTATCGCCTTAGGTGACTCTTCAAGAATCATTAAACGCAAGGACATATTTGGCGAGACATGATAGAAGACAGATGCTTGTTCACGGGCTTCTTGGTTACCTTCAAAACCTTCTGCACCAACTTCATCTTTTCCTTTACGAAGTTCCGCCGCACATTCTTCTCCTACATAAAAAGCTAGCCAATCTTGGTAGCGAGTACCCTCTTCTAAATAATCGGCAGATTGTTGTTTAAGTTTTTCGAAAGGACCATGATTTTTAAGTAAAGCCGAAAACTCCGGAAAGTCACCTGCAAGATTATAAGGAGCCCTACCCTTGATCAGAACATTCACACCAAACCTACCTTCATAAATCACTTGTGTCCCATAAGAAGTTCCTTCGCCAATGTTAGTTGCACAAGGAACTTCCGAAATAACAAAAATCAATGACATCTTAGCTGCTAAGTATTCCATATAGGCGGCACCATCATTATCACCTTCCCATAAACAAAATTCTCTTTCAGCCAAGATACCTTCTAACCCATTATGAGCACAATCAAAATTAAAAACTTCGCCACGAGCATCTGTCCATGGGGCACCTAATGCCCAATCACTAAAAATCGAATAATAAGCAATCATATCTTGACGATCTATTTTAATTTCTTTGGCTAAACTCTTGGCTTGGCTTGCAACTTCTTCATCGGAACAATCCCCCGCTCTTCGTAAACCACTTAGCGTAAGCCCATTGTACCAGTCGATATCATAAGAAGCCGCGGAGTCTTCATCGAACACGGTAAAAATTGTTTTATCTAACTTCCATTTTTGCTGACTAATTGGTTCAAGCCTAGTCATTAAAGAATCAGAAAAATCTTCTTTTGTTGGTATAGGTACACGTTTAATTAACTCATCCTTCATATCTTGAGAAAGCAAAGAATGTACTTGAGCCCAAAGCCTCCAGGATAAAAATTTATCCATTACACTATTTTCATCCCAGGTAGCATCACCGGCATAGGCCAACTCAAAGGGTAACTTTTCATTAATATCGATGTTTAAAGTCGTTGCTTGCAAAGAAGCGCCCATCCATTTAGTATTCAAATTTTGCTCATAAGAACCACCTGAATCTTTAACTACGGCAAAAGGCCCATGAATTGTTTGCAATAACACTTCATGATCATTGGAGCTACTTAAACCACGATTATTACTAGCCAATAAACTTGTAGGTGGCAAAGGTGCATAATCGGTCGACGATTCATCGAAACTAGTAAAGTTTGATTGAATTAAAATACCGTCATCAGATTTATCAAATGTTTCTGAACAATATAAAGGCGGATTCTCTGTAATTCCGATCCAGTTTTTTAAGGACTTTTCATCAGGGATATCATCTTCGCTCAACAAAGGTGTTACCATGATCGTCACGCCAGGGTTTTTAAAATTAAAACGCCAATGTTCCCATGAAATGGATTCTAATTTTTCCAGCGGCTGACTAAAACTAAACACAACTGGACCCATAGGTGTTTTAGCATAAAAAATTTGACCGCAATCAAGGATGTCCATTTTATTAGCACACTCTTTATTATTTTCTAACAATACAATAGAACCTGGAGATCCTGGTACACTCCAATCCCAACCAAAACGGTTACCTTGCACTGTATACAACGCACCTGGAACTGTCGTTCTGTAATCTACTCTCAAGGGGGTCTTATCTGCTAATTGGCAATCTAACCCCATACCTGTCCAAGACTCATCAATTATTTTTGAAGAATTGTTCCAGCCTATGGAGGGTGATCCAAACATCGACCCTTTCACACCAAATTCGAAAAGGCTCAAGCCTTGAGCCATGCATGTATTCAACGCAATACTTGTATTGCTGATGTATTCATATTCGCCATGATCAAAACCACCACATCGACCTACTGCCTTTTTACCATTTAGACCTTGTAATTTACCCATATTTCGACTCCAAAAGTTCCAATTTATTTTTTGTGATTAAATATTATTTTAAAAATAGTTTCTTTAAATATCTTTAATAACCACCACCACTACCAATACCAATACCTGTGGGAGTCATTTCTTCAAGTGTTTTACCACTAGCAAGAACGTCAGTCGCATCATCTAGGATTTTGGCTGTAGCTGTTGCTCCAATACGAGTAACACCAATAGACCGTACATATAGTAAATCAGGCAAAGTTCTGACACCTCCGGCAGCTTTGACTTCTATACTATCTTTCGTTTCTTTACGCATCAGTTTTAAATGTGGTGCTGTTGCACCTTCATAAGAATACATTCCATTTTCTTGTTTGACAAATCCATACCCTGAAGAAGTCTTTACAAAAGCAACATCAATCTCACTACAAATGGCACAAAGCTTACTAATTTCATTTTCATCGAGGTAATCATTTTCAAATATAACCTTAAGAATTGCCCCACCAGCCAAAGTAGCTTCATTAATACTTTTTATTTCTTTGGCAACAAAATCAAAATCACCCCCTTTTACTTTTCCAATATTCACAACCATATCAATTTCTACGGCTCCATCTTCACAGGCTTGTTTTGTCTCAGCAACTTTAATAGCAACTGTATTATTCCCATGCGGGAAACCAATTACACTACCTACCATGACATCAGAATCTTTGAGAATATCTTTTGCCATAAATATGGCATAAGGCTTTAGACAAACAGAAGCAGCATTATATTTCATAGCCAACAAACAACCTTCCTTGATGTCATCATCTGTCATGGTTGGATGCAACAATGAATGATCAATCATGTTAGCTAAATCTTGTACTGTAATTGCCATGATACTTCTCCCGCTTAATTTTTAGGATCAATAGTCCATAAATTTATCGAGGCCATTGTATATACAAAACGTCAAATAAAAAAAATTAAAACTCAAAATAAAAAAAATATTATCGATTCTCTTTTGAGAAATCTAGAACACTGCAAATCAAACAGAACACTTACGACGGGGCCAGCCAGGCAGTTTTTACTTTATAAATAGTTTGGTACAATAGTAAAAAATTCTAGAGAGAGCAAAATTATAAATGAATACGTTTATATTTCATAAAAGTAAGTGGATTTCCCTGTTGGTCATTACGTGGCTATTAACGGCGTGTTTACAAAATAATAAGAAAATTAAATCACAAGTAAGTGATCATGCTTTTAATATTCCTAGTATTAAGAATATAAAGATCGACGGGAAATTAGGCGATTGGGAAGAACATGGCTTTGTGATAAGTATGCTTACAACCGTACCCGGTGATGTTAGACCAAAAAACAATTTGGATGCAGCCGTGCGAATGGGATGGGATCAAGAGGGTTTATTGATCGCCGTGACCGTACTTGATGATAAAGCTGTCGAAGGGAATTCTGCCAATATGATTTGGGCTGGGGACTCGATAGAATTATTTGTTGCCGACAAAGTTGGTTCAAAACAATATTACCAAGCTTTAATAGCACCCGGCATGCAAACGGAACATCCTGAGCTTCGCTATCTTCTCGTAGATCGCAGAGAAAATAAAACGGGAGCTATTGAATGTCAGTTTGCACGAGAGAAGATCAAAGGTGGCTATATTATTGAAGCTAAATTACCTTGGAAAAACTTGGGCCTGAAACCAGAGGTAGGTCGCGAACTTGGATTTCAAATATACGTCAACGATTCTGACAAACCCAAAGAAAACCCTTTTCTACTGGCTTGGTACAGAGGAGAAAATACCTCTAGCGATTCTTCACACATGCATCGAATTCGTTTAGAAACAACACCCAGCGCAACACCCATTCTAATTAATGCCCGGGCTGAATACGATCAAAAGGCCATGAGTGCATTGATACATATTATTGCGACACCAAATCAAGCCAACAAACCTGTGACTCTTAAGGTTGGTGACAGAGAAGTAAGTTCAGGCAAACTTACGATAGGCAATGATGGTCGCGTTCGCGCTCAAATAATTATCCCGACGCCACCACCTACGCAGGTCCAAGGTCGATATGATGTACTTGTTAAAGTTGGTGAGAGTATAGCTGACATTGTAAATGTACGAAATTTTCGTGATATACTTAATTTGAAAGAACGTGCGCAGCGCCTAAGAAAAAAATATCACATCGATGAATCTTGGAACGATTTAAAGAATGCCTCTGATTCGATTCGACGTCACAGAGGAATGATTGCAAGAGGCTTAGCCGCATTAAGTGAAAGTGGTAACATTAAAGCCAAAGATCGACTTGATATGTTAGAAGATACTTCAGACATATTGGCGCATCTAGATAAAGGTGAAGATGCTCTTGGTAACAGGCGTAATTCATTTTGGTCAGCCTATTACAGTACGGCTGATGGTTCGGGACAACAATTCGTGACCGTTTTACCAAAAGGATTCAAGGCCGATAAAAAGTATCCGCTGATTGTTGACCTGCACGGTAGTCGTATTCGACCTTACCCTTGGCAATTCAAAGATGAGGGTGAAGAAGATACTATTTTGGTGTGTCCTTGGGCGCGTGGGGATTTATCTTACCGTGGTCTTGGTGAAAACGATATACTTGAAGTAATTCGATACATGCAGAAATGGTATAAGATAGATTCAAACCGAATTTATCTTACAGGATTTTCGATGGGCGGTGGAGGAACATGGCGCCTTGCTTCGATCTATCCAAATATCTTCGCTGCTATTGCCCCGCGCGCTGGTTTTACCAACCATATGCCTTTAGAAAATCTTCGTAATATCCCTACCATCAATCAACATGGTCATCGAGACTGGGCTGTGACCATTGATAATAGTCGATGGGCCGTTGACCGATTAAAAAATTGGGGTTATCCGATTGTTCATATTGAAGATCCTAGAGGAGGTCACAGTCAAAAAACTCAATACCCTTCAAATAAATGGATGCTGCAACATCGCCGAAACTCTTCTCCCCAAAGGATAACACTCTCTTGCAATATACCAGCACAAGGTCGCGCCTATTGGCTGGCAATACGTCATCTAACTAATCCCCACAAACGAGCTCAAGTCAATGCCTTTACAATTGGAAATGGTTCTCATCAGACACTGAGTTTAGATACGGATAATATTTCTGTGCTAGAATTAAATACTCATCAGATGCCCATCGATATTAATAAGAAATTACTCATACAAATTAATAACGAAAACCTTACACAAGCAACACCACTACCAAAACGTCTCTTTCTAGTTCGTAAAGAAAACAAATGGGTCATAAATAATTCTTGGAAGAAACCCATTACAAAGATGCGCCCTTATCAATCCGGAGCTGCCCTAAATTTATTTAACGGCGAACCCCTTCTTATTGTTTACGGAACCAAAAAAGGTAAAAAACGAAGTGAGTTTTTGGGCAACATTGCCGAAAACATGGCCAAACATGGCGGTCCCTATTGGACCCCAATGGCCTGGGGAAAAATATTAGTGAAGCCTGATAGTGAAGTAAAATTAGACGATATGTTACGCTACAATCTTATCCTAATTGGAGGCCCCTCAGACAGCGATCTTATTAATAAAATCATGGATAAGATGCCATTCGAAATCAATGACAAACAGGAGCTTATTGCCGGTGAAAGAAAGCCGGTCAGTCTTAAAGGCGCGGGGTTACGTCTTTTTCATTACAACCCTTTGGCACCAAAACGATTAGTGTTCTTGATTGTGACTGATGAACAATCAGAAGAGGCAAATAAATGGTACCAGAATTCACCGGCTTGGCTGACCGGATCAGATGGGTATGAACGGGGAGATCAGCCGGATCTAATTGTTCAAACTTTTGGAGGCGGGAACCGTTACTATAGGCAGTTTACCCATGCATGGAAATGGCTAAAAATTCCGGGCCAAGAAATCAAAATCATCAAAGACATGATTAAGCCAAGTCAACGTAGTGAATTTATTTGTAAAATCATCCATCAGATAAGCGATGCTGATTTCACCTTCCGTTGGGTATCAAACAATGACAGACAGGAGTATGATGCAAAATTTTTCACACTAGCGGACATGTCAATCAAGCACATTGGCGGCTCAACACTGACAGCCACCATTTCTGGCGCAAACCTCATTAAAGTGCATGAAAAATTAATTGCTAAAACCAAGCTACACGTTTTTCCGCTGTACACCCCTAAAACTATTAACCCAAAAAGAATCTATCGTATCGCAATGTCTACTAGCGTGGCAAGTAGCCTAGCACATGCCTGCCGAAAAAATCTAGAGAATGTAAAGGCTGGCCCCAATTGGCAAGTTAAAAAACTAATCAACCAGATGTTTGGTTTGCCAAAGTTACCAAACATTAAAAAGAAAAAATAGCAAATTCTACAGTTTACCCCGGCACTCTCCCTTTCCTCTCCTATATTTAAGTTTGTGAATCATATAGTAGTAATAGGTATGCTTAATGAGATCGTTATTCACACTTCTAAATGATAATTTAGGCATCTACAAAAAATGTTAAAAAAATTAATATTTTTTCCTTGTAAAACTACATTTGTAGGCAATAGTACTACACTTGTAGGCAATACGGGTTTATAAGAATAATACAGGAGATCAAATGAAACAAGAATTGCCGCCTTTGTCCGAATCACAACTAGAAATCATGAATATTATCTGGGATGCGAAAGAAACTACTGTAAATCATGTATGGCAAACTTTGCAAACAAGAAAAATAGTTGCTAGAAATACTGTCCAAACGCTAATGTCTAGACTGGATGAAAAGATGTGGCTAAAACATAAAAAAGTTGGGAACATTTTCTACTACTCAGCGACTAAACCTAAGAGTAATACTTTAAAAAATATGGCTGATAAACTATTGAATAATGCTTTTGGCGGTTCTGTTGACAATTTAATGATGGCACTTTTTGATGGCGGGAATATATCAACAGAAGATTCAAAGAAAATTCGAGAACTTATCGATCAATTTGAGGAAAATCAAAATGACTGAATACTTTTTAGATTTCCCGATAAATGGTTTTTTGGTCCAAGCAATAAACTATTTATTTCAACTAACGATAATTATGTTAGTTGCTTATGGACTGTCAAAATTAATATTCAGAAAAAATTTAGAAGGTAAATTTACACTTCTTTATTTTGGTCTAATATT
>NVWA01000035.1 GCA_002746535.1 Planctomycetota bacterium
GAAGTGCGCCAAGATATAAATTAAGACTTAAAAGGGTACAGAGATGATTCCTTATTCGTACAACCATTGGGCAGCTTGCTGACGGGGTGGTTGCTCATTCTAATTCTATTTGAGACAAATTCCTTTGCGGACATTCAGACGATAATATTTATTCTAATACAATTACTAATTTTGGTGAAAATATTTTATCAGAAGGTTCTTCTGAACTTAGAAATTTAATCATTTTATCACCACCAAGTTTTCTATAATCATCCGACTTATCTCCTAAACCAGGATGTACATTTACGAGCTCTTTTGGTAAGTCATCCCCAATTATAATACCATAATTCTTTTCTGGGTTTTTTATCCAATCTTTAATAATTCCGGTAATATCAGCTTTGGCGCCTGACATCAATTTTTCATCATCAGGCACAAACTCAGATAGTTTATTTCCATGATCCTTAGATCCACTCGCTAAAGGTTTTTCCCATTTAGTTGGATAAGCTTGATATTCTACATTTGGGTATCCTTTTCCTATACCTCTTTTATCAACATGTATGGCTGTTCTTTTACTTTTAAGATTTGGTCTATCCGCCTTCCAAGGTTTTAGCATTGGATATACATTAAAATTTCTTCTCATTTTGTCGGCATAATGTCGAACAGATTTTCGAATATAAAGTTTGATATATGCTTTTTTAACAGCTTTGCCTTTCAATGATTCTAGGTCAAATTTTAATAACATGCGACTATAAAAGGATGCTTTTTTATTGACGATCCAATACCCCAAATTTAAATTTCTCGACATAGGATATATTATTTTTGTCTGATCACCTTCGTAACCACCAGTTGCTAATGCTAAATCTTTTACCCCTTGATAAATCTTGCCGTCTACACGTAATCCATCTTGTAATACAATAACCTTTTCATTACCGTGAACTTTCCTCAATTTAATGACTTCTTTATCAATTAGGTTGAATAGGTGAGGGTTTTCAATTGTTACAGTATATTTTCTATGTAAGACTTGATCTGTTTTCTTAGGAAATTTCCAAGTTAAATTAATATCATAGGTTCCAGAAGGAGCTGTAAGGGGAATTAACCATGTATAATCAACCGTACCACCACAGCCACATCCTCGATCAGGCAATATTTTATAAACACTTCCATCAATCTGTTTTATTTCAAATGTAGCATCGATCCATGGGGCTGATTTATGACTTAAACCTGTTACTTGCGATTCATCAGTAACAATCCAACTATTTCCAAAAGTATCTCCTGGTTTATAGGTACCAAAATGGCTATTCTTAACTATACCACTCTCAACAAGCTTTAATTTTGATTCAGGATGTTTGGCAAAAAAAGATTTCCAAGCAATTCGACCCTTGGAAGAACGTTTTGGCAATTTAGGATTCTTTGGCCAATAATTTAAACTACATGATTTTGCTTCTTCACTATAACCTAGAGAAAATAGTAATGTGAAAATGCAGAATATTAAAAGTGATTTCATAATTTTTTCCTTTTAAAGTTTAAATTTAAAGAAAAAATAAGCTTAGTAATTAAATTACTAAGCTTATATATAATTTAATACTTCTTATCAAGAAGCATCAAAATTGATTCTTTGAGATTAATAAAGTTTCGACTATTTAATTTTCCAAATTTTTGAGCCGCAGCTTCATCTACGGATGATTGTTTATAATCTCCTGCAAGAGAAACAAATTTAGAAATCATCAAACCAATGTGTGCTCTTGATATTTTATGCTTTAGCTGAACTAATCTCAGTAGTTCTGCATCTTGAGCACCACGTCTTAAAGCGTGAACTCTAAAAGAGGCAATAGCATCACCGTACCCTGGTGCATTTACAATTAAACCGTTTCCATGACCTGAAGGATCTGGATTATTTAATCCTTTACCGAGGGACTGCCAAGGTAAAACACCATCTGATTCAAACACAAAGGATTTAATACACCAAGCTGCATTTGCCCAGTTATTAAGTTTATGACTAGAACAAGAACCATAGGCATATAATATGGTAGGCATTCGCTTTTTATGATTCCTTATTAACCGTGCTTTGTCAAAACCACCGCCACCGACATAAACAATGTTCATTAAATCATCACTAACACTTCCTTGCCAAGTAAATCTAGAAATGTCACCTCTAAATAAAAAGGTAGGTTTCTTTCTCACTAAACCTTTTTCATAAATTTCAGTTAAACCTTTTTGTGTATATACATAAGGATCATTTATTCCTTTTTTCCATAAAGTAGCAAAGTAATTTAACGCCTGCCAATCTCTATAGATATTTGGCTCATCTAATGTCCAAAGGGAATAACCGTATTTTGGTTTGTTATTCAAATAGAATTGCGCCACTGATTTATTCCAACCTTTTGATTTAAAATGATCATAAAACTCTGATACACATTTTATATAGGCAGCTGAATATTTTGGACTAAACGCTTTTTCAGGTATATCATCTAAAACATTATGTCTTAAAACATAATCTAATTTTTTATATTTCTCCATTTGTCTTACTTTTTTCGTAGGTAACATGGGGGCCTTTGGGTGTGATTTGTAATACTTTTTATAATCAAGTGGAAAACCTTCGTAAAAAGGTAAATAGAAAGAGGCAACAGGAATATTTTTTCTTGGATTATCTTTGAATAGAGAACCATCTAATAGTTGACCAAGGTTTTTGTCAAATCTTTCCCAGTTTGTAACATGCCCAGTACTATCAACGTCCGGCGTCCAATCTTTGTGGGTGTTTCCACCTTGACTGTATGGAACACGGTTTATTGTTGTTCGATGATAGTGAGCAAGTTTATAAGAATTATTAAATTGTGGCGATCCAGCTGTGCCTGGGCCACCATAACAATTTAGCTCAGGATTAAAATGAATCTCATCAGGTATCACAGAATTGTATACTTTAACTTTTAAAGGAAGTACTAATGTTTTCCCATTTAAACTTAGCGTGATTTTTGCTTTATAATTACCTGCCCTTGTTTCTTTAGGTATAAAGTAATCTATGGTAACTGCTTGATGAGTTTGACCTTTTATTTTGTTATCTGCCATAGGACAATCGAGGCTACCTTTAAATGGAAGTGCATATTCCGAAAATTTACCGACATACCAGTTACGCCAAATCTTCACTCCTTTGTTCGATACACGAGAAGGACCAGAAAGATCACTTACCTTTATTGATAATCCTTTAAAAGCTCCATCAAATCCTAATTGAAATGAAATGATTTCTGCCCTTGCTGATGCAATTCTAACAGTTGAGCTTGAACCATCCCAAACAACATTTTTCTCCTTGAAATCAGCAATACCTTCATAAAGCATACTACCAGAGATAGGATTTACTTTTGCAATTTCTGGAAAAGCATACACGCTAACACCATCTACTTTTTTAGGAGCCCCAGCTTTTGGGATAAAGGTAACATCTGGTAAAGTAGGAGGGGTTAACTTTGGACTAACTTTACCGGTAATAGTTGTTGTTGCCGATACTAATCCTTGTTTACTGACAGCAGTAATCTTTATAGTTACAGCTTGATTCGGAACTAAGTCTTTTAAAACAAAAGACTCTTGTTCGTCAGCTTTTTTGGCGAATGGTATCTGCCATCTAGCAACTTTTTTATCATTTAATAATATATTATATGAAAAGGCATCTTTTGGAGCTTTGAATTTAATACGAAGGGCTCCATAATTTTTGCCTGCTGAATTATTTGCTGCCATCGCTGAAGCATCTGATATCGATGATGGTGCGGCATTATTTTCACCTGAAACGGTTATCGACAAGTATGGAGAGGAACTACCTTGTTCATGCGTAAATATTTTACAATTTATCCTGAAATGACCTGATCCATCTGCAAGAAAAAGTCCATGAGAAGCTTTTGCAACCATGGCTGATATCAAATCATTATTTAATTTAACTTTATGCCAGCCATTTGTTGGTTCTAATATATTATTATCCCTTAAGGTATTTCCATTCCCTAAAACGACATCATACATTTTAGCTCCTGGCCATCCCCAGTTTTTGCTCAGTCCATTATTGTTTCCACATACATTTGCTTCGTCCCATTCAGAACTAACTGATGAAATAGCTAGCCATTTTAAATCAGTACCTTGATTTAAATTTAACTGATGACCACCACGGGCTTTTACAAATAAATAAGCTGATTTAATAATTTTTCCTTTTAATGACGAGACATCGGCATCTAAAATCCCAAATTCTTCAAAGTATTTAAGCTTAATCCCCGTAGACTTTCCTTGTTTATTATTTCTTTCTTTTGGGTGATAAGACAATGAAGAGTCTTTGTTGATTTTAATTTTTATTGTTTCAGCCGAAACAATTGAAAAGCTAATTAGCAAAAATAAAATAAATGTGAATAGTCTATTAGATAGCATTTTATCTCCTAAAAGAGTAGTTGTTTTAAGGTAATTGCCACAGGAATAGTAGCAGTTCTTGATATCATTTCATGACAAATATATTTGGAACAAATAATTAGATGGGATTATTGTCAATCGATAACTTCTTATAATTACGTTATCACAAAGTTTTTGAAAAGAAAGCCATATGATATATTAATCTAAATTTTAATGTACATTAATATATCGAATTCACTTATCGTAGATTTCTCAAGTCGGGTTTAGCCTAATAGGCTTTAGACTAGGTCATAGCTTTAGTTCTATGGAAATATTAAATAATTTTAAATAGATTCTTCTCTAATTTTTTAGTAATATTTGTGTGTTTAAACGCAATTGTTGCTCCAATTTGAGGGAAAGCACATAGTTTATGTATGCGTTTCAAACAATTCTTAAAAGACAGAAGAACATCTTTTGAATTCATCTGCGGGAAACCATGCATGGGTGCATTGATATCAATTTTTTGTCTCATTAATCTATCATAGGATGATATATAATAACCGGCATCAGAACCCCAAAAGAAATTGAACCAACCGATATATCCTTTGCCCATATTTTTTTGATCACCAATGGCAATGTCTCCCGATATTAAAACCTTCTTTTTATTATCATTAAACAGAAATCCAATTGAATCAGGGGTATGGCCGGGGAGTTCCATTACTTGAATTTCCAAATCCCCAAGTTTTAAAAAATCGCCATCTTTTAAATAGTGATCAATTTTACATGTTTGAAAATCTTTACTATTAAAATTTGATAGTTCTAAAGTTTTAAAATATTTTTTCTGTGATTTTTTTATGTGATGAAAATATGTTTTCACTTTATATTTTTTTTGAAACCATCCTAATCCGCCGACATGATCACTGTGGCTATGGGTCAATAATATTTTACTGATGTTTCGCGGATCAAGGCCAGCTTCTTTAATATTTTTAACAATCAGATTTGATTGATCACCGCAGCCCGTATCTACAAGTGCCAACTCACTACCATTGACAATTACATATACATTGCAATCACCTCCATTAGAATATCCTTTATCCATCCATGTACCACGGCCAACCATATACAAATTTTCTGATACCTTTAAAAATGGCATTTTAATTCTCCTTTATCGATATAATTTATCATTTCATTGTTTTATATTTGCTTGCCTATTGCATAAATAATCCTTGATGAGTAAAGCAATAAATGGTATTTTTTAATTATTTTTTTTGTGATACAAGCTTCTTTTCTGAAGGCAAACATATTGGCTATTGCATCAATTCAGCTACTTAATTGCTAGGTAAATATTACTAGTGTACTAACTTAAAATCATTAAAACTCAAAAAGAACTAGATCAATTGCATGGCCACGTCTTTCTAGAACTTCAGGATTGACGTTTCTATGGAAATATTAATTGAGCTCGTCACCAGTATACTTGCTACATTTTTCAAGATAACCTACAAGTAGGTATGTTATTTCTATTTTATGTTTCGTGCCAATTATCATTTTGCAATTTAATATTATGATCCGATAAAAAATTCTAGATTACTATTAATATTATATTTAATTACGACTACTTTTAATAATCACTATGTATTAGTGAGGTTTTTGGAGGATAAGTCGTTTGAGAAGTTCGATTTCCATTTCTAGTTTTTTGATACGTTTTTCCAATGACTTTATATCAGAGTTATTCGTTGTTTTTACTTTTGTAACAATGGACTCAGGTTGTATTGTTGCATTTTTTATGGGGATAATAAAAAAGGCTGAAAAATTACACGTAGCGATACGTTGTTCTTCATCCATTGCTTTAATTGAAATTGAAGCTTTGTAAGGGATACCTTTTGGTGTCGATCCAAAAATAAGTTTGTATTCCTTAATATTATTTGTTAATTGAGCAGCAGAAATTTTTGGAATATTTTTATTATATAGTCTTCCATCCAATGTGATTAATCCGGTCTTACCATTTACATTCATTCCTGCTAAATTGGATTCTGGAACAAATTCCATGACGATCGAATTAGATTTTATGTTTATCTCAACTGATTCATTCCATTTTATAAGAGGTACTTTATTTACTTTAGGATAAATCAAATGAGGCATTTTGCTTTTTTTTATTACTTCAGCAGGAACTTCATAGTAATAAAGTTTTTGTCCATCTATTATAGCAACTTTATTTTTTAGAAATCTAATCCGTTGAGATCTATTGTTTCGAATTGTCTCATTTCGATAAATTACAGTTTCTTTAATAGTTTCCGAGCTATCCAAATTAAGAAAGGAAACTGTTCCTACTCCTGCATGTTCTGAAAGGTATGCAAAGCAAGGCGCTTCCTTTAAAAAGCCTCCGTCTTTCAAACTAGCCAAAGGAATATTTAATTGCCGACTTCTTTGCGTTAGCTTACCAGATGAAAATGTATAGCCCCAACCTCCCTCAATCTTTGGATATTTATAATTTGATGATCTTCGTCTTCTCTTTTGATTATGTATAGATAATCCAAGAATTTCCCCATCGTTATCTAAAAAGTAATTACCACTTAGCCAATGCCATTTCCCAGGGTCAAGAGAGTTATCTTTATTGGGCAGTGATAAACTAGAATCTTCAATCGAAGCTATTTGTTTAAATGTTTTAGTGTCATAAATTTTTAATAAATTTAATTTTCCTGATTGACCAGAACAAAGCATTGCTAATCGAGCAGGGCCCATTGTAGAAATCTCGATGGTTCTTGAGCCGTCTCCGAGTAGATCTTTTTTGCGTGAAAGATCTGTAAGTGAAAGACAAAATACTCTAGATAGTCCAACGGGAACCATGTAGACTCCATTTTCATCTATAAGTACCTGGGCTATTTGGTTAAGCATTTTTTTACGAACGATCGTCTTCCCTGTTTCTGCATCAATTAGGGCGACTTCTTGTATCTGTGGAGTTGTTGTGCCACCTCGTCTTTGGATTTTTTTAGATATCCATATAATAAAAACTTTCTCATCCTTACTAAACTCAATACCATTTGGCTTAAAAGGTAATTCTATACTTTTTCTGCTTACCTTAAAATTAAATACTTGGCGTTTAGTTTTTTCACCTATTGATGTTTCTATTGCGGCTTTATAGGTTCCTATTTTATCAACATCTGGGGTCCAAGTTAATATCCCTTTTTTTAACTTCATTCCAATTGGTCCATCAACAAGTTTGGAAGTCGTCGAGGAATCAAATGGGATTATTTTAGTTGTTTGTTTAATCCCAGGTTCAAATGTCATTTTATTAATTTCTATTAAAAGCCATGGTTCTTCAGAATAGTTTTTAAAGCTAGTCAACGGCACTACAATAACCTTGTTTTTATTAAAGCATATTATCCGAGCAGCTTTGTCATCGGCGATAAAATTAATATTCCATCTTATTTTCTTAAATTCACTATGGCTAGATTCTGCAATTTTTGATAATTTAAGAGGACTTGAAACAAAAAACTCATGAGGAATCTTAATTGAATCTAATTTATCAAGGGAGTTGTGAGAGTACAATGAAAGGAATTCAGAAGATCTTTTTAGAGAAGAGCTGCTAAATAAAGGACTGACTCGCGTTGATCCGATGATTAGTGGGAATTTCCTGAAATAGCCCACAGCAGATTCCATTAAAGTGCCTAGTTTATTTTTTAAACCAATCGTGTAGACGTTTTTCCCCCCACAAATAGTATACATAGAAATTGGACCGGATAAATATTTTCCTTTACTGGTACGCTCTCGATAATATTGCTTAAATACTGGCCAGCCATTTTCAATTGATTGTTTTTTATAAGATTCAAATCCAGATGAGGAATATGGCCCTCTCAAATAAATAAACTCACCGTTCGCTGATATCTCAGCATCCATAGAATCATTTGTTCCAGGTACTTTTTTGAGAAAGTTCATTTTACTTAAATTTAAAACGCCCAATGTAGAACCATTACCTCTACCATGATTATAATATACGTATGGGTCATCTTTATCTTTGCTCGTATAAACATTACGAGCCCCAATTGTTCCAATATCTATCTTTTTCGTTACTTGAAATTTTACAGCATCCAAAATATAGGCATAGGTACTATTTCGGCAAATTACAATATAAAAGGATTTTTCCTTATATTGTTTGAATGTTATTGATACGGGTAATTGACCTACCTTTAGAGAACTACTTAAAGCTGTTGCATCACCGCTGAAAAAGGCTGGTTTAAATAAGCAAACCTCATTATTTACTGGATCAACTGTTGCTACCTCTCCTGTAACAGAATTATAAGTAGCATCAAAAACAGTAGAATCTAGTTTTATTATATGTTCTTGTGCAGTCGCAGATTGTGTAAGAATTAAATACGTTGACACCACAAATGTTAATATGACTATAGTTCGAAAACTTTTCATTCTTATCTCCTATTCAAAAATATATCCTGTAAACATTTCATTAATTAAAATGAAATATCTCTTTATTTTGTATATAATTTTGTGATTTAATATTTTCCATTTCAATGAAAAGAAGTCAAGCATTCACATCCTGTAGCGCCTTTTATCTTTTTTGAATTACCAACCTCATTTTATTATTGAAAAAGATCTGGATACTAATTTATAATTAGCCATAACTTTATTCTCGTGTCCATAAACTAGGTGGTAAACCAAATTCAGATTTGAACAGACGTGCGAAATAATTGGCACTTTCAAAACCACTTAAGTTCGCAATTTGAGAAATAGTTAAGTTTGAATTCCTTAATAATTCTTTGCTAATTTTTAGACGGAATAAATTTAGTGAATCAGCAAATCCCTGATCACTGAATTCATGATATAAATGCGAAACATGACCAGGGTTAATTTGAAATAGCTTAGCAATGCTTGAACGGGTTATTTCTTCAGAAGCATTTTCCATAATATAATCATGTATTCCTTTCCAGGTTTGATATGCTTTTCCTTGATGGATGACAGGCTTTGGTAACTCGACAATCATATAAACAAATGCTTGTAGTAAATGCCTCAATACCTTTTTCTCAGAGTTCATAATCAACTCCATTAATTCTGATAAACCAGAACTTGGTAATGGATTCCAAACTATCGAATTTAATATGGTCTCCTTTTGGCCTTTTTCTTTGGTCATCAAATTTAATCGCAAACTTTTATTATCAAAAATCAATGTTAGAGTTTCTACGGGTTGGTCCCATGTAGGGGAGTTCCATGATCCCTCAGGCATCCATACCATGGTACCCGGTTTGACATCACACAAACATGCCTGACCATTTAATTCAATATACATCTGGTGATTGCCGCTTATTGGAATAGCGAGTCTTGATACATCAATCGAATGGTTCAAAGTTCTGTTTTTAAGATGACTTTTTTCACCTGCCTGAACAAAATCTAGCAGTGAGTTTTGAGACAATAATTGTTTTAGTTTTGACAAATGAAGCATGCAAATTGTCCATAAGATCATAATAATGCTAATAATAGCCTTATATTACCATATTATTAATAATAACATCACTATTATAGTTATATCTATTATTTAAAGGATCTTTCATGACAACTTCAAAACCAAACGTCATCTTCTTTTTCACCGATCAGCAAAGATGGGATACAAGCTCTCTGTTTGGTAATCCCATGAATTTAACGCCCAACTTTGATCGTATGGCTATGGAAGGTACTCATTGTTACAACACTACAACCTGTCAACCTGTTTGTTTACCAGCACGCATGAGCTTACAGACAGGTAAATATCCTTCGCAAATGAATTGTTATGATAATAACGCGGCCTTAAAAAATGATGAAGAAACCATCGGACATTTATTCCAAAAAGAAGGTTATCGAACGAGCTATATTGGGAAATGGCATATGTCACATGACGAGCCAGTACCACCAGAACAAAGAACTGGTTATGATGATTGGCTAGGCTCTAATCTATTAGAGTTTGTAACAGATGCCTATGATACAAAATTATGGGATAATGATGGCAACGAAGCTCGTCTACCAGGTTACCGTGTTGATGGACAAACAGATGCAGCTATTCGATATATTGATGAACAAAAAGACAATCCATTCTTTCTTTTCTGTTCTTATATAGAACCTCATTTCCAAAATACACGCGATGATTACCCGGCCCCAACTGGTTATGAAGAGAAGTATATGAATCATTGGATCCCACCAGATTTAAGAAGCCTAGTCGGAACCTCTCCGCAACATTTGCCCGGTTATTACGGCATGGTAAAAAGATTAGATGAAGCTTTAGGGAGGATGCTAGATGCCTTAAAAAGCTTAAATTTATTAGAAAATACAATTATCGTTTATTCAACAGACCATGGTTGTCACTTTAAAACAAGAAATTCCGAATACAAGCGTAGTTGTCATGATTCTTCTATACGTATCCCCTTGGCCTTTAGTGGCCCGGGTTTTAAAAGTGGCGGTCGTTTACAGGAAATGATTAGTTTGATCGATATCCCACCAACTCTTTTGGATGCTTGTAATATAAATGTACCAGACAGTATGCAAGGTCGCTCAATATTGCCTTTAACCAAAGGACGAGTGGAAGATTGGCCCGAGGAGACTTACACCGAAATGTATGATACACATTTAAGTAGGTGTGTCAGAACCCATCGTTGGAAATATTCTATAAAAAATATTCAACCAGGTATAAACCCTGATGCTGCCTGGGAATTTGAAGAAGATTGTCTTTACGACTTAATGGCTGATCCCTATGAGTTGAGTAATCGAATAGGCTTGAATGCCTACCGAGATGTAAGTGATGTTATGAAAAGTAGACTTGTTCGAAGAATGATACAAACCGGTGAAAAAGAACCGAAAATTATCAATGCACCATCAATTGCTAGTGGCCAAAAAGTGATCAAAGAAAGTGAAATCTATTTGTAAAGTAATACATAGTTGGAAATAAATATACTCCAACAAAATAACTTAACGTTATTATAAACATTTAAACAATTCAGGAGATCAGAATGCAAAATTATGAAAAAATGAAAAAAGACCTAGTTGAAGCTTTTCAGAAAAAAACAAATGAAAAGCCAGCATTAAAAAATGAAGAGCTAAAATTTTCCTGGAGCAACTGGGGATTTGGTTTAGAGTCATTGGACAATACCGCTCAGCGCTTAGAAAATAATGGCTTAAAATGGATTGAATTGCATGGGAATCTCTATGGAAACGATTTAGGATATAAATCCAAAGAGGTTTTAGAAACCTTGGATAGGCATGATATCAAAGTGGCCGGCGTTTGTGGTATGTTTGGCCCTGAAAATGATCTCTCTAGCAATTCTGGAATATCCCGACAAAATGCAATTGATTATATTCGCAGACAAATAGACTTTTGTTTTGAAGTAGGTGGAACCTATATGTTAGTGGTACCTGGTGCAGTTGGCCGAACAAGCGCTTATGATGAGAGTGAATTTGAAAGATCCGTTGAAGCTCTTCAAGTTGTTGCTGATGATTTTGTGCAAGCCAAAGTGCGTGCGGCTATCGAACCAATTCGTTCGGCAGAAGTATCTTTTAATCATACGGTGGCTGATGCAAAAAAATATATTGAATCAGTTAATCATGCAGGAGTCAAACACATTAACGGTGATGTCTACCACATGCAATCTGAAGAAGTCAATATAGCCCAAGCTATTCTTGATGCGGGAGATCAATTGATTAATCTTCATCTAGCAGATTCTAATCGTTGCGCGTTGGGCCAAGGGTCCTTAGATGTGGATGCCATTATTATGGCCCTATATCTAATTGATTATAATGACGGCTTCCGATTCGCTACGCCCGTAAGGTCAATTTATTAATTTGCCATTGGTTTTCCGTGAAATCAGCAATACACTTCGCAATATTACCGAGCACCTCATTTGAATCTATCGAAATTCCATCGGATCAATCAACAACCTAATCGAATATTAGAGCAAAACCATAAATCAGGGTACAGCCGAAAGGTAAAATATTATTCTAATAACTAAATACCGAGTAATTATTGATTCAAAGCAATGAAATGAAGAGTTAGTGATTAAATAAATGTTTAATTCTGTACAAGATACTTACCAAAACTCTAATTTTTAGAGCACAATCATATTTTTGGACACAATAAATATTGCTCACTCATCTACCGACAGCCCTCTAAAGTAATCTTCAGTGTAGGTGGAATTGATATTTTGATAGAAATCAATAGCAAGTCTAACTTTGGTTGTTAAGTTCTCATGCCGTAAAGTCAAAATATTAATCTCACTCGATTTCCATGTTATATTGCCTTAGATGCTGTCACATTTCCGAAAAACCAGAAAAGATTTTTGAAATCTTGTCGGGTTAACTTGCCAAAACATATTAGCAAACCTTGGTATAATGCTTACTTTGCTTTTAGAGAGTAGCCTTGGTTAAGAAATTATTGAATCCATTTGTTACAGCCAATACGCTTAACACTTGTTGTGCTAATGATGCCTCCTAGTATTTTCAAGCAGAAACTATTTTGATATAATTTAAAATTATTTTATTTTCCTGTCACAGTAGGGCTCCATATTGTCATCTCTAATTTTGAGATAAAACTTATTTGGTAAATGATGACTAAAAAAAAGAACACAAAATTTGAAAAGGAGGTATACGGTAAATATTATGCTATTGTTTTTTCAACATGTAAAAGAAGATTAATTCAGAAAGATTTAATTGATGATGCAGTTCAATCTACTTTTTTGCTTTATATTAAAGAGCAAGATAAGATCAAATCCAATTTGAGTACTTGGTTTTATTGGGCTTCTAAAAATGTTTGTATTGTTATGAATAGAAGTCTTAAAGACCATGTTACAATCAACGAGAATTTGGTTGAGAGTGACAAATATCATGATGAAATTTGCCTTGATAGATTAATTGCAACGCTACCAAAAAAGAAATGTGAATTACTTTTAATGAGGTTTTATGATGATTTGAGTTATCAGGAAATTTCAGAAAGAACCAATACTAAAGAAGCAAGTATACGTAAAACAATTGAGCGAACAATATCTTTCTTGCAATCTAAATTCAAAAAGAAAGATGTCTTGGTTACAGCCTTACTTGCTCAGTTGTTTCATATAAACAAAGCTTCAGCATCGATATTAAATTCCAGTAGTTTTATCCTCCAAAATAGTTTAATTCAACAATCAATTATTAAAGGAGTTTTAAAAATGTATTTAATTACAACGCTACAGAAATCTATTTTACTTGTTCTGCTTATTTCATTATCTGGCTTGATAATAGTAATCGGTCAAGATAAAGTTAAGAAAAATAATTTATCAACTTCAAAGACATCTGAAATGGAACATTCAGTTCCTAAAAATAATTCTGAAAACATAATTAAATATACACTTACTGAAGGAGAATATATTATGGATGGAATGTATCTTGAGACAGTAGGTGGAAAGCTTAGGTACGTACAAGGTATTTGGAAAGGATATTTAAAAATAGAAGAGGATAAATTTAAATTTATTGCAAACTCCACAAGCGGTAAGAAACATCAATATAATGGTACGGTAGTGGATGGAAAGTACATATTAAAGATAGGTAAAAATAAAAAATTTATAGGAAAATTAATAAAGGATAATGTGATTTCTGGTTCAATCATGGATAACAATTCAGAGGGTAATTTTAGTAAGAATGGCTTTTTTAAGATTTATCCTGAAAAGACAAGGAAAACAAATGGATTGAAACAACAATCTTTCAAAGAGTAGAGTAAGCTTATTGAGCTCTGTTCATTGTTGTAAAGAGCTCACATTCCCCTTACCCCAAAACCAAACCTTGATATAATGATCCTAATCCTTTTAAAGAGTTGGCTTGGTTAAGAAATTATTTAATTGGAGTATTTCAATTTTTATAATTTCATTTGAAAAATTTGTAAGATTATTGTAAATTTAATATCATTTGGTAAAAATATTATTCCAATCAAAATTTAAAATGAAATAATCTATTTACAACAATGGAATTAAGTTTTAGAGATTAATTAAATCTATGTTTTCCTTCAAGATACTTGCCAAAACTATAAATCTTAGCGTCATCAAAGTATTTTAATGGAAATATTTGTTGTTGAAATCTCGTTTTTTAAAATATTTATTTAAATGGAGTAGATCATGAAAAGTTTATTATTTAGTTTAATGTTGTTATGTGTTTGCTTAACAGTTACGGCATCAGAAAAAAAAGAATCAACAAAAAAACAGAAAGTTGAAGTCTGTCCAATTGTTGCAGGTGTTTGCAAAATCAAATGTGATGATGCGGAAAAATGTAAGAAAGTGCACAAAACAAAGGAAGAATGCAAAAAGGCTAACATTGACGCTTGTAAAAAGAAATGTGCAACGTTATGTAAAGACAAAGAATGTAAAGGTGCTTTGGACAAATGCTGGAAAATTTGTGGTAAAGCTAAAAAAGGGAAACTTGAGTGTAAATTTGGAAAAGTTAAAAAAGAAAAACATGAATGTAAAAAAGGTTGTTCAAGCTGTGATTTGAAATCTGATGATTCAGAAAAACCAAAAAATAAATAGTAATAATAAGTTTTTTTAATTGGGGCTATTCATCTGGTAGCCTCTTCAGTTTTTATACAACCATTCCAAACCTCAGACGCGGGGGTGATAGTTTGGCGAGAATTTCAACATAGTTTGTTCGTCTACATTTATGGGATAAATAATTTTTCGATTTGGTTTAGGATACTATCTAGTTTATATTCTAGGATGCTAAAATTAGTGTCAAAAGGATGATTTATTTCATATTAATATATTTTTTAACTAGTTTTAAATCTTGTTTTTGCACTAATACGAGTTTAGACTTAAATGTAAAAAAAGGAAAAGTTGATGAATCAATACTCTCTTTTACGTTTGCTAATTACATTTGCTATTCTATTTCACAGTTCTTCTATCAAATTATTTAGTAAGGATAAAGAGGGTTTCAAGCCTAATGCTAAATTAGTCAATCTAGCAGATAATACTGCTATTAATCTAGGTAAGTTTAAATGGGAAAAACCTCAAGGTGAACCTAATTCAGGCTCAGTAACAGATTATAGTGGTATGACATACGATGTTCATAATAATAGAATTTTGATGTTTGGCGGTGGACATTCAGCAACTTACTCAGATGCGATTTATTGTTTTAGCTTTGAAACATTGAATTCTGAATTCAAGGCTCTTTATACACCTACTCCATTTCAGTTTTATTCACCAGATAATCTAAATCAGAGCTTTTGGAAAGCGGGTTTAAGTGAAATGAATTATCCCAGACCAGTTGGTAGGCATACTTATGATTTATTAATAGTTCCGTCTGAAAGAAAAGAACTTCTTATGTTGCGCAATGGTGCTGCTTCTGGGGCAGCAGCTTCAGCAGGTGTTAAAAGTGCTTGGGGAGGGGGCGGTGTATATGATTTCAAAACAAATAAATGGTCAATTATCCCAACTAAAGAATTGATCATTGGTGGATGGGCAGATGTCGCAGAATATGATCCAATTTCAAAGAATATATTTGGTTTTTCGAGCAAAGGAGTTTTTGTATTTAAAACTAAAGATAGAAAATCCTACAAGTTGAAATCAAGTGGGGATTATTCCAACTATCATGGTTCGGCTGTATATTCAAAAATAGATGACAGTATGTATGTTATGGGTACACCCTATGGTAAGAAAGAGATCTTTTTTTCAAAATATAAACTTGATAGAAAGAAACTATCTGATTCCAAAATGGTAAAATTAAAAAATTACCCTAAAGAAAAAAAAGGTTACCCTGTTTTTGTTTATGATACGAAAAATAATGTATTAATAGGAGGCCCATATAATAATAAATTCTATATTTATGATCCTGTAAAAAAAACATGGGAAGCAAATGATATCTCAGGAGGCAATCCTGGGGATTTGATGTTTTGGTGTATTGCATATAGTCCCGTTGACAATGTTTTGATTTTTATTACAAAATCAAGAAGCGTTTGGGCTTATAGATATAAGGGATAATTACTAAATTAAAATGATAGAATTCATTATAATAAAATTTCAATACACCAAGCTTTCCAAAACTCAGACGCGGGGTTGATGGTTGGAGGGGATCTTACTTTTTTGACTTAGCATCTTTCTTTAAAGTTATTTTCATTCCTATTTTTTCATAAACCCTCAAGGCTTGTAGAACTGCATGATAAGAGATGCCGATATCTTTTGCCATTTGGATTTTATTTCCTTTGTGCTTTCTAAAAGCAATTTTAACTCTCTTGTAGGCTTTATCGAACTCTTCTTTTGAAACGGGAATGTCGGGTTTCATTTAGATATATTCTTTAAAAGATTAAATATTTATAGGTTAACTTAACATACTAAAGATGCAACTAATAACGGTGTTCTTTCTATTAGCTTACATCAAGCCCTTCTTTTTCAATTCTTCCTGTAAGGCATTGCTCTCCGTTGCCAGCTCCATAATTGTTTTCTCAAGACACGGTTTGCAGTATTGATAGCCAAGTTTATCTACCATTTCTTCTTTGCCCTTAGCTTTAAACTTAAATTCCTTATTACACTTTAAGCAGTTTACAAGTTCACTTTTCCCGAACATCTTTAATCCTTTTTAATTGCTTTAAATTTATCATCGTACTTTATACTTTTGCCCCATTTAGTCTCATACTTAGAATGTCCATTTTTAATCATCCATTTTATTTCACCAATATCTTTTTTAATAATTGCTTTAATCGTTCTTTATACTAAAGATATTTCTGATACTGCCTTTTGGGGCAAGTAACCAAGCTCTTTCATGAATATAATAAATGAAAAATTTAGTGAAAAATTCAATCCCGCCAATTGATAATGCAAGGTCTGTTTTTCCAGTTACAAAATAAGCAATCGTAATAGTGGTTAGTGTTGCAATTATTCGCCATGAGAATGCTTTTAAAAGACTTCTAGCTTTTGATTCATCAAACTTTTCCAAATTTACTCCTATATATTATTGTTTTTAGGTTTCATATCAATCCATCAAAAAACTTAAAATGTCATCACCCTTAAGGTTAGTATAATCATCTGACTCAATCACTCAATACACTAAACTTTAGAGCTCAGATGCGGGGGTGATGGTTGTGACTTTAGCTATACTTAGATCAATTATTTACATTTATTTAAATAAAACTGTTCTTTTCATTTTACCCCTGTTATATAATGGCCGATAGTAAATATAGACAGGTTGTTTTCAACAAATAAATGCAAAGAGGCTGAATTATGATAGATGGTATTAGTGGCGGCTCAAATCCGTCTCAAATGCAAGGCGGTATGAGGGGCAGAATGGAAGCCCGTTTTAATAAAATGGATCAGGATCAAAACGGATCTATAAACATAGACGAATTTTCAGAGATGGCAAAAGCTCGCGGAAAAGATGTTTCTAAGGCTGACAAAGTCTTTAGCAAGATAGATGTTGACGGCGACGGCGAATTAACAAAATCAGAAATGAAGGATTTTAGAAAATCCAGAATGCAAAATCACGAAATAGGTCAAAGTCGAGGACCTTTTAAAGCTATCCAATCCTTGACCTCTGAAAATAAAGATCAGATCAGAAGCTTAATCGAGCAATTAAAATCTAATGATGATTCAAACTCTTATAATAAGGCTGATATACTTAACCAGCTCAAAACTATCGCCTCAGATATTGGAATTGATCTTACAGCATAAATTTTATCAAAGTTTTTCTTGACCTCTTTAGGTCAGTTTACTGAGCTCTGCTCATATATATTCCCCCTTCCCCCAAATCTAAACCTTGGTATAATAGTTTCTTTGCTTTTAGAGAGTAGCCTTGGTTAATAAATTATTGAATCCTATTGTAGTAATCAAATGACAAAAGAAGAATTCAAATTTATATATGACTCAGGCGATGATAAAAAGCTCCGTGAAGTTATTGTTGAGATGAATAAGGAGCATACTTTCAAAGAGCTATCTACGTTTGCTTGGGTTACTTATAGTAGTTTTCAAGTCAAAGTAAAAAAGTTGAGCTTGACTAGTAATAAGAAAGTAGTTAAAAGGCGAACCAACATATCTTTGTCATGAGCTCTTCAAAAACACTTAGCTTTCTAAAACTCAGACGTGGGAATGATGGTTGTGGTTGTTTGGGTGGATTAGCTTAATACTGGATAACAAATTGGGGTTGAGATGACCATTTCGGGCAATCCCAAAATTAATATTTATGAGATAGGAACTTAGTAGCAAGACCTAAATAGTAAATCATCAGGTAATTCTTATTGCAAAGATGATTGATAAGCAATAAAAAAGTTGCTTCAAAAAACGATCATATATAATGTTGAAGATAAATCAGTAAAAGGCATAATCACTTTTGATAAGTACTAATTTGAAAATATATAATAACGGTAATTCATTTTACCACAAATTAATTTTTTAAGTAAAGGGATAAAAAATGGAAGAAATAATGAATCAGATTCCAGCTCTTAATGATTTTGGAATCTATTTTGGTATATCAATAGTTTTTTTAGCTTTGTTCCAAAAAATTTATGGTTGGGTAACACCCTATGATGAATGGAAGTTGATCAAAGAAAATAATTCTGCAGCAGCTATTGCCTTTGCTGGTGCCATCATTGGGTTTACATTAGCCCTGGCCAGTGCTTCGGCACATTCAACTTCCCTTACTGATTTTGCAATTTGGTCTATCATTGCTTTAATAGCACAAGTTTTTGCCTTTTCATGTATACGCCTCTTAATGCCCAAAATAGTTTTGCGAATTGAAGAAAATGAGATTGCAGCAGGCATTACTTTGTGTGGATTATCGATTGCTGTTGGGATTATCAATGCATCCTGTATGCTAGCTTAATCTCAAACAATATCATTGTGGAATACCTATCAGGAAGATAAATAAGCTTAAGTAATCGACAGCTGTAGAGTCAGTGCACTAGCTCTGCTCATTATTGTAAATGAATAGTAATTTGAAATTAAAAATACTATAACGAAGCCTTTCTGGGTAAGGCAGTGTTATTTTACTGTTGACAATAAGAACAAAAAGTTGTTATTTGCTCTTCGGTAAACAAGTCATTTTGTTATAGATAGCAACCTTTTTCGAGTGTCTAGATCAAGTTTTTCGATAGCATATCTAATAGTTGGTCGTGCCATTTTATTAAAATTATTTTCAACATACTCAACGACTTCGATCTTATGGTGTAACGAAGCTGCTTTTAATAACCACCCAATACTTTTTTGAACAAATTTATTTTCATCATCAATTAGCAAATCACAATTTTTAAATACAAGCTCTTTATCTAGGCAGTAATTCGATTTACCAATTTTTCTTTTTATAAATTTTACCCAAACCACATTACTTGCACGCCTACACCATGATATTTTTGAATATGCCCAGTGTCTTGTTTTATCTATTAAATGGGGGCGAGTCATTAAAAATTGAAAAATTGTCTTTAGGCACAAATCATCTACTAGTGCCCAATTTGTTGCATAGTTTTCTAGCCAGAATTCAAAACGTAATAACAGATCGTCATCATAGTTAGTTTTTACAAATTTATTGATTAACCCGTAAGCCACCAAGGACTCTTCGATAAATGTAGCATTTTTTAATAGATATTCCGTTATATATAGTACTTCTATTGCTGTCAATTCTGTATATTCAGAATGAAAGTCACCAATTATTAACTTTATGTCAGAAGCATTTGCACCAATACAATTTATCCCAGCTGGAAAATATCGGCGACTTGCTTCAGCCTTTTTATCAGTACTAATATCTTTAAGGTCATTATTAATTCGTTTTAAATATGTTTTATACTTTATCATAACATTATTAGTCTGGTGTGTTAAAGTCTAAATAATCCTCATTGTCTTATATCCAAGATTCATGGATTTGTATATTCATTACACGACTTGTTCAAGTATTTTCATTGCAGAAAATTCTTTTTCTGAAAGTACAACTAAAATATCTGAAGCTTGATTAACAAGATTCTCGTCTTTTTTCTTTCCAGCATTTTTAATAAGTTTTGCAACGTCAGTCCACAACTCAGCTATTTCAACAAACCGTTGAAAAGCTTGTTTAATAGGTTTTAGATCCGTTATGATATATGCTTCCTTTAGAAAGTCACGATACAGGTTCCGAAATAGTGCACCACCTGTTCCGGCTTGCTCCATAAGCATGTAAGTAGTGCTAAATTCATTTTCTATATCGTTGCTTTTTTTAAACCATTTTTTTATTTCAACACTAGTTTTGAGTATGCCTTTATAAGCAATATTTTTAATCGGTGGATTAAGGTATTCTTTTGCATTATTGGTAATAGCGTTAACTATGGCGTCAGAAATATTGTAGTCAGTTTTTGTTCTTTGTAATGAATACATCAAATTTTTTGATGACATGGGACCTTTTTCATTACGAGCCAATTCGAGACTTTTTAAAGATGTTTTGACTTTCCCACCACTTGGTTTCGTATCTATCAAATAAGCAAAATTATCATCATAACCATACATAGCTACAAAATGACCTGCAAAGTGAAACTTGATACCAAAATATTCAAGATAATAACTATCAAGCTGCAAGCCAATAGCGATGTTTTCATCAATATGTTTTTTGATGATGATCCATGCTTTTTTTACGGATGTTGTTTCTTTAATATCGAGTTTAAGATTTAAGTTATTTGCAAGGCTTTTTGAAAGTTCCATTTGCTTTACTCTGCCTCCAATAAACGGATAATTCATAAATTTCATATTCCAAAAAATGAAACCTAATCCCTCACCTAGACCAAACATCATTGGTTCAGATAACTCAATGCCTAACTGATTTAATAAACTACCAGTCGCTGTTGTTTCACAGTGTTGTCCAACGAATGGATGGATATTTTTTATTATCATGTGGATTCCTTTTTCTTTGTCTAAATTAATTGATTAAACATTTACTCTAAATCACCTAAAATCTTTTTTGCAAATTCAATCTCTGTCTCTATGATGTGAAAAGAATGTTGAAAAAGCCATTTCACATGTTGTGGAAGGTTACTTCCTCCTTGAGCTTCATATTTTTCGTGACGAAGAAAATTTAACTTTTTCTCCAAGGATGATTTCCTCTTTTGTAAGGCTGAAACCATCTCATTCTTTTTAAGAATACTAATTCCAGCCAAACCTAATTTAAACCTCGCTTCATTTGACTTCGCAGAGACGATTGCTTGCTTCACCTCTCTTTTGAGAGCGGTTTTTCCATTGGCAAGTAACTTGATCTTTCTGGGAATAGGTCCTTTCCCCTTTTTGTATATGTCTAATTTTGCTTTTACAAATCCTTTTTTTTCAAGCTTTGTCAAACTCACATAAATCGAGGTCATTCCAATATCAGCCCATTCTCGAAAACCACGAAATTCAACGAGTTTATTGATTTCGTATCCCGACAATTCTCCCTCTTGATCTAGAATCTGTAATAGCATGAATTCTACATTTGAAATTGGCTTCATATTTTTTTCTTTTAAAGAATAATTTGACTGTTTTATATAATATATATGCTATATAACATATGTGAAGTATAAAGCAATCTTTAGTTAACATTTTGTAAAAAAACTATTGCCATCAATTGGAGTTGGTAAATACAAAAACTATACTGGTGTTTGGCATTCTTATTTTGAAAGCGGGAATATAGTTTATAGAGGTGAGTATGTGAATGGTAAGCAAGTAGACAGGCAGGCATGAGTTTTGGTGGGAAAATGGTATAAAGATGTCTGAGAAAGTTTATAAGGATGGGGTTTTGGTTTCTAGGGTTGATTGGGATGTTAGTGGGGGAGTTCGGTGATTAAATTGAGCCCATATATATATATACTTGTGTTTTTGATTTGTTTGTAATGAGGTAGTAGAACCATGTACCTTTGGAGTATGAGTATTTGATTGCGCCTTTCCAAGATGAAATTGCTGGGCAGTTAGGCAAAACCAAATAATCAAATTCAGAACTTTTATTGTCAAAATACTCCTCAACTGTTAGATTCATTTCATTTATAATTCGATTTACTTCCTTTGGGGTTGTACAGAAATAATATGTATCTCCATAATCTGCGATTCCACCACCAGAGAATTCGTATTCTAAATTTGTAATATTTGTGGGTAATTGAGACTTGGCGAAAATTTCAAATCTCCTATTGGGAGTAGGAAAAGTCAAACACAAGTTCCCAATAAATATAATGAATATACATATTGAAGGCGCTAGCGACCAAGCTGTTCTGAATTTAACCCATTCGCTTTTTTTATAAATTACAAAAATCAATATTATCCAAGGCAGGGAGGTAATTACCCAACCTGAGCTCATTATAATAAGAGCATGAATTACTCCACTTGCAAATCCATTTAAGGGATTTGTCCACCTAAAGGTCTCATCAATTGTATATCCTAAGATCATAAATAGGATCGAGTAAAAAATGACGTTTCCAAAATTAAGTTGAGTTTTATCTTCAGAATTCATTTCACTCATCTTGATGCTGATCGGGCTTACTTGTAATAATCATATAGCCACAAAAGAATAATATAATTGAAAAGGCAAATGAGCCAAATACAGCCATATAAACTTCGTTTCCTTGTAATGAATATCCAGGTCCTGATATTACAATAAGTGTTGGTCCAGCTGATGAGCCAGAAATGCTAATACTTTTTAATACATAATGTTCGTTTATAAATAAAATAATTAATTGTATTGCAGGAAGTCCAGTTACTAATGCAATAACAAAGCAGATTGTGGAGTAGACGTATTTCATTTATTTCTCCGTGTCGTCCTTCTGGGGTGTTTCATCCTGCACTTCTTCTTTCTTCATTTTCTCTTCATTGGCTTGTTGCTGTTCTTTAAAAAATTTCTCTATTGCCTTTTTCTGTTCAATTTTTTCCATTCTCATTGTTTCCTCAAATTGATTACCATATGAACCGCAAGAAACAATCATAGCTAGTAGGGGTATTAGTAGGTATTTCATTGGGCTTCCTTTGTTAATACAAGTAAATTAAATAAGAATCTGGTTCAATTTAAATTGAAATAAACACTTCATGCCATATTATTCTAAAATTAATTCAATTCAAGTATTAACGATATTGGAAATTGCTAATGCGGGTTATTCGTTAAACCGAGATGAAAATTGAAGATGGAAGGTAAGAAAATCAAACTTAAAATATCATTAATAATATTAGCTGTCATTATTTTTTTAATAACAGGTCTTTTTGTTTATTTTACGATCGACGAATCGCCGTATAACGATAATCATCTTTTAATTAAAAGGGAGGTCGTATCTGAAGAGGAAAATGGCTTCAATGAAATCAAGGCTTCTCTTAAATGGTATGTTAAAGCTGAAAACATAAATAAAAGCCAATCTGTCTATATTAGTAAATTAGAATTAGATAAAAGAAAAGAATTATTAAATAAAATTGCATTTGTAGAAGACGGTCATAAAGAAATTGATGAGACCTTTTTATTAGAATATTTGAAAATTAATCAGAAGAGTCTTAATGCTTTATTGAGTTTACTGAATTACAATAAGTTTTATTTTGGTGCTCAGCCTAAATTATTCGATGAAGATAAAATAAGCCAATTGATTGAAATTCATAATATAACTATGCCGTTAATGGCGAAGTCTAGATATTATTTCGATCGTGATGAAAAGCTTAAACAATTAGCCCTTTTTAAAAAATGCTTTCTAATTTCAAATATTATTGATGAGAATTGTATTTCTGTTTTTGGTAATATAGCATCATATAAATTTACTGGGGAGATTGTAAATAAAATCATAGAGAATTTAAAAATAAATAAATTTAAAGCTGAGGGTGTCTATAATGTTTTAGGCGATTTGGAAAAATTTAAATCAAAACCAGAAAGCTATGTTTCGTTACTTAAATCGAATTATTTAATGATGAAAACCACTACTCTAACCCAACAAAATATCGATAAGCACGATATTAGTTTTATGAAAATATATTCTAAATTTTTAGTTAAAATTAATATGACAAATAGAAAAATAGGTGAAGCTTTTACTTCTAGTATTGCAAATAGTGAAGGGGGATATGAAAAAAGTGCTTTAAAATCAAATAATTCCGATGAGTTCTTAATGCGTTTCAATAGTAATAGTCTTGGAAACATATTAGTTGTTGTTCTTTTGCCTGCGGTAGATGTTTGGAGAAGATATTACTACATTAACAATTCGAGATTAGTACTGCTTAATACTTTAATCGCTTTGATACGATTTGATAAAAAATATTCAAAACTGCCAGATCGCTTAGAGCAATTAATACCTGAATTCTTAGTTAAACTACCTATAGATCCTTTTAACAATGATCCAATCAATTATTCTAAAATTGAAAGAAAAGTTTGGTCAAAGGGTTTTGAGATTTTAAATAAATCTGGATTGCCTTTGGTTGAAGAAAAAGAGTTATTTCTAATTATTCCTTTTTAATAGCTTAAAACTTCTCGTGATACTTCTTAGATTCACCCCACTTAGTCTCATAAACACTATGCCCATTCTTAATCAGCCAAAGAGTAAGCATCTCATCGCCAATCTACACGTAAGCAAGCAAACCAATTCGATTTGTCATTGTTTGTATTGCATTTAAACTTGGGTATTGTAATCAATAGCGATCAATGTTCACTGAGTTGCTTTAAAGACATTAACTGCCAAACATATGCCAAATAGAACACACTATAAACATTATAATGCTTCTAAATAGGCTAAATCTATCATACTAATAAATATCGGTATAATATAAAGTTATACCGATATTTGGGGCTTTTGACAAGCTGGTCTAAGTTCCAGAGTAAAAATTAAATATAAATATAAACATTTGATTACTTCATGAGTAATCATATTAATCCTAATTCAGACAGTATTTCTTAAATAATTCAAGAAACCGTTCATCCTATATAGACTCAACCATTTTAAATATTTGGACATGCTGACCAAAGTCTCAAGCTTAAAAATAATTAATGTACAGGGCCCTTATACTAAGGTGACTTTGTTTAGATTTGGTTGCTGGTAATTTTGGATGGGGAAATTAGCTTTTGCATTGGTGGCCGTTGAGTGATAAATTCCTAAAACAATTTCATTGGCTATAACAGCTTTGTTGATGGTTATCAAAGGCTTTGATTTGTTTGTGATGGCGTTTCCAAAATCGAAAAAGTTTAATGTGTGGTTATTACCATAACATACTTTGCCAAGACTCGTTTCATCTTGTATGGGTCTATTTTTAAAATCTCTTAGGGTGTTATTAAAAGTCTCATCACATGACTGAACATCAATGAGCTCTTCTGAATCAAATAGTGAGAAGCTCCCTTTTGTTCCTGTGACTTTTATTTTTGGTTTCCAGCCGCCACCAACAACATTTCTAGCATTGATTTGGGCCTTTACCTCATTCGCATAAAACACGGTAGCTTCAGCACAATCTTCTACTTCAATATTTTCTAATCTTTGGCGCTCTGCCTTACCAACAATCGAAACTGGTTGCGCATCATTCATAAAAGCAGACATCAAATCAATCGTATGTATACCTTGATTTATTAAAGTTCCACCACCTTCAAATTTCCATGTTCCACGCCATTCATCTGCATCGTAATATTCAACTGTTCGTTCACATTCAAAATCTACGTCGATCTCAAGAACCTCACCAAAATATCCTGCTTCTAAACCTTTTTGCAATTCCATCACCATAGGTGAAAAACGGTGTTGAAATATTCCAGAACAAATATTTTGTGTACTTGCATCTAACTGCTTCATTTCTGCGAGCTCTTCAGGGTATATTCCTAATGGCTTTTCAGAAATAATATGAATGTTATTTTTACACGCTTCACGAAATACTTCCATGTGTAGGTAATGTGGAACAGCAATACTTATAGCATCTAAATCAGGATTTTTTAATAATTCTTTAAAGTCCGTCACTGCTTCCGCTTCATATAGACTTGAAAATGTTTTTGCTCGAATTGCATCGATATCACATACGTACGATAACGTTAAGTTGTCTAACTGTTTGATAGATTTTGCATGTACATGTCCAATACCACCACATCCAATAATCGCTATATTTGTCATGAAACGTCCTTCGTAATATTTGTTTTATATCTATCCTACTTAAATCCAAGATTGTTACAAAGGAATAGACAGATTTAAATATGTGGAAAATGATCATAAATTTTCGATTTAGAATCTTCTATTATTGATAATATGCCACTATTAGGCTAAAATAGAAGATTATGATGTCATGAGCACTTTTCATCAACTGTGAATTTTGCTCAAATATTTTATATGGTAATTAATGACAAACTCATTCTCCCCCATCAGAATAACAACATTTGCCTATCACGACATAAACAATTATTCTGGAACAGCATCTCATTCACATAAACTTCCCCAATGGTATTGTGTCATAAAAGGCAAATTAGAATATACCGTCGACGGTAAAACAATTCTATTAAATGATTATGATTCTGTGTTTGTTAAACCAGGCGAGATAAGAACAATTAAAAAAACTACCGCAAAAATAAAATATTTACATATCATTTTTGAAGATCTTTCGTTGAACGTATCCTATCCTTCGGCAACACTATATCATCTTCCGTTGGAACTACGCTCATGTTTATCATCACTTATTAAAGAGCATACAAACCCTGGATTAAAAAATTCAAATACATTAATAGATGTTTTAGCTTCACGTATTTTGATTGAATTAAATCGAGACTCTCGCCGGTTAAATAAAGATGGCGCTTTAAATCCTTTAAAAAATCGTGAATTAATTGAACAAGCAGATATTTTTATTCAGCATAATTATAACAAACCAATAGTTAGAGCAGACGTATCATCCCTCATAGGTTTATCTTCCGTTCATTTCGCTAGGTTATTTAAAGAAATCACAGGTACTACCTTTGGTCAACGCTTAACAGAAGTACGATTGCAAGCTGCTCAACGATTTTTAAAAGATAGCTCCTTGTCAATATCGTTGATTTCGGTGGAAGTTGGCTTCAATTCATTTAGTCACTTTACACAGTTATTTAAAAAAGAGATTGGCCTCTCCCCTTCAGATTATAGGCGTAAAAATGCTATTTAAGCCATTTATGGCATTTTAATCAATATAACAAATGGTCATTTACCACACACTAATGAGCTTTTACTGGTAAAGCAATTGATTGTTTTATTTCGCTAGATCGAAATAATAAGCAGGAAATTCAATTACAATCTTGGAGAAGAGCATGAGTACAGATAAAAAAGCGGATGTAAAATTAGGAATTATTGGTTTTGGTGCCATGGGTAAAGGCCACGCCACAAAAATTAAAGATGGTGCCATTACAAATGGTCTCATCTCAGCTGTATGCGATACTGATGAAAAAGCCTTAGCTACTGCAAAAGAAATACTTGGTGATACAGCACAATATTTTTCAACCCCACATGATTTATTTGAATCCAATTCGGTTGATGCCGTTATTATTTCGACTCCACACTATGATCACCCCCCTCTTGCCATAGAAGCTTTTTCTTATGACTTAAATGTTTTGATAGAAAAACCAGCCGGCGTATATGGCAAACATGTTGTTGAGATGAATGAAGTTGCTGCAAAAAGTGATAAAGTTTTTGGCATTATGTTAAATCAAAGATTTAGACCTGAATACCAAAAGATCAAAGAATTAATTGAAAACGAAGAACTTGGAAAAATAACTAGGGTTTCCTGGATCATATCCGATTGGTACCGAACACAAGCTTACTATGAACAAAGTGATTGGAGAGCAACATGGGAAGGTGAAGGCGGTGGTGTTTTAATTAATCAATGCCCGCATAATCTTGATTTATTCCAATGGTTTTTCGGCCTTCCAACAAAAGTACGAGCCTTTTGCAAATTTGGACAATATCATGACATTGAAGTTGAAGATGATGTCACGGCATATATGGAATTTGAAAATGGTGCTACCGGAATGTTCGTCACGACAACAGGAGATTACCCAGGAACTAACCGCCTAGAGATAACCGGTGATAAAGGAAAGCTCATTTTTGAAAATAGGAAAATTTCCTTTAGCCGAACTACAAAACCAGTCTCAGAATTTACGAAAACTACAAAAGTGGCCTGGTCAACCCCTGAAGTATGGCAAATAGATATACCCTATAGTGGTCCGAACAAAGAACATATGGGTGTTATTCAAAACTTTATCAATGCCATTCAAAATGGTGAAAAACTTTTAGGTCCTGGCGAAGAAGGCATAAGAAGTCTTGAATTAGGTAACTCTTTTCTTCTTTCAGAATGGACAAATGATTTTGTTGAGTTCCCACTTGATAGAGATCTATACCTTGAAAAATTAAATGAAAAGATTGAAGAATCTAGAGCAAAGAAAAAATAATTTATAAAGGAGTCATTATGTATTTAACAGGATTTGCTGACGAAGCATCTACATCTTTAGAAGGTCAAATTAAAGCCACTCAAGAGTTAGGGTGGAATCATATCGAAAGTCGCTGTATTGACGGAGTCAATCTTCACGATATTAGCGATGAACAATTCGAAGAAGTTTATAAAAATTTAAGCGAAGCCAATATTCAAATCAATTGTTTTGGTGCAGCAATTGCCAATTGGGGTAAACAAATTACGGATGGCCCAAAACTATCTTTAGAAGAAAGTAAACGAGCAATCCCAAGAATGAAAAAGCTTGGTTCTAAATATATTCGAATCATGAGTTTTGCCATTTTGAAAGACAAAGAACCTAAAGATCAAATGCTTGATGAACGTGTAAATTATTTATCTGATATCATCAAACTTTTTACGGATGAGGGTTTAACTCCTGTCCATGAAAATTGTAGTAACTTCGGAGGTATGGGTTGGGAGCAAACATTAGAATTAGTGGATCGCCTACCAGGATTAAGATTAGTTTATGATACCGGTAATCCCGTATTTAATTTAGATTACACGAAACCAGAACCACGACCAATGCAATCTTCATGGGAATTTTACAAAAACGTCAAACAGCATATTGAATATGTTCATATCAAAGATGGCATCTTCGATCAAGAAAAAGAAAGCACTAAGTTCACCTTTGCCGGTGAAGGTGATGGTGATGTCAAAGCTATTGTTAAAGATCTTTTAGACAATGGATACGATGGTGGATTTTCAATGGAACCACATCTAGCCGTTGTCTTTCATGATGATAGTGTTAAAGCAGAAGAAAGTGTTAAATACGAAAACTACGTTGAGTTTGGCAAAAGATTTATGGATCTTTTAGAAGAAGTTGGCCATGGCGATAAAGTTACTTGCGCAAAATAAATTATTAAACTGGAGATAAAAATGAAAGAAAAATTAGCTGTTCAAATGTATACATTAAGGGACTTCACTAAAACAAAAAAAGATTTTGGTGACTCTTTAGAAAAAGTAAGTGCTATGGGTTATCCTGCAGTTCAATTATCAGGTATCGGTTGTATGAATGGAGACAATCCAGAAGTAACCGCTGAAGAAGCTAAAAAAATGTTAGATGATAATGGATTAAAATGTATTGCCACTCATAGAGGGTTCCCTCAACTAGAAAATGATATTCAAAAAGAAATTGATTTTCACAAAGCACTTGATTGTGACTACGTTGCCATTGGTGCACTACCCTATGATTGGGAAAAACCTTTAGGTTTAGATGAAATGAAAGAGTTTTTAGATAAAGCAAAACCGGTTGTTTCAGCTCTCAATGATGCTGATCTACGTTTTGGTTATCACAATCACAGTTTTGAATTTAAAACTACAGGAAAAGGAAAAGAAACTATCTATGAATACATGATAGAAAATACAAGTCCAGAATTTACATTTGAAATGGATTTATATTGGGTCTGGAATGCAGGTTTTCATCCGTCTGAATTATTGAGTCGATTATCAAACCGTGTACCTGTAGTTCATGTGAAAGATATGGCCGTTTTTGAAAAAGAATCTACTTTTGCCGCAATCGGAGAAGGCAATATGCCATGGGATCAAATAATTCGTGCTTGTGATGCAGCAGGAACAGAATGGTATGCCGTTGAGCAAGACACATGTGATCGAGATCCTTTTGATTGTGTGAAGTCAAGTTTTGAATATCTTTCAAATCTAAATGTTCTTGCTTCAGTTTAATGTAAGGTTTTTTATGAATGAGTATTTTGCTATTTTTTTGTTACTGTCTCATCTAAAATTAATTTAGGATATTGGTGACAACCTCCTCCCCGCTTCGCGGTACTCCTCCTTAAAAAGGAGGAGAGCTTTATTATGATATATGTAGGGCAGGTTTATTTATCAACCAATTCTAATGAAGTAAACAATTCTAAAATATCATCTAACTTAATTGGTTTTACTAAATAGCCATCACATTTTTGGTCAAAGGCATCTACCATATTATGCCCATCAGACATTCCGGTAGTCATGATGATCTTTGTTTTTAGAGATACATCTAAATTCGATTCAAATTCTCTTATTTCTTTGAGAGCTTCCTGACCATTTTTGACAGGCATATTAATATCAAGACAAATTACATCATAAGGATCTTCAAAGGAATCTTTAAATACATTGATAGCTTCTTCCCCATTGACGGCAATATGACAGGTTCCATATTGTTTTAACATCGAAACCATTAAATTGCGTTCAATAAAATTATCTTCTACAATCAATATTTTCATTTACCTAACCTTTTTCAGAATTGATTTAATACTTACTAATAAGTTTACTCCGAGTTTTAAAATTTGTGGCAAGAAAAAACAATAATTATTTTAAATTTAATATTTTCAATAATCGTAAAAAACAACTCAAGACACAGTAATAGCCACCATCTGAATTAGCGTTCATAAGATGATTAGAAGCACTTAAAGGAGTATTGCGTGAAGTTTTTAATTTATGAAATAATATGTGATGGAATAACTTCTCTATAGTTTCGGCAAGTATTTTTTGCGAAATTGAATTCTTAGAGCTCAAATCATTTACGAATTTTCTAAGTAAACTAGTAATTTCCAGGCATCTTCAATATTTTCATTATCCAAGAATTCTTTTATGAGGATATCTGTATCTTCTTTAGATGTAAGATTTTTTGAATTCTCATTTTTTTCAAAATAATTTTTAGCTTCTTCAATTGTTGGGATTTCTAAACTGCTAGCGAGTTGAGTTATGTTATGAGCACTCAATATTTTTGATTGCAAAATAAATTTTGGCAATTTATCATAGCCTAAACAACTAGTAGCTGGTGGTCTTGGCAATTCAAACAATGAATTAACATTTGATCGCGTGTACCAACTGCCACCATTTCTTCCAACAGTATCAAGAGCATGCGGGTCGATTTTTCCATCTTTTAGTATTGAATCATCTACGTGAAACAAGAGAACTTCACATAGAACAAGTTGACCTGCACCTCCCCCTTCACCAAAGGAAATAATATCTTTTAATTTACATTCCATTTGAAAAGGAGATTCTTTTACTCGAGGAGGTTTGACTTCTAATGAATCTTCCATTGTTAGACCAGCTTTAACAAATTCATTAACGTCATTAGAATATTCGATCGAACACATATTAACTTGTTCAGCGATCGAAGATGTGACGACTTGAATCACGCATTCTTTTGTTTCTTGTATATTACTTAATGTATCTTTAATGGAGCCATCTTTGCCTCTTCTTACGGGCGAAAAAGCAACTATTGGTGGAGTAACGCTAAAGACATTAAAAAATGAAAATGGAGCAAGATTAATTACGTTCTTATTGGAAATCGTAGATACCAAGGCAATCGGTCGTGGACCAATGCCAGATGTTAAATAATGATACACTTCCGGTCGTTCTAAGTCTTTAATATATTTTGAATTCATCTAGCATCCTTATTTATTTTTAATCTATTCTATCGATTGTTCTATGGTACCTAAACATTTAGCTCCATTTTTATCTTCAAATTCAATTTTAATGCTATCACCTGAACTTAAAAATGGCGTCGTCATTTCTCCTGATGATATTTTCTCATCCATTCTTTTTTCGGTTAAACAGGCATATCCATTTTCAATAGAATTCGAAATTGTTCCGGAACCAATAATAGTTCCTGCTCCTAAATTTCTTGTTTTTGCTGCATGGCTGATTAATTTTCCAAAATGAAATTGCATTTCCAGTTGAGTACTCAAGCAGCCTAAAGTTTTATCATTAACTAAGACATTTACTTTAAAAGAAGGCACACCATTTTTAAAGGAATCTTGCAATGAATCAACACTAACGGCGAAGGGGGCAAATGCTGTGCTTGGTTTTCCATTGATAAAACCAAATCCTTTTTTTAATTCTTCAGGAATCAAATTTCTAAGACTTATATCATTAATCCCAATTAAAAACAAACACTTTTCACAAGCATCTTCAGCCGATATACCCTGTGGAACAAAATCAGTGATCACACCTATTTCCGCTTCCAAATCAATTCCCCATTGTTCATCCAAACCTTTGATTGAATCATAAGGACCTAAAAAGTTGTCACCTGCGCCTTGGTACATTAACGGCTCTGTTTTAAATGATTCTGGGAACTCTGCCCCTCTAGATTTTCTCGCTAACGTCACATGATTTAAGTAGGTGCTGCCATCCAACCATTGATATGTTCTAGGAAGTGGTGCCATAAAATCACTTCTAGGAATAGTATTCAGGTCCATATTTGAGTTTTCTTTATCGATGATTAACAATTTATCTCTAGCGGACCAATGGTCTAACAGAAATTGAAATGTGATGTGTTTTATTTGAAAATAAGAATATGTATTCTTTACAAGGTCAATAGAAATTAAATAGCCATCTAAATTTTCATTTTTCAATGTCGCTAAAATCATCTTACACGCTCCATGAATTAGAATAATCTTGATCCGTGATATCTTTTATATAATTCGAACTCATAAGCGATCTAAAAGTATCTACCATAATAGCATATTCAACGGTTTCTTTTTTACCAATTGACTCTTCTTGTTTTCCTGGTTGAGGACCATGCGGTAATCCCATTGGGTGTAACGTTACTGAACCTTCACTTATGCCTTTTCTAGACATAAAATCACCTTTAGCATAATAGATGACCTCATCCGAATCAACATTAGAATGATAATAAGGAGCTGGTATAGCATTATCATGCCAGTCAAATAATCGAGGGACAAAATTACAGACAACTGAACTAGAGTTTTCTAGAAATACATGTACAGGTGGTGGCAAATGGATTTTACCTACAATCGGTTTAAATTTATCGATATGGAATGTAAAAGGATAAAGATAGCCATCCCACCCTACAACATCAAAAGGATGATTATTGAGGTGATAGGATGTTAAGACTTCACCTGTCTTAACAATAATCTCGGCATCCCCTTCCATAATAACATCATCATATTTTGGTACTTGAAAGTCTCTTTCACAATAAGGAGCCACTTCATTTAACTGACCAAATTCATTACGGAATCTTTTAGGAATCATGTATGGTTCATTATTTTCAACAAGAAATATTTTTGTTTCTAAATTATTTTCTAATTCAAAATGAAATTGGTAAATTGTCGACTTGGGGATAACAACGTAATCACCCTCTTTAAATTTTAAATTACCATAATCTGTTCTAATTAGACCTTGACCTTTATGAATAAAATAAAGTTCATTTTGACTCGCATTTTTAAATAATTTTTCATAATTTTCAGTTATTTTTATAGTTGATATAGAAACATCATCGTTCTGAAAAAGTAACACTCTATTTTCAATAAAATTACCACGTACTTGTAATTGATTGGTTAATAAGTGATAATATTGTTTGGGAATATTATCATTAAGTTTAATAAGTGGCCTTTGTAATACTTTTAAATTAGAATATCCCGATGGGATATGAACGTGATATTTGGTTGAGAAAATTCCTGAAAAACCGCGGGTGCTTATTAACTCTTCTCTTAATATTTTGCCTTTCACGCTACCTTCAACAGCGACATGTTTATTAGCAGGGATTTCACCACACGAAACATATTTTATCATGATTTATCCTTTAAAGAGGAACGGTTTTTCCGATCGACTAAATCACCCCGCGATGCCTGATCTTTTTCCATGGCTTGAAATAAGGCCAAAAAATTCCCGTGTCCAAAACCGGAAGCGCCTCTTTTTCGTTGAATAATTTCAAAAAATAACGTTGGTCTATCACCTATTGGTTTAGTAAATAATTGCAATAGATAGCCTTCCGTTTCAAAATCACATAAAATACCGAGCCTTTTTAATTCATCAAAGGATTCATCCATTTGCTTTTCTTTAGGTAATTTATCATGTTTTTCTTTTAACATATCATAATAAGAATCCGGTATATCAATAAATTCAACCCCATTTTCCCTGAGCACAGATATTGATTGTATGATATCATTGGTCATTAAGGCAACATGTTGGATACCAGTTCCTTTATATTCCTCAATATATTCATCAATTTGAGATTTTTTAATGCCATCAAATGGTTCATTGATTGGAATCCGAATTTTTCGATCTTTAGATGCGACTACCTTAGATATTAATGATGTGTACTGCGTTTCAATATCCCCAGGTCCAAAGGAAACAATCTCTTCAAAGTTAAATGAATTAATAAAATAATTAGCCCAACGTTCCATTTCATTTTCTCGTACGTTGCCGACTATATGATCAATCTCTTCAAGTGCTGTATCTTTATCATTTGGTTTGATGATCCCATTCATTGCAGTAAACCCAGGTACAAAGGGACCCTTATAATTATCATAATTATTAAAATATAATTCAGTATCATCAAAGATTCCTACTGAAGCATCTTCAAAGACACCGAATTCATCTTCACTCTTATCAGGAAATTTTACCGGAACTGCTTTTTTATCAGTAGCTTGTTTGAATGCTAATTCAACGTCATCAACTTCAAATGAGATCCGAGAAATACCTTGACCATGTTTTGTGACAAAGGAATTAATTTCATACTGCCGAGGAGTTAAAGATGATGTTAACACAAACTTTATTTTATTTTTTTGAATATAATAAGAGCAAGATTCTTTTGAACCGTTTTCGGGACCTTTATAAGCGATAATTTCAAACCCTAAGGCTTTCACAAACCAATACGCCGTTACTTTAGCAGATCCAACAAACATTTCGACATAATCAAAATTTCTTATTAATTCATTAGGCATTCTTGCGCCCTTTCAATTTATTGTTAATTATTTTTAATCCATCATCAAGCAATTTGCTATCTTCTTCATTAAATAAATCTCCATCATTTACTATTATAGCCAATTCATTTAACCATGAAAATAACATTGGATTTAAATGAAAATTTATTATGCAAATTTCATATAATTCTAAAGCAAATAACCAATGTTTTAAATTTGAGGATAAATAGATTTTTGCCAAACATTCTAACTCTTCAATAAAATTCAATGGGATTTGAGTTTCTGATGATTCTCTTAATTCTCGAATTTTCTGCAAGGCTTCATTCATGATTATTTCTTCTTCATTTAATCCGCTCAGATCATTCGGACTGGTTGAGGCTTCCCCGATTAAATGTTCCCCAAAACTTTGTTGATCCAGAGGGCCACCATAAACAGAAGTAACTTTCGTATCAAAAATCCAAAACAATTCTTCGTAATCATTTTCTTTTTTATTAGACCAAATAATTTTTGCCTCTTTTAAATAAAAGGACTGCAGATATCCTTCAAATTCATATATATCAAAAAGGCAACCTTTAACAATTACGTCATTATCTAATTGGACTGATATGTTTTCTCCGATTTTAAAACCACCTTTTTGTAGGTAGTCTTTATCTACCATACCAGAATCTTTATAATCTAGTGGTACTGATAATAAACCCATTAAACCATTCTGATGATCGGCGGTATCCCATTCTTTAATCGGTGTTGAATCGACCCCGGCTTGCACTGCGATTGTCCATTGAATCGTTTGAATATTGTCAAAATGAATCTTCATGTCATATAAAATACCGCTAATACTTAATTTATTTTTAAATGTTGTGGTAGTAACGATCCCTGCTTTTTGCGCTTTCTTTAAACTTTCAAGCCCCCCAACTCGATAAGCCATCGTTTTTTCAAATTCTTTTAATACATCGACCATATTCTGAAAAGAATCTGCGACAAATAGTTGAGGTTGTTGCTTAGTTATGTCATAACCATAATTAATACAATCTATTGTTAATGGAAGTTTTTTAACTTTATCTGTCAGGCTATTATAACTTTCACCAACGGACGATAAAAGGCCTGCTCCATAAATCTTAGGGCTTTTTAAATCACCTAATAAACCATATTCTGCTGTCCACCAATATAATCGTACAATTTCGGCAGATTCAGAGACGTCATCAATCTGTTTTAAACATTGATTAAAACTTTTTTCAGCCACAAGTATCTCCTCTTTAGTAGATCTTTTAGCTTCCTTTAAATCAGACAAAACACGAATGGATTCATACAGCTCTATGTTCTCTTTTGAATCAATGGTTTTAGTTGCAATAGAACCATACATCTTTAAAAAATCAGCATAATTAGTTTCAATCAAAATTGGTGCATGACCAGCAGCTTCATGAATGATATCTGGAGCCGGTGTATAGTTGACATGTTTATAAGATCGAATATCCCGTGCGATTGGTAAAACACAATTTGCCTGAAACTCTAGAAAGGCCACAGGCGGAATAAACCCACAAACAGGCACGGCCCCCCAACCTAAATGATCAAGTTTTTGATCGATAGCAGAAATTTTTGGAATGCTATCAATGGGAATACCCGTTTCTATTAAACCTTTGCCGTAACAAGCAAGTGATTTTTTTTCTTTGCCAAAAAATTGTAGATTTTGACGAAGAATATATCGCCAGACAGCATGATTAATAAATGTATAATTCTCATAATTTTGTTGGGTAATATATTTACTCAGATATTGAGGTAGTTGATCAACAGCTCTGCTCATTTAAATTCTCAGTCATTTATTACAAAATAGTTCCCATAATATTTAGGTTAGTAATTTATTCCTTTTCTTCAATAAAAAAGGCCTACAAAACCCAGTCAATTAGAGCAATAAACCTTATAAATATTTTCAAAAAATCCCAACATACTAAGCAATAGCTATAACTAATAATTGCTCATAATTATTTTATAATTTCACTAAAAAGAAAACTTTTTCTGACGATAAATATCCCTTATAATGGTTCGAAACCAGTTGTTATTTTGCCTAAATAGAATTTATATGATATACTTAATTTAATTAGATTTAAAGATGACGAAGCTGAAATGGAACTTAATCCAAGAGTAAAACACCAAGTTGTTTGTAAGGTTATCAAATCAGTACCATTAGATAAAATTATTGTTATCGAAATCGATGGGGAAAAACATTCCGCCAAAAAAGTTATAGGGTTTTCATTTTTACAGGGAGAATATGCTCTATTAAAAACTTTTAAAGGCTCAGATGAAAGTCTGGTAGTAGCAATGAACAATGCCGAAAAAGACTATTATTATAATGATATTCTGACCATTAAAAAAAAGAGGCAAGTTGAGCAAAACAACTCCCGGTTATCTACAAGAATTATCCCCCTCGATACCGATTTTACAGATGAAATAATATCAGAAAAAATTAAATTTCTATTTCAACCAAATCTCTCAGCTGGTGCTTTTAACGAAGTACTTACAGAAGTTTTTTCCATTGTCGCTGTCCAGGAAAACTCAAACTATAAACCATTAAAAGAAAAGATTTTCGAAAAAGCTGATACAGCTATTAATAGAAATATAATCTTAAATAAATCTTTTAGAGAAGCCCATGTATTCATGGAAAACATGGTAGAACGAATTGCAACAAAAGCTGATCACTTACAATTTTTTAGAGCGGTTAACTTTTTCCTAAAACGTTTAAATAAAAGATTAAATGCAGGAAAAATTGATGCTGAAAAAATCTCTGCTATTTTTGAACCTATCTACAAAATATATGTCGATAAATATGGCAGTAATTTTTTAGATATATGGGTCAATAAAATAAACGAAGAAAAATAAATATACCATTCTCTGTCTTTGGATCGCTTGTTTAAAAATAATCGAATTCATTTCATATCCTTGTTCTTACGCAAATTCGTCATAGCTCAGATTACCAACGCAATTAAATAGAAGATCGGCATTGACTCAATTTCATCTTAGATTTTAATTATAGGCGCTAGCCTCTGGGAGCGAGAGCCGCTGGCTCTTGTATAACTCAAAGAGTTATTTAAAGCATTTCCTCATTAGATTTATCCAATTAATTTTATAGTAATTGCTGTGAGAAGTTTTACAAGAGCCGGCGGCTCTCGCTCCCAGAGGCTGGCGCCATTCGAACAATCACTTATTATAGTTTTTATAGCATAAAATATCCTTGTTCTTATGTCTAATAAAATAAATTAATCATCTCACTTAATTTCTTTATAATTCCCCTAGTATAATTACTTGTTAGTATTTAAATCATTGATTTGAAACCCAATAATTTAATTTCACAACCAAACCTTCTTAAGATTCAGAAAGTTAATCAAAACAAATGAAAAATAAAAAACCTATTGAAATTGGTTACACACAACACCTTTCTTCAAAAATTTTAAAGTGCAAAATAGAACTTAATATCAGAACGCCTAAGAATTTCCCGGATGGCAAGCGACAATATCCGATTGTATATGTATTAGATGGTGCAATGCAGTTTTACCATATGACAGGAACAATTGAAGCTCTGGAAAGATGCTATCAGATACCTGAAATGATTTATATTGGTTTTAATCTCTCAGATCGCTGGGGACTCAGTACTCCAAGCAAATTAACTGATCAGCAAACCATAGATGATTATGGCAATCCGAATTCTGGAAATGCCCATCTACTAGCTTCATTTTTTGAAAAAGAACTATTTCCATTTGCCGAAAAAAAACTACAGGCATCACCCTTTAGAATATTATCAGGCTATTCCTTAACAGGCCTTTACACGACTTGGAATTTCTTATATCAACAACATTTATTTTCGTGTTACCATGCCTCCACCCCAAGTCTATGGTGGAATAAAGGTGAGTTGGCAAAAAAGATGCCGCTTAAGATTAATAAATCAAAAGGCTTTAAACAAATCTATATCGATGTTGCCAATGAATCGAGCAATCATGTCAATCATATTAAAAAATTCTACAAACTATTAAATAACTCTGCTCCAAAACAAATCAGACACAAATTACAACAATATAAAGAAGAAGGTCATGTTAGTGTATCTTTACCGGGGTTTCATGCCGCCCTTCGGTTTTTCTTTTATGATTGGAATATTGAATTTTCCATTAACTATCCCACCAAAACCCAATTTAAAAAGCACTATGACGGCTTAAGTAAACGATATCAATTTCAAGCGAAAGCATCAGAAATATTTTTAATTCAAACAGCTCACTATTATCTGGAAGTAAAAAATAAATCTGAAGCAAAAAAAATATTACTATATACCCAAGAGCAATACCCCCATTCAAACAAAGCTAAAGAACTTTTAAAGTTATAATTGTAATCTATCTCCTCAGCTTAATCACAACTCTAATCCATCCATTTTTAAAATAAGTCACTGAAGGTCTTTGTGGTAAGAAAAAAGATGATGATAAGGACAATCAATGTATTATTTACCTGTCCTTGGTCTCAATGAAAGAATATATTTTTAGTATCCAGAATACCAATCCTGGTTATTTCATTCTTTTGAGAGCTCAAGAAAACCGGCCAATTCGAAAACAGCAAGGCCTTTAAAAGATGGGTATTTTTTTGAATCTTTAATTATTCTTTCTAATGAAACAAGAAAGTTATCCCAGCCTGCGCCATAAAATGACGTTGAATCGCCGCCCCCGCCTTTTGTTTTCAAACTGGTTTTAACAGCGATGGTAATGCTTTTCTTTTTTTTGGCGTATTTAAGTTCATCTTTGCAATAGCTAATTACCTTTTCTGCTTTTGAGCTATATGCCATTATTACTACCTCAGAACAATTTTTCAGAAAATCATTAATTTGACCTGTGCTTAAATCACCTTTGACGGCATGGTGATGAAAAAAATGAGGAATGGCCTGAGCAAAGTGTTTCTTTTTTCCAAGTATCTTTTTTGCCATACTCAATGATGTCATTACTTTTTTCATTAGCTCATCATTATCTTTACCAATTCCATATTTATTTTTATCCCAGCGATAAGGAAATGTCTTAGGAATCCAATCTCGGCCTTGTTTTAAAATATGTGGCTCTATGTCAGCGTTAACGCCATAAAATCCCATTCCAGGCTTGCATTCATTATTGAAATTTAAGTAGATGACTAATCTTTCTTTAATCATATCTGGCTCATAGAGAACTTTATGGTCTAACAATATCGCTTGTGCCTTTATCTTATTAATGTGAAGTGCTGAAAGAAGATCTTTGAAAAACTGTTTATACTTTCCATCACTCTTGAGTCTTTTGGAAGATACACTCAAATATACTTCTGTAAAACCAAATTGAACTAAAATTTTTACAAGGCTACTCACCTCTTTTTCATACTTTATAAGAGTTCGTTTATAAATATAAACACCACAACCAATAGAATATTTTTTGATGAGAAATTTAAATTGGCCTGAAGGTTTTTTTTCTTTGGAACCTAAGACATTAGATACACAAACAACTAAAATTAAAATAATTATTAAACGTTTTTTATTCATTTAGACTTCATTAATGATTAAACTCAAAGGAAAGAGGCTTGGCGTACATAAACTGTATTATTGCAATACGTTATACCAAATAATGTGCCTAAATACATATTTTGGATTAATTTTTACTAAGTAATAAATATTTCTAAATAAATAATATAATTAGATTTTAATTTTAGGCGCCAGCCCCCTGGGAGCGAGAGCCGCTGGCTCTTGTATAACTCGAAGAGTTATTTTAAAATGTTTCACCTGATTAGATTTAGTTATTTAATTTCATTGTTTTTGCTGTGATAAGTTTTACAAGAGCCAGCGGCTCTCGCTCCCAGGGGCTAACGCCAAATGATTAATTACTATACCACTTTTTAAAACTTGAATATGGCCAGTCTATTGGCAACCTGCAAAGCCCTGCTTTCACAGGGTTAAGGTGAATATAATCAACAGCCCTTATATAATGCTCTTTGCTTCGGAGAAATCGATCCCAATAATCTGATTGCCTGCCAGGATTATGAACTTCTAAATGTTTTTTTGAAGATTTAAGTTGCTTAGTAATCTCTTTTGAAGTAAAAGATTTCCAACTATGAACTATTTGTCCTAATGAAAAGCTTTTATTTGTATTAATCAAAATATGCACATGATTTGGCATGACGACGTAAGCAATTAAATCATATTTTTGTTTATCAAAATGCTGCCAGTTTTGAATTATTATCTCTGCAACTAAAGGAATCTTTAAAACACAAGAGCCATAGCCATTATCAATCACTTCATCTATGACACGTCTATTCGTTTTATCGTCGGCAACATGGGTCATATCTTTTGGCAATGCATCTCCCAATCGATACGTGATAACTTGATATAGCCCTTTAATATCATAGTGAGGCAAATTATTTCCTTGGTATATGCCCTTGTTTTCAATCATTTTTATGCCCAACAATAATATAATAAAGTAATATATTATAACATTGTTATCTAATTATAAAGCATAACCCATTAATATGTGAGAAGTATCATATTGCAGAATAACAACTCAATTTAATGATTGATAGGCGTTAGCAGATGTTTATCTTAGATTTTAATTATAGGCGCCAGCACCCTGGGAGCGAGAGCCGCCGGCTCTTGTATAACTCGAAGAGTTATTTTAAAAAATATTGCCTGATTAGATTTAGTTATTTAATTTTATTGTATTTGCTGTGACAAGTTTTACAAGAGCCGGCGGCTCTCGCTCCCAGGGGCTGACGCCAAATGATTAATTTCAAAGAATAAAGATTCAATTAATCCTGACCCCATACACAATGACCCTCTTACTCTTGAGTTTGCTTGCGGTACTCGCGTGGGCTTAGTCCTGATTGAGTCTTAAATACTTTTGAAAAATGATATATATCACAAAAGCCTAAGTGTTCGGCAATGACTTTAATGGGGAGTTCTTGGTCAAGAAGATTTTTGGCTTCTGATAATCTCCAGCGGGCTTGGGTTGCTAAGAGAGATTCTCCGGTAGCTAGTTTATATCGATGGCTTAGACTAGAACGACTAAGATGTAATTCTTTGGCAATATCATCCAATCGAATAATTGAATGTCGTTTAGGCCACATTAAACGGTGCACAGAATCGACGAAATCTAAAACAAGGGAGGAACGTTTTTTTGACGAAAATGTCCACTGACCTGTCTCGCCAGTACTTTCCAGGCCTTTAAACAAATCGAGAAGATCATAAAGTTGAGATTGGTTTTTAAACCATCCCTGTGTGCCCAGCTCATTGTAAGTGCGTGCCATTTTTAATAGCTTTGCTAGTACCCATTGACGTGGATCTTCGATAAGGGCATGGCCAGAGGGACCAATCAATCGTCGCAGTTCAAATGGGTCTTTGGCATCAAAACAACAATACACAAAATGAACCGGTCCTGTTACTTGAGTAAAATCTTCACGTAAGAGAGTACCAGGAGCAATAAGATGAACCGTTTTTTCTTTTAGTCGACACCATGGGGCAGAGCCAAATTTAGATTTCATTTGGGATTGTTTCGATGAGCTTATGGCCCAGGAATTAATATAGAAGGCCTTGGTCTTATGGCGTGGGTTTGAAATCATATCAACCACATTAATGAGGTTGGCAGTATTCGGAGGAGGATTATTCATTTGCATAAACATACAAGTTATAAGCCATATTGTCCATTTAAATCTATATACTTTGCATAATATTACCTAAATAAAGAATTTATGGAGTCACTCTTGATAAGTAAAAATGAAATAGATACTTTTGTAGAACGAGGCGCTGTTGTTTTTGGATGAGGTGTTATAAGCAAAACTTATTGATTCTGCCAGTGAAGAAATGGACAAGCAATATGATGCCCATCCAGATCAAGATACTGGCATCATACAATATATATTTGGTGATTCCCTTGAAGAAATTTATCAACATCCCAACTTACCAATAATAGCTACCAAAAATGTTCTCAATATACACAAGTGGCAGAATTGGTAGACGCGTACCGCAGAAGGACTACCTATCCATAGACTTATAACGATAATAGACTTCTAAGCACAAAGCACCCATTGCAGTAGTGAATACACGACCCTTAGATCTAAATCTTGTGATTGGTGGCCATGAACCATCTCTATCTTTGGCAGACCCATCTAACGGACCGCCCTTTTCTTGACTAGGAAGAAGTGCCTTAATCAAATTTTGGTTCCAATTCTTCCAATATTTTCCTCCATATTGAAAAAGAGACAGAGTTCCATAGTAACAATTATAAAAATCAAACACATCAACCTTATTCACATTCCAGCTGGGATTAGTTCTAGCAATTAAATCTGCTTGCAAAGAGAGATCTACTTTAGGAACCCCTAAGTACAAATTACATAACATGCCTACAGATGTCATTGTAGTTGAATTCCAATTTCGATCGTTCTTTTTGACATATGAGACAAATCTTCTTTGACCATTGTAATATTCCGTTAGCTCATGAATTCTTTTGCGATAAGGCTTAAAAGCATTTTTAGGTACTTTCAATCCTGCAATCTTGGCACTTTTGATAGCCATAACAATCCAACCCAATACTGACATTGATTGATATGCTTTATTCTTATAACCAAAATGAATTTTATTAGGATTAGGATTCAAAAGGTAATTAATTCCTTTTTGAGCAGCCTTCTTAATTTTTACATTGGGGTACATTCCATAACACTCTACTAATGTTAGAGTGCAAATTGCGGCATCATAGATTTGGAATTCACCTTTCCCCCAACTACCATCAGCATTTTGTTGAGCCAATATCCATGAAAGACCCTTTTCAACGGTCTTCTTAAATTCACCTGTCCGAGGTGTATGGCCAGCAGATAAAAAAGCTAAAACCGCTAAACTTGTAACCGCTTCATGTCTCTTATATTTCTTCACACTAGAAATATGAATATCTGTATAGAAAAAACCATCTTCCACTTGATGCCTCTTTAACCATCTCAAGGCAGCTTCAACAGCATTTTCAGTTTTTCGACTGCCACCACCTTGCATAATTGCTTTCATCTTGCCACCACCTGAGCGATGACCAAATAAACCACCACCAATATTACCTATAACACCTATGACTTCTGGAAGCGAATCGGTTATCTCTTCTTCTACTTCATCCGTTATTTCCATTTCTAACATTTCAATTGATGATTCAAATTTCACATTAGCTTCCACTTTAGTAACGACTATCGATTTAAACTCTTCATTTGTTACGACATCATCTATAGAAGAGATAGATACAATCGTGTTGCTAGTTTTTATCATTTCAGACCAACTTAATAGTGTCATTAACAATAAAATTAATAAGTGAATTAAAAAAACTATAATAAATGTCTGAAAGACACCACCCGGTTTTCTCCCAAAGTCTTTAACTTCCTTCTGATCATTAGATTTCTCGATAAGCTTTATATCGACCTTTTCATTTCTGGCTAAGTCAGGAGTATTTTTCATGGGATTTACTCAACAAAGATACTTTTAAGAATTAATGAAAAAACAGTTACCTATTCTCGAACATAGTGAAGTCTGGTATCACCTATAAAGTTCTATTCAATATCAATAAACAACTAACATTGCACTTGTTACTTTTTACTAGATTTCTTTTCCAATAGTTTCTTCAAGTCATCAATTTCATTTTTTGTTAAATTGAATTCATCAACAAAGTGCAAAAACATTGAAGAGCTGGCTCCATTAAAAACCCGTTTCAAAAAGCTTTTGCTTTCACTTTTAATACAGTCTTTCTGATCTATTGCGGAGGTATATAGGAATTTTCGTCCATCTTTAGAAACTGTTAAATAGTTTTTCTTGGTTAACCGCCCTAACATGGTTCTAATAGTACGGTGATTCCATTCTTTAACACCTTCGAAGAAATCTATGATCGTATCTGCCGAACAATTTTCATTTTCCCAAATGACATTCATGACTTCCCACTCAGCATCTGATATTTGATAATTTTTGCTTACCATCAATAGAACCTACCTTTAAGTATAAGAGTCATTTCATTTTTATTTTTTACCGATGGATCAATGCTCATTTTTGCGTAGTAAAAATTACCTAATCGGTACATAATTTTCATATTATGATCCAAATCACCTATTTGAGCAATACTATCGAACTCCTCAAAATCATAATGTGTGTTAATGGAAAAGGCCACCAAAGTTTCTCCATTTCCTAAAAGGTATTTTTTAATGATCTTACTTTGATACTTCACTCTCTTGTGAAAAGGAGCTGAGATCAAAATGTACTTACTATCAACAATCTTATACTGAAAATTAGCATCAGATAAAATCCATTTTAGAGAGTTTTTTAAACTCAACCCCCTTGATTCAGTTTCAATATTTTCCTTAAATGCCTCCTTATATTTCTTTTTCAATTTTTCTGGAATATGAATTTTAATCCCCGTTAAGACAGATAATTTTGACATACCATCCAATAATGGCGTCTTAGTAAAGTCAAAAAATACAGGCTGTTCTATCTCAGTTTTAAAATCTATCTTTTTCAGGGACTTAAGTTTTTCTTCGCTTATTGGCACCTCTCGATAAGGAAAAAGGTAAACGGCATTTTTACCAATAAAATCAAAACTTGCCACTTTACCCACGTTACACCAAGTTAATAAATCAAAGGTACTCAGCTCAATTTTCTTTTTTTGAATTAAATCATACTGTTTCAACGAGAGATCAATATATGTAGGAATTTTATTCTTATTTTTAAGCCAATTCAAGGTCTCTTCATTACTAGCATCAATAGAGCCTTTTTTCTTCCAATTAATCTTTAAATATTCAGAAATAATCAAGTCTGATGGATTTGACACAATCTCATCAATTTGTTTTCTAATTTTAAATTTCTTTTTAGATAATTTTGAACTAATAATAATAACTTCATCTTCCAGCCAAAAAGTAATAGCTGTTTTTCTGAAAATAGAATTTAAAAATTCTCTTCCTGTAAGTTTTGATTTCGTTAGATTAATTTTAGTTTGTGGTATTTTATTTTCTAAACCTCTTTTATCCGTCATAACAAATAAGCTTGGATTTTTTTCACGGAAATAATCAATCACGTCATGAAATCTCAAATTTTTAATCTCATATGCTTGTTTTTTTCCAAGAGATTCTTTCATTTTCTGATAATAAAGCTCATCCAAGTTTAATTGTGAATACACTAAAATCTTTTTTCCTTTAAAACGATAAGAAGGTACAAAATCAACATATAAACTTATTGATTGCAAAACATCAATTAAATTTGCATTTTTTAATTTTATATCAACATACTGCATAAATCGTGTCGTTGAACGAGACCTTTTATTAATTTTCTGAATCATCAAATATTCTACTTTAACCCCAAAGGTATCAAAAAGCGCACTTAAATTGATATTAGAATCACTGATATGAATGGAAACTTTCTTTTTAAGCAATTCTTTGGGAATAACTTTTACTAAATCTTGTGACAAAGATTTTTTAAAATAATTGTCTAGAAGCGATCTATTAGAAAGAAATAATTTATTTTCATGAATGGTATAATGAATTTTATATTTTTCTTTCAAAAGTTCTAAAAAATTATTAACACTTATTCCTTTAGATTCAATTGAATATTTTCCTTTTCCATAAGGAATAATATTGCCAATTACATTCACTGGTAAATTTTTTCTCAAAAAGTTCACCAACTCCTTACTATCAGCATTAGTCAACGACGATTCTAATATTTTTTCATAAGGATCACTCTGACCAGCAAAAATAAAAACAGAAAATAATAAGAACATTATAAGACCCAGCCCTTTTACTTTAAAATGCCTATTATCATCTAAAATATTTACCAATCGCTTTTTCAAAAAATGTTTGCTACCTAAAAACTGAAGTGCCGGTTGTGGTGAGTATTTGAACATGCTTTTTTCCAATACTTTTATTAATGTCCCGCTATAACTCTTAGTTGATAGGTTTTTATTCTGATCAACGACCTGCTCATCGCAAGCCATCTCCATATCCTGTCGGATTTTCTTCGAAAGAAAAAATATCAAGGGATTAACACAATACACAATATTTAATATATTCATCACATAATTAACCCAATGATCTTTTCTTTTTATATGTGTTAACTCATGCAGTACAATGCAATTGATTTCTGATACTTCTAAATGGGAAATTAAATCTTCCGGTAATATGATTCTAGGAGAAAACAAACCAACTAGCATAGGAGACGAAACATCCTTATGCAAGTACACTCTATCAATAGCTTCTATTTCATCTTGCCCAACCGTCATCACATCTTTTAATAAAATAGAAGACTTAATTAAATGATTGAATCTCCAATGACTTTTAATTAAAAATAGCAACCAGAAGAACTGTAAAAATGCTATCACGAAGAATACTAATTCCTGAAATGAATATGGCCAAAATGAAGCGGATTCGTTTTGTTCACCAGTGCTCTCTTGGGATTCATTCATTAATGATTTATTATTACTAACTTCCTTCTCAGATAACGCTGTTACTTTTTCAACTGCCAAAGCACCATCAACTTCTTTCAGATGATCTTTCACTGGAGTTTTTTTACTTACAAGATGACTCTTTGTTTCATCAAAAGTAATATACGTAGTCTCCCCACCCAATGAAACATTTGGCAAAACAGGGAAAAAGGAAACAGGCACCATCAACTTTATCAAGAAACAACCCCATAAAGCAAATTTCCATTTTGCACTCAAATTTCGCTTTAAAACCAATTGAACTAATAAAATCAGGCCTGCAATGGCTAAAGCATATAATGAATTGGTTATTAATGTTTCATAAATCGATATCATAATTACTCCTAGCTTAGTATTACATCTGTAATCTCAGCGGAGAATATACTACAAACGTAATACTTCAAGAAGAATTATCAAAAAAACCTAAAAAATTAATTTTTATTGTATAAGAGCAAATGATAATTGCTTAAAGATTAGCATGGCTTCTTAAGTAAGTCAAAAATTTCTTGCTAAGGAAGCATTCATATGAAGGTAAGTAACCTACAAATTAAAGGAATAGCCCCTATATTTGACAACTAATTCCTTTCACAATAATGAAAAGCGTTGAGTCAAACAGACTTTACTATTTAACTCATTATATGCTCCGTTTTGTTTTATTTATTCGTTAGTCTTAAGCTTTAATTTTATTAAATCGTCACGATTGTGTACAAGTCGAACATGAACTTCCTCTTTTTTTAAGTCAAAAAAGGTAGCATAGAAATATTTATGTCTAATCGGCTCAAAAATATTTTTTGACGTTTTACCTTTGAAATTATAAGCATAAATTCCTTTTTGTATGAAATCAAAATATATTAGTTGATTTCTTAGATGATCATATTTCATGTGTCTAAAGGGTGCAATTTTTTGCTTTTCATTTTTTATATTGCCATTGATTAGATTTTCTAATTTTTCGTTTTCTAAATTTAGTATAGATATTTTTTCACCATCAATGCAACAGTAAACTTCATTCTGATTAGGATTAATTTCGAAAAGAACTGTCGAGACCTTTTTAAGAATACTTTTTATTTTATTTGTTTTTAAATTCAGTAGAGCAATGTTAAGCTTCACCATACCAAGTTTTTTCCTTTTTGAAGAATTTGCCACTTCAAGAAGTAAAAGTTTTGAAGAATTGCTTACTAAATAAGCTTCACAAATGAATCTTTTAGTTTTAACTATTTTATCAAAAACTATTTTGCCATGCTGAAGATTTATTATTAACAAATGATATTTATATTTTTTTGTGTGATCTCGGTATAAAACACTTGCGTAAAGTTCTGAGTCAATTGTGTCTATATTTAACATTCTTTTGAAAGTGTATGTTTTGCTTCTAACTGAAGGGATGTCAATTATCTTAAAATATGAAGAACCAATTCCTTCAACACCAATTTTGTACTTATATTGACTTATGGGCTTAAGCTTTACTTTAATCAAAGGGAAAGGGACATTATTAATTATAAAAACTTGTTTACCATTTTTTCCAAAAGTTAGGTTATTACATTTTGCACGATATTTATTAAAGCCTTTGGGTATTTTCTCTTTTGCATTAATTACAACGAATAATGAAAATGAAAATAATATAATCAAGAATTTGTTCATTAGTTCTCCAATAGTAGTAGCGATTCAAGTTTTCCAATAAAAATACTACGAAGATGTATTTAAATTGTTCCCATAACTATATATAAATATTCGAGCATCTCTCCTATGCTTTTCATATTGTATAGGAATTCGTATTCCCCTCTTAATACAAGTCATAGCTTATATTAAACTAGAATATAACCTAATATGTAACCTAGATAAAATTCTAAGCCCCTTGTCTGACAACTTCCATATCGGATATCATGGACTTAAATAAATTTGATTAATATTTTATTACAATCAAAATTCATCAAACCACATCTGTTTAGTTGATTATTGACCTTTAATTAATAACAATTTAAACAAAAAATGAGAAATTGAGGTAACAATGAAAAAGAAATTATGTTTAGCTTTTATTTTTATTAGTTTATTTAGTGTTACATTATTGAGCAAGGAAAACTCTTTATTTAAATCATTATCAGGATACTGGGAAGTAAAAGGCGACAACATGTTATTTCATTTTGAAAAAAATAGAATGAAATTATTTGATGATAGTGGATTGAAATTTTATAGGGCTCAATATACCAAAAATGAAGTTTGGGGATTTACAAATGGAGGAGGTTTTCCTCTTTCAATAAAAATTATTGATAAGAATACATTCGAATTAAAAAATGAAGATAAAAAAATAGTTTTCACCAGACGAAAAACGCTACATCCCAATTTATTTTACAATAAAATTATATTGGGAAAATCCAAACTAATTAAAACGAAAAAAAAGGAAATTCAAAACGAATTAGCCAAGAGAATCATTAAAGATCAGGATGTTAGAAAAGATTCTTCAAAACATCATTTAATGAATCGAGTTGATAAAGAAAATACAAAATATTTGATTAAAACCATAAAAAACATTGGATGGATAGATGCAACAAGGTTTGGCAAAGTAGCAACAAATAATGCCTTTTTATTAGTACAGCATAGTGGCGATATTTCATTAATGAAATCTGTTCTCGAATTAATTAAAAAAGATGTGATCAATAAAAAAATTGATGGGCAAGGATATGCTTTACTTTATGATAGATATAACTTATATACAGGGAAAAAACAAAAGTATGGTACACAAATAGGCACTAAAGCTGATGGCACACCTACTGTATTTCCACTTGAGAACAAAGACAAGGTAGAAGCATACCGAAAAGAACTCGGTATTTTTTCTTTAAAAATATATTTAAGTTTTTTTGAAAAAAGAACAAATAAAAAAGCGGAATTCATCGAAGATGTAATCGTAGATGAAAATATAAAAAATAATTCAGAGAATAATAAAAATGTGACTGAAGATAAAGAATCAACTAAAGAAACTCTAGACAATGTATTTAAATAAGATTAAGAGATACCAAGAAAGTTATTGGCTATCAATTCGTACTGATATAATTTTATAGACTTTTTAATCTTAAAATTAAACGACAGATTTTTGAGCAACACACGAACAGGTTCTTTGGCTAATAAGTGTATTATTAGGGATTTTGATAAACTCTAAGTCGATTTGACATTAATATCAAAAAGATAAATGTTAGACTTTATTAGTTAACCTGTCCTTTTTTTTATAATCCATAAGAGGTCATGATTCAGTCACTACAATGAACAAAAGTCCGTAATCTGACCTCACGGGAAATCTTTGAGTTAAAAATATACATTCAAAAAAGATTTGTGAGTTATTCTTACACTTTAATTAGATCCCCTTTTCTCTGAATTAGTTTAGGTAGTTTTGGTATATAAATTGCTTTATATTCAAAATTAATTTTAATTGGAAATTGAAATTAATTGGAATACTGCATTCAATAATTGAACTTTTTGGTAACTATCGATGAACTTGAAATCTATTGTTTTACTAAGCCTAGTAATTATCATTATGGGCTATTTACTATTCATCTTTATTACGCCTATAAAGACAACAAGAACTATAAAATCGTCCCCTCAGTCAATTAACATAGATAAAGAGCAAATACATAGAACTGATAAAGTAGATGAAGTCAGAGATACAATAATTAAACCTTTTACAGAAGAACCTTTTGATAAAAAGATAATAGCCACTGAATCCAAGAACATTAATAAGTCTAATTCAAAACAGAATAGTTTAAAAGTAATCAAGCAAATTGATAATAATCAAAATCAAAAACTAATAAATGATATCTTGAGATTAATTAAAAGCAGTAATAAGCCGATTGCAAAAAATGATGCTGTTAATCATGATGAACTCATTCACCATCCAAATGGCAATATAAAAAAAGTAAGCACTCCAAATGAAACTCGAACATATCATGGTAATGGTCAACTCAAACGTCTAACACAGAGGTATGAAGGGAAATTACACGGCGAAGAACGACTATATTTTGAAAATGGGAATTTAAGAGAATTAATAACCTATATAAATGGTAACAAAGATGGACAACAAAAACACTGGTATGTGTCTGGGAAAATATATGAAATTACGAACTGGGCAAATAACATTAAGAATGGCGATCACATTATTTATTTTGAAAATGGAAAAATAGAATCTAAAGAATATTTTATTAACGGTAAACGCCATGGTGGGTTCAAACAATGGTATCAAAGTGGTGGCATTAAAGTTCAAGCATTCTGGAATGACGGCAAAAAAGATGGTCTTGAAATTCAATATTATGAAAATGGCAATAAAAAGTGGGAAGCTATATGGGAAAATGGTATTCTTGATGGACAAGCAGTTAAATATGATAAAGAAGGTATTGCAGAATTTGATGAAAGTATATTCCTCTCTTATTTGCAAAAGACGCAAGAGAAAGACGGCCACTGGAGTTGTCAAAAAACAGATGGAATGGCGGGTCATGATAATGATTTAGTTGTAACCTCAATTGCTATTTTGAGTTATCTTGGGGCAGGTCATACAGATAAGGTAGGGAAATATAAGCATATGGTTAAGAAAGGATTGGCTTGGTTAGAGAGTCAGCAAAATGAGAAGGGATTTTATTCCAATAGAATAGATCATCATTCTATATGCCTAATGACAATGGCTGAATCCCTCGGAATGAGTTGTAAAGTAAATAAATTAAAAATAGAAAAAGCAATTGATTTATTATTGAAATTACAAAATATAGATGGACTCTTTCCATCGACAAAAAATAAAAAATCATATCCTGTTACTGCAACCTATTTTACTGTTATGAGTTTAAAGTCAGCTATGGTTACAGAGATAAAAGTAGAGTCAATCAAAGAATCTTTTCAACGATTAAGAAATACATTTAAAGAGAGAGATGCGCGATATTTTGAAGCAAAAAAATCGTTTAGTTCGAGTTTAGTACATGGATTTGAATCGCAAAAGAAATTGTCTTTACTAGAAGTAAAAGTTCACGACCCTTGGTTGAAAGATTTAGATAATAACTCTTATATTGCTACAGTCTTAACAATCAATTGCTTAATGCGACAATATCTCGATGAAAGCTCCAAAAGCATATGGATGAAAAAAACAAATAATGTGTTGATCGATATGATTGAAGATCGAGACTTTAGCTATCACTCTCTTGGAATGTGGTCATTAGTCTTGCCTAGTTTTCAATTTGGTGGAAAACTATGGGATCTATGGATGAGTATTTTTTCTAAAAAAATTATCAACTCTCGCGAGCTCTATGGCTTAGAAGCAGGTACATGGCAGCCAGGGTCTCAAGGTTATGAAAAACAATATGGAAGGATTTTTGTTACATCGCAATTAAAACTCTGCCTTGAGGTTTGGCATCGATACAAGTCAGTTACAAATAACTGATTTATAGTGATATATCTCTGGATTAATAAATTTTGAATATTGTTTTATGAACTCAAAGGCTTTTTCATAAGATTCACTTTTTTTAAACCCGTTAACATGCCCTTCTACAGAATCCCAAACGATTCTAATTACGAAGTTTTCTGGCTCTTCAATCGCTTGTTCGAATTCTGTACTTTGACAATGAATACTTGATTGGACAATTTCTAAAGAATTTGTCCAATCTAAAATGAAATTTGTTTGTTCATCAACGGGAACTTTATAATTTAAATACTCTACTATCATGAAATTTTCTTTCTAGTTAAGCTCATCATTACACGGCACTCAAAGTAGATCAATGAGTGTTTGATATTCAATCTAAAGCAGCTCGTACTACCTTTTAAAATAATGAAAAGCTATCGCCAACTGACTCTACACCTCACGCACAAGCTTAAAATCACTAACGATATGAATGCTGGTACTAAAAGTGGGTTTAAAGAATTCTTTAACAAAAGCTTCATGCTTTAATACCAAGCGCCTTATTTACTTTTTTAGCAACGTCTATTAAATCATAGGGTTTAGCAATATATTCATTTACACCATATTTAATACAAGCGGTCACGGTCGCCTTATCATTTTTAGCAGTTAAACAAATTATCGGAATTGATTCAGTAAACTTATCAGATTTAATTTTTTTAATAAAAGTTAATCCATCCATTATTGGCATATCTATGTCCAAAAAAATAAGATCGATTTTTCCATCTAATCCATCAATAGCATCTAATGCTTCTTGACCATTTTCAGCTTCGTAAGTTTTGAATTTAAATTTAGTCTGAATAAAATCACTTAATAGCCTTCTTAAAGGACTACTGTCATCAACTACAAGAATTGTTTTACTCAATGTTAACTCCTTATTTACAATAAAAATCTAATTATACGTTACTAATATTTTTTTATAGATCATAATTGAATGAAAGGTAGAATCTACCATTATAAATTCGTATGGGTAACACAGAAGAATAAATAAGTTCGCGACCTTAAGCACAAAAGCATCTAAAAAACATAAGAATATGAAATCTACTTATTTATTAGGGCTGTGAACCACATATAAAGGACTCAAAATGGTTGCAATCAAAACAGTTAATTTTCTAGTTATTGATGATGATGATGTTGACAGAGAAGCAGTAAGAAGGCAATTTCAAAAAACAAACACATCTTTTTTAATAAATGAATCTGAAAATGGCACAGAAGCTTTAGAATTCTTAAGATCAAAAGACCAAGAATATTTTATTAACAACCCGACTGTTATTTTACTAGATTTAAATATGCCTAAGATGGGTGGAATTGAATTTTTAAAACATATTAGAAATGATTCAAAGCTCAACAAATTAATTGTATTTGTAATGACTACCTCTGACGATGAAAATGATAAATATCAATTTTACAATCTAAATATTGCAGGTTATATAGTCAAAGAGAAACTTAAAAAAGGCGTTGAGAATACTATTTTGATATTAGATACATTTTGGGAAATAATTGAAATGCCACGATATTAATTTTAGCTGACATGCATCACACCTGTCTACTCAAACCACCAGATATCATTTCCGCGTTTCTGGCTGGCTGATCTAGTTATATTTATCTTTATCTTTATCTTTAATTTTTACTTTATCTAACTGCTAAAAGAATGAAATGAGTTATTGGTTTACATCTAATTGATCTTCATCTCTTTTTCTTTTTATGACGAAGTTCTTTAGTAATTGATTCAACAACTTTTTTAGCAAGATTATTTGACCCAACTTTTGTAAAGTGACACCCATCACGACGTTGCCATTTCTTAATTTCTGGATTAACAAATGCATAAAGATCATTTATTGAAACGCCTTCCTTTTTCATTAATTTAGCTACGGCTTTATTTTTTTCTATTTGAAAGACTTTGCGCTCTTTATTCCAAAAGGTTACTGGTGTTGTACTAGCCCAAATAATTTTTGCTTTAGTTTTTTTTAGAACCGCTAATATTTTTGTTATATTTTCAAGATATTCCTTAGTCGTATATCTAAGTTTCAATTCAGTTAATTTATATTTCGCGAAATTCTTAGCACCTGAAACCAATTTTCCATCTTTAAGATAGTGCGAATCCCAAATACCAAAATTAAAATGAATCACATCCCACTTTTTATCACCAACCCATTTCTTTATATATCTTAAGCCTCGTCCGGAATGTTGACAATTTCCTGGAGGGCGAAACACATTTGCTTTTCCATCTAATAATTTACGAACTGGTACGGTATAGCCAAGAGAAATCGAATCACCAATAATTAAAATATTGGGTAACTTATTTTCACCTTTAGGGTTAGAAGATGCTTTTACTAAATGTTCTGCATCATTATTTTCTTTTTTATTCTTACCCTGCAGATTGACAGACAGAAATGATATTGAGAATATAATCGCAGAATAAATTAAATAAGAATCTTTCATTTTAGTTTCCCATAAAGTTTTTATGAATTAAGCTTGATGTGTACCTTTTATTTTTCTACAGAAAAATAGTATATACATATTAACATTAAATACAATGTCATTATGTGATTTTCTATGATGAAAAACAACGTATAAATTGTACCACCTCACCCAACCCACCAAACATCATCTCCGCATATGGGGTCTGAATAAAATATCATTTTTTCTTTGATTTAATTTCTGCAATTTTAGCTTTTGCATCCTTAGTATTCATTTTTGCCAAGATTAGTGTGTTCTTTCCTTGTTTCAATTCAATTGATTCTTTAACAAGTTTTTTAATTATTGAATTTCCCTTTTTCTTTTTATCTTCATCTGGCTTAAAAATTATCAGCCCACTATTTTTAACAATAAATTTTCCTGCAACAACGGTATCTTTATTGACCTGATATGTTGTAACACCATCAAGTTTGATCTCAATAACCGTATTTTTTAATGCAAACAAAGTCATGCCTCTAAACATCTTCATCATTTTTAACTTCTTCTCATCACTATTTGAAGCTGTCATTTTTTTGTCATATTCTTTCATGAATTTATCTGCATCAATCTTCCAATAACCAAGACTGAAATTTTCTTCATTTGCAAACGTAGTAGTTTTAGATGAAACAGAATTATCTAATTTAGTTTTATTTGACCCATTTATTTTAATTGAAACTTTTAGATTATTTGGTTTAGATAAAGTCCAAACCCCACAAACACCAAGTAATGCAAGAAATATTAATCCAACTATTAACTTAACTTTCGATTTTTTCTTTGGTGGTAGCGATCTTCTTCTTGTTGATGCTTGTCTCTGCTAAATGAATGATCAACGTTAGCTGGTGTCTAATTTAGATATTATATATAGGCGACAGCCCCTGGGAGCGAGAGCCGCCGGCTCTTGTATAACTCGAAGA
>NVWA01000006.1 GCA_002746535.1 Planctomycetota bacterium
TTATAAAATATTGATTTCTTTAATTATTTTCAAATTAAATTATGGCTAAAAGCAAATTCATTCCTGTTTATGTAGTTATCGCCGAAAAAATCAAAAAAAAAATCTCAAAAGGGTTCTACCCTCCTACTAGCAAATTGCCAACGGTAGTAAAATTATCTGAAGAATTAAAAGTTAATAATTTAACGGTAATTCGAGCTTTAGATGTTCTGAAAAAAGAGGGACTAATTGTTGGTCGCAGAGGAAGTGGCAATTATATAACCGATTCAATGCATAGGCCAGTCATGCCAGATAGGCATCTGAAAATTGCCTTACTTTGGGCTTTAGAAGTATCTCAGGATAGTATCATAAATAATTTTTCCGGCGAAATTACCAGTGGCATTTTAGAATATTTTGGGATTGAGAATGTTAAACCTGTTTGGGAGTATTCTGAATCTAAGAAGAATAAAAAGGTCACTTGGACTTCTATGCCACATGGTTTGCAGGTTGATTGTATTAGTGAAAGAATTGTCCATGGTAAAATAGATCAGCATCCTAATCTGAGTGAGATAAAAAAGGGTGAATATGATGGAATTATTAGTATTGGAATTATAGATCCAACATGGTTGAATAAATTATTTTCTTTGAAGACACCCGTTATATTAGTTGATTACCCAAATTTTAATTTTGAATTAAAAGCTGATATGGTATTTGTCAATCCATTATCTGGTTACAGAAATGCAATTGGATATTTAGTAAAAAAAGGCGTAAAGCGAATTCATTATATTGGGGGAACTATTAGTAGACCTGTCCCAAGTAATTTAGATGGTAAAAAACGTCATGACTTTATTGTTAAAAATCAAACGCCTGAACCTGATAATGCTTTACGCTTGAATGCATTCAGGCAAGGAATGGATGAATTTAAATTACCTTTTCAGGAGGATTGCATTCATCTAGCGAGGATGGGCCAAAAAGAATGTGAAGTTCTTGGAAAAGAGTTGGTAGATCTTCCAAAAAATAAAAGGCCAGAAGCTGTCTTATGTTTTAATCTCGAACAGGCCCAAGGTGTCATTAAAGTGTTTGCAAACCAAAACATTAGCTTTTATGGTGGGGGTGCTGCTAGCCATGATTATAGAGGTGCCGGATTATCTATTTATGTTAATGCCAAAACACTTGGTTCAGCAGCGGCAACGTTATTGGTTTCACGTTTCCAGCAACCAAACCGTTCATTTCTTACTGTAGCCGTACCCATGGAATTCATTAAGCCTGTTTAGCTTAATTATTGATTAGAATTATGAAAAAATTATTGAAATCAATTTATTTAATATTTATAAAGATGTCAAAAAAACTTTCAAGAAAAGGTATATATCCTTTTCTTAATAAAGAGTTCTCAGATTTTAAAAAAGATATGAATATATTGAATATTGGTGCAGGTGGACAAGTGGGTGAGCTCTTAAAAGAATATTCAATTAAAAATGGTTTTAAAGTTACGACATTCGATATTTCTGAAGAAAGAAATCCAGATATTCTTGGTGATATTTGTTCGCACGATTTTGAAGGATTAAAATTTAATTATATAGTAATTTCGGAAGTCTTGGAACATTTACATTCTCCTCATTTGGCAATTGATACAATTTGGAATATACTTGAGCCTGACGGGCGACTTGTTTTAACAGTTCCTTTTATCTTTCCAATTCACGAACGTCCATATGACTATTTTAGATTTACAAAATATGGATTAGAATTTCTTTTAAATAAATTTTCTTTCGTACAAATAGAAGAGAGAAATAGTTGGACAGAAACGATTAATGTTCTTATGGTCAGACTTATTATGGACAAAAAAATAGTTTCAAAACTTTTTGCTCCATTCTTTATTTTATTTGCTTATATGCAATTGCCGTTTATTTATTTAGTCTCAGCTATTATTAATACTGACTTTATCACAACGGGATACCTAGTTGTTGCAAAAAAATAAATTAATTTCAGAGAAATATTTCTCATTAAATATTGATATCGCAATGGTGTCTAGGCTGCAAACTTATTAATGCATTTTATGAAATATTTAACCTTTTAAATTTCAAGCTAATGAAATAGTCTTATAATATAAATCTTGTATATGATTAATAATAAAGGATGAATTTTTTAAAATCTTATTTTATATTAATTATAGGAGCTAAATAATTGATGAATAGTTTGTTGCAACTAATAGGTCGAGATAAAAAGTTATTTTTAAATGATTTGAAATTATCTGCGAAAGAACTAAATAGAATAGTTTCAACTTCCACCTTTTTAGTTATTGGTGGCGCAGGATCAATTGGTCAAGCCGTATCAAAAGAAATTTTTAAACGAAACCCATTAAAACTTCATGTTGTTGATATTAGTGAAAATAATATGGTTGAGCTAGTTAGAGATATTCGTAGCTCACTTGGTTATATAGATGGTGAATTTAAAACCTATGCGCTTGATATAGGATCAGTCGAGTATGATGCCTTTATAAAATCAGATGGTAGCTATGATTTTGTTTTAAATTTATCTGCAATTAAGCATGTCAGAAGTGAGGAAGATCAATTCACTTTGATGAGAATGATCAATGTAAATATCTTTAATACTTTAAAAACAATTCAGCAATCAATTGAAAATGGAGTGAAAAAATATTTTTGTGTCTCAACTGATAAAGCAGCCAATCCTGTGAATATGATGGGTGCTAGTAAGAGAATTATGGAAATGTATTTAATGCGAAGTTCCCAGAAGATAAATATTTCTACAGCTAGATTTGCAAATGTTGCCTTTTCCGATGGTAGTTTGCTACATGGCTTTAAACAGAGATTTGAAAAAAATCAGCCAATCGTTGCTCCCATTGATATTAAAAGATATTTTGTTACTCCGCAGGAAAGTGGAGAGCTATGTTTGATGAGTTGTATTTTTGGTGAAAATCGAGATATCTTTTTTCCTAAATTAAATCCAGATCTACATCAAAGCTCCTTTGATGAAATTGCGGTGAGGTATTTAAAAGGTAATGGTTATGAAGCCTATGAGTGTAGTGATGAAGATGAAGCGCGAGATCTAATGAATACATTGCCCAAGCAAGGAAAGTGGCCATGTTTATTTGCAAGGAGCGACACAACAGGCGAAAAACCACAAGAAGAATTTTTCACAAATACAGAAACTGTTGACCTGAATATTTATGAAGATCTTGGTGTTATTAAAAATGAAGCTGAATTTGATGATGAATTATTAAATTTCTTTACACATTCTATTGAAGATATGAAAGAATCAAAAAGTTGGAACAAGGATAATATAATTAAACTTGTGTATAAAATGATTCCTGATTTCAAATATAAATCATTGGAGAAATACCTTGATAGCAAAATGTAAAGGAATTTATGTTCACTAACTTTTTAGAATTCGTTCGAGAGATATATCAGACAGAAGGTTCCGTGCCTCTTCATGAGCCAAAATTTATTGGAAATGAAAAGGTTTACCTTAATGAATGTATTGATTCTACCTTTGTATCTTCAGTAGGGAAATTTGTAGATTTATTGGAAGAAAAAATCTCAGATTATACAGGATCTAAATATGCGATTGCAATTTGCAATGGTACTTCTGCTTTGCATACTTCATTGTTGTTGGCAAATGTCAATCCAGGTGATGAGGTAATTACACAACCGCTAACTTTTGTTGCCACTTGCAGTGCTATCGTTTATTGCAATGCAAAACCTGTATTTGTTGATGTGGATAGAGATACCATGGGATTATCCCCAAAAGGATTAAAAAGTTTTTTAGAAAAAAATGCTGAGGTCAAAAGTGGCAAATGTGTCAATAAAATATCAGGTAATATTATCAAAGCTTGTATTCCTATGCATACATTTGGGCATCCATGCAGAATTGATGAAATTGCGAGTATTTGTCAGGAATATTCAATTGAACTTGTTGAAGATGCTGCAGAAAGTTTGGGTAGCTTTTATAATAATCAACATACAGGACGATTTGGAAAATTTGGTGTTTTAAGTTTTAATGGAAATAAAATTGTCACCGCAGGTGGAGGTGGATGTATCATAACTGATGATGAAAATATGGCTAGGAAAGCAAAACATTTGACAACAACGGCAAAGGTGCCACATCCATGGGAGTATTCTCACGATATGATTGGTTTTAATTATAGAATGCCAAATATTAATGCTGCATTGATTTTAGCCCAATTAGAAAACTTAGATAAATTTCTTTTAGAAAAAAGAAAGCTTGCTGAAATTTATAAAAACTTCTTTTCAGAAAATGATATACAATTTGTTGAGGAAATAAAAAACTCAAAATCAAATTATTGGTTGCAAACTATTATTTTAGAAAATAGAGAAGAGCGTGATAAGTTTTTACAAGTCACAAATGAAAACGGAATAATGACAAGACCAATTTGGAAATTGATGAATAAATTAGATATGTTTAAGGAGTGTCAGGCAGAATCTTTAATAAATTCTGAATGGCTTGAAGATAGGGTCGTAAATATACCAAGTAGTGTGAGATAAAGAATGAATGTATTGGTTTATTTTACTGGATCGATATTTAATTAAATAGAAAGGTTGTTTTTATATGAATAAAAAATTAGCCATATTTGGCAATTCCGGTTTTGCTTATGAGGTAGCTGATATTGCCCACGCCATGGGCATTTCTGATATTGTGTTGTTGTCCAATGAGGATGAAAGTGTAGAGTCAAGCAATCGCCTCACTATCTTATCGGAAGTGAAAATAGATGAATTGGTGCAAGAAGGCTATGAATTTGCCATTGGTATTGGTGATCCTTTAATCAGAAAGAAAATCTACGAGAAAAATAATAATCTCGTCTATCCAAATTTATTACATCCAAATGCTACCTTAGGCTTCGAACAAAAATCACATTTGGATAAGTCAAAAGGGAATCTTATTACCTCAGGTGTTGTGTTTACAAATAATATTAAAATGGGTAATTTTGGCATTTATAATTTGAATTGTACAATTGGCCATGATTGTATTATAGGTGATTATGTTTCTTTAATGCCAAGTGTAAATATTTCTGGAAATGTTCAAATTGAAGACAACGTTTTTGTTGGAGTTGGTGCAATTATTTTGCAAGGTTCGCAAGATAAAAAGATTACTTTAGGCAATAATTCTATCGTTGGTGCAGGTGCATTAGTTACTAAAAATGTTGAAGAGAATGTAACTGTTTTGGGTATGCCAGCTAAACCAATGAGGAAATGAGGTTGTGAATATAAAAAGTCCGCGGAATTCCATCGCATTTTCAACTACATTATTTCCAATGGAAGAATCCTTTGTATTAGATTTTTTTTCATCTCTGGATAAACAGTCTTTTAGTTCATTTGATTTAATTATTTTAAATGATGGCTTTGGTTGTTTAGATAACTATAGGGCGTTATATCCTAGACTCAATATTGTTGAGCTTAACTATTCAGATACACCTTCACGTAATCGGGAGTACTCCATAAATTATATTAAGGAGTCTGGTTATGAAGCTGTTATTTTTGGAGATAGTGATGATAAATTCGATAGTAATAGAATAAGTAAATCATTGGAATTATTAAAGGATTACGACGTAGTTGTGAATGATGTTTCATTGTTTAATACGGATAAAATATTCTCAACAAAATATATGTCGAATCGAATGGACAATAATATGATGGTTGATTTGAATTATATTCGAGATAAAAATATAATGGGTTTGTCAAATACAGCCGTCAAGTTAAGTGTGATTGATAATGTTGAGTTTAATGAAGATCTAGTTGCATGGGATTGGTATTTTTTCTCAAATTTATTGCAAAATAATATAAAAGCTATTTTTACTTCTGATGTAGTAACATTTTATAGGCAGCACCAACTTAATATTGCAGGATTAGGAATATTTTCAGAAGATAGTATAAAAAAGACTTTATCGGTGAAACGTAAACATTATAAACTAATGTCTGCATTTGATTCTTATTACGATAAATTGTTTCAAGAAAATGAATGTGTTTTTGATTTGATAAAGGATACTAATCGTTTAAAGCAACTTCTTTTGAAAAATCAGGAAAGCTTAACATTTCCCCTTTGGTGGGAATTGATTGTTTGAGGATTTGATTTATGAAATTAACTGAAAAAAAAGAATTATTTAATTTTTGTAAGCCGTACATAATAGCCGAAATAGGGGCTAATCATAATGGTGATATGAAAATCGCACGAACATTAATAAAAGAGGCGAAATCCGCAGGTGCTGATTGTGTGAAGTTTCAAAGTTGGACAAAAGATTCGGTGTTTGCTAGAGTAAAATATGAAGATAATTATTTTATTTCAGATGATTATCGAGATAGAACGGACTATACATTGGAAGAGATAGTTGAAGAATATTCTATATCTGAATCTGAATTATTAGAAATGAAAGAATATGCTGATAGTTTAAAAATTGATTTTTCTTCAACTCCTTTTAGCAAAAAAGAAGTCGACTTTTTAGTTGATAAATTAAATGCACCATTTATTAAAGTAGCTTCTATGGATTTAAATAATCATCCATTTTTGCATTATATAGCTCAAAAAAATGTTCCAATTGTTTTATCAACAGGGCTGAGTGAATTGCATGAAATTGATAAAGCTATTAGTGTTATTGAAAATGCTGGAAATAAGAATATTTGTATTCTTCATTGTGTCGCGACATATCCTCCCGTAGATTCAGAAGTAAATTTAAATAATATTAAGACACTCATGTTGAATTATCCAAATTATCCAATCGGTTTTTCTGATCATACAATTGGCGTTGAAATTCCATTAGCCTCTGTCGCATTGGGTGCGGTTATAATCGAAAAACATTTTACTCTTGATAAGAATATGGAAGGTTGGGATCATAAAGTTTCTGCTACTAAAGAGGAACTTCAAATTATAGTTAAAGGCTCTAAACGAATTAATGAAGCATTAGGGAGTGCAAGAATAGTTGCCACAGAATCGGATGAAAAAAAGGCGGAATTCCGTCGGAGTATAGTTCTGAGTCGAGCAATGAAAAGTGGTGAAGTTATTGGTGAAAAAGATCTTGATTATAAAAGACCTGGGACAGGGTTAAAGCCGGAATTAACCGAATTCATTATAGGGTTAACCATAAAAAAAGATTTGCCTGAAGATCATATTTTAACAAAGACTGACATTCAATAATGATTGCTATTGTACCAGCTAGAGGGGATTCAGTAGGGTTACCCGGTAAAAACATTAAGGTATTGCATGGTAAGCCTATGATAGCCTATACAATTGAGGCGGCACTGAAGTCTAAATATATAGATGAGGTTGTCATATCCACAGATTGTGCCGAAATAGAAACGATTGCCATAGGTTTAGGAGCAAAAAGTCATTTCTTAAGACCTGCTGAACTAGCTTCAAATTCAGCAAATGCTGTTGATAATTACATTTATACCATTGATAGAATGAATAATGAGTTTGATTACAATATTGAAGAATTTGTTGTATTGCAGCCCACTTCACCTCTTCGAATTTCAAAAGATATAGACGATGCAATTGAGCTTTATAGAAACAAAAAGGCCGAATCGGTAATTAGTTGTACGAAAGAATTTCATCCAGTTACTTGGCATAAGTATATTTCTGAAGATGGTCGACTTGAAGATGTATTAGATGTATCATTGGCAAATCGACAAGATTTCAAAACGACTTATTTCCCAAATGGCGCTATTTTTGTCTTCAATTATGACTTGATTCAACAAAAAAAATACTATAGTCAAAAAACTTACGCATACATTATGCCTAGTGAAAGATCTGTTGATGTTGATGACGAATCAGATTTTAAATATGCTGAATATTTATTAAAGGAAAGAAATGGCTAAAGAAATTTTAGTGTTGAGTAGCAAGACTTCTTTTGAAGAAGCTGTGAAACTCCTTGATATAAATGGAAATGGGATATTACCTGTAGTGGATGAAAATAAATTGCTTCTAGGTATTATTACAGATGGTGATATTCGCAAAGCGATATTAGAAAAACATTTAGATTTAGATCATGTTATTAATAAAAATCCTTTTAAGTTGTCTATTTCATCTTCCTATCGACAACGAATTCAATTTCTAAAGAAAATAAAAAGAAGACAGTTACCTTTAGTTGATGATGAAAATCATTACCTAGACATGTTTACTTTAGATGATAGTGATTTTGAGATTAAAGAAAACTGGGTAGTAATCATGGCTGGTGGTTTAGGTACACGATTAGGAGATTTAACAAAAGATACTCCAAAACCAATGCTTAAGGTCGGGGGAAAACCTATATTAGAAAGAATTATAGAGAAGTTTATTGAGCAAGGTTTTTCCAAATTTTTTATTTCCGTCAATTTTAAAAAAGAGGTTATAAAAGATTATTTTAAAAATGGAGATGAATTGAATGTTGAAATTAAATATTTGGAAGAGGCCAAGCGACTTGGTACTGCCGGCGCACTTTCTCTTATTGATGTTGAATTAAAAAATCCGCTTTTAATTATTAATGGAGACGTATTAAGTGTCATTAATTTTACTGATTTTTTAAATTTTCATAAATCGACAGAATCTGTAGCAACAATGTGTGTTAAAGAATACGAGTATGTCGTGCCTTATGGTGTTGTTGAAACAGAAGGAACAACCATAACGGGTTTGACTGAAAAACCAAAAGTTTTATTTAGTGTTAATAGTGGCGTTTATGCTTTAAACCCAAGCGTTTTGTCTTATGTGCCCGAAGGTTCTTTTTATGATATGCCATCTTTGTTTAAAGATTTAATTGATAAAAAAATCAATACCAATGTTTATAGGCTAGATGACTATTGGATTGATATCGGCAAACTTGAAGATTTAAAAAAGGCTAATAATTCGTAATAATAGCTATTTCCAAACGCCATATTAAGGCAGTTTCTTGGAAAATTTTATAAAAAATTCTGCTTTTTGGAATTTAAAGTCAATAAAAAACATATAATAAAAAATCGAAAAACTTAATCAACATTGTGTAGTTAGGCCTTCTTATATGCTAAATGGAAAATCAATTTTAGTAACTGGTGGAACAGGATCATTTGGCCATAAATTTATTCAAATGACTTTAGATAAATATGATCCAAAAAAATTAATTGTTTATTCTAGAGATGAAATGAAACAATGGGAGATGGCTAAAAAATTTGATGATGATCGAATTAGATTTTTTATCGGTGATATTAGGGATAGAGATCGATTATATAGGGCCTTAGATGATATTGATGTAGTTATACATGCTGCTGCAACAAAAATAGTTCCTACAGCTGAATACAATCCTTTTGAATGCATTAAAACTAATGTGATTGGTGCTATGAATTTAATTGATGCTTGTATTGATAAAGGTGTCAAAGATGTAGTCGCACTCAGTACTGATAAGGCAAGTAATCCAATCAACTTATATGGAGCTTCAAAATTAGCATCTGATAAAATGTTTGTAGCAGGAAATTCTTACGCTGGAAAAAAGAAAACTAAATTTTCTGTCGTTAGATATGGAAATGTTATGGGTAGTCGAGGTAGTGTTATCCCCCTTTTTATTGAACAGAAGAAAAAAGGAAAAATTACTTTAACTGATGAAAGAATGACTCGCTTTATGATAACGTTAGACCAAGGTGTAGATTTAGTTTGGAAAGCTTTAGAGGATAGTGTTGGTGGTGAAATTTATGTAAAGAAGATTCCTTCGATGAAATTAATTGATATTGCTAAAACGATTGCACCAGATGTTGAAATTGAAACAATTGGAATAAGACCTGGAGAAAAAATTCACGAACAAATGATTGGTCGTGAGGATGCTAGTTACACTTATGAATATGATGACTATTTTAAAATACTTCCTGCGATTAATAATTGGTCGAATGACCCTTATCGTATGAAAGATGGTAAAAAATGTGACGAAGATTTTGTTTATTCAAGTGATGTCAATAAAGACTGGATGACGTCTAAAATGTTACTTGATTGGATAAAAAATGATTATAAAAATATGGTCAAAATTTGAGATGTATTTATAGTTTATAATGAATTCTTTAATTTTTTGAAAGTATTACCAAATGATTCCTTATGGTCGTCAGTCAATAAATCAAGATGACTTAAATAATGTCTTAAGTGCCTTAAAAAATGATTTTATTACTCAAGGTCCGTTGGTCTCTCAATTCGAGAGTAATTTATCAGAAAAAGTTCAGTGTGATTATGCGGTAGTTTTTAATTCTGGAACAAGCGCGTTACATGCCGCTTATTTTGCGATTGGTTTAAAAAAAGGTGATGAATTTATTACAACGCCTATTTCATTTGTAGCTACAAGTAATGCTGGCTTATATTTAGGCGCAAAGCCGGTATTTGTTGATGTGAATCAAAGTGGAAATATTGATCATCACCTTATAGAGGCCAATATTTCTTCTAAAACAAAAGCGATTGTCCCAGTACATTATTCTGGCAATCCTGTGAATTTAAAAGAAATTTATCATATTGCTAAAAATAAAAAATTAATGGTTATTGAAGATGCTTGTCATGCTGTTGGTGCCTTTTATGATAATAAACCAATAGGTGCCTGTGAATATAGCGACGCTACAGTGTTTAGCTTTCATCCGGTGAAACACATTACTACTGGGGAAGGTGGTGCTGTACTAACCAATAATAAGCGTATTTTTGAATCTTTAGTTCAATTTAGATCTCATGGTATCAACAAAAACAATACTACTGAAGATGAACCTTGGTTATACGAAATGGAAGATCTAGGTTATAATTATAGAATTACGGATATTCAATGTGCACTAGGTATATCGCAATTAAATAGACTTGATCAGTTTGTTAGTCGAAGGCAAGAAATAGCCCGTTTGTATGACGAAGCCTTTTTAGATAAATCTTTTGTCGATGTAATTAAACCTCTAGAAAGTTCTTCCTCATCTTATCATTTATATCCTATTTTTGTTAAGAATGCCAATGTGCGTAAAATTATATTTAAGGAATTGAGAAGCGCCGGAATTAATTGTCAAGTGCATTATATACCTATCCCATCTCAGCCATATTATAAAAATCTGGGATATAAATCAGAATCTTTTCCTGAAGCGAATAAATTTTATGAAAGAGAAATTAGTATACCCATGTTCCCTGATTTAACTAATGAGCAGGTTTCTTTTATTATTAAGACTGTTTTAATGTTAACGGAAAAAAATGCCTAATTTCCCTTCGATAATCATTCGTGCTGATGCTAGCCCTAGTCTTGGTGGTGGACACGTAATGCGATGTTTAGCTTTGGGACAAATTTTATCAGAAAATGGTTTTTCAATTCACTTTGTAACTTTTGAAGAAACTGGTTTGTTGATTAATAGGCTTGAAGCGAGTGGGTTTGAAGTTCACCTAGTTAATCCAATGAATGAATTAGATGTCATTAAAAAAATAAAAGAAAAAGAATCCATTTCTTGGATGGCCTTGGATGGATATCAATTTAATCATGAATTTCACAAAGCGATTAAAGAATTAAACCTGAAAATATTACTTTTTGATGACAATAAAGAACATGAAGCATATTTCGTGGATGCGATTATCAATCAAAACTCACATGCAACCACCGAAATGTATGTCGATTGCGATAAGAGTATAAATTTATTTTTAGGTGCACCTTTCGTTCTGTTAAGAAATGAATTTAGGCAAAATGAAGAAGTAGACTTGCCCTTGAATGATTCAATTAAAAGAATTTTAATTACATTAGGAAGTGGAGATCCCAATAATGTAACACTTCAAATTCTGAAATATTTAGTTGAAAATAAAATTAATGATGAATCCGTTTGTGAAGTAGTTATCGGTCCAAATAATCCAAATTTTGATTCTATTAAAAATTATATTTCTGATAAAAATAATTTTAAATTGTTGCTTGATGTTGGCGATATGTGTTCATTAATGAAAAAAAATGATATTTGTATTTGTGCATCAGGTAGTACTGTTTGGGAATTATGTAGTCTTGGTGTTCCGTTTATTAATGTAGTTACATTTGATAATCAAATAAATGTAAATAAATACCTGTCAGAAATGAATGTTTCCATTGGTTTAGAAAGTAGAGATGATACTTTTGGTGAAAATTTAATTGCAGGAATAAAATCTTTAGAAAAAAAATCATTACGTCAAAAAATGGTAATAAATCAAAAAAAAATATTTAAAAATTCAAAAATTGATGAATTAGTAGATTGTTTAAAAAGTTAAGGCGAATTTTAATATGACAAACTCAAATAAGTTTTTAATTGGAAACAGAAATATTGGTCAAGGATCTCCTGTTTATATTATTGCTGAAATGTCTGGAAATCATAATGGTCAATACGAACGGGCACTTGAACTAATACGAGCAGCCAAAGAATCTGGAGCTGATGCTGTAAAATTACAAACCTATAATGCTGATACGATGACCATAAAATCAAATAAAGAGCATTTTAAAGTATCTGGTGGCTCTTTATGGGATGGAGAGTTTTTGTATGATTTGTATGAAAAGGCGATGACACCTTGGGATTGGCAACCTAAACTTATTGAAGAAGCGAATAAATTGGGTATGGATTGTTTTTCAACGCCATTTGACAAATCTTCTTTGGAATTTTTAGAAGCTTATAACCCGGTAGCCTATAAGGTTGCATCTTTTGAGTTGGTTGACATCCCCTTAATCAAAGCTATTGCTTCAAAAGGTAAACCAATGATTCTATCCACAGGTATGGCAAGCATAGAAGAAATTGAAGAAGCCGTTAAAGCATTAAGAGAAAATGGATGTAAAGAATTTTCGCTTTTAAAATGTGTCTCAAATTATCCTGCTAAATCAGAAGACATGCATCTGAATACAATATCTGACTTAGCACAAAGGTTTCAATGTGTTGTGGGTTTATCTGACCACTCAATGGATTTGGCTGTGCCAATTACTGCAGTTGCCTTGGGTGCAAGTATAATCGAAAAACATTTAACTTTAGATCGAAAAGAGGGTGGTGTTGATAGTGCCTTTTCCTTAGAGCCAGCAGAATTTAAATTAATGGTTGAGAATGTCAGGATTGCTGAAAAAGCATTAGGAGGAGTTTCCTACAGATCTACAGAATCTGAAAGAAAAAGTTTGTGTTATCGAAGGTCTATTTTTATCGTGAAAGATATTAAAAAAGGGGATGTGTTGACAGAGGAAAATATTAGGTGTATTCGGCCTGGTCAAGGGCTTTCTCCGAAATATTTTGATGAGGTGTTAGGTAAAAAAGTTACTTGCGATTTAGAGCGAGGTGAACCTTTATTGCGGGAAAATATTTTATAAGGTTTTTAACATGAAAATTGCCGTACTCTCAGATATACATGCAAATAGCATTGCATTAGATGGTGTATTAAATGATATGCTTGACTTTAATATTGAACATATATTTGTTTTAGGCGATTTGGTTGGTTATTATTATCATCCTCTGGAAGTTATCAATAAACTAAGGTCATTAAAAAATGTTTCATTTATATTAGGGAATCACGACAAAATGCTTCTAGATGTTTTGTGTGGAAAGCAAAATATTGAAGAGATTACAACTAAATATGGAAGTGGTGTTAAAATTGCTTTAAGTGAAATTTCAGAAAAAGAATTAAAATTTATAAGCGATTTTCCTGAAAAAATGGAGATTAATATAGGTGGCACCAGTTTTCTTTTATGTCATGGATCACCATTTAATCCAGAAGAATATGTTTATCCTGATGCATCTGAAGAATCAATCGATCGATTTGCAGATCTATCATACGACTATATATTAATGGGTCATACTCATTATCCTTTTCATTCTAAAAGGGGTGGCGTTAATCTCGTAAACCCGGGATCAGTTGGTCAGCCCAGAGATATTGGCAATTTATCTTCTTACACTATAATTGATGATACTACAAATGAAGTATTAAATAGACGGATACCTTTTGCTATTGAATCTCTTGTGGCAGAAGTTCGACTTAATGATCCTTCAAATAATTATTTACATGAGATTTTGAAACGAAATCAAAGGAGTATACCAGATGCCCATTCTTTGTGATTCCATTTTAATTACAGGTTGCGGTGGTGACATTGGTCAATCCATCTGTAAAGCAATTAATGATGCAAAGATTACTAGACAAGTAATTGGTTGCGATATTCATAGTAAGCACATGGGACTGGAAATTTTTAATAAATGTGAAATTGTACCATTGGCTCGGGCAGATGATTATTTCGGAAAATTAAAAAAAATTATTGAATTCAATAAAGTTAAATTAGTGATTCCATCTACAGAAGATGAAATTGAAATTTTTTTAAATGCCGGATATGATAAAAAAATTGGAGAGACAACAGTTATCATGGCCTCTAAAGGTGCGATCAGTATTGGATTGGATAAACTTAAAACCGTAAATTTCTTAAAGGAAAATAATCTGAAGTATCCTTGGAGTTATAATGTTAGTGATGCAAGACCAGATGATTTGCCATGTATTTTAAAAATGCGTAGAGGGCAGGGAAGTAAAAATTTAAGAATTGTTGAGCATGAGCTAGAAATTGACTTATACCAGAAATTACGACAAGATGATATTTGGCAAGAGTTGTTGCTGCCAGATGAAGAAGAATATACTTGTGGGCTTTATAGAACTCTTGATGGTGAAGTGCGTACTGTTGTTATAAACAGAATAATGAAAGATGGGTTTACTTCATATGGTACTGTTGTAGAAGACCATGCCATTGATGATTACATTAAATCAATAGCCATAAATATTAATTTACATGGTAGTATAAATGTGCAGCTTCGAAAAACTAATGATGGCCCCGTAGCTTTTGAAATTAATCCGAGATTTTCTAGTACCGTTTTTTTTAGACATTTAATGGGTTATCAAGATATAATTTGGTCAATCAAAGAGTCGTTAGGTAAAAAACTAGAACCTTTTAATGCCGTGCAGCCAGGTATTATATTTTATAGGGGTACCCAAGAGTACATTATTAAAAATAACAAGAAGGGTCTATCGTAATTACATGTCAGAAAATAATATAGTTGTTGGTTGTAAATCTTGGAATAAAGAACATTTTGATCAGTTTACTAAATCGGCTCAAGATAGGTGGGAATTTATTGCTGATAAAGAATCATTAAATGAAGCAGTCGTGGATGAAATTAATCCTAAATATATATTTTTTCTTCATTGGTCGTATAAGGTGCCAAAAGCTATTTTTGAAAAATATGATTGCATCTGTTTTCATATGACTGATTTACCTTTTGGGAGAGGTGGTAGCCCTTTACAAAACTTAATTGTTAGAGGGTATAAAGATACTTTTATTTCAGCCTTTAAAATGGTTGAGGACTATGATGCTGGTCCAATTTATTTAAAGAAAAAATTTAGTCTAAGTGGATCCGCTCAAGAGATTTTAATTAAAGCTAGCGAATTATCATTTGTGATGATTGAAGAAATTGTTTTAGATAATATTCCGCCTAAACCTCAAGAAGGGGAAGTTGTTTTATTTAAAAGAAGACGTAAAGAACAAAGTGAAATTAAAGAGCCTAAAGATATTTCAAGTATTTATGATTACATTCGAATGCTTGATGCCGAAGGATATCCCAAAGCATTTATTGAATTGGATGGTTTTAAATTCGAATTTGATTCCGCAAAATTAAATGGTGATGAAATGGTTGCTAATGTGAAAATAACTTCAATAAAGGAGAATAAATGAATATTTTAATTATTGCAGCTCATCCTGATGATGAAGTCTTGGGTTGTGGTGGAGTTATGGCGAAATTGTCAAGTGAAGGGCATGATGTTCATGTGTTAATATTGGGTGAAGGGGTAACAGCTAGAAAAAATCTAAATGACGAACAAAAAATAACAAAGTTATCCGAATTGCATGATCAGTCAAAAAAGGCATCTGACTTATTAGGTGTCAATAGTGTTCGTTTCGAGAATTTTCCTGATAATCAGTTTGATACAGTTTCATTATTAAGCATTACTCAAAAAATCGAAAGTGTTTTAAATGATATTCAGCCATCAATGGTGTTTTGCCAGCATGGTGGAGATCTAAATATTGATCACCAAATAACTTTTAAAGCAACCTTGACTGCTACAAGACCTATGATGGGTTCTGTTGTGAACAAACTATTAGCATATGAAGTCATGTCATCGACTGAATGGGCTTTTCAACAATTTGAACCTTCCTTTAAGCCAAATTGCTTTTACGATATTGAAAATGTGATCGATAAAAAAATTGAAGCAATGAAAATTTATAAAGATGAATTGTGTGATTTTCCTCATCCTAGATCAGTTGAAAATTTATTGGCGTCTTCTAAAAGATGGGGTAGTAATATTGGTTGTCAGAATGCTGAAGCATTTCAGATTATTTTTGAAAGAAATTAGTCTCAATGAATGAGAACTTTTTTGAATTCCAGGGAGAAAAGTTAAACCGATTTGTTCTTGGTGGCGCTCAACTGGGTTTGAATTATGGTATTGCCAATAAATCCGGTAAGCCTGAGCAAGCAATCATTAATTCTATTGTTGAAGAATGTTATCATGTAGGTGTTAACCTACTCGACACAGCCCAAGCTTATGGCCAAAGTGAGATTTCGATTGGAATAGCGCTGAAAAATTTTAATTTAACAGATCATTTCAAAATAATTTCAAAATTAGATCCTGCCAGATCTACGGAAGATTTTAATTGGGTATATGATTCAATTCTTAAATCTGTTCAAGATTTAAATGTTGATTCATTATGGGGATTAATGCTCCATCGATTTGATTTAGTTGAGCATTTAAACAATGGTCTTTTGGATCAAATCAAGAAACTAAAAGAGGATGGTCTTGTAAAGCATTTTGGAGTCTCTGTATATAATATAAAGGAATTGGTTGCCTGTAAAGATATAGATGAATTCTCAATATTTCAAGTACCTTGCAATCTTTGGACACCACAATTAATTTTAGAAAATGTTTTAGAAGGTTTTAAAAAGAAAGATAAGCTTGTCTTTGTAAGAAGTATTTTTTTACAAGGGTTGCTACTGATGAAAAGGGATGATGTTGCGAAAAAGGCTCCTTTCGCAATTAAAGCATTTGATGAATGGATCAGGGTGTGTAGTAAATTCAATATGGTTTCTGAGGATCTATGTTTTGCCTTTGCTAATAGTTTAAATACTCCAGTAGTCTTTGGAATGGAATCACCAAGTCAAGTCCTTAAAAATAAATCGTTTATGGGTAAAAATCCTCTAAATAAAAATGAAATAGAAGAGATTTATAATATACTCTCTGAGTATTTAACGGATAAAATTATCAACCCTTCTTTGTGGTGAATGAGTGAAAACCGTTGCGATACTTCAAGCCCGAATGAATTCAACGCGACTACCATCAAAGGTTTTATTGCCTTTAGTTGGTAAGCCAATGCTTGAGCGTCAAATAGAGCGTATAAATTATTCAGAATTAATAAATGAATTAATCGTTGCTACAAGTTTGAGTGGCGAAGATCAACAGATTGAAGACCTATGTGAATCTATTGGAGTAAAGTGTTTTCGCGGTGAACTTGATGATGTGCTTGATCGTTTTTATGAAGCATCGAAAATGTCAAATGCGGACCTTATTATGCGGTTAACGGGTGATTGTCCATTAATAGATCCTTTTCTTCTGGATGAGATCATATCATATTTTAAAAGAGGTGACTTTGATTATGTATGCAATAGTCTTGAGCCAACATACCCTGATGGGCTTGATGCAGAATTATTTACCTCGAGAGTATTAACTATCGCATGGAATGAAGCTCGATCAAACTCTGAACGGGAGCATGTTACATCATTTATAAGGAAGAGCCAAGGTCGATTTAAGATGGGTTGCTTAAAAAATGATGAAGATTTTTCTGATTGCCGATGGACTGTTGATGAGCCAGAAGATTATGAATTAATGAAGTTTATTTATAATAATCTATATAAAGAGGGTCAAGTTTTTACTTGGAAGGATGTTTTACTTTTAAGAGAAAAGTATCCAGAGCAATTCATGGTAAATGCCAAGATTGCAAAGAACGAAGGTTACAATAAATCTATACAAGAAGATGATTGTTAGCTTGAGTTTAAGCTCGCACCTTAATCTCTAATTTGAGCTAGATGGTCTAAGAAGTACTGATATACAACGACCTAGCCCTAATTTGAAACATGAGCGATAGAAATCTAAATAAGGGTCAAGCCCTCTTCTTGATAAAAACAAATCTAGTTGGACTCTGGCAAGATGAGCCATAGGCCCCATGGTCGAGTCTGTAATGTAATTCTCTTTGTTGCCCCACAAGTAAAGTTCAATTGGAAAATCCGTAATGGCATCGACTATCTCCATATTAATTGATTTAGCAAAGTCATGGATATTCTTATCATTGAAATAATTTAAATGTTGAGGTGGGCAAAACCAATAATCTCTGTCAATTTTATTTTCTTTTTGAGCTAGTTCCTGAAACTCGCTAAAATCGTTTGGAATTGCAACAAAAATGAGGCCTGTGCTTTTGATGATTTTTGATAGTTGTGTCATCAGGTGCTTCGGGTCAAGAACATGTTCTAGAACATTCTGTAACATAACAACATCGTATTTCTTATTTTGATTGATTACGTCGTTTAAATAATCACCTGGATGCGCTTCTGTGAAATTTTTAATGACATCGTTATTGAATTTTTCTACAGGCTCTTTTTGATAGTCAACGGCGTGTGCATCCCAACTATTGTCAATACAGCTTTTAAGCAAAAAGCCTTCTCCGCATCCAATTTCAACGGAAGTGATTTTGTTTTGAGTTGAAGGGATATTTTGCTCAATGAATCGTGTGATTTTCCTGGATACAAGTTCTTTTTGTAATAATTCTTCTTCGGTGTACGTGATTTGATATGTAGTTGTAACCCCTTCTTTAAAGTAGGCTTCTTTGTAAAACTTATCTAGCTCTTCAGTACTCGGGCGAGGCATGGCTTCATAGTAACCTTGTGACGTTTTTTCGGGTTTAAAGTCCTTATTCATGTATTCTCCGTTCGCGATATTCTTTCATACTTCCCAGTAAACCTTCGTAACCTTCTTTGGTAGAAACTTTTTCGGTTTCATCAAGTGGTGGTAATGAAAGTAGGCCTAAAAGTGCTTTTTCGTTATCATTTAATTTTGAAAAGATATCTTCAGATATTCCTCTAATTGGGTCATAATTTTGTTTTAACCACCATGGTTTGAAAGTTGCGACGAGTGACCATCGATCTGCTTTAGATTTGTTTTCTAAAGCACCATGCCACAAGCGACTGTCAATGATAATAGCATCGCCAGGATCGCAATCTATAATTAATTGTGAGTTAAGTGTTCTTTTTCTGTATGCATAGTTGTTAGTTAAATGGGAACCAGGAACAACTATCGTGGCGCCATTTTTTTTTGATTGCCCATTTAAAGAAATAAATATTTGCATTGATAATAAATGATCGCCCAAGAATGGAATATGACTATCCATATGTAGGTCTAAAGGGGCAATGCTAGAGCGAGCATTATAATATGCTAAAGTATAATTTGGTAAATTGTCCGGAATTTTCCTGTAATAAGGGTCATTTAAAAATGGGTTTAATATTTCTAATATATTTGATCGACTTAATATTTGGATAAAGAACGGATCGATGAATTGTAGGTGGTATATGTATTTATCTAAGGCCTGATTTGGCGATACATTTTTTAAGTCTTTATATCCTTTATAATTTTGGTGTATTAACTCTAGTAGTCTCGAAATTAGATCGGTATTTAGAAATTTTTTAATTTTGGTGAAGCCGGTATATTTGATCTCTTGAATGTGATCACTAATTTCATTTGGGTTTACTTTAGGTTTGTCATTCATAATTTTTTAAGTGATCAAGTTGTGAATAATTTTATTTTACACATCTCGTTTTATACTTTGTATTCTATTTTGAAATATTTAACTTACAAGATATACTTGTTGAATTGTCAGTGCTTAGGGCGGTTGTGCTAAATACTTTAATTTATATTTGAATGATGATTCTTTTTTGATTTTTATAAATATTAATATTGATCACTTTGGTGTGATGATGGACCTTTATCTGAAATAAATTGCCTATATTGAGATTTTTAAATAACCGAGTTTGTTCTATATAGTTGGTGTTTGTTATTGAAAATGATCCCTCGATTTTTTTTAAATTTAATTGCGATTCTTGGTAGACCTGTTTTATACATAGGTCTAGTTGTTTCTGGAGAATGTAGTGGAAATCCTTTGGTAAGTCTGTTTAAGGTTATTATAATTAGTCGTTTCTCCTGAAGTGGATAGATATTATAATTTGAAAAATTTACTTTTAGTACCTATCGAAGTCTTGGTAAGGGATTTAGAGCCTAGACTCTATCTCGCAGCTAATTATTTAGAAAACATAGATAATGGTATTTGTGTGTTAGGTCCTAGCCATTTTATCAATAACCTTGCAGGGAAAACAAAAATTCCTTTTTTGTATTTAGCAAAGGCATATCATCTTCAAAAGAGTTTTTATACAAATTTAAAAAGGCTTAATAGCAAATATGTGATAGTAGATGCAGAGGGGGGTGTGTATTCTAAATGGTCTGAAGCAAATAATCCTAGGGGAGGTTGCGATAGTAAATATTTTAACGAGATTTCACGTATTTACTTTTGGGGCGAATCTTCATTTGTTGATTATAAAAAACGTTATGATAAATTCGATCCTGAGAAGCAATCTTTGTTAACAGGATATCCTTTATTTGACTTAAGGAAAAATAAATTTGATGATTATTACCGCAGTAGATCTGATAAAGTTGAAAAACCAGATAACTACTTATTAGTAAATACATCTTGGGGGTTAATAAATAATATATTGCCAATGGAAGATGAAATTAAGTTTGAAAATGGAAGTGATCATGCTGAGAATGTAATTAAAACTTTGCACAAATTTGAAGCAGATCGTTTTTTAATATTTTTAGAGGGAGTTAAAAGAATATCTAATGAGCACCCAAATTTAAAAATAGTAATTAGGCCACATCCAGTTGAAAAGTCTGAGACTTATATCGAATACTTTAAGTCATTAAAAAACGTGATTGTTTCAAAAGAGGGTGTTGCAAACGAATGGATGGTAGATGCTAAAATTTTAATACATACAGGTTGTACGACGGCAATTGAAAATTTTATTGGTGGTCGAGATTCTATATGTTTTGTCCCAAATTGTGATGACCAATTCGTGCCCTATGTACCTTTGGGGGTAAGTGATGTTGCGAATAATGCTGATGAATTAAGTTTATTAATTAAAGATATTTTGGGTGGACGTTCGGTTTCGGCTGACAAAAAAAAATCAAGGATGCAGTTAGTTAAAACAATTATCGATAATCAAGATTATGATTCTGGCCAAAAAATTGGAAAAGACTTAGTTAAATTATCTTTAGAATTAAACCAAAAAGATACCTTTGGTTTAGATGATATTGTATACTGGTGTCAAAGTAAAGATTTTATCAAATCTCTGTATCGAAAAATCAGAAGTCACTTTTATGGAAATCGTGATCTTCAAAGAAGAAGTGCTGAAAAATTTATAAAATTAGATTTTGATCAAGTGTCAGAGTTTCTTTGTTATTTAGAAAATCAAGGTATTACAACTAAAAAAATATCGATTAAACCTTTGTCATCTTCCGCCTTTGCTTTATATATAAAATGATAATACAGTTGAGCTTTTTTACTGGTTTTATTTTTTTAAGATCGACTAGCTAAAATGAAAGTAGAAATGAATTTGTTTAAATAAATTATAATATTTAAAAACAATATTAGCTTTCGGGATGATACTTGTGTTATTTGTTAGAAGACGTGATATATATTTGCTTATAGGTTACTACATAAGGAAAAATGAATGAATTTAGACAAATCGTTTAGTTTGCAAAAAAAAGCAAGCAAGATAATTCCAGGTTTATGTCAATTGTTATCGAAAAGGCCTGACATGTTTTCATGGGGTGTTTGGCCTGGATATTTTAAAAAAGCAAAAGGATGTTACATAACCGATTTGGATGATAACGAATATTTAGATATGTCTATAAGTGGAATAGGTGCATGTGTTTTAGGTTATGCAAATGATGATGTTGATGATTTAGTTGTCGAAGCTATTAGAAATGGTTCTGCATCATCGCTTAATTGCAAAGAAGAAGTTGATCTTGCTGAGCTATTGTGTGATATTCATCCTTGGGCTGATATGGTTCGATTTTCAAGGACTGGTGGAGAATCAATGGCGATTGCTGTTAGAATTGCTCGCGCATACACAAAAAAAGATAAAATTGCTTTCTGTGGTTATCATGGTTGGCATGATTGGTATCTTGCTGCGAATTTAGGTTCAGAAGATTCTTTAGATGGGCATTTGTTGCCAGGTTTAAATCCGTTGGGTGTTCCAAAAGGTTTACAGGGCACAGCGATACCTTTTAAATACAATGATTTCGATTCGTTGCAAAAAATTGTTTTAGAAAATAAAAATGAAATGGCAGCTATAGTGATGGAGCCTATTAGGAATGAAAAACCCGATGATAATTTTCTTCAAAAAGTTCAGCAGCTAGCAAAAGAAAATGATTTAGTATTTGTTATTGATGAAATTTCTTCTGGGTTTCGCGAAAATTCTGGTGGCATACAATTAAAGATGGATTTTACTCCTGATATTGCCGTATTTTCAAAAGCAATAGGTAATGGCTATCCAATCGGAGCAATTATTGGAAATTCAAAAGTGATGAGTGCTGCACAAGATACATTTATCAGCAGTACAAACTGGACAGAAAGAGTTGGGTATGTTGCTGCAATACAAACAATTAAGATACATCAGAAACTAAATGTTGGAGAACATTTAATTAAAATGGGCATGGCAATTCAAAATATTTGGAAATTAAATGCTGAAAAATATGACCTCAATATAAATATTGGAGGTATATATCCGTTAAGTCATTTTTCTTTTTCATCACAATATTCACAAGAATTAAAAGCATTATTTATACAGGAAATGTTGGAAGAGGGTATTTTAGCAGGAAGTATTTTTTATCCTAGCTTGGCTCATGACGAGAGCCATATTGAAAAATATAATGTTGCTACTGATAAAGCGTTTAAAACATGTAAAGACGTCTTAATGAAAAATAATTTTGAAAAGGTCTTGGTGGGTAAAAAATCTGCAAGTGGTTTTACTAGACTGAATTAAATTTTTATTTTCAAATTATAAAAATGCAGAATGGTGATTGAAACGAAAAATAAATATTATTTAAATTTATTCTGGAGCTTCGTATGGCAGATATTATTGAAATAAAAAAGCGTGGTGATCGGCTCCCAATTATTAAAACTGAAAGATTGATATTGAGAGATATAGAATTAAAAGATATTTCTGAAGAATATGTTAGTTGGTTGAATAATGAAAGCATTACGAAATATTTAGAAATAAGGTTTGTTCCTCAAACAAAAGCAGTGGTTGAAAAATATATTCTTTCGAAACTTAGTGATACGGTGAATTCTAAACATTTTGGCGTATATGATAATGATGGTAAACGTTTGATTGGAACAGTTACCTTATCAATAATAAATTACAAACATTCTTTTGCAGAAGTCTCTTTTGTGATTGGCCATAAGGATGCTCAAGGAAAGGGTTTTGCTACTGAAGCTCTATCAGCAATTGTGCATTATTCTTTTTATGATCTAAAAATATCAAAACTAATAGCGGGCTATTACGAAGGGCATATTGGATCTTCAAATGTATTAAAGAAAAATGGTTTTGTTGTAGAGGGGATATTTAAGAAAAAACTTATTAATCATGACGGAATTCGAGTTGATCAAATAGTTGTGGGGTTATTATCAAAAGATGTCTAGTGATAATAAACTATTATTTAATCAATTAAAAAGTTTACTTTTTTTACCACCCCAAGCCAAACACTTTATTAAATGGGCTAAAAGCACATTCAAGTTCTCAGGAAATAAAATTCAGGGCGAGCTTTTATTAGATGTAAAACCAAACTTTCGCTATATTCTCCAATCTGTATTGTTCAGTGATTATTTTTATAGAGTTGCAAGCCTAAAACCGAAACTAATTGTACCTTGTGGTGAAGGTTTTGCTTCTAAGGTTAGGAGTATTTTTTTTAATGTTACTCCTTTAGGTCGATTACATAGAAGCTTTGGTGCTACCAGTGGTTTGCGATACTTTAATATAAGCTTCTCAAGCAAATTTAAAAAAGAATCTATGAAAATATTTAGTGAACTCGAAAATAAACGTGATCTGTTAAATTTACATTTTGAAGATATTCCTATAGGTGATTTGATTTATGATTCTTATCTTAGGGTTTATTCTGTTACGACAGTAGACTTAAAAGATATGAGATTAAAGAATCTTATTTGTAGTGCCTTAGAAATAGTTCAAAGATGTAAAAATTACCTAAATACACATGATGTTAAATTAGTACTGCTCAGTCATGCTGTTTATATTGAATATGGTTTAATTGCCAGATGTGCTGCATTTAGGGGGATAGATGTTTATGTAGTTGGGCATATTTGGGGAACACCAATCAGAGGAAAAATTACAAAAGACCATTTCTTACAAACAGTTGATCATTATCAATACCCTACTATTTTTAATTCCTTAGCTAATAAAGAAAATCGACTTGAGTCAGCTAAAATAATGTTGAAGAATCGTTTTACTGGGGTGATAGATTCTAGCATCGCTTACATGAAAAATTCTGCTTATGGAGAGAATAATAAATCTGATAAAAATATTTTTCTAAAGAGTGATAAAAAGCGAATTTTAATAATGCTACATTGCTTTTTTGACAGTCCACATATTTACAAAAGTATGGTCTTTGAAGATTTTTATGAGTGGATCTATTTCACACTTTCAAAGATTGATTACCAAAGTTATGATGTATATGTAAAACCTCATCCGAATGGATTAGTTGGGAATGAGCCTATCATTAGGGACTTGGAGCAAAATTTTAAATTGGCCAAATTCATTGATAAACAAGTTTCGAATAGCCAAATTTTAAAAGAATCTTTGGACTGCGTAATTACTGTTTGTGGTACAGTTGGGCATGAGTTTGCTTATCATGATATACCGGTGATTACTGCAGGCGATAACCCCCATTCTGCTTATAACTTTTGTAAAGAAGCAAAAACTAAAGAGGAATATTTGAACTTGGTAAATAGCGTTGGTGGTTCGTTACCTATTGAGATAAATAAAAGTGAAATAGAGGAATTTTTTTATATGCATTATTTATATGTTGAAGATGAGGCTATTAAAGGTGCAAGTGACCTATTTAAATGTTCTGCTTCCATGGATAAATCTCGGCAATATGATCCAGAAATTTTAAGTGAATTTACTGCTGATTTTGATAAATCAATTTTCAAAGAATTTGATTCAAAAGCTCAAATCATTTTTGATAATTTTTGTTCTTAAAGAAAATGTTGTTATTGATCTAGGCTCCAACAATTTCACCCAAATAAAATTTTTATTGAGATCCTACTATGTATAAATAAGTCAAATATATGCAGATAAGATATTTTCACTCAGAAAACATTCTATCTTATGATAATTAATTGCATTTATTATTTGGTAAAAATTGATGATTTGTTTACTATACTAGTCCTCTTTGCTCTATTACATAATTTATTCAAAATTAAGGGAAATTTTAAAATGAGAATAATTAATAATTTAAAATTAAATTATATGTTAACTTTTATTTCTATGATTTTATTGGCAGGTTGTGGCAGTGGTGGAGGTGGCAGTTCGACTTCGCCTGGTCCAATAGTCATTGTAGATACAACGGTACTAAAAGCTTCTATTGATGTTGGTGGAATTCAATTAGTCGGCACTTCTAGTAGTGGCAAAAAATATAAATTTAGCAAAGAAGAGGATGAGTACTTAAGAAGTAATTGTACTGGAGTAAAAGTTTATAAGATTGACGGGACAATTGTTGGATCTGCAGAACAAGACACTAGTACTAAAAAATGGAAGATTGATCTTAAAAAAAATCAGCCCCATATTATAAAAGCTAGAATTAAAGGTAATAATGGAGTAGGTTCTTTTTTTTCTGAGAGAATTATAAAATCTAATTTTGATGATACTGATGATGTCGCTGTCAATGATGATACCTCAAAAGTTTATTCTCGAGTATTACAAGTGGCATCACATAATGGCAAGAGTTTATCAGATATAGAAGATTTGCTTGAAGATGAAATAACGGATGCAGAAAAAACAATTGAAGCCATAAGCAATGGAACTTTTCTAAACGAATTAACAGCTGCGATTGATAGTAACAAAACAGATGCTGAAAAAGCAGAAATTATTAAGGCAGGTATCGATGAACTAACAGCCTTATTAGCTATTTTTAATGAAATGGATAAAAGGTTTTCTGATTTAGAATCCGGTAATTCCACTAGTGATTTAGAAGGAATTATTTCAACCGATTTTGATGTGGGAGGTTCCTTAGATGTACTTACATTGACAGATACCAACTCAGATGCATTGTCAACACAGGTGACTAATTTTATCAATAGCATAACAGTTGTCATTAACTTGCAAATTACCATTGAATCTAATCAGATAAATATCAAAAATTCTGATAACATTAACTTGGTAGACCCTGATTCTATTACAATTAGCCAAGAAGATCTCGAAAGCATTCGGAATAATAATGCTGTCCCTTCAATTGTTTTAAATGGATTAAAGAGCAGTACTTTAGAAATTGGCGAAAATCAAAGTTTAAATTTTCTAGTAGAAACGCTTAATCCATATACCAATTCTATTTTTACTGTCGTGGTGCAAGATGAATCCATTGTATCGAGTGTACTATCAAATACGGCATCATTAAAATTTTCTGAGGTTTTGAAATTAACAGGTTTAAAAGCGGGTACAACTATTGTAACTTTATTGGATAGTTCAAATAATACTCAACCACTTTCATTTAATGTAACTGTTAATGCCTCAACGGATCATCCAAAACCATTAATTACTGCAATAGGTTTAACGACTACCGAAGATACTGTTGTGATATTTGATTTAAATAATTTAATTATTAACGCTGAAGTCGGATTAAATTATGTATGGGATGCCAGTCAAGATACTGGAGCTAAAGGCACCATTTCCATAACGAATAATCTTCTCACATATACACCAAATGCAAATGTAAATGGTCTAGATTCTTTTAATATTAAAGTGAACAATGGATTTGAAGATTCGGATACTATTGCTATAGGGGTTACGATTATATCTGTAAATGACACACCGGTTTTATCCTCACAATCATTGAGTACTATTGAAAATGAAGCTCTTACACTGGACCTTACAACATTGGGTACAGATTCAGACAATGGACAGCAACTTGCATATCTTTTGTCAAGTAATCCTACTAATGGAACGGCCTCCATCACCAATAGTATTTTAACTTATACGCCAAATGCTAGTTTTAGTGGATCAGATTCTCTTTCTATCACAATTAATGATGGTATTGTTAGTTCAAGTGCTGTGGTATTTCCTATAACGGTATTGTTATCTGGATCAGTACCTAATGCGCCTATAATTTCTTCAATAACTGCAAATGACCCAGATAATGCTGATGCTGTATTTTCAAATCAAGATACGATTACAATTGTTTTTGATGTACCAACAAACCAACCAGCGGTAACGATAAAATCAAGTTTAGATAACATTTTTACATTCTCACAATCGCTTGGCACCAACTATACAGGTGTCTGGTCAAGTTCAACAACTTTAGTGATCACAATGGTTGATACTACCGGGAATGGCTCACCAATTGTTGGTACTTTCTCTGTAACTGCAAAAAGCGCTGGAGGGTTAAAAAATGCCACCGGAACATCTTTACCTTCTTCGTCGGCATCAGGAGTCTTGACAGGTGACTTTGGTATTTTCACTACAATACCAACGAATACTGTTGCCGTGACTGGAGATAGCCAAATAACCGTCTCTTGGGATACCGTTACAAATGCAACGTCCTATAATATATATTTTTCAACAAGTTCTGGGGTAACAACTGGTAGCTCGAAAATCACGGGTGTGACTAGTCCTTATATTCATACAGGGTTGACAAATGGAACAGCCTATTACTACGTTATCACCGCTGTTATTTCTTCAGTAGAGAGCGCTTTATCTTCTGAAGCGAATGCAACACCAGTTGCTGTAGTGGTAGCTCCATCAGCACCTGCTTCATTAACAGCTGTAAAAGGGAATGCTCAGAATGTACTTACTTGGTCAACTTCGTCAGGTGCTACTTCATATAATTTATATCATGCAACAAGTTCTGGGGTCACTACGGGTAGTACAAAATTAGCGACAGTAACTAGTCCTTATTCTCATACAGGTTTAACAAACGGAACAACGTATTATTATGTTGTAACAGCAGTAAATGCTGCAGGAGAAAGTGCCGTCTCATCTGAAGTAAATGCTACCCCCTTTGTTGCTGATATAACTAGTGATTTAGTAGCTCATTGGAAGTTTGAAAATAATGGTGATGACTCTAGTGGTAGTGCCAATGTACACAACATGACTATTGCAGGGGCTACCTACGTAGCTGATAAGAACGCAACACCCAATTCTGCATTGAGTTTTGATGGAATAAATGATACAGCACAAACGCCTTACCATGCAGACTTTGACCTTCCGGCTAATCAAGACTTAACTATCTCGGCTTGGGTAAAGCGAGAAACAGGTGAGGACGCGCACATTCTGACCACTATTGGTACTAATACAAGTCAAGGGTTTTATATGTATGTATCAACAACTGGAGCCGTTTATCATAAAATAGCTAATAACGTGCCTGAAGATATCTTCCTTAGTAGCGCAGGTGCCGTTCCAGTTGATACTTGGACACATATATTAATATCTAATGATAGGACTACGGGTATTGCTTCACTATACATCAATGGCGTATTCCATAGTGCTAGTGGTGTGTTTTCTAATACTAAGGACTCTAACATTGTAGCCGTCCGTCCTGCTTATATAGGATCTAATATTGCACCATTATATTATAAGATACAAGTAGATGAGATAAGGTTTTATAGAAGAGCCTTAACACAAGCAGATATTACTGAATTGGCGGCATTGCCTTCAGATCCAGGATCATCCGGTTCTGTACCTGTAATTAACATTAATGATCCATTGCCATATCAGAATAATTATATCGAATTCACATATATTTTGACCGACACAGAAAATGACGTATGCACAATCAACGCAGAATATAGTATTGATGCGGGTACCAATTGGTTTACGGCTACATTAATTGGAACTACTAGTAACTTAACACCAGGCCTAGATACAAAATCTATAATATGGAACATGAAAAGTGATTTGAATACCACTTCCACCGAGACTGTTTTGCTAAAATTGCGTGGAACCGATTCAAGTAGTGGTTCATATGATACCTCAAATGGAGTTAGCTTTTCAACTCACAATAAAACTATTCTTTATGTCGATGCGGATAATGGTACGCCTGGCAATGGATCATCTTGGCTCAATTCATTTGATAATGTACAGGATGCTTTAACCAATTCGGCAGGTGATGATGAACTTTGGATTGCAGATGGCTCATATGTACCGGGAAATGTTAAGAATATACACACTTTTGAATTATTAACAGGTGTTGAAGTTTATGGGGGTTTTGTAGGAACAGAGTCATTTCGTTATCAGAGAAATTGGAAAATAAATAAAACAATTTTTTCTGGTGATATAAATGGTGATACACCAGGAGGAACTACCTCAGACGATATTTATCACGTCGTTACCAGTCAAACGTCCGGTTTAATTGACGGAATAACTATTAAATATGGCTATAGAGGTATTGTTTGTGTCGGTAGTGCAAACACTATAATCGCAAATTGTACTATTACTTCAAACACAAATATTCTTGGTGTTGGTGGTGGATTTTACAATTCTGCTGCTTCCCCAATACTAATCAATTGCGAAATTACAAATAACACTGCAGCCGATAATGGGGGTGGTATGTTCAATGGTGCCTGTAGTCCAGTTATTATCAACTGTAACTTCTCAGGAAATACTGCAAATGGTATCATAGGAGGTGGCATTTATAATAATTCCTCACCTGCAATGATATTTAATTGCACTTTTACTGGTAATACTTCTGCTGATAGAGGTGGCGCTATTTGCAATGTTAATAGTTCTTCGAAAATTATAAATTGCACTATAACAGGAAATAATGCGATTAATAATGGTGGTGCTATTAGCAACGAGAGCTCATCTTCAACAGTAATCACCAACAGTATAATCTGGGGAAATAAAATAAATGGCGTCCTTTCAACTAACATGGCTGATGAAATCTATAATAATTCATCTACACCTATAATCACTTATTCTATAGTAAAAGGAATCACTGTATCAAATGGTAATTTAGATTCAGATCCATTATTTACAACACCAGGCTCAGATTATACTCTCGGGAATTCTTCACCTGCCGAAAACGCGGGAAATAATGATGCAGCTATTGGTATTGACCTTAATGGTGATGGAGGTGGTGATGGAGATAAAGTCACAACTGATTCATCATTAGATATAAAAGGTGAAGCACGAATTAAAAATGGAACCGTTGATATGGGTGCTAATGAAAAGTAAAACGTTATTCTTAATAGTACTTTATTGATCTAATTATTTTATCAGTAATAGTTTTAAGATTATTTGATTTACGATGAAATAATCTTTTATTCACTAAGTGATCATCCAGATGATTTTTCATAATATATGTTGTCTGGTTTTTAAATTAAAGAGCATGCCTTCGAATATTGGATACTCATTTTAATGAAGTTGCAGGAATAACATTCATCATCAATGTGTAATTTATTGTATTTATTTGAAATTACATAAAATGAAAGTTTTGAATTTATCAACTTAATTGATTGCGTGGTATTTTCGATCAATAAAACTGAGACTTTCGTGTAAATGCTTTTTAATTCATATGTATTTATTTTTGCATTTCTACCTATTGTCTTATGTGTATTCTCTTTAGTAAGTAAAACTAAAACCCCACAATATTCAATTATTTGGTTAATTGCATCTTCGTTGTTTTTTTATGCTTGGTGGAACCCTCCTTACATATGTCTTATTTTATTATCAATTTTATTTAATTTTAAAGTTGGCCATTTCCTTGGCAAGAAAAAGTCAAAATATATTCTTTTTATAGGTGTGGCGATTAATATTTTGTTAATTGCTTATTACAAGTACGCTAATTTCTTTGTGACTAATTTAAATGAAATTACCAATTCAGATTATCATTTAATTAAAATTATTCTTCCGTTAGCTATTTCATTTTTCACCTTTCAGCAAATTGCTTATTTAATTGATAGCTACAAAGGCCAAACCAAAGATACTAGTTTCATTAATTATTGTTTATTTGTTACTTTTTTTCCTCAACTAATTGCGGGTCCTATTGTAAGCCATCAAGAAATTCTACCTCAATTTAAAGAGCAAGATAAATTTAAATTAAAAAGTTCTAATATTTCGATTGGTTTAACTATTTTTATTTTAGGACTATTTAAAAAAGTTGTTTTTGCTGACAATATTGCAATTTATTCTACTCCGATATTTGAAGCAGCTGAAAGTGGAGTTGAGTTATCAATTTTTGAAGCTTGGGGTGGGGCACTTGCATATACATTTCAAATTTATTTCGATTTTTCCGGTTATTCAGATATGGCTATAGGGCTTGCTAGAATGTTTGGCATTATTTTACCAATCAATTTTTACTCCCCATATAAAGCAACTTCTATCATTGAGTTTTGGCGAAGATGGCACATTACTCTATCTCGATTTTTAAGAGATCATTTGTATATACCTTTGGGAGGCAACCGAAAAGGTAGAATTCGTCGTTATGTTAATTTATTTATAACAATGTTGATTGGTGGATTGTGGCATGGTGCTGGTTGGACCTTTATCTTGTGGGGTGGGTTTCATGGTCTTTTATTAGCGATGAATCATGCTTGGAGAGCAGTATTTAAAAATTGGAGCAGTCAAAATATTTATTTTAATTTTATCTTAAGATCTTTAGGGCGACTTTCTACTTTTATTGTTGTTGTCATAGCCTGGGTGATTTTTAGAGCAAAAAGTTGGGATGGAGCTAAAAAAATATATGCAGGTATGTTTGGATTTAACGGAATTTCATTGCCAATTTCTGCTGAAGAAAAAATAATGGGATTTCAAGAATCTTTGCAATATTTTGGAATTACCTTTAACGGTATGTTTTACAATCATGTGTTTGGTCATAACATAAATGGTATTTTATTGATAATTTTCATGTTGATTGTGGTCTGGTTTTCCCCAAATGTACTAGAATTAATTAAAGGTAGTAATCCAGCTTTAGGATTAGAAAAATATTTAGTAGAAAAAAAAGAATGGATTGTTTGGAAGTTTAATATGTTTTTTGCTATTGTATTGGCATTATTGAGTGTGATATGTATTTTGGCTATTGCATCACCAAGTGAATTTTTATATTTCCAGTTTTAATTATGAAAAAATATTTAATTACCTATTTTATATGTCTTTTATTTTTTCTTATTTTATTTTTCCCATTTCTTATTTATTTATATCAAGTAGGAGAGAGTCAAGATCTTCTCTCTGTTGTTAAAAAACAAAAAAACAATTCCAAAAAAATTATTTACGGATCTAATTTGCATCATGATCATCGTCAGTACAAAAAAATATTATTAAATGAGTCCAATCCAAGAATTATAGCTTTAGGTTCATCTCGAGTACTCCAGTTTAGGCAGTATATGTTTACAGATGAATTTATAAATATGGGCAAAGGAATGAACACTATAAATGATGGCTTAGATTTAGCCTCAGAGATCAATGCAAAGAACATTGACCTGATTTTACTTGGTATAGACTTTTGGATGTTTATAAAGAGTGAAGTAAAACATCACGATTATTTAGTTAAGCCTAAATTAAACTCTTACACGCCAACTTTGAATGATGTGTCATTACTGATGAAATGGATGATTAATGGTAAAGTTTCCTTTAATGATTTTCATAATACTTTAATGAATGGGTCTCATCATATTGGTATTTCAGGAGGGCAAGGGAATGGGTTTGGTCCTGATGGTTCCTATTATTATACAAGAGAAATATCTGGACAAGCTAATAATGACATTGCTTTTAAAAATACGAGTCAACGAATAAAATCAGGGAAAAATCAGTTTAAATATTCCGATGAAATTAGTATTCTTAAATTTAATAAATTTCTTAAATTAATTACATTATTAAAAAAAGGTAATAAAAAATTAATTTTATTTTTTCCTCCATTAGCTGAGCCTATTTACAAGCAAATGAATAAAATGGAAAAAGAGTATCTCTATATATTGAAGCTTAAACTTAAATTAAAAGAAAATGAAATTAAATATTATGATTTCTCATCAGCATCAAAATTAGATTCGAATGTCGGAGAGTTTATAGATGGTTTTCACGGAGGTGAGGTAACATCTCTTCGAATATTAAGACAAATTATGCAAGATAATATAGAATTATCAAAATTTGTGAACATCAAAATAATAAATGAGAATATTAAAAATTATAGCGGAAGAGCATTTGTTCCAGATGAAGAAATCACTAATTTAAAAGAAATTGATTTTTTAAAGGTAGGGGTTAGTAAAGATTAATATTTTATAATCCGCTTATTAAATTTTGAATAATATGATCTTTATAATTTCAGAACATTATTAGTTTAAAAAATTATTTCTAGTTCAGATTGAAGTATTAGTTAGGGGTTTAGAACCGCGTCTTTATATTGCTGTAAAATATTATAAAAAAAGAGGATGATGCCTTTGTGTATTAGGGAATAGTGGTTTTATTAATAATTTTGCTGTTAAGACGAGAGTAGCTTATGTATATATTGCTAAAGCTTATCATGGCGATAAAAAATTCTATGAAAAGTTAGAGAGCTGTATAAAAAATTAAACTATTGGATTTTGACCAAGTAGAGGCCTTTTTAAGCTATCTGTCAAGCAAGCAAATTATTAATAAAAAACTCTCTATTCAGCCACTTACAAAAATTACATTTGCAATTTCCTAAAATGATAAAATTGAAATTTTATTGATATGTTTTCATTATTTATTTTTATAAATCAGTATAATTATTTATAAATTATTTTTTAGTATAACAATGGTAATATACTAAGCGTTAGATTACAAATTTTGTTGGTTCGTGATCGTGTATTGTATTAACTGATTCAAAGGTAGTGCATGGAATTTTTTAGAGTTATAAAGCTAGTTTTTAAGTTTACTAAAGAAATTTGGAGGCTTTATAAAAAAAGATTTATTGTTATGGAGCTTTCAGTTATCTTAGCGATTTTTGTAGGTAATCTGGGTATTGCATTATTAATTCCAGCTTTTAAATTTTTAGAACCTTTGAGCGCTGATGAGAAATCGCCTTTTTTAATAGATTTAATGATAAGAGTTTTCGATTTTTTTAATATCAGTCCAAGTTTTGAAAATGTTTTAGTCATTATTCTGTTTTTATTAATATTTTCATTTATGGCTAAAATATTTGAGGGTTATTTGCGTGCTAGAATTGTTGTAAATATTCAACTGTCATTTCAAAAGAATTTATTGAAAAATGCTTTGGATGCCAGTTATTTAAAATTTCAAGAATTTAAAACAAGTGAGTATCAGAATACAATTATTCAAGAATGTCATAGGGCAGGAAGAGCATTTTATTTACTTTGCACTTTTTATAGTGGTATAGTTATGACTGTAATGTGTCTAGTTTTTGCTGTACTAATTTCATTTGAATCTTTTTTGATCGTAATTTTGAGTGGATTTATTATCGCCCCGTTGACGAATATATTTATCAATAGATCTAATATAGCATCAAAGAGAATTATCAGTAATAATGAAAATATCGCTCAAGTAACATCAGATATATTGGATGGAATGAAATACATTAAAAGTGTTCGATCGACAAATGAAATGTTTGAATATGCTCAAGAACCAATTTCGGGTGGTAAAAAGTTGCGAGTTTTTTTAGAAAAGAATTTGGTTAATATAAGCACAATCCCTATGTCATTTTCAGGAGTTTTATTAATAGTTTTATTATATTTAGGAGTATATCAATTTCAAATTCCTATTTTAGAATTAGGTGTGTTTATTGTTTTAGTTCAGAAGGCATACTCCGCATATAGCGGAATGAAAAGTAAACAAGGCGGCTTGGTTATATCAATACCATCTTATTTTAAAGCTTTCGATATGATTGAATCTTTAAAAGAGGATAAAATTGATTTTGATGAAGGCGATGAGCTTTCTCTTCAGAAATCGATCGTTATCGATAGATTGTCTTATAAAGTATCAGATACAACCATACTAAGTGATATCTCTATAACCATTAATAAAGGAGATAGTATTGCCATAGTTGGATTTTCAGGAAGTGGAAAAACAACCCTAATGGACATTATGCTAGGTTTGTATCCTGCAAGCAATGGCGATGTGCTTTACGATGGCACATCGATTTCAAAAATTTCACATCAATCTTTATCAGAAAATTTAAGTTTTATGAGCCAGACACCATTCTTTTATCCTGCTTCATTAAGAAATAATATTACCTTAGGAAAAGATAAGCATTCAGATGAAGAAATAATAGATGTGCTTAAAATGGTCAAATTAGATTCATTATTGGAGTCCTTGAATTTTGATTTGGATGCAATGGTTGGTGGAAATTATAGAGCCCTTTCTGGAGGTGAAATTCAAAGAGTAGCTTTAGCTAGAGAATTGATAAAACAGTCCTCAATTTTGTTTTTAGATGAAGCCACGAGTGCACTTGATAATGAAACAGAACTACACATTAAGAATGTATTAGAAAAATTGAAAGGCGAAAAAACGATAGTTTTGATCGCTCATCGGTTATCATCAATTAAAAATGCTGATTGCATTTATGTAATGGAAAAAGGCCAATTGGTTGAGCAAGGCAAATTTGATGAATTAATCAAAAAAGAAGGTGCCTTTAGTAAGTTATATAGTACCGAAAATATAAATAGTTAACTGTCTTAGGAACTACACGATAGCATCGAGCAGCCTGGTTTTACTCGAGCCCATTCAGGACGTTTTTCGGCAAATTTTGATTTTCCTGCTTGTTCTGTGTAAGGGTTTCTTAATACATCTAGTAGTTCATTAACTCTTGAATGGTCATCTTTTTCAGAGAGTTCAATTGCTTCTTGAGCTAGGTAATTTCTTAGTACATATAAAGGGTTATTCGAATTCATTTTATTTACGCGTCCATCATTTTTTATATTTCGATTTTTAAATATCTTTTGATAAGAAAGAAACCAACTATAGAATTTATCCAGGATGGTATCATTCAATTCATTTTCTTTATAAAATGCTGGTAATAAATTAACTTGAATATCTTCTTTTGATAAATTATTTTCTAAATTTAATGTTGAGATATTTCGGTAAAATAAGGTCATGTCTATTTCAGCTATTTGAAGTAATTTTGGGATTTCATCAATTAATGTTTGATCCGATTCTTGGTTGAATACGTTAAAGCCTAATTTGTTTGCCATCATGTTATTAAAGCCGCTTAGGTAGGTTTGTGAGTAACTTTCTAGAATGTCCTGTAGCGATTTCACATCTTCAATTAATGGATATATGGCATTTGCTAGTTGGACTAAATTCCATTTGGCTATCATTGGTTGATTGCCAAAACAATATCGTTTTCCACTTGCATCAGTTGTGTTTGGCGTCCAAGTTGGATCATAATTTTCCAGCCATCCGTATGGGCCGTAGTCAATTGTTAATCCTAATATTGACATATTATCTGTATTCATGACACCATGTACGAAACCTACTCTCATCCAATGCACAATCATCTGCGCTGTATTTGTAGCGACTTCTTGAAACCATTTCAAATAGTTTTCTTTATTGCCTTGACCAATATGTGGAAAATCTGTTTCTAGTGTATAGTTGGCTAGTTTTTTTAATAATTCTATATCTCCTCTGGAGGTTGGTAATTCAAAATGACCAAATCTTGTGAAGGAAGGAGCTACCCTGCAGACTACTGCTCCTTGTTCATAATGTGCATTGCCATCATAAAACATATCGCGCATAACTTCTTCGCCAGTATTGATAAGGCTTAGTGCCCTTGTGGTCGGTACGCCTAAATGAAACATTGATTCACTGCAAAGAAATTCTCTAATGGATGAACGAAGTACGGCATAACCGTCTGCCGATCTTGAATAAGGGGTAGGTCCTGCTCCTTTGAGTTGCAATGCCCATCGGTCACCTTTAGAATTAATGACGTCACCAAGATTAATGGCTCTTCCATCTCCGAGTTGCCCGGCCCAATTTCCAAATTGATGTCCTCCATAACATGTAGCATGAGGATTCATTTGGTCTAATTGTTGGTTCCCAGAAAATACTTTCGTGAACTCTTCTGTTAGGCAATCCTTTTCTTCAAGATCTAAAATTGATGCAACTTCTTTTGAAAAAGAGATTAATTTTGGATTTTTGACTTGTTCTGGTTTTGCATATGAATAAAAAGAATTGAAAACTTGTCTAGAGTAATTATCTATTTCTTCATCTTTAGGTAATTCTCTAGTAGATTTGTTATCAAAACGCCACTTGTTCATAGACATTGAATTAGCCTCGTGAGTATGTATTTAATTAAATATAAGAGTATTTTATATATTTCATCAGATTTATCCTTAAAGAAAAAGGTGGCCTCATATTATCGTGATCTTTTTAAATTGAAGCTCTATCAGGAAATGGAATCATTATATCAGATTCTATACTGGCTTTTCTAGAAACGATTGGTAAGTCCCATTTTTTATTTGTTTTAATATCCTCAATTGTAGCTTTTGAAGAGTTTAAGTTGGCTTTAAAGGATGAAATGTCGTTACCGTCTTTTTCTATTAGCAATAACCAACCTACAGTAACAGTCTTTTTATTTTCCGTTGTATCAAATTGTAATCTAGGTAAAAAATGGTCTGTTAAATACTGACAAGATAAACTGCATTCTCCAAATGGTAAAAGAACTAATCTTGTTCCATTATGAGAAATGCTGAATTGACCTTCATGTTTATAGATGGCATCTTTTAAACCATGGAAATTCCATGTTATTCTGTTTTGACTTTGAAGTTCAATCTCATCAATGATGACATAAAAGTCTTTATCTACCATGTATGCATGACGATCGAATTTTATTAATTGATTACCGTATCCTCTTTCAAGTCGAGAAACGACATAATCAATATCTTCAGATGGGGAGAGCTGTTGAAAGTGAGCTATGGGGCTATCGGCTGTTAACTGTCCTTGGCCATCTATTAAAATAGTATTATGGGCTTTTGTCGAATAGGAGATGTGATCAGGATCATCCAGTCTTAAACCTGTTGACCAATCATGCAAGTAACCTGGGTCTGCCAGAAGAGTTGTGCCAAAAGCATCAAGTACAACTGAATTTAAATCAAATTGACAGTGGGGATCATCAAAGACTTTACCGCGAGCCCTACCAGCCTTCATACCCAGCAATTTCGCGTTTGGGTCTATTAGGCTATCTCTTAATGTCATAATGCCTGCACTATGAAATACAGCTGAAGTGGGTAAGTCAACAGGTGGTTCAGATTCCAAGTTTGGGTCTCCGAATATAAATCCAGCACTATCGCTATATTTAAATTGACTAGCCCACCATTGAATTTTTTTGTCTTGAAATTCTGCAGCAAAAATTAAAGCAAGGGTTTTGATGTTACTATGCACAAATCGTGCATCACAACCCTCAGGTATAGAATATTCTCTTTCATCTTTATGGGTGCGTGAAAAATGTCTGGTTAATATTTGGCCGGAAACACCATAAGGGCAATCATTAAAGTTTGCAACAGTTTTGTCTTCAATGTGAAAATAGAAATGTGGATAGCACATTCGATCTAATTTTTTTGCTTTTTGATGAAAGATATTGGGCCAACCATTCATTTTGAAAGCCAAAAGACCTTTAATGGCATTGCCCATTCCATAAGCCCAATAGCCATTTGTTTCTAAACAAACACCGGCATCATCATACCACTCTATGTAACGTAATAAATGTGCCCTGACTATTTCAATTTCATTTGAAAGGTCTATGTCGTGTTTATCCATGACTACTAATAATTCTGCCATAGGGCCACAGTAAACAGAGAGATGATTCATAGTTCTATTACCATAAAGGTATTTATTTTTTGCCTGACATTCATCCATAAAGAGATCAACAATTTCATCTTTCAATTTTGTGATGAATAGGCTTATTTCTTCGTCAGATAATTCTTCAGCGATCCAATCAAAAGTTCTAGCACAGTGGCTGGCAAATGCTGATATCCCTAAACTAAATGTGTTGTCATTTTTATTATTTTTGTACTCAGGTAATTTTAAGACTTGTAATAAGGTATCTTTTGCTTTATTTAGATATCTTTTGTCTTTCGTTAATTGCCATGCAAAAGCGCAAGTTTCAGCCCGACATAATGGTTGATTCAGAATAGCATGTTCATCAACCTTAATGTCTAATGTTGGAATTAAATTATCATTGGCCCGAGCGATTATGGCATCGTAGTCTTTCTCAAAAGTGCTATGTTTGGCCTTAGATTTTAGTTTGGGCAAGTCCGTTTTGGTGAAATATAAATGAGGGTGTTGTTTTGAATTTGACATTTAAATTACCAGATTTAAAAGTAAATTTAAATGATATCAGTTTCTAGATTTTTATGCGAGATTCAAATGTATTATGGTAAGTGAAAAGTGTCAAATATTTGAGAAAAGTATTAGGGTATATGAGGTGATTGTTCGGATTCACCAAGATATAGTTTTTATAAAATTCCATGTTCCTGAAAACTGTAATGTTTATCATTTCCTTTGCCAATAATAATATGGTCTAGTAGATCTATATCAAGCAATTGAAGCGAAGATTTAATCTTCTGTGTAATTTGTTTGTCTGCATTTGATGGAATTATGTTTCCAGTAGGGTGGTTGTGTGCAATGATTACTCTTGACGCTTTATTTAACAAAGCTTTTTCGGCAATTTCTCTAGGATAAACGGCAGCTTGATCAACTGTTCCTTGGGTAATTTTTTTAGTAATAATATTATTTGAAGAGCCCATGAATATAGAAGCGAAGAATTCCTTTTTTTCATTTGATAGCATCGACTTTAATAAAGGGATTAAATCTTCTGGACCTGAAATAGTGACATTATTTTTTAATTCAACTTCATGTAATTTTATATGAGTTTGGTAAAAGAGATGGAGTAGGATAGCGGAACTTTCACCAATTCCGTTAAAATTAATTAAATCTTCTGTAGTAGCGCTAAGTACATTATTGATTGATCCGAAATGAGTTAATAATTCTTTAGCTAAACTTTTGGTGTCTTTTCGCGGGATAGAAAAGTGTAATATTAATTCTAAAAATTCGTGGTCAGATAAGGAGTCTCTTCCGGCAGATAAAAACCGTTTTTTCAAACGTAGACGGTGGCCATTGTTGATTGTGTCTTTAACCATCGAGCCCTATATCCAATGCTTTTACACTGTGGGTTAAAGCGCCTACAGATATACGGTCAACGCCAGATTCTGCGATCTTTTTTACTGTTTTTAAATTTACACCACCACTTGCTTCTAATAGTATTTTTGGTGCTAATGAATTTTTTAGATTCACGGCTCTTTTTAAAAAAGCAGGTTTCATGTTATCAAGAAGAATAATCTGAGGAGATGCTAATAGGGCTTCTTCTAGTTGACTTAAGTGGTCAATTTCAACAATAATTTTTATCTTTTTTTTGCCAATAGATTTCTTTGCTCTCTGTATGCATTCTTTAATGGGATTCTTTGTGAGCTTTGAGACACTTGCAATGTGATTGTCTTTGATCATGACCATGTCATATAGACCTATGCGATGATTATAACCCCCGCCGCAAGTCACGGCATATTTCTCCAGTAAGCGCCACCCAGGTGTTGTTTTTCTAGTATCAAGAATTTTTGCATTTGTGTGTTTAATTAAATCGGCATATTGTTTGGTAATACTGGCAATACCTGAAAGTCTTTGAATAAAGTTTAATAGTATTCTTTCTGCAGTTAGTACCTCTGATGTTAACCCAGAAATTTTGGCAATTTTTGTATTCGGGCTTAGATTGTTTCCATCTTTTTTTAATAGGGATATTTTTGCATTTGGTGCAATTTTTTCCAATGTATATTTGGCAATATCCATGCCTGATAAGATTCCCTTTTCTCTTGAAACCAAAAAGCCTTTAAATTCTTCATCTGGTAAATTGACAGCTTTACTGGTGATATCTCCTGTAGAAATATCCTCTTGAATTGCTTGGTCGACAATTAATTTATAAGAAGAAGGCGTTAGTTTTTTAAGTGATACCATTGAAGTTCTTCTTTAAGAGACATAGCAACTCGCATTTGCTAAATTTCTTGAATTAAGATTAGAAGTTTAAATTTTTAACTATTAAATCACCCATTTCAGATGTTCCAACTTTTGTGCAGCCCTCAGACATGATGTCTCCAGTCCTGAAATTTTGATTGAGAGTTTCTTCGATACTAGCTTCAATGGCATCAGCTTCTTTTGATAAGCTTAATGAGTATCTAAGTAACATTGCCAAAGATGCTATTTGCGCTAGAGGATTTGCTATTCCTTTTCCTGCAATATCAGGTGCAGTTCCGCCAGAAGGTTCATACATCCCAAAACTTCCTTCTGCTAGTGAGGCGCTAGGCAACATTCCAAGAGAGCCCGTTATCATAGCTCCTTCATCGCTTAATATATCACCAAACATGTTGCCACAAAGTATGACATCAAATTGTTTTGGATTTCTAACTAATTGCATGGCGGCATTATCAACATACATGTGAACAAGTTCCACATCAGGAAAATCTTTGCTAACTTCAATAACAACTTCACGCCATAATACCATTGTTGTTAAAACGTTTGCTTTATCAATAGAGTGTACTTTCTTATTTCTTTTTTGTGCTGCTTCAAAGGCTACTCTTGCGATTCTTTCTATTTCATATCTGTGATAAACTAAGGTGTCAAATGCTTTTTCATCGGGCCCTGTTCCTTCACGTCCTTTTGGTTGGCCAAAATAAATTCCTCCAGTCAGTTCTCGCATGACTACCATATCTAAACCATCACCTAATGCTTCTGGTTTTAAAAAAGAGCTATTAATTAAGGCTTTGTAAATTTTGATTGGTCTAATGTTGCAGAACAATCCAAAATGTTTCCGTAAAGGTAACAGTGCACCTCTTTCAGGTTGTTGTTCTGGTGGTAGGCTTTCCCATTTTGGACCACCTACAGACCCAAAGAGAATAGCGTCAGACCATTCACATGTTTCGATTGTGCTTTGTGGTAATGCTGAATTTTGATTATCAATTGCGATTCCACCTACATCAGCTTCTTTTAATTCAAATTGGTTATCGGTTGCGTTTTCAATGGCTTTTAAAACTTTTAGTGCCTCTGTCATTATTTCAGGGCCAATACCATCACCTGATAAAACTGCAATTTTATGCATAAAACTTCCTTAAATTTAATGTGTAAATTTGATTGAAGAATTATGGTTTCTAATTTTATTTTGGCAACATTAAATTGAGAAGTACTTTGCTTTTACAGACGATGTACTTTGATATTTTGTTGATAGGTGCAGTGATTGTTTTCTAAATCTAAATAATATAGATTTTTATCTTTTGCGTAACAATCAGGACAATAATTGGGTGTTTGTGGTAGTGGAATACCAGGAAGAGTTACTCGGACCTTAAAAGGAACCGTTTGTTTTTTGCATGATTCGCATAATAATAGGCTATGGCCTTTTGTTCCCATGCCTGGGTGTAGTTTTTTCAAAGGTTTTTGACCTGAATAAATTGTATCAAGCCATCTTTCTTGGAACGTTGTAATTTCTTGAAACCCTAGTTGTGGAAAACATTTTGTAAGGGCGCCATATAGACAATCTACAATCCAATATTCTTTTAACCAAGCCGTTTTATCTTGGTCAAGATTCATTGACGGAATATTAGCTGATAGTAAAACAAACATTTCTTCAATTTGTTCTTTATATTTTGATTTATTGTGAAATCCAAAATCGTTTTTTAACCATCTACAAGTTTCTTCAACTTCTTCACGACAAATGGCATTGATAAATCGAAGGGTTAATTCAGATTCTGTGATGGCTTTTTCAGTTTTTTTATCAAAACCAACAATGATTAAATAGCTCATTAAATTCCCAAGTGATATGTAAGTAGACTTTAGGATATATCGGCTTTTTAGTAGAATCTTTAACCAAAAATATGGGAAAGTTTGGGTAAATATGAAGAAATTAGGCCAAACCCATTTAGATTTGGCCTAAAAATGTATGCGAATTGACTATTTCTTATTACCGGCTTCTTTTTTCTTTCTAGCTTCTTCTGCTAGAGCTTCTTGAACTGCAACCGGTACTTTACGGTACGTTAGGAATTCCATTGAAAATCCAGCTTTACCTTGTGTTTTTGATCTTATTTCCGTTGAGTAGCCAAACATTTCTTTCAAAGGTACTTCACCTCTAATAACAACATTGTCGCCTTGAGTATCTTGACCTGTTAAAATACCTCTTCTTGATGCCAAGTCGCCTTGAACAGTTCCTTGATATTCCATAGGTGTTTCAATCTCAATGCTCATAATCGGCTCTAACACATTTGGATTACTTTGCAAAAAGAACTCTCTAAAGGCTCCTTTTGCTGCGGCACGGAAAGCCATTTCAGATGAGTCAACATCATGATAAGAGCCATCTTTTAAAGTCACTTTTAATCCTAATACAGGATAACCACATAGTGGGCCTTTTTCAATTGATTCTCTAAAGCCTTTATCAACCGCAGGAATGTATTCTCTAGGGATACGTCCTTGTGTGATTTTATCAACGAATTCATAATCAACTTCAGCATCATCATCCAACAATTCGAATGTTCCAACCACATGACCATATTGTCCTGAACCACCTGTTTGTTTTTTATGTTTATAATCGAATGCTGTTGTGCCACCCAATCTTTCACGATAGGCTACCTGAGGCATGCCGACTACTACTTCGGCTTTATATTCTCTTTTGATTCTTTCAACGTAGATTTCTAAGTGGAGTTCGCCCATGCCACTAATAATAGTTTGTGCACTTTCTTCATCAACTCGAACTCTGAAAGTAGGATCTTCTCGCATAAATCTATTTAACGCTTTTGATATTTGATCAACATCTTTTCTTTCTTTAGGTTCGATGGCAAATGAAATGACGGGCTCAGGTACAAAAATAGATTCCATGGCAACATTTAATTGACCATCGCTAAATGTATCGCCTGTTGAGCAGTCAACTCCTAACATGGCAATGATGTCACCTGCAGATGCTTCATCTTCATCAACTCTATCGTTAGAAAACATTCTAACAATTCTTGAGACTCGAATTTTCTTTCCCGTACGATTATTAATGACTGAATCACCTTTTCGCATTGTTCCTTGATAAATTCTAGTGTATGTTAACTGACCAAATTGTTCGTCAGTTAATTTAAATGCCATGGCAACTAATGGTTTGTCTGGATCAGGCAAAATTTCAACTTCTTTTTCAGTTTTATATTCAGTGGCTTTATACTTTCGGTCTATTGGTGAAGGCAGATATTCTAATACGGCATCTAAGGCAGTTTGAACTCCTTTATTTTTAAAAGCTGAACCTAGCATTACTGGTACAAATTCACAAGCAATTGTAGCTTTTCTAATGACTGGATTTATATCCGCCGGCGTAATTTCAGCTTCTTCCATTACTTTTTCTGCAAGGTCGTCATCGAACATCGTTAATGCATCAAGAAGAATTTCTCGGTATTCTTTTGCTTTATCGGCTAAATCATCTGGGATTTCTTCAGTGCGTACAGTTTCGCCATTTTCACCATCATAATAATAGGCCTTCATTTCTATCAAATCTACGATGCCTTTAAAATCATCTTCTGCGCCAATTGGTAAACTAATAAATTCTGCATTTAATTTTAGTTTATCAACTATTTGATCTTTAACTGAGAAAGGGTCTGCACCTGTTCGGTCCATTTTATTAATAAATGCGATCCTAGGTATATTGTACCTTTTCATTTGTCTATCGACTGTTAAAGACTGAGATTGTACGCCACCAACAGAGCAAAGAATCATAATGCCACCATCTAACACTCTTAAAGATCGTTCAACTTCTATGGTGAAATCTACATGTCCAGGTGTATCAATAATATTAATTTTATGGTTTTCCCATTCTACGGTAGTTGCAGCTGATGTAATTGTAATGCCTTTTTCTTTTTCAAGTTCCATGTGATCCATTGTTGCGCCATCACCTTTTCCACGAACTTCTTCAATTTTGTGGATTTTTCCACAATAGAATAAAATTCGTTCTGTCATGGTTGTTTTACCTGAATCAATGTGGGCTGAAATTCCTATGTTTCGAACATGGTTTAAATCTTGTTTCATTGGTTTGCTTCCTCTTGTATATTTATATAATAATAATGATAACGCTTGTGTTTAGGGCGCAGAATTATACTGATATTTAGTTTTCTCGTTAATAAAACCTTTCTAATTTTTGGTTTTCAAACTAAAATCCTATGCATAAATCGAGTCAATATTTCGAAAATCAATTATTTGAATTAATATGGATAATTGACACTATTATTTAAAATGACAATTCTTTCTAGAAAAATCGAAATTCCACACTTTACCAGTATCAAATCTGATGCTTGGGAAGAGTTGCCTCAAGATATAATAGAAAATACTCCTTCAGGCACAAAAGTAATTTTAGCGGTTGATCCAACGGTTGAAAAATTATACGGTAAAAAATTAAAATCTATTTTTGATAAGCATAAAGTTAGTTTTTGTGATGAAATTATCATAGAAGATAGTGATCAAAATCAGGTAGATAAATTAAGTCAATTAATTTTAAAAAATAATGCAGGATTAGTATTAGGGGTTGGCGGTGGAAGAACTCTTGATGTCAGTCAGTATGCGTCTCATTGTAATAAAATACCATTTATCAGTGTACCTACAACACCTAGTCATGATGGTATTTTTAGTCCAGTAGCAGTCATTAGAAATAATAATAAAACATCAAGTATTAAAGTTAATATGCCTTTGGGTGTTGTCGTAGATTTAGAGATTTTGCAAAATGCACCAATTGATCTAATTAAAGCTGGTATTGGTGATACAATAAGTAATTTATCAGCTGTTAAAGATTGGCAAAAAAGTTACCAAGTAAAACATTGTAAGGTCTTTGATGGCTATTCTGCCCTGCAATCTAAATTAGCATATGAACGACTTGTGACCATTAGAAAGATGCCTTTAAACTCTAAAGAATTTTTGCAAATATTGGTAGAAGGACTAATCTTAAATGGAATGGCGATGGAAATGGCGAATAATTCCTTACCTTGCAGTGGTGCGGAACATATGTTCAGTCATGCTTTAGATATCATTGGGCCAAAACGTTCTTTACATGGATTACAAGTCGCAGTTGGAACATTAATTACTGAATGTTTACGTGGTGAAGATTTAACGGAGATTTTGAAATTATTTGATAAATTTAATTTACCAAAGAGTCCATATGATTTAGGATTTAATAAAGAAGAAACCCTGGAAGCCTTAAAATTAGCACCCAGTACAAGGGCCGAAAGGTATTCTATTTTAAACGAAGTTGAGATAGATGAAGGTGTCATTATTAAGTTAGAATATTGGAAAATTTTATAATAAGACTTTCTGGTATCTAAGTACTTAAAATTGGTTGTTTTTCATGATTACATCTGCCAGGTTTCCCGATAAAAATCTTGACTTGAATAAAAAGATCAATAATATTTCGCACTCTTTTACCGAGAACTTTCAGTTTTTGGTGGATGCCCAGATAGCTCAGTCGGTAGAGCAAGGGACTGAAAATCCCTGTGTCAGTGGTTCAATTCCACTTCTGGGCACTCTTTTTTTTCTTGTAGACCCTATTGAACCATAAATCGTCTATTTCGTTTTTATCTTATAGCAATATAATGTATGTTGAATTGATACTATTTTTTTAACTTTTTAATAAATATTTTATATGGGTTTCAAGCGTTCAATATTAGTTTCTTCAGTGATGACAACGGTGATGATATTTATTTCATTGGGGACGTATTTACATTTTGATCTTGTATCAAAAAAATCCATTTTAAGTGAAACCGAAGAATACAATGCTGCTTTAGGAACTTTGTTTTCCACTGTAAATAAATTTTATGTAGAACCTATTAATAAGAAAAAATTATTTGAAAAAGTTGCTGAAGAACTTGTAAACTTAGATGAGAACTCTCATTACTTAAATTCTAAAAGATATAAAAGTTTGGATAATCGATTGGAAGGTGAATATCAACAATTAGGAATTACCTACCGAAGAAAAGGTGAGTTTTTATTAATTACAAATGTTAATCCAGATGGGCCGGCGGCTAATAAATTAAAGTACCATGACAAAATTGAAAAAATAAATGATTTAATGGTCAATGAAAACAGATTGTCGGTGATTAGGAAATCATTGAATTCTAAGAGTTCAAATATTTCATTTGAAATAACTCGTCCTGGAGAAAAACAAAAAATTAAATTATCTTTAAATAAAAAAGTAATTATGGAAAAACCTATAAGAATGACCCATTTAATTAGGGATGGCATAGGTTTTATGAAAATTGATTTTTTCTCTAAATTTACAGTCAATGAATTCAAAAAGAAGTATTTGGGTTTATTAAAAAAACATCCAGCTATTAAAGGCATGATTCTCGATATGAGAGGCAATCCTGGTGGTACCTTACCAAGTGCCATTCATTTTTGTGACTTATTTTTGGATGAAGGATTAATTGTAGCTACAGTTGGAAATGAAGAAGGCCGTCGCAATGTCGCTAAGCTTTATAAGGCTAAAAAAGGAAAATTACCCATTGTCCCCTTTATAATAATGCTTGATAGGGATTCAGCTAGCGCGGCTGAATTATCAACAAATTGTTTGCGTGATTATGGTTTGGCAAAAGTGATTGGGGAGAGAAGTTACGGAAAAGGCACTGCTCAAACAGTATTTGATTTTGAGTCAAAAAATTTAGGAAAATATGGGATGCGCTTGACTACAAATATTTATTATACTAAAGTTGGTTATTATAAATCTCCAAGAGTCAGTATCAATAATCGTGGAGTTGATGTTGACATTAAACATGATTTTGGAAATCAGGATAGTTATATGGCTCGAAAATATAATTTTAATGAAGCCGTAGGTCAATGGAATAATGGAATAATTAATAAATTAGATATTGCTCAAATTGCTAAGGAAAATTTTTATTTTTCTGATCTCAAAAAGTATGATCCAGCTATATTAAAAGCAATTGAGTATTTTAATCAAAAGGCAACTAAATAATGACAACCATTTTAGCAATTGAATCTTCCTGTGATGAGACAGCAGCATCTGTCATCAGAGATGGTAAAGAAATATTATCAAATCATGTGCATACACAGATTGCCATCCATGCTCAATATGGTGGAGTGGTTCCTGAGTTGGCTTCTCGTTCTCATACTGAAAGAATTTTGCCCGTAATTCAAGCTTGTATGGAATCATCGGCTCTTGATTTAAATGACATGGATGCAATTGCCGTAACTCAAAAACCCGGTTTGATTGGTTCGCTTTTGGTTGGCGTTACGGCAGCTAAAGCTTTGGCCTTTAGTTTAGAAAAACCTTTAATAGGTGTTAATCACATTCATGCCCATTTATATGCTAATACATTCGATCACGGTGAAATGAAATTTCCTTGCATCGGTATGGTTGTTTCGGGAGGACACACCTCTTTATTGCTTGGGACATCTCCGCTGGATTGGGAAGTGGTTGGGGAAACAATTGATGATGCGGCTGGGGAAGCTTTTGATAAAGTAGCGAAGCTGTTAGAGTTGTCGTATCCGGGTGGTCCAATTATTGAAGAAATGGCTTTAAAAGGAGATGATAGTTTAATTGATTTTCCTCAAAGCATGTTAGGTAAGGAAAGTTTAGACTTTAGCTTCAGTGGTTTAAAAACAGCCGCTTTATATGCTTGCAGAGGCAAAGATGCTCGAAGTGCTTTTGATAATAAATTAATCGTTGATGTGCATGATGCCGCAGCAAGCTTTCAAAAAAGTGTTGTAAGTGTCTTAGCTAAGAAAGCTTTGAGGGCCTTAAAAAAATATGATGTAGATACCTTATATATTGGCGGTGGTGTCGTATGCAATAAAGCCTTGAGAAAAGAGCTAGAAGAACGGTTACACCCAAATGATTGTGAAGTCTTTTATCCGAGCCCAAAATATTGTACCGATAATGCTGCCATGATTGGAGGACTAGCCTATCATCATTGGTTGGCTAAAAACTTTATTGGCTTAGAAGCAGAAATTGGATGATGAAAAATGGATAAAGAAAGTTTAAATAAACTATTACAACAATTTAAATCTGATGAAGTCAGTATAGAGGATGTCTTATCTGGTATCAATGGATATCAACAAGAAAAAGATTTCATGATTGATACGTTGAGATCAAAAAGGACCGGTTGTGTTGAAGTTATTTTTTGTTTAAAAAAAACTGTCGACCAAGTCTTGAGAATAAGTGAAAAAATTGTTGAGAAAAATAAGTGTTTATTGGCAACAAGAGTTACCAGTGAACAGGCGAATGCCTTATTATTAAAATATAAAAATGCCCTCTATAATAAAGATGCTCAAATAGTTAGAATTGGAAAAACGCAAAAAGATATTGGATCAATTGCTATTGTTTGCGCTGGCACGAGTGATTTGAGTGTTGCGGAAGAAGCCCATGAAACCGCTCTATTTTTGGGTGCAAAAGTAACTACATTGTATGATTGTGGCGTTGCTGGAATCCACCGATTATTGAATAATTTAGAAGTTTTCGAAGATGTATCTGCAATTGTAGCTGTAGCCGGTATGGAAGGTGCTTTGCCAAGTGTTGTTGCTGGGTTAGTCGATGTCCCTGTTATTGCCGTGCCGACAAGTGTTGGATATGGAGCGTCTTTTAATGGCTTAGCAGCATTATTAGGGATGTTAAACTCATGCTCGAATGGGATAAGTGTTGTGAATATTGATAATGGTTTTGGTGGCGGTTATAATGCTGCTTTGATTGCCAAAGGTGCTAATTAGTAATTATTGTTTTATTCCCTGATTAATATAAATTGAATTTATAAGTATAACATAAAGTTATAAACTAGAAAAATAGTGTAAGTCGATTATTATATTAATTCATTTTCATTAAAATCTTTGGTTTATTCACTGTGATCAGTAAAAATAATTTTCTTATATCCCCATTGCATAATTTAATTCAGCTAAAATCTGAACAGAAAAAAGCCTTTAATTCTACAGCATTACAACAGCTGTGGCTTGGTGTTCCATCTAGTGGGAAAACCTTTTTATTAGCCAAAAAAATACATGATGATTGTTTAGAAAATGGTGGAAAAGAATGTTTGGTTCTGACATTGACGAGTCATCATAAATTTAAGGTAATTGATAATCTAAAAACTCTAGGTCTTTTGAAATTTCCTTTGACTTATACACTTAATCAATTCTTCCAATATATTTATACAAATATAATTGAAGGTTATAAAGGTGATATTCAATTTATTGATAGGGAAACATCCTTAGAAATTATTCGAGAAATTCAATTTTCAAAAAATGAGAATGAAAATGCTGAATTGGATTTAGAAGCATTTTGGATTAAGAAATTGGAAATATTTTCAGGTATTGAAAATGATTTTGATGAACAGTTTGATGAAAATTACAAAAAATATCAAGAAGTTTTAATTCGAAAAGAATTGGTAGATGAAATAGACTTGATGATTAATATTTGGAATCATAGAAAAGAATTGAATGATCTTCCCTTCAAAAAAATATATGTTGATGAATTGGAAGATGCCTCCGCAATTGAATTAGAGATTATTAAGAGTCTTTCGCAAAATAAAAAATTTATTGGATGTTTAAGTTATGATAAAGGCGTTATGTCTTGGCGATATCCTTTACCTATAATTAGTTTTAAAAATGCACTATCAATATTAAAGCCAAGTAAGAATTTTTCATTTATTAATAATTATGTTGCTAGTCACGAAGTCTGTAATAAGGCACTACAGTTAATTCGTAAGAATAAAAGTCGTCAAACGAAAAAGATGAGCTCTTCAATTTCTGATAAGGGAAATATTACATTTATTATGGTGGATGACTTCGAAGCTTTAGTTGAGACTATTGTAGAAAAGATTGAAACTATTATCAGCAAAGATGATTTGATAACCTGTGGTATTCTTTTGAGAACTCACAAACAAACATTTCATTTATATGAATCGTTATCGTCAAAAATACAATTAACGTATTATTCACATCCATTACTAAGACGTTTTTTTATCAAAAGTTTTATTAGAACTGTTGGTTTTCAACTTAAACTGAATAACTCTTATGAGGATCAATTATTATTACAAAGTATTACTGAAGAACATTTTCCTGAAGAGGCTAAAATATTCTTAAGAGAAATAAGTTTCATCGGTTTCTCCATTTATAATCTTATCTCGCTTTATCAAAAATTTATAAAAAAGAATAAATTCCAAGAATTATTATTTGTTGAAGAATTGGAAAGCGCTAACGCCGTTTTAATTGGTAATGGTAGGAGCGTAAAAGGAACATATATTGTTGAACATGATAAAAAGATAAAGTTCAATTATTTAGATGCTAATTTGGACGAAAAGGAAGTCTTATTGAATGCTCCCATTTTGATCAGTTTACAAAATGCCCCTAATGGTTTTGATAAAAAAATATTTATTAATTGTTTTAATAAATCATTAAAACAAACCATAAGATTTTCTGAAGGTCAGCTGTTATATGAATCGCTCAAAGAGTTTATAAATGAAATTACAGAACTATTTGAAGAGTATGGATTTATTTTAAATTATTTAATAAGAACAGTTGAATTGATAAGTGAAAGGTTTACTGACTTGGGCGATTCATCAGGAGATTTATTTGAATTAATAAAATCATTTCATCTTAATGATGTAGACACTAATATTGAATCTACTCGTTTACTATGCTCAGTGTTTAATGACAATTATCAAGTTCATTTTTCTTTTATTGAAAACCTCAAGTTGTTGGTTGAAAACTATAAAAGAAAGTTTGAGAATATTGAAATATCACGATCATCTGTATATATAGGAACATTACATGAGAGCCGTAAAAAAGTATTTGATCATGTTTTTATTCCTTGTTTAAATCATCTTGAGTTTCCGATTGGCTTTGCAAATTCACCAGAAGAATATGAGGAAGAACGTCGTTTACTTTTTACGGGGTTAACTAGAGCCAAAAAAAATGTCTATCTATATTCAACACAAAAAAATAATCCAAATAAAACCTCTAGTTTCATTAAAGATATGAAATTGTATTAATTTGATTTTAGTAGTTTATGCAATTGTGAAGTGTAGTGAGGGCGGTCTATAAAACCGCCCATAAAATTAATCTTTTTTATTTTGCTCTTTAATGTTGATTAACCGATTAACTGCATTTAGGAAAGATTTTGCACTGGCGATAATTACGTCTGTATCAGAAGCTTTGCCCGTAATATGGTATTTACCGTCGGTAATAATGGTTGATACTTCACCAATCGCATCCATTCCGCTTGTGCTTGAATGTAGTCTGTAATCTTCGAGGTTACAGTCTATGCCAATAATTCTTTTGATTGCTTGGCAAGCTGCGTCAACCGGGCCATCGCCAATGGAAGCATCTTCAAAGAATTCGCCATCTTTTTTGATTTTGACGCAGGCCACCGGGCGGATGTTATTACCAGTTTGGATTTGAATATTTTCGATTTCATATCCACCGGCAACGGTTCCAAGTTCAGTTTCAATTAAGCTGATTAAATCATCATCATAGACTTCTTTTTTCTTATCTGCAAGGTCTTTAAATGCCTTGAAAGTAGCGTTTAATTTTTCTTCAGTTAATGAGAAACCCAGATCTTCCATGTGTTTTTGAAAGGCATGTCTTCCTGAATGTTTTCCAAGAACTAATGTTGCCTCTTTGATCCCTACACTTTCAGGAGTCATGATTTCATAGGTTTCTTTATTGGCTAAGTAGCCATGTTGATGTATACCTGCTTCATGGGCAAAGGCATTTTGACCAACAATGGCTTTATTTCTTTGTACAAAAATACCAGTAATTTTGCTTACCAAAGTGCTAATTGGATATATTTTGGTTGTATCTAAATCTATTTGATAATCATAAATATCTTTTCTAGTTTTGGCAGCCATGATAAATTCTTCCATAGCACAATTTCCTGCCCGCTCTCCAATACCATTGACAGTACATTCAACTTGCCTGGCACCAGCTCTAATAGCTGCAAGAGAATTAGCTACAGCTAAGCCAAGATCGTTGTGACAGTGAACACTGATAACGGCTTGGTTAATGTTTTTTACATTTTTATATAAGTAGGTTATCAAATTATAAAACTCTTCAGGAGTAGTATATCCGACCGTATCAGGAATATTTACCGTTGTTGCGCCAGCATCTATTACTGCTTCAGTTACTTTTGCCAAAAAAGATGGTTCAGTTCTTGATGCATCTTCTGGGCTAAACTCTACATCATTGTAAAACGACTTGGCGTATTTAACGGCATTTACGGCTGTTTCTAGAATTTTATCTTCAGCCATTTTTAATTTATATTCTAAATGTATTTTACTAGTTGCCAAAAAAACATGCAAACGAGGTTTTTCAGCATTTTTTAAAGCCTCGACAGCTCGATCAATATCTTTGTTCAATGAACGGCAAAGCCCGCAAATTGTGACTCCTTTTACTGTTTCGGCAACAGCTGTGACAGCTTCGAAATCACCTTGAGAGGCAATGGGAAAGCCGGCTTCGATAACATCTACTTTCATACGCGCTAAATGTTTCGCTATTTGTAATTTTTCCTCGGTGTTCATACTTGCACCAGGGGATTGCTCACCATCTCTTAATGTGGTGTCAAAAATTATAATTCTATTATCCATTATGGATGCTCCAGTTATAAAATAGTTTTGTTTTTAAATATAAAAAAAATCGGAAATTAGGCAGAAAGATTTACGGGGGAAACCCCGAGTAGAACTAGAGAAGAAGATAAACGAATGTTTAAATTTTTATTTGCCATTAGACTAATTATTGAATGTTTCATTAAATATTTTCACAAAGTTTAAATCTGATTTGATCATTGTCAAACAAAAACTGTTTGAGCCTAGTTTAAATGAAGTAGAATGACACGCTTTTAAATAACTAATATGAAAGGATTTATGATATGTCTGTGATGGATACGCTTAATACTCAAATTAAAGAAAGCATGAAAAATAAAGATAAAACTCGGTTGTCAGTTTTACGAATGATGAAATCAAAGATTATGCAGGTAGATACCAAAGGTAATATGGATGATGCCGCAGCGACAAAATTAATAAATAGCTATGCTAAGAATTTAAAAGAAACAATTGATCAGTGTGAAAAACTTGGCAAGACTGAAATGTCAGAAGAATCAAAAGCTGAGCTTGTTATTGTTAGTGAATTTTTACCAAAGACTTTGTCTTACGATGAAACATTGGAACTTGTAAAAGGATTTATTGCTGAGCTAGAAATCAAAACAAAAAAAGATATTGGTAAAATAATGAAAGCAGTTTTTGGATCCGGTAAAGCTGTTGAAGGTGCCTTAGTCAAAAAAGCGGTAGACGAATTAATTCAGGAATAAGATGAAGTATTTATATTGGCTTCCTTGTACTGATGAAGATAAAGATTTAGCCTTTTTAGAAGCATCCGTATTATTAAACATGGAAGTCAAAAGTTCAGTTTGCTTTAGTGATAAATTAATTGAACTAAAAAACACAGCATTTTTAAAATTGTGTGGCAAAATATTATGCAAAGAAAAGACCTTTAATGAATTATTGGAAAAAGTTGAAGCGCATAATTTTGACTTTGATGAATTTAAAATAATCGTTCATAAATCAAGATTTCAAAAACAAGAAATAGAAAGTCGAATTGATGCAATCATTGCAATAGCTGATGCTATAAAAGATGGCTTTCCAAATATATCCAATCCAAAAGTAACCCTAGATATAATTTCCGATGGTTACGACTGGTATTTTTTAGAGCGTCAGTGTAAATCTGAAAATAATTGGAGGTCCCATATTCATAAACCATTTAATTTTTCTAGTTCCTTGAGTGCTCGCTATTGTCGAGCTTTAGTAAATATCGCATTACCTAAAGGTGGTACATTGCTTGATCCTTGTTGTGGGTATGGGAATGTTTTGGTCGAAGCAGCTTTCTTAGGAATAAAAATATTTGGAAATGACCTGAACGAAGATCATTTTGAATGCACCAAGAAAAATTTAGATTTTTTTCATTCTACAGCAAAGTTATCTTGCCAAGATGCTCTGTCATTGGAAATAGAAAATTTAGACGCCGTTATAGTTGATTATCCCTATAATATTAATTCACTAGCCCCAACTGATTTTTATCGAGATCTTGCATCGTATTATTTTGATAAATCAAAGGTTTTTGTGGCTTTGACAATTGAACCTTTTGACGCAGTTCTAAATGAAATCGGTTATCATGTTAAAAGTGTTGCCGTGCCTCACAAAGGCGAGTTTAAGCGTTATGTGACTTTATGTCATACTCATCAATAAACATAACCTTTCATTATGCATTAGCCATTAAATATATTGCCGTATAAGTACCCACGGCACTGCCAAACCCAGACATTGCAGCGACTAATAAAATTCTTGTAATGGCGTTTTGATAAATAGTTTTTAAATTTTCAAATGCATCGTGAATTCCCATTAAATCCTCAACTTTAGGTTTTCTAAAGTAAGCTTCACACATGCCAACTACCATACTTGCGCCAATCATTGGATTCAAGGAAGTAATCGGGGCTGCCACAAATGCAGTTAAGATAGAAACTATTTTTCCACCTGCTAATAGCGTACCAATTGCTGAAGGGATGCCATTCGCTAAAACCCAAATAGAAATGTATTTAATGCCTTCTTCTGGGCCTTTATAAAACCCATAAGCAAACAAACCTAAAACTAACGTTGGAATTAACCATTTTAAAATTAGAAATACTTTTGATGGTGGAGGAATTGGCATTAATGTTTCTCTATCCAATGATTTTCCAATTTGTGTTTTCATACCTGGAACGTGACCGGCACCAACAATTGCAACTATGTGTTCTCCTTCGATATCAGTTAAATGACTAGCCATATATTGGTCTCGTTCATCAATCAAAGTTGCTTTAACATCAGGGATTTCTTTTCCAAAGGCATTCATGGCTTCAGCGAGAGCGTCAGACTTTTTTAAATTTTCAATTTCCTCTTCACCAATTTCTTCAGATGCAAAAACACCCATTAAAAGTGAGTTGAATAATCTAATTTTTTTAAAAAAACCTAGTTTGCCCCATGTTCTTTTTAGAGTAACTTGAATATCACGATCAATTAATTCAATTTTACTATTTATCAATTCAGCTGATTCGATGGCAGCTACCATTTCTGCACCTGGTTTTACATCAAGTTTTTTACCAATTTTATGTTGGAACGAAGAAAGAATTAAGTTTGAGATTAATAGAAAAGTCTTACCTTCACGGATAACTTTGTAAATATCCATTTTTTTCCAGCGTTCTTTATCTTGAATTGCCTTAAATCTATTTTCGCAAAGTTCTATGCATACTTTATCAGGTTTGTGTTCTTGAATGAAATTATTGACTTCATCAACACTTTCTTTTGATACATGGGCTGTACCAATTAAGGTAATAGTTTTTTCACCTAGTTTGATGGTTGTTATATTACCCTCTTCGCTGATAATTTCAGATTCCAGTTGAATACCCTAATTTATTAATTGGTGTCATAAAAAAGGTGGCGAAGTATAAAATTAATATTAAATAAAACTATTGAAATTAAATTGAATCTTTGAGATTATTTCTAAGAGATGCCTTAAGAATTGGCTTTAAAATCTGTTCTAAACCATTCACTTTAATCTCATGCATGAGTCTCAAATTGTTTCCTAATTTACCTGTGGGGAAACCTTGTTTTTCAAACCAAACTAAATATGGCTCAGGTAAATCAAGTAGATACCTGCCTTTGTATTTTCCAAAAGGCATTTTGTAATGAATGAGTTCTAGTAATTCTTCATTTTGTTGCTTTTTATCCATGAATAGCTGTCCATAAATTGATAAAGTCATTTACTCAATATATTGAATTAACTATAATGTTCAATTTTTTAAGATTATTTATGAAGCCAAAAATATTAATTTTTCTGAATCATAGTTATTCATTTTGGAAAATAAAACAGGAAGACTTTGAAAGAGTACAAAATACCTTTTCAGAATTTGAAGTTATTGTTGCTTTTTCAAAAGAAGAAACTGAAAAGCATATTATGGATGCCACTATTTATTATGGCTGGTATTTTCCTGAAAATTGGGTCGACCAAGTTAAGAATCTAAAATGGATTCATACACCAGCTGCGGGTAAAGATTATATTTATAGTAAAGCGTTAGAAGAGTCGTCGATTGAATTTACTAATTCATATGGTTATCATGGATTGTTTATGGCGCAGCATGCTATCGGTATGATATTATATTTTGCTAGGGGCTTTCAATATTGTCATAAAGAATTTTGGCCCAGAGAAGACGTTGCCAATAAATTTTTTGATTTAATAGGTTCTAAATTGCTAATAGTTGGTTGTGGATCTATTGGTGAAAAAATTGCATCATTAGCGAGTCATTTTGGAATCGAAGTTTATGGTTATCGAAGGAGTCTTCCCAAGAATTCTGATAGTGAAATCAAGTGGGTCTCTGAAAGTAACCTGAAAGATACATTTGCTGTTAGTGATATTATTATTGATTTATTGCCTGCCAATGAAAACACATTTAATTACTTTGATCAGGAAAAATTTAGTTGGATGAATAAAAATACTTTATTTATGAACCTTGGTCGGGGTAAAACAGTTGATGAAGAGGCATTATTTGAATCCTTAAAAAGTAATAAATTATTAGGATGTGGTTTGGATGTATTGAATGATGAAACACAAAAAAGCGAACATCCTCTTTATTCTTTGCCGAATGTTTTAATTACACCACATTCATCTGCTTTTAGTCAGCAATATCTAGGAAAATCAGTTGATTTATTTATTGAGAAATTACATGAAAAGAAAGTAGCGTTTGTATGAAATTTTCAGATAGATTTTTATTAATGGAATCAACCATTAAAAATTTGCAAACAAAAATTTGCAATGGTCTTGAATCTGAAGATACGATAAAATTTATTTCAGACAAGTGGGACCGCCCTGAAGGTGGTGGTGGGATCACTAACGTTATTCAAAATGGGAGTGTTTTTGAAAAAGGTGGCGTAAATATTTCGAGCGTTCATGGTGTCATGCCTAAAGAAATGGCAGAAAGATTAAAAACCCATGAACAAAATTTTGCAGCTTGTGGGTTGTCGTTGGTGATGCACCCTTATTCTCCAAGAATACCTACAATTCATATGAACATTCGCTATTTTGAAATGGAGGATGGAAGCTTTTGGTACGGAGGTGGTGTCGATTTGACTCCTTATTTTCCACATAAAGAGGATTTTCAACATTTCCATCAAACAATGAAAAAGGCTTGTGATTCAATTGATCACGAATTACATTCGAACTATAAAGCGGAATGTGATTCCTACTTTACTATTGAGCACAGAAATGAGATGCGCGGCATTGGTGGAGTTTTTTTTGATTATTTAAAAGATGATGGAGATAAAAACTTTACATTGGTAAAAGCAATCGGCGATGCTTTTTTACCCTCATATTTACCAATAGTTCAGAAGCGAAGGGATGAAGATTTTATTGCGGATGATAAACAATTTCAATTAATTCGAAGAGGGCGTTATGTCGAATTTAATTTAATTTATGACAGAGGTACCCTTTTTGGTTTAAAAACAAATGGGCGTGTAGAATCTATTTTGATGTCGTTGCCGAAGGAAGTTAATTTTATTTATGATTGGAAACCTGAAGAAGGTAGCGTGCATGCTGAGATGTTACGGTATTATCAACCTTGCGATTGGGTTGGGTAAATCTTTAGAAATGTCTAATGCTGAAAGTTCTTCCGCTTCCTGTTTTTAGGTATTTTTCAAAATTATTGGCTTTGTCATGATCTTGAAAGGCAATGGCGTTTTTTATTTTCCAAGGTTTGTACTTTTTTGTTGATGTTACTTGGCCTTGGTTGTGTTTGATAAGGCGAGATTGTAGATCTACTGTTATTCCGGTGTAGAATTTGTCTGGGAATTTTTCGCTTTGCAAGATATAGACGTATTTGAAATTGTTCATTTGTTTGATTTTTAAAAATTGAAAATGGTGGAGAATAATTTTATTGGATGAATTTGCTACTAAAATATAATATGATAATGTTAATCTTAGTAATCCAACGAATTGATTCTTCGGTTCGTGAATAAGAATTTAGCTAAAATAAAGTTTATTTAGAGAGTAGTTAATTAGGTGGCTAGCCGAGCCGTAGTCTTTTTGCGCCGGGGTTAGACCCGACTTCGCCGGTTAGCTTTGCTCACCGGACTACGTCGCGGCATCCTTCACTTTTGCTTCGCAAAAAGCGAAGGATGGAGGTGGTGGGAGTTGAACCCACGTCCCGTAGTGCTTCACATATAACTTCTACGCGTGTATCCTTTTATTTAATTTTAATGAATTGTCGCCAAAAGGCAGGCTACGCATCATCGAGCTCGATTAAGTTCTCGTTTCTATTGACTTCGAACAGGAGTCGCCAGAACCAAAGTCTGATTCGGTCATAAATAAGCTCCTCAGACAAAAGCTTATTTACGAGCAACAATTAAGCTGCTAGTGCTAGATTTTCATCTGCAATTATTTTTTTTCAGTTTTTTTACGAGGCCAACTGAATCCTCGACGCGCCATTACACGATTCACGACCCGGTCGAATCCGAATCACCCCCATGATAGGGTATACCTGTAAAGGTAATTAAATTATAATTTTTTATTTTGAAATCTAACTAACAATATGATGTATTTGCCTAAAATGGCTTAAGGAGTTTTCTATTTATGAATTAATTCGATTTTATGCTATTTAGAGGACAGAACTTTCTTGAAATAGGAAATATATTAGAGTGTTTATATGAAACGAATTTTCAGATTGAATCGTGTGAACTTCTGTTGGGTAAAAATAGTTGAAAAAACCTATTTTAGACTTATCAAACATAGTCTGAGATTGATTTGTTGAGAAGGTGCTAGTGTAATTTCTTGCTGATGGACTTTCTTATTTGTTTAATATGTCCTTAGAATTTGGAGACGATTATGGCGAAGGTGTATGTAGGAAATTTAAGTTATGATGAAGATGATGAATCTTTAACACGTATGTTTCAAGAGTTTGGTGAAGTTCAATCTGCAGAAATAGTACTTTATCGTAAATCAGGTAAATCAAGAGGTTTTGGTTTTATTGAAATGAATCAGGTAGATGCAGGCTTTGCCATTGAAGCTTTAAACGGTAAAGAGGTAAATGGAAGAGTTCTAAAGGTAAATGTTTCAGATCCGAGTTCAAATAGTTTTGACATGGAAAATGGTGACTTCACCCGAATTTATGTAGGTAATTTAACTCCTGAATCAGATGTCTATTTTCTATCAAATATATTTAAAGATTATGGAAAAATTACTTCAGCAATGACAATAAACGATACTGAATCTGGCGAAACAGAAGGATTTGGATTTATTGAAATGGATTCAAATGAAGCTGCTATGAAAGCTATAGAAGAATTAGATGGAAAAGAAATAGATGGAATTGTATTAAGAGTTAACTGGGCGAAACCCAAACCTAAGAAAAGTTTTCGTAAACGCGTTTCATATCAATAAAAGTACTGTTTGAAAATTGAATATTTGTTATATTTCCGTACCTTTTAAATGCCTTCTAAATAATTAGAATTGATTAATTTATGGAAGGCAAAACGGAACTTTGTATTTTGGAATTAATTCAATGAGTCCCTTTTTAATTTGGTGTGAACATGTCCTCAATCTTATCAATTAGTCCATTAGATGGTCGTTATCAATCTAAAACGCAAGAGTTGTCAGAATCTTTCTCAGAATATGGTTTAATCAAAGCTAGAATTCAAGTTGAAATAGAATGGTTGATTGCTCTTTGTGATGAAATTAAAATCCCAGAAGCTAGATCTTTAAGCGATGAAGAAAGAGTCATTCTTCAAAAAATACTTGATGACTTCTCACCAGTCGAAGCTATTAAAGTCAAAGATATAGAAAAGGTTACAAATCATGATGTGAAAGCAGTCGAGTATTATTTAAAAGAGAAATTAGTGGGTACATCACTTCAAGATGTTTCTGAATTGATTCATTTTGCATGTACCTCCGAAGATATTAATAATTTATCTCATGCCTTAATGCTAAAAAATGGTTTGGAAACTTTAGTTACATACCAAACAGAAATAGCTGATCAGCTAAAAGATATGGCAAATAATTATGCTACAGTACCAATGTTGTCTAGAACACATGGTCAGACGGCATCACCGACAACAGTTGGTAAAGAGTTTGCCGTATTTGTAAATCGTTTAAGAAGACAAGCCAATGTTCTAATAAATATTAAATTACTTGGTAAGCTAAATGGTGCCGTCGGCAATTTTAATGCCCATGTTTCAGCTTATCCAGATGTTGATTGGATAAATTTATCTAAAAAAGTCATTGAAGAGAAGTTAGGTTTGACGCAAAATCTTTTTACCATCCAAATTGAACCACATGATTACATGGCCGAAATATTTGATGCGATTGCACGTTGGAATACAATCTTAATGGATTTAGACAGAGATCTTTGGACTTATATTTCTTTGGGGTATTTTAAACAAAAAACGATCAAAGGAGAAGTTGGTTCTTCTACTATGCCTCATAAAGTAAACCCAATTGATTTTGAAAATAGCGAAGGCAATATCGGCTTAGCGAATGCAATTTTCAATCATTTGAGTAGTAAGTTACCTGTTTCAAGAATGCAAAGAGATTTAACTGATTCAACTGTTTTGAGGAATATGGGCGTTGCTTTTGGTTATTCAATAGTCGCTTATCATTCTACTATAAAAGGTTTAGGGAAGTTGATATTAAATGAAGAACGGCTATCAGCTGACCTCGACAATGCTTGGGAAGTATTAGCTGAACCAATTCAGACAGTAATGCGTAAAGCTGGAATTGATAAGCCTTATGAAAAGCTTAAAGAATTGACGAGAGGTCAAAAAATTACGAAAGAAATCATGATTGAATTCGTTAACTCATTAGAGATTGATGCTGAGGATAAAAAGAGATTGTTAGCACTTACGCCGGAATCGTATATTGGAATTGCTAAAGATATTGTCTCGTTTTTAGATTAAACTAGTTACCAAGATTAAAGGATTTTAAATGGATATTAAAACTGTTATATGTGGCGTTGCGGCTCTTATCTTTGGAGTCTTATGGTTTAACTCATTCAGTAATATGGCTAAGATGAAAAAGAAATTTAAAAAAGACATTAAAAAAATGGAATCCTATATGGCCTTGGGCCATAATAAGAGTCAAAAAAGTAAAAAGCAAATAAAAGCTGAAGAAAATAAAAGAAAACTAGAGCACGCAAATAAAGAAAAAAAATTGGCTGATGAATTCAGTGAAAAGAGGATTTCATCAGCATTTTGGCAAAAGCAAAATGAGCAAAACAGAGATTTTCATATTAGAAAATTGAATGAATTTAAAGGTATACATATTGGTCTTAATAAAAAGTTTTCTAAAATATTTGAGGAATGCTTGGTTGAAAGAAAATTTGCACTAGCCACATTATATTATGAAGCTTGTAAGGAGTTGTATCCAGATGATCCCGTGAATAAAACGAGACAAGCCCAAATTGAAAGATACAGAATAACAAATCGTCTAAAAATGGCATTCATGAAAATTAATCCAGGTGAGTTTAAAATGGGTGGTAGACCAAGCGAAAGAGGTAAGGGAAAAGATGAGCTATGGCACAAAGTAAAATTGAGCTATGGTTTTTATATGATGGAAACAGAAGTTACGCAAGAAATGTATGATGCAGTTTTAAATACTAGAAAAGGCACGATTAGAAAAGTCGATCAAATTAAGGTGAAAACACCCGCAAAACATAAAGGAGTTGATCGGCCAATTGAAAATATAAGTCATGATGAAGTAAAGACATTCATTACTAGGCTCAATAATTTGGACATTGGTCATTATCGATTACCAACGGAAGCAGAGTGGGAATATGCTGCTAGAGGAGGTTATCATACAAATGCCTTTGGTGAATTTAAAACACCTGCACCTACAGATTGGTATTCCAAGAATAGTGATGGTGCAACACATGATGTTGCTGGGCGTCATCCAAATGCTTATGGATTATATGATATGCTTGGTAATGTTTCTGAGTGGGTAAGTGATTATTATGCACCTTATGAAAGAGGTTCTCTTATCGTGAACCCTAGAGGTCCAGAATCTGGAAAGTCTATGGTTTATAGAGGAGGTGCTTTTAATTCCTCTGATCTTAATGCGAGAGTTGCTAAAAGAAATAATGAAGTCTCCGGCGAAAGAAATGGCTCATTAGGTTTTCGTTTGGTTTTAGATCGAAAATAATGGGAAATGTTGGCGAAAAATTAAAAGCTGAAAATGCTAATTGGAATTTTGGTGGTGAGACTTGTCAAGATTTTGATGAACATGTGATTAAATCTGTCCCTTTGTATGAAGAAGGGCATGAGTTAATTTGCCAGTTGAGTGACTACTTTGTTAAAAACGACTCAGTTGTTTATGACATTGGATGTTCTACAGCGTCATTATTAAATAAACTTGCTGATCACAATAAAAATAAAAAAGATGTATGCTGGAGAGGTATTGATCAACAACAGGAGATGGTGGAATTTGCTACTTTGGCTGTCAAAGCAAATAGCAACATTGAAATATCCCAATCGAATATTAATGAATGTGTTTTAGAATCTTCGGACATGATAATTTCTTACTATACGATGCAGTTTATTCATCCGAGTGTAAGACAAGATATTATCAATATGATTTATGAATCTTTGAATTGGGGCGGTGCCTTTGTTATTTTTGAGAAGGTAAGGGGAAACGACGCAAGATTTCAAGATTTATTGACGGGCCTTTATACAGAATACAAATTAAAAAATGGATATGGTGCTGAGGAGATATTGAATAAGCAACGTAGTTTGAAAGGAATTCTAGAACCTTTTTCTACTGAAGGTAATATTGATTTATTTAAACGAGCGGGCTTTCAAGATATAATTAGTATTTCTAAATTTATTTGTTTTGAAGGTTTTCTTTGTATTAAGTAATTGTTTTACTTTTATTTTGCCTTTACTATAACTGTCCCAGCAATCGTTTGCATAAATCGTTGAAAATGTTTTGTATTTGAATTACAAAACATGCCAATCAAAATATCAAAAGGTAAAAAGATCATTCCAATGGAATCAATCAATGATTTTTCAAAGGATAATTTTTTACCATTAGTCGTTATAGTAATCAAGTCATTTGCTTTTTGACCAAGAGTTTGACCTTTGAATAGGTGATGGCAGATGGGTACATAAAATAACATACCAATACCGAAAGTGCCAATTCCAATAAATGATAGAATAATAAAATCAATCAAGAGGGCAAATCCTCTCGAAAATATTGGTGCCTTTTCAAAATCATCTGGATGGTTCTTTTGTTTGTTTGAATTCTCAAATAAATTCCCCTTTATATTATCATTGAAAAAATTATTGGCTTTATTATTATTTTTTTCAAATTGTCTTACTGCCGATTTGATTACTTCTTCATCGATATGCAATTCTTCCCCAATTGACATAATCGTTGATTTTCCAATTTGATTTTCTTTCTTTTCTTGCAAGTCTTTGGCAATGCTTAGTATCTCATCGACTTCTATTTCTTCAAATCCCATTGAGGAAATTTTTTGACTTGTTTGAATTTTAATTTGTGGCTCACTTTTTATAGTAGATTGAATTTGAGATTTACTTTTTAGATCGGATAAAATCTCATCAATATTTAAATATCGTTCTTCTGGATTTTTTTTGCACATTTTTAAAATAATATTTGAAAGAAAAGTTGGTACCTGAGGGTTAATTTTTTCTGGGGTAGGCAACTGTTCCGTTTTAATTTTTTCGATTGTACCCAACGGTGTGTCGGCTTGAAAGGGTAATTCCCCTGTAACTAATTCATAAAAAACGATACCAGTAGAATAAATATCTGAGGCTTTTATCGGTTTCTTACCTACAGCTACTTCTGGCGATAAATAATAGGTTGTTCCCATTATTGTTCCGGCAGTTGTGAAGCTGTCATGAGTAAGGTCAATAGACTTTGCCAGACCGAAATCTAATATTTTAATTCGTTTATTTTTATCTAACATAATATTAGCCGGTTTAATATCTCTATGTAAGACATCATTATCGTGTGCTGCTTTTAGTCCATTTAAAATTTGCTCCATTAATTCAATTGCATAGTCAATACTTATTGAGCCATCTTCAATGACTTCTTGAAGAGTCTTTCCATCAATGTATTCTAAAACAATGTAATCGAAATCTTCTTCTTGAATAAATGAATGAATAATGACGATGTTTGGATGATTTAATTGAGCTATGATTTTAGCTTCATTTTGGAATCGTTCGGCTATCTTTATCTGATTCAACAAATCATGTTTTATTGTTTTGATGACGACATTTCTGCCTAGTGATTTTTCTTTTGCTTTATATATATCACCCATGCCACCTGTCGCGATGACTTTTTCTATAATGTAATCACCTAAATCAGTGCCGGATTCGAAATGAGTTGAATTGGAATTTTTCATTATCAATTTATCACCTAATCAATTTTCTGGAGTTCAATTACTTTGAGTTTATTTTGATTTAAATCTTTATTAATCATTATTTTTTTTGTCTGATAACCTTTTTTAGTAATAGTTAGTGCAAAAGTATTTAATGGCCATTGTGTCTCGGGCAAAAATCCTTTTTCATCTGATTTAGAATCTAATCCTACTGCTGTCCAGTTTGTTCGTTTAATAATTTTATTATTATTATCTATGTAGGAAAAATTTGCTCCCTTAATATTTTGCTTGGTATTACTATTTACTACTTTCAACAACAGCTTCCGGCCATTATATAGAGTTACATTAAATTCTTTTTTATCTTTTATATTAACAGGGCCTATTAACATGGGTTGATAATTATGCTTAAATTCTTCTTCAATTAAAAAATAATAATGTTCTTTAAATTCTATAGCTAGATTTCTTATTTTTCCATTTTGAGTTATTCTTCTTTGATTATTTCTAAATGTTTGTTGTCCAATTATTTGATTTTGACTAATCCAGGTAATTAGGGCTTTTGAGATAAGTTCTCCTGCTTCATTTTTAATTGTAAAATTAATAGAACCTATTTTTGAAACTGTTGGCAGTATTAAAAGTTCAGTTGTTTGTGAATCATTTGTATTCTGATAAGAGGATTGATAGTCATTTCTGTCATGATCATACCTTGGGGCTATCTCTTTACTTATGATATCGAGAAGATCATGTGACGAAGAAGGATCTTCATCAATTAATATATGTTTAACACCGCTTCTTGGCATTGTCATTAGAAATACAATTGGGAATAGTAAAAGACAGATTGCCGTTGTTGTTATTGCTTTCCCATATTTAATTATTTTTGATGTGAGAAGTGTAAAAATTATCAATATGGATGGAATTGCTATCAGGAGGACAGTGGATCCGATTGGTATGCCACCTCTTACAATAAAAAGTCCAACTAATAACACAAGGGGTATTAAAAATAAGCTTAAAATGAATCCTAACGCTATATTGCCATTGGAGGTTCTTAGTGAGATTACTTTTGTATTGGCTACACTTTGCATTAGTCGTTGTTTATCTTTGTCCCAGCAAAGAAAGATTCCTAAGACAATATCAATGACGATGAAAAAATGGCCACAATAATCAACTACAATTTGGTTAAATGTTAAGGGCTTTCCATTGCAGGAGACCGTTCTAATGCCAAAAAGCATTTGCCCAAATGTTTGACCATTAAATAATTTATGACATATAGGTATATAAATAAAAGTGGATAGGCCTAGAGTTGGTATAAAAAATAAAATAATAAAAACAAAGTCTAAACCGTAAGCCATTAATCTAGGAAGTGATCCCGCAGGCCTTTCAATTAAATTATTTTGGGTAGTATGATATCTTTGATTTGATCTTTGTGCTTTTTTCTGTTGATATCTTTTGGCTGCTTTGTCGATGATATCAGGATCAATATGAAGTTCTTCTCCGATTGAGAGAATTGTTGAACGACCCAATTGATTATCTTTTTTTTCTTGAAGCTCTCGCGCAATTTGAATGACCTCATCAACTTCGTTTTGTTGAAATCCTAAAGAAATGAAGGATTCCGTTGGATTGGGCTTTCGAATTTGTTGAATTTTGTTTTCTGAGTGCGGATGTTTTAAATCATTCTGAACTTCGGTTATATTCTGGTAGCGACTGGTCGGATCTTTTTCACACATTTTTAAAATAATTTTTGAAATGTACGCAGGGATATTTGGATTTAATTGGTTGGGAGGTGTTAAAATTTCAGATTTTATTTTCTCAATTGTTCCTAAAGGAGTATCTGCTTTAAACGGCAAATCACCTGTGAATAATTCATATAAAACAATACCGGCTGAATAAAGATCGGATAATTTAGAAGGTTTTTCTCCTTTAGCTACTTCCGGAGAAAGATAATAAGTTGTACCAACTATTGCATTTGTTGACGTGAAGCTATTGTCATGCGTATCAATAGTTTTTGCTAGACCAAAATCAAGAATTTTGATGGTATTATTTTGATCAAGCATGATGTTATTGGGTTTTAAATCGCGGTGGATTATTTCCACTTGGTGAGCAGCTTGAATTCCATTGAGAATTTGTTTGAAAACACCTACTTTTTGTTCAATATTCAATTCGTTTTTTTCGATTAATTCATGTAGCGTGTTACCATTAACATATTCCATTACGATGTAATCAAAATATTTATCTTCTACAAATGAATGGATAGTAACAATGTTTGGATGATTTAGTTGAGCAACAATTTTTGCTTCATTTTTAAAACGTTGAGTCATTTGACTCTTGTCTAGAAGTAGGTGCTTAATTGTTTTAATAGCGACTTTTCGACCTAAAGACTTTTCCTTTGCTTCAAAGACTTGACCCATACCACCGGATGCAATCTCTTTTTCAATGATATATTGTCCTAAATCAATTCCTGGTTTTAATTCCACTAATTTTCCTGTTAGATTAATTTTTTATTTTTGAATCTTTTTTTTGAGCTCGTTTAATTCTTTTAATAACTCATCATCCTCTTTACTTTTCTTTCTTTCATTCACTTCTTGCCATGCATCGGCCATGGCTTCTTTTTTAAGGACATCTTCTTCCATCTCTTTAAATTCTGAATACCCATCAATGATACTTTCTGCAGAAACAATGGAGCTATCAGATTGATTTTGAGATTTATTTTTATAAAAATTTAATTTTGATTCTGCGGCTCTTTTTTTGATGATCAAGCCTTCACGTTTCCTTCTGGCTTCTTGAACTTTTTCTTCCATTTGAAATAAATCAGTTTTTAAAACTTGAGCAATCTCTGTTATATCTTTTATTTGTGAGGCAAGAGGTTCTTGCTTTTTTATGCATTCATTTTTTAGACCTAGAGCTCTTTTTGCAAGATCGTCCCTACTATTTTGAATGGCTAAAATGGCATTTTCTTCCCACTTTGCTATTTCTTTATTTAATTTGTAATTTTTTTTCTCTAGTAGTTTTTGTGAAGTTAAGGCTTGGGTAGTATTCTGGCGTAGAACAGTAATATGAGTTTCCATTTCACGAATAATTTGATTAATAGCTAATATCGGATCAGCGGTTTTTTCTAGAAATTCATTTAAGTTTGTTTTTACTATATCTGTAATGCGTTTTAGTAAATTCATTTTATTTCCAATTCTTCAGCATTTATATTTACAGGCGACTTATATTCGTGCTTTACTTCAAGTTCTTTCATTTTGAATTGTATATCTAGTTGACGTGTTTTTTCTTTTTCCATATCAACCTTAAACTTTGGTATCCAATACGCCATCATTGGAATACCTAACATAAAACCAAAGCCAATTAATTCTCCTCCAGATGAGGTTAAAAAAGATCCTATTAAAGTTAAAACTTCTGCCATTTCTTACTCCTAAATTTCTTATAAACTATATCTGTATTCGCTCTCAATAAATAATAGTTCTTCTTTTTGTCTTTGTGGTCTTCTAATAAAAATATAAGCCGCGGCTCCAATTACGTTTGTCAATGCAATTACTAATAGCCATAAAACCTTCTTGCCATGATAATTATTTTCATTTAAAGCGCAGTCCACTAATGCCCATAACCAAAATAGTGAAAGTAAAAGTTTAAAACCGCCTAAGCTAAAAAATATAGCAAAGGCGATAACAGCAATAGCTAATTTTAACATGATTTTATCCTCTTAATGATTTAATTTTTCTTTTAATGCAAGTAATTGTTCTTCAACCTCTAAATCTTCGGTGGTTGTCTCAGCGTTTATGGTATCAAATGACAAATTGTCTATTTCATCTTCCGCGTCAATTTCAGCCAACTTCCGTTCTAATTTTTCTTCAAAATCTTTCATCGTTGTTGATGTAAAGACATTTTCACTTTTATACATAGACTTCTTACAAGCACCACGACACTGACGTCTTAGTTTTTTTGATTCAGCTCTCATTTCTGCTAGATGATGTCTCGTCAATAAATTCACTCTTTTTTCTTTAGCATGTTCCAAGCTATCTTTTGATGATGTCAGATGTGCTTTCATATGTTCCGCTAATTTTGCTGCTTCAATAAGTTCTGTTTCTAATATGCCGACTCTTTCCAAGGCAATATTTGATTTTCTTAAAAACTCTTTTGCGATTTCATCTTTATTTGATTTCACAGCGTTTTCAGCATTGTCTTGAAATTGTTTTAGATCATTCTTTGCTCGCTCTAATTTTTGTTCCAATATTTTTCGATTCGCTACTGACTTAGTTGTTTTAATGGAGACTTCATATAGAGTCGCTTCCATTTCTTTGATTGAATAATTTAATAGTGCTTTTGGATTTTCAAAATGATCTATTAGCTCATGTAAGTTTGCTTTAATGTTTTTTGATATTCTTAATATGATGCCCATTCTATTTCCTCTCGGTTAGGTTGTTTAGTTAAAAGTGCTATATCAAATTTAATGCCAAAGTTAGCTATTTCTCATAACCTATTTATTTGTATGGAGTTATGGTTTTAGTAGTTTGCAGCGAAACTTAAATATGGTTTTTAAAACCATAAAATTTAATTAAATTTGATAATTAGTGGTTTTTAAAACCATATATTGTAATTTTATGGTCAAATTGGCCAAATATTTAATTTTATTGACCAGATAATGCTAAATAGGTAGAATTAAATGGTGTAAAAAACCATTTTATTGAGAGTTACTTTGGAATTTGACTTTAGTGGCATAGCTAAAACGCCAAGTATGAAACATTTACTTCAACAAGCCCAAATTTATGCACCTATCAATAGGCCTATTTTGATTAGAGGTGAAAGGGGAACAGGTAAAGAGTTAATCGCAAAATTTATTCACGAAAGTAGTGATCGTAAAAACAAACCTTTTGTAGCAATTAATTGCGCTGCGATGACAGAGCAATTATTAACTTCAGAAATTTATGGACATGAAAAAGGAGCCTTTACTGGTGCGGATACATCGCGAATTGGTAAATTGGAACAAGCTGATGGAGGCACGTTATTTTTTGATGAAATAGGTAACATGTCATTATCCTTTCAACAAAAAATTATTCGTGTAGTTGAATATCAGGAATTCGAAAAAGTACGTGGGACAGAAAAAATCAAAGTTGATGTAAGAATACTTTCGGCTACTAATGCTGACTTAGAAGAAATGATGGATGAAAAATTATTTATGCGTGATTTATATGATCGGCTTACCTTTGCTGAAATTAGAATACCACCACTTAGAGAAAGACGAGAAGATATCCCTTCTATGATAGTTCAGTTTGTCCAAAACCTTCATGAAGAAATCCCGAATCTCTTAAATAAGAAATTTAAAAAAGAAGTCGTCAATAGTTTGATGGATTATCATTGGCCAGGAAATATTCGAGAATTAAAAAACTTTGTAGAAAGAATATATCTTGGACCAGCTGACCAAGAAATTACCTTAGAAGATTTACCATTGGAAATGGGAGGTGAAAAAGTTATTGAATCTAAATTAAATTTCTCTGGAACATTTGATGAGCAGGTTGATTTATTTAAAGAACAATTAATTCAAAATGCTTTGCTTGAATCAAATGGAAAACAAAAATTAGCCAGTGATATACTAGGGATGACATATGACCAATTTAGACACTATTTTAAAAAGTTCAAATAATGTATAAAAAATTATTTTTGTTAATCATCATTTCCATTTTACCAGGAATATTTTCTTGTTTAGGTGTGATGCTACAAATTTTCCCAGCTTTATTCTATATTTTATCAAAATTAACTTTTTTGGGATTACCTCTAATTTATTGGAGGCTAAGAGGATTCAATTTTAAGAAGTTAATTGCACACTATAAAATAAACGAATTTAAAATCAGTTTTGGAATTATTAGTGGGCTTTTCATTAGTGTTTTAATTCTTTTAAGTTTTTTCTTTTATTTTAAAGAGAACCTTGATGGTAGTCAGTTAAAATTTATGTTAGATAAATTCGATCTTATAAAATACTTTATAGTCATGGCGATTTTCATTTCATTTTGGAATAGTTTTATTGAAGAGTATTACTGGAGAATGTTTGTTTTAGATTTTAGCGATGATATATTGAAAAGTATAAAACTAAGAATAATTTGGAATGGATTATTCTTTTCGGTTCATCATTTCTTTATATTAATGGCTTATCTACCGACTAATTATGCCATAATATTTTCAGTTGGTACAGGTTTTGGTGGAATGATTTGGGCTTATATGAGGGTTAAAAATTTATCCATATGGCAATGTTATGTTAGTCATTTGTTGGTTGACTTAAGTGTTATGTATATAGGGTATATGATGATAATGTAAAAGGACTCTTTAGTTTCGATTTATATTGACAGGCTGTCCAATATCATGAAAGAGTTCTTTGACCCATAATTGATTTGTATCAAGTGGTTTTTCGCCCCTTATTCTTTCAAATTCAATAGATCTTAATTGATTATTTCTGTCTTCATCATGCCCTATGACGCCACTTTCTTTTCGCATGCCACAATCTACAGCTGAATCCGTGCAGCTTTTAATTAATCTTAAATCATCGACATTTGCAGCTGCCGCTCTTGCAAAATAGCCGCTTTTTTCAACGATTGTTTTTTCAGCATTAACGAGTTTCGCAAATTGATTTGCAAACCATTTTCCTGGATTTATTGAATCTAATTTGACATGGCCAAAGGCATCTTTTTTGACTTTTTGTCCTTGGTTTTCGAGTTCTTGAATGATGTCTTGAACACCAGCACCTTCCGCGACAAAGATATTAACGCTATTTTTTTCATTCATTACTTTTTTAAGTCTTGCTGCTTCGCCTCTTATATCAATTGGAATTTCAGGAATATAAATGGCATCAACATCAAAAAGTTTCTTTTCAATATTAAAGCTCGGTACGAAATGTCTATGCTGAAGCCTTTTTCTATAGATGTTTGCCGTTGCCGCTGTTAACCAGCCACAATTTCTACCCATTACTTCATGTATAATTAACATTCTTGGATTGGCACTTTGTTCGTTGACAACATTTTCAAAATATATGGCACCTTGTTCTGCAGCAGTTATAGCTCCCAAAGATTGTCTGATAGGATAGATATCATTATCAATAGTTTTTGGCAAGCCAACCACTGTTAAATCATAACCGTTCTTTTTTAAATAGGCCGCTAGTTCTGCTGCGGTCAAGTTTGTGTCATCACCACCGATGGTGTGTAATATAGTTATGTTGTCAGAAAGTAACTGTTCTGCTGCCACTTCTAAGGGGTTTTGGCCTTTTTTAATTAACCCACGTTTAAAACAATCTTTTTCATTTGTTAGTTTAACACGACTGTTTCCTAAGGGGCTACCACCATGTAAGTAAAAATTGGCAGCATCTTCTCTTACTATGTCTGTTACTGGAATACTTCGACCTTGCAATAAACCTTGGTATCCATCTAAATAACCAATTATTTTAATTCCTGGTGCAATTTCAGTATATCTCTCAATTAGACCACCAACAGCAGCAGATAAACACGGTGCTAAACCACCAGCAGTTAATAAGGCAACTTTTTGTTTCTTCATTTTTAAACCCCTGTTTTTACTTGAAATACACTGTTAAAAAGTTGCAGAATATTATCTTAAATGCCCTAAGAAACAAGCTTTGGGTTTTTGTATAATAAGTATATATAAAGTAATACTTAGTATTTTAAATATACTTCTATTATCAATATGAAAATATTATTGAGTGGATTTAGGTGAATTCTTATAACATAATCAACTGTATAGGTGAATTTGAATATATTATATGAATTAATGGTAAGAAAATATTTATTTGGTTTTTGATATTTTTAAGAATTTCTTTTGAATTTAACTTGTATATTTCTTCAGCTTGATATAAGTATTAAGGAATTGATTTAAGACTAGTGCAGTAGTTTTAGTTCTTAAATTTACCAATAGGGCTATAAGTTTTAAAGATCTTATCCTAAGATTTTTGGAATTTACTTAAGCCTTTATCAACATATAGTTCTTCCCTTCACAATTCAAAGTTTGCTTGCAATAAGTAAATGTCTAAGTTTTTAAATTTACTTTTAATTTAGCTTGTTGGTTCAGGCTAAAAAGTTTTAGTAAAATTTTTTTTGAAAGTATCCGATTGAAATCATTTTTTGAAAATCCGTTGATGTTGATTGCTCTGCTCGGAGCTACTCTACCTATTATAATTGAAATTCTTTTTAGGCGACGCAAGAAGCAAGTTATTTTACCAACTTTGAAGTTGCTTTTGAAAAGTCAGGAACAACAAAAGGTCAAAAAACAGGATTTAATATTATTAATTTTAAGAACGATACTTTTAGCAATATTAGCAATGGCCTTATCGAGACCGTTAATTCGACATGGCGTTGTTGGGGATGTTTCCCAAAGAAGTGTCATCATTTTATTTGACGGTACGGCCAGTACCAATCAACAAATTGGTGTGACAACTTCATTTGGTTTAGGTACAAAAAAAGCATCTTCAATGATTAAAGAATTGCCTGAAGGAAGTTTGATTACAGCAATTGTGATAAGTGATGATATTGATGTCATTGTAGAAAATGAAGAAGATCTCTTTATGGCGGCTTCAAAAATTGAAGGTGTAAGAGGTAGGTTAGGTGCTATGCCCATTTCAGAAGGTATTGCATGGACAGAGAAATTTATTAAAGATAATAAAATAGAAAATGCAGAAGTTTATATATTCTCAGATTTTCAGACATATACATGGTCAAAGAAAAATGCTGAAAACAAATTACCTTCACAAACAATTCAGTCATTAAACAATAGTACTTCTGATGTATTTTTAGTTGATGTTGGTGGAGAACCAGCCTTCAATATTATTGTCGAAAGTATTCAACCTTCTGAATATGTTTTAACTGTTGGTCAAAAAGTTACCTTTATAGTAAATGTGAAAATTGTTGGTAAGGCACCAAAAGATATGAAAGGTCAAATTTCATTTCTTGTCAATAAAGAGAAAAAATTATTAAGAGAGTTTGATGGGTCAAAAGATAATTGGGCATTTTCATTTGATTATTCTTTTCCTTCTAAAGGTGAATTCCTTGTTGAAGTAATTGCTGAAGGTGATGACCATGCAGTTGATAATCAACGAATGTTTTTATGTAATGTACCAGAAGATCATCAAGTCTTGATTCTAGATCAAAATGCAGGCTTAGATGAAAAGACTATCAGCCCTGCTACAAGTTTTTTAAAGATTGCTATAAAACCTAATCAAACACCCGGTGTAGAAAAAAATAGTCGTTTTAAAGCAAAAGTAATTCATCCCGATCGATTGAGTTATGAAAATATCGCAAATTATTCTGCCATCATAGTTAGGGGAATGAGTGGTATTACTGAGGGATTAGGTAAAAAGCTAGAAAAATATGTTAAAGATGGCGGTGGAATTTGTTTTTTCACTGGTCCGGAAACAAATGTTTATGAATACAATAAATTCTTCTATAAAGGTGGCGAGGGAATGTTGCCGAGGAAATTAGATAAGAAAAAAGCAGATCCTAGTGCAGATGCTCCATACCCATTGTTTGGTGAATCTAAACATGCGGCTTTTTCAGAGCTGTCAGAAAGAAAAGGAACAAAAGATGCAGCCTTTGTCGAAAGATTTGACTTTGATAAAACAGAAGGTGCTGCTGATGTTGTTTTATCATTATCGGATGGTACTCCAGCCATCTTGGAAAAGAAGTATGGCAAAGGTCGCTCAATTTTAATTAACACATCAGTTGGTACTAATTGGTCCAACATAAGTTTAGTGACTGAATACCCAATTATGATACAGGAACTTTTAAGATATATTGTTGGTCAACCAGATCAAGCTTCTAATTTAGTAACAGGGGAAATCCTTAAGCAAGATGTGTATGTTTCTAATCAACAACTATTATTAAGATATCCGGATGGTAAAAAGGTTCGTTTGAATCCTAGCGAAGGCGAAGAAAAGGGATCCTTGATAGTTCGTTTTGATCGAACAAATCAACAAGGACTATATAAATTTGATGTGCTTGAGGGCGTTTTGAAAAAATCTCGATTTATCGTCAATACAAATGCTGATGAAGGTGATTTAAGTCGAATGAGTGAAGGTGACGTAAAAGACGCTTTATCAGGATCTTCTTATCGTTGGATACCACCTGATATTAGTTTAGAGGAATTTGTTAGTAAATTGAATTCTGTTACTGAGTTGGCAGCTTTCTTTTTATGGTTATTAATTATTTTCATTGTTGCCGAATCATTTTTGGCAGCTAAGTATGGTAGAAGAAGAGGAGGGAATGCTAAATGAATGTTAGAATGTTATCAGGCGAAGGCTTGACATTTGTTTTAGCTTTATTGGCTATTGGAGCAATCGTCTTTTTTATTTTTGTATATAGAATTGAAAGTAAAAACACGATCAATTTAAATCCAAAGAAAAAATGGCTTCTTTGGATATTTAGGGTGTTAATTGCACTCATGATTTTATTTGCTCTTGCAAAACCTTCTGTGAAAACAACTCAGACTGAAGTAAGAAATCCTGTTGTAGCTTTTATATTAGACCAATCTTCAAGTATGCTTTTTCCTACGAGCCCTGATAATCCTTTTGTGAAAAATTTGACAAAAAAAGAGAAGACGCGATATAAAGCGGCCAAATTAGCTATTGAAGAATTGACCATGAAGCTTCATAAAACTCATGACATTAGAATTTATGGGTTTTCAGATACATTAAATTTATTATCGGCAATCAATATGGATAAGGACGGTGAAAAGCCATTGGATATTAAATCTATTTTAAAGACAAAAAATGGCGAAGAAAGTGATGCTGTTGGTCAATATAGTAATGTTGGAGATGGCTTGAATGACACAATGCGGGAATTATCATCTAATCAGATATCCTCTATCGTTTTATTAAGTGATGGTCGTGAAACTGGTGGTGAACCTTTAAAACAAATCATGAAGCGCGCAGCCAAAGCAGCTGTTAAAGTACATAGTGTTGTCTTTGGAACTGAATTCCCTTTAAGAGATTTAAGTATTGATGAAATCATTGCTCCAGCAGAAGCTAGTCTTGGTGACACATTAACTTTGAACGTAAAAATTACTAACCAAATAAGTGCGGTCCTACAGACGAAACTTCAAGTCTTTGAAGAAGATGAATTAGTTGCTGAAAAAACAGTGAGACTTAAACGTGGTCAAACGGTAATACCTGTCAATGTAGTTCCTGAAACAGAAGGAACCCGGAAGTTCATTGTTAAATTGCCTTTGCAAAATGATGAGATCAATGTCAAAAACAACGAAGATGTGGTACACGTTAAAGTTATTAAAAGATCAATTCGAATTATCATGATAGTAGGACAACCGAGTTTGGAATATTACTATTTATTACCGGCGTTATTAAGAGACCCTGTTATTGATATTTCTTGTTATCTGCAATCAGCGGATGTGGATTATACTCATCAAGGGAATAAAACTATTAAGGAATTGCCAAAAACTTTAGCTGAATGGCAAAAGTATGATGTCTGTGTTTTTATGGATGTTGATGCTACTGAAATTTCTCCTCCTCAAATTAACGGATTAGAAAATATGGTTAATAAGGGTGGTGGACTTTTAGTAGTTGGAGGTCGTACAAGTGGTATATCTAAATTAGTTCAAGTGCATGGCGCTAAAATTAGATCAATGTTGCCAATTGATATAGATCCAAATTATTTTCCAAATCATGATAAAGTCTATTCAACTCCTTTTAAATTACTTAGAACAAGGTTGGGGAAAGCTCACCCAATAATGATGGCTTCTACCAATGAACAAATTAATAAAAAAGTATGGGATACTTTTCCAGAATTCTATTGGACTCAGCCAATTAAAGGTGTCAAGGGTGGGGCTATTTCTCTTTTAGAAATTGAAGGGAAAGGAAAAAAATCAAGTGCTATGGCAATACACAGATATGGTGAAGGGGCTGTTTTTTATTCGGGTGTAAGTAATTTTTGGAGATGGAGATTTCCTTATGAGAATTACGATTATGATAGATTTTGGGTTAGAGCAATTCGGTATTTAGGAGAAACAAAATTGTTAGGTGGCCAAAAAGCTGTCGCCTTAAGTACTGAACGAAAAATCTATAATCCAGGTGAAAAAGTTAAAGTTCAATTAAGGATTTTAGATCCAGCATTGTTAAGCCAGCTAAAAGGAGTTCCTGTATTTGCACAAGTCACAACCCCAGATAAAGATAATACTATGGTTGCTCTCAAACCAGATCCTACAGGGGAACCAATGTATATGGGTGAATACTTGGCTAAAAGTACGGGTAGTATGCTAGTGGAATCCAAGCAAGCTGCACCGGGTGGTGATAGTCAGCAAAAACCATTATTTGATGTTAAGCATAGTTTTAAAGTTGAAAGAACTTCTTTAGAAGATAAAGACACAAGCGCTGACTTAGAATTGATGAAAGCTTTAGCTGATAAAACAGAAGGTAAGTATTTTGATTATAATAACATGTCAACTTTTGGTTCAATTGTGGAGGCTATTCCTAAAGAACCCCAAGTCTTAACAAAAGACATCTCTCAAGAAGTTTGGGATAAATCATTCTTTTTAATAATATTCTTAGTTGTCATAGTTGCCGAGTGGTGTCTAAGAAAATGGTGGGGACTACTATAATGATAAATAATAAGTTTTTGATTAAAATTATTTTAGCGATGTTTCTGGTTGTAGGAGTTGTATCTATCTTTAATACGCCTGAAGATGTTATTGCTGCCCCAAAAAAGAAAAAAAATAAAAAGAAAAATAAAAAGAAGAACAAAACAAAGCCTGTCACAAAAAAGAAGAAACCAGACCCAAAAGCAAAAGCTAGCCCAAAGCTAAAAAAACCAATAGCTAAAGGACCAACTTTTCCTGGTGAAGACCCTGCATTTTTAGTTCTTCCTAAACGAACTGAAAGAAGTGATATGGCTTCTGAGCTACTGAATAAAGATGTTGTAGCGATGACCGATAAGGCCTTGAAATATTTGGCAGATGCTCAGTCACCTAACGGTAGTTGGTCTGATACGCAGTATAAAAGTAATTCCGGTGTTACGGCACTTGCATGTTTAGCATTTATGGCTCAAGGAAGTCGACCAAGAATGGGTAAGTATGGAAAAAATTTGGATAAAGGCCTAGAGTTTTTATTAAACAATGTCCAAGGAAATGGCGTCATTGCTGCAGATGGCAATAATCCACTAGGTCCTATGTATGAACATATTTTATCTTCTATGGCTTTAATGTTTGCTTATGGAGATATGCCTTGGAGACCTCAATTGCAGGATGTAATGGCAAGGTCAGTTCAAATTGTACAAAAAAGTCAGAGAGTTGATGGTGGTTGGAGATATCAAGTTTCAAGAGAAGGTTATGCAGATATGTCTGTAACGGCGAATGCCTTATGGTTTTTAAGAACAGCCAAAAAAGCTGGTTTTTCAGTATCAGGTGAAATGATTCAAAAAGGTGTTAAATATATTATTTCGTGTGCCTATCCTGATGGAACATTTAGATATAGGTTCTTTGGTTTACATGCCTCACCTAGTTTAGGAGGTACTGGTATTATAGCCGTTTGTAATAATGGCAACTTGGACCATGAGCTTATACCTAGGGCAAGAGATCGACTGCAATATGAATATAGTCGTTATTCAATCCAAGATTTTCTTGAAAGAAGATATTATATTTATGGGTGCTTTTATGCTAGTGTCGCCATGTATAGTTGTGGTGATAAATTTTGGGTGCCATGGTATAAAAAAGCAGCGCTTGTATTATTAAAGATGCAAAGGAAAGATGGTGAGATGTGGGATGATCATGATAACACAATTTACACGACTGCCATGGCGGCAATTGTTTTACAAGCACCATTAGGATATTTACCAATTTACGAAAGATAAATAAAAATTAGTTACTAATTCTTTAAAAGGAACTACCGTGGAAACCAAACAAATTAATAAAATTTGTAACTCGTTTAAATCTAAATATAAAAGCACCTTATTGCAGGGTGGATTATTTCGATTTGCCTTATTATTGCTCGGTGTTGCTTTCGTATCTTCATTTTTTGACTGGTTATTTCATTTTCCTGCCTATGTTCGATGGATGATACTAATTTCGACAGTTGGTGGATCTTGTTTTATATTTTGGTGGTCAGCTCTTGTTGCTCTAAAAAAGAAATGGTCAAATGAAGAAGTTCTAGCTTACTTAGATGTTTGCTCTGAACCAGAAAATAAAGGTATTCTTGAATTACATGAGCTGATTAAAGAAGATAATATTCATGAAATGGAATATGCTGAAGGCAAAGCTTTTGTGGAAGCCTCTCTGAAAGAATTGGATTCGAAATTATCTAAAGTATCTTATTCTAAAGCACTAAATCGTGGTCGAATGATGAAATGGATGTATGCTTTGGCAGCAGTATGTTTAATGATTGGTGTCATGTCTTTAGCTCGACCTAAAGAATCAAAAGTTGGTGCGATAAGATTTTTTAATCCTTTAACAGAAATACAATGGCCGTCTAAAACAAAAATTGATGTTTACACACCTCAAAGAGTTAATGAAGATGGGTCTTTAGCAGAAAAAGAAAAAGACGTTTGGAGAGTACCTCAGTTAGAACCTTTTAAATTTTTAGCAAGGGTTTACGGTGAAGAAGTGCCATCGCAAGTAACATTACATTATAAAAGTGATGCAATGGATTATTGGGTAAAAGAAAAAATAAATGTTAATCCAAAGGGCGGAGTCGAGTATGAATTTCCATCAGTCCAAGATCCAATTGAATTCTATTTAACTGGTGGTGACTATCAAACATTTCCAAATAAAATTGAAATCATTGAACGTCCATTTATCAGAAGTATTCAAGTTAAATATGAATATCCTCCCTATGCTGGTGTCCCGAATAAAACGGTTGAAAGCGGCCAGCTTTCTGGTTTAGAAGGTACTAAAGTGATTATAACTTTTGTTGCTTCCATGGAACTTCAGAAAGCAGTATTTAATTTGGAAGGCGTTGGTAAGGAAGAATTAAATAAAGTTGATGGGAAAACATTTGTAAAAGAAATGCTGCTTGAAAAAAGTGGCTCTTATAACATTGAACTGTATGAAGCAAGTGGCTTTAGAGAGGCGAGACTAGAGAAATTTGAAATTCAAGTTACCCCAGATGAGTTGCCTACTATAGATGTTTTATCCCCCGGAGAAAACTTACAAGAAACTAAAAATGCCGCCATTCGTGTTTCCTTTGAATGTACAGATGATTTTGGGTTGGAGAAAGTTGAAGTGTTTTATAAAGTCGGTGATGGCGAAGATTTAAAATATCAAATTTTATCTAATAAAATTACAGGACCTTTAAGAGTTGAAGGCAAAAAGAAAAAGGTAAGTTTTAAATGGGATTTTGCCAAAATGGATATTCCCGAAACAGGCACGGTGTATTATTATGTTCAAGTCAAAGATATAAATCCAACAGGAAATGGAGTTTCGAAATCATTAGTTTATGAGATGGAACTTGTTGATAAAGGTGAATTTCATGCAGAAGCTGTTCTGAAAGCAAAAGCACTTTTAACAGAAGGGCGCTTGGCTTGGCGTAGTCAATTAGATGCTTACTCCAATGGTTTGAAATACAATGCAAAAGGTATCAATAAAGTCGAGGATCCTATTTGGAATTCTTTGACTGACCAACAAGGTTCTGTTTATAGAGCAGTTCAAGCTATGAAAGGTCACATTGGAACTTTAACTGATAAGTTTACTAGAAATAGAATGCAAAAAGAATTTATGTCAGTTCGGTTAAATGAAATACTGGRCTACATTAATAATTTATCTAAAAATGAAGTAGATCCGATTAGAACTAAAATGAAAAAAGGGGACCCTAAAACAGACTCAGATGCCGCAAAAGTCAAGACGATTCGAAGTCAAGCCTATGGTACTTTTAAAGATCATCAAAAAATGGGAGTTTTATATTTAGAACGAATTTTACGTAAACTATATGACTGGAGAGATTTGCAAGATACTTCCATTAAAACTCACAGCATTCAAACAAGACAAAGTGATGTTTTTGAAAAAACAAAAATACTAGCACCCAAATTGATCGGTAAAGATAGATTAGATTTATCTGATGAAGAAGAAACTGAATTAATTGCTTTAGGTAAAATTCAAAAATCAATTCTTGATGCTGAATCTAGTCTGGAAAAAATGTTGGTTTATACCATGTTTAAGGCAAAGAAGGCAAATAGAAAATCGATTCAAAAACCAATCGATACTGCCCATAAAATTTTAAGAAGAAAACAAGTTAATAATGGGTTGAAAAGAATTACCAGATTAATTGAAAATAATCAAAGTTCCATGGTCACAAAAGAGCAAGAAGGAATTGTGAAGTTAATGAGTATGGTGAAAGATGGCTTGATAGCAGCCGGTCAAAAGTTGGACCCAGACGGGCCTTTAAATCTTAACATGAATGTATCAGTAGTAGATCTAGAAAAAGTAGAAGAAGATCCTGAAGTAAAAAAGAATAAGAAAAAAGTGGAAGTTATATCCAATGATGATACGAGTACTGACGGCGATAATATTGGTGAATCATTTGAAGATAAAATGGCAGGCATTAAAGATGGTGATGATCCATTATCTTTATCTATACAATTTGCCATTGATACAGAGGATAAAGTATTAGCTAGAATTCGTTATATGAATAAATTAAAAAGTCAAAAAGGAATTATGCCGCGATTTTTAAAATTAAAAAATAATAGAGTCGAAGAAATTCAGGTAAACACTCATCAGGTTATCGATAAAGCTGTAGGTTTTGCAGACAAAGAAAAAAGAGTGTTTGTTTCTACTGAATTAAAAAGAGTTAAAGGGTTTTTTAAAGACACAGAAAAATTAATCAAAGCAAAAGATACATCTGAAACTCATGCCAGATTTATTGAAAGCGGTACTTCTCACTTGTCGAGTTTAATTAAATTAATTGCTCATGAAAAAGATATTGGTGAAATGGCAAAAGGTCATATAGACTCTAAAGGTAAAGATGCTTTTGGTCGTATGTTTTTAGCTCAAGTAGCGGGTCAAGTTATGTTGAGAGATCATTCATATTCGCTTTTTCGTTCTTATGTCTATCAAAAATTAATTGATAGCACTCTTAGTCGCTTTTCAAGTAGTCCTGCAAAAGGCGCCGTCTTAAAAGTGATGGAGGGTAAGAACAGAACTATGATTGCTACCTTAGAAGGGAATGTAAAAACCAATATTGAAGCTGAAAAAGCAAATGTTGAAAAATTAGCTGAACCTGTAAAAGAATTTTATAAAGCTTCAGATGGATTTGATGCATATAGTGCTGATATTGCAAAAATTAAGTCTGATATAGAAGGTGGAAAAGACGACAAAGCAACTTCTTTGGCTTCGAAAGATTTTATGAATAGTCTCGCTACCGTCATTAGTAGTGTTAGAGATATTTTGGAAGAAAGAGTTAAAGAAAAAGAAAAGATAATAGAATTAGCTTCTGAAGTGATTTCTGAAGAAGATTGGGCCAAGAAAAATGATCCGGCAGAAATTGCCAAGCAAGTTTTAAATTCTAATTTACCTCAAGAACAAAAAGATATTTTGTTGAGATCGTTAAAAGAAAAATTCCCATCCAAGTATAAAGATTTATTAGCATCATATTTTAGAACAATTCTAGAGCAAGATCAGAAAGGTCAATAAATGAGGGTATTACTAACAATAGTTATCTGTTTATTTGCGTATATAAGTACTAAGAGTGAAGAGATTCGATTACATACCAATAAGTATATATATGGATCTATTGCATCTATAAAAAATGGTATTGTTGAAGTGAAATTGGCTAGTGGTGATTCTCAATCTGTTCCTTTGGTAGATATTATTGTAGTTCGATTTTTAGGACGCGTACCATTATCAATTCAATCTGGTTCTCAAGAATTTCGTTTTATTGATGGTAGTCGTATTATTGGCTTAATAGATAAAAATGTTGGTGATGAAATGTTTATAAGAACATCAACAGCTGGTAGTATAGATTTTGATATCAATAAATTGAATGGGTTTGTGGCATTACCTATGGCTGGTTATGTAGGAAGTAAAGCTGATGATTTGGTGGATAGAGTAACTTATAAAGAAGGTAAAAACTTAGATTATGTTTTAACTCAAAATACATCATTGTATCCTGGTTTAATAAGTAAACTTGCCAGAGATAAAATGATTTTTGATCATGAAGAGTTACTGCAGACAATTTCTTTAAAAGTTACTTTTTTAGCTGCCGTTCGACTTGCTAATTCTGCCCGTAAAATTAATGCGCCATGGAATGGATCACCTCAAATTCGATTGACGACGAGAGATGGAAGCATCATCATTGGTAAGTTGCAAAGCATTGAATTTGGTAAATGGAAATTTAAACCAAACTGGTCAGAAAAACTTGTTCTTGAAATCCCAATTGATGAAATTGTTCAAGCAGAAATCATGGGAGGAAAAGTTCAGTACTTATCACAATTAAAACCTGAAGTTTCAAAAGAGTCGAGTATTTTAGCTCCGTTTCAACCTTATAAAATGGATAAAAACTGTCAGGGAGGACGGTTATCAATTGGCAAAAGAAGATTTCCGTGGGGCATTGGAGTGCACTCAGATTCAGCGTTAACATTTTCTTTACGAAAGAAATTCAAAGAATTTAAAGCAGAAATAGGTATCGATGCAGTCGTAGGTAAAAGGGGTAGCGTTATTTTTGAAGTTTTTGGTGATGGCAAATCACTTTATAAAAGTGGTGTGATAAAAGGTGGTCAATCACCAAAATCGATTAAAGCTGTTGTAGCCGGTGTGGATAAATTAATATTAAAAGTAACAAATGCCGGAGATCTTGATATTGGTGATGTGGCCAATTGGGTTTCAGCAAGAGTGATTCAATAGAGAAACAGTTAAAATTAATTTTTGGAAAAAATAAAATGAAAAGTTTATCTCATAAATTTTTAGCGTTAATATTAATAGGGTTATGTATCTCTTTTACTGGTTGTATAGAAATTAATACAAGATATGCCTACCAAAAAGACGGATCAGTTATCATCAAAGAAGAAGTTGTACTCACTCGTCGATTGCTTGATTTCAAAGATAAAGCGGGAAAGTCTCTTTTGTTAAAACATATAGAGAAAGCTGCATGTGAAGAAAGAGCAAAATTATATGGACCAGGAACTACCGTTATTAGCCATAAAATAAAAAAAATCCCTGGTGGAGCAACTGTATTAAATGCTGAATATAAAAATGCAGATATGGCGAAAGTTTTTTTAGTTAGTCCCTTTGTTTCCTTCACAAATTACAAAGATACTCGCATGGCAAAATTCAGAGTTAAGCCTATGTACAAATCTGATGCCTATGGTGCTAAGGCAGGTCAAATAGAATTAAGAATTATGAGTTTAAAAAAAGGTATTGGAATGAAAAGACCTGTGAAGGATGGCCCACCCATATTACCGCCTGATCCTGCATTCCTCCAAAATTATAGAGATTTACAGCCTATATTTAAAGACTTGTTAAAAGATTTTAAAGTAAGTGTGATTTTTGAAAGTTATGCTTCTGTTTATACTGGTTATGGATACAGAGGTCGTGGTTCTCAACCAAAAAAATGTGAGATATTATCATTTTCAGGTAAGGATTATGATAAGTTTGGTGTTTCTATTTTAGACAATGATGAAATTATGCATGAGTTATTAAGACACGAGTTTGGTGAAAAAAATATCATTGGAACTGTTGCTCAGTTTTCTAGAAATAAAACAGTACCTGTTATGATCATGAATGGTTCGAGGCATGCTCGTTGGGGTGTTAGACCTTACATAGCCTTGCATCCATCCCGAATATTATTTGATAAATATTTTAAAGGTAAAAGTTTGAATTATAATGCCTGGGGAGTCAGGAAGACGGATAAGCTTATTCCTGCTAAATATGAAAATATTGGTTTTGATAGAGGTAGAAAAAAGAAAGAAACAAAAAAAGAAGTTCCACCAGAAAAGAAACCTGAAAAAACCCCAGCAAAGAAACCAAAGAAATAAAGGAGAGTAAAAATGAAGATTAAATATGAAAGGAGGCAGAAACTTGGCTGATACAACTATTACAAGTGAACAATTCAAAGAAAAATTTGATGAAGTCAAAGCTGAATTATCGAAGGTCTTTATAGGTCATGATGTCGCAGTGACTAATATGCTTATTTCTATTTATTCTAGAGGTCATGTGCTATTGTCTGGAATGCCTGGATTAGGTAGATCTTTATTAGTTCAGACGATTGCCAAGATTCTTGGACTAGATTTTAACAGATTACAATTCACACCGGATCTGTTGCCAACCGATATAACGGGTGCAGAATTATTAGTGGGCGACGGTAAAAATGAAGAGCGCCGTTTTGAGTTTTTCAAAGGCCCAGTGTTTGCAAACATTGTACTTGCTGATGAAATTAATCGTAGCCCAGCAAGAACACAAAGTGCATTGTTGGAAGTAATGCAAGAGAAGCAAGTTACCATGGGTGGACAAAGATATAAATTGCCAAATCCCTTTTTATTAATCGCCACTCAGAATTCACTTGATACAGAAGGTGTCTGGCCATTAGGCGAGGCTCAGGCAGATCGATTTATGTTTTCTATTGAACAGGGTTACCCTCATTACGAGGAAGAAAGAAAAATAATTTTAGCAACAACCGGAACATTAAACCCATCAGTTTCGGCTATTTCTAATCCGGCAGAAGTTATTGCTATGCAAGACATTGCTTCTAATGTACCCATCGTTCCATCAGTCAAAGAATTTGCTTTGCGGTTGGTACGTGCTAGTAGACCTGGTGAAGAAGGAGTATCAGATGAAATTAATAAAATAATTAAACTGGGTGCCGGGCCAAGAGCTTCACAAGCTCTATTAACAACCTCTAAAGTTAAAGCATTATCCTGTGGTAGATCATATGTATGCAAACAAGATATTATAGATGTAGCAGAGCCTGTTATGGCACATAGATTACAATTGGATTTCCGTGCAAAAGCGGATGGTAAAGATTATAAATATGTATTGGGTGAATTATTTAAATCAGCACAAGAAAAAGATCGTCCTCAAGTTAATATGTGGGCCAAAGAACTATTAAAATAATTGGAAAGGTAGGTAATAATGTCAGAAGAAGAGCCAAAAAAAGTAGTCAAAAAAGTAATCAAAAAGATAGTTAAAAAGGTAGTTAAAAAAGTTGTGGCACCAGCGGGGGCAGCTCCTTCAGCAGGAGGTTTGAAAGCAAATATAGGTGGTGGTGGACCAGTAATTGATTTTTCCCGTGCAAATATTGAATGGTCGGCCGAAGATAAGTCTCAAATAAAGCACCTGAACGCTTCCATTGATGGTATCATGGCCGAAATTAGTAAAGGAGTTGTTGGTCAGTTAAAAACAGTTCGATTAACAATTGTTAGTTTGTTATCTCAAGGCCACTGTTTGCTAATGGGGGTGCCAGGTTTAGGTAAAACGTTACTCGTTAGTTCTATTGCCAAAGGATTATCTTTAGATTTTAAACGGGTCCAGTTTACGCCAGATTTGATGCCTTCAGATATTACAGGTACAGAAGTTATTCAAGAAAATAAAACAACGGGTGCACGTGAATTTAGGTTTCTTGAAGGTCCCATCTTTACGAATTTAATGTTGGCCGATGAAATAAATCGTACACCACCAAAAACACAAGCTTCATTATTGGAAGCGATGCAGGAAAAACAAGTTACTGTAGGAGGTGTGCGTAGAACTCTTGATAAGCCATTTTTTGTGTTAGCAACTCAAAATCCAGTTGAACAAGAAGGTACATATCCATTACCCGAAGCTCAATTAGACCGTTTTATGTTTCAGTTAAATGTTGGTTATCCAACACTTGAAGAAGAACGAACAATTTTGGCTATGACAACTACAGGTTATAGAGCTGATATTCAATCAGTGTTAGATAAAAAAGAAATCCTTGAATATCAAAGATTAGTGAGAATGGTTCATATCTATGAACCTGAACAAGATTTTATTCTCAATATTGTCAGAAGTACTAGATCTTCAGAAGAGGGTGTTCCTGATTTTATTAAAAACTATGTCTCATGGGGTGCTGGACCACGAGCTTGTCAATACTTAGTTATTGGTGCTAAAGCTGTCGCCATTTTGGGTGGTAGAAGTGAAGTGATCTTGGAGGATGTTATCGAAGTTTGTCATGCTGTATTATGTCACCGAGTTGCTGTTAACTTTGCTGCGGAATCAGAAGGTTTAACTAGTGAAAAAATTGTAGATCAATTGATAGACTATGTAAAAGGACTTTAATTTATGACAAATTATTTTGACCCTAAAATTATTGGCCGTATTAAAAATTTAGATTTGCGGTCGATGCGTTTAGTGCAAAGTTTTAGTTCAGGTATGCATAAAAGTAAGATTATTGGTATCAGTACTGAATTCGCTCAGCACAGACAATATGTTCCAGGTGATGAAATCAAACATATTGACTGGAAAGTTTATGCGAAAACGGATAAGTATTATATTAAACAATACGAAGCTGAAACAAGTATGGTCACTTACTTTCTAATTGATACCAGCGCATCGATGTTTTTTCAAAGTGAAGATGCCGGTATGAGCAAATTTGATTATGCGGCAACCGCTGCTTCTTCAGTTATGTTCATGATTCAAGATCAGAAAGATACTTTTGGCTGTGCCTTGTTTGATGATACTGTGCATACAAGATTGCCTGCTAAAGGTAGTAAGGGGCATTATCATAATTGTAACGAATTGCTTTCAAATGCTAAACCAGTAAAAGCAACAAATTTGACAGATTCGCTCATGAATATTGCTCCTCAAATTGGCCCACCAGGGATGTTGATTGTTATCAGCGATTTTATTGATGTTGATGATCGACTTGGATTAGCTTTAGGGCAACTAAATTTTATGGGTCATGACGTCATGATGTTTAGAATTGAAGATCCGTTAGAAAGAGATTTTTCTTCATCAGGTCAGACAATTTTTATAGGTCCTGAAAATGAAGGTAAATTATTATGTGATCCGAGAGATTTACGTAGTGCTTACTTAAAAGTTAGAGAAGAGCATATTGAGGACCTTAGAGGTGTTTGTAGAAGAAATGGTTTTGGCATTGAAGATATGTATACAGACACCCCATTAGATGCAACACTATCAAGTATATTAGCGGCTCGTTTGGCTCGAAGATCTTCTCGATAGATAACTTATGAATTTTCATAATCTTAGGAGTTCCCATTGAAAGTAATTTTTTCCGTTTTATCTATTTTGTTTTGTTTTTCTTATAGCTACTCTCAATCAAAAAAGCCGGATCCTTTCAAGTCTGATTATGTTGGTTATGTGCCGGATTTTGTTAAAAAAGTTCAAGGCAGAAACAAACGCGATTATTGGTTTAAAAGTAAAAAGGAAATGGAGCGATCTTCTGAAAAAAAATATTATACGTTAAGTGAAATTGAAGAAGTAAGTCGTGCTGATGCTTTAGTAAAAGCTGCCATTAATAGTGAAACAAAAAGTGATTATCGAAAAGCTATGGCAATGTATCAAAGCATTATTTTAAAGTTTAATAAGTCCCAAGGTTATAAAGAAATATTATATCGAGTATCTGACTATGGTGTATTTGTACCTGTCGCACAATATTGTCAAAGAAGAATTTTAAACTTCCCTCCTGAGCATTTAAATTTTTACAGAACTCTACATGATGCTGAAGCTAAAGAGCTATACATTGAAGCTGTTAGAAAATATTCATTGGAATTATTTTCTGAAATTATTGATAAATATTTAGCGACTTCTTATGGTGGTAAGGCCCTTCAATTTCTTGGTGATGCTGCTCTTGATAGAGGAAATTTTCTTGAAGCTTTAGAGTATTATCAAACTATCCTGAAAAATATTCCTGATAAAAAACTTCGAACTCCTGAATTAAATTTAAAAATTCAGTTGTGTCAAAAATCGATTGGTGCAAAAGCTAAAACACGTGCCGCCAGCGGAAAATCATTATTGAAAAGCAGTGATTTTAATATCTTAAAAAGAATTTCAAATAATGTCAAGTATGTTAAACCAAAAGTTTTAACACAAAGTAATAGTAAAGGATTCTTAAGCTCAGATGATTATACACAACATAAAAAATCTAAAGATCCACTCGGTCTAAAAATACCTGAATGGAGTCAAACACTTGCTAACTCTCGAAATGATTTTTTCGTTTATACCCAACCTGTTATCAGTGATACCAGCGTTATTTATCGTTATAAAAATGTGATATATTCTTATTCGTTAATTAGCGGAGAATTAAGATGGAAGAGTGAAATTGGTGGCAGAGCTGTTTGGCAAAGTTGGAGGGAAAGACAATTTCCAATGGAAGATATTGTAGTCCATGATGGGGTTGTGGTGACACCTATTCTCAAGGGTGGTTCTTCACTAGTTGCTTTAGATGAGATTACAGGTCAAATTAAATGGGCCCATGGCCCAATGGCTGTTTCTGAAGGCTATGAGTCAATGATGAGGTTTGAATGTGCACCTACAGCTGGCCCTGGTACAATTTATGCAACCTATGTGCTCGATAATATTAAGGGTAGTACTCATATTGATACTGAATATGGCATTGTTGCCTATGATTCTTCAACAGGACGAATGAAATGGCGAAGACAAATTAGCCGGTTGCAACCTGGTAAGTTTGATGGAGGTTTTGGAGTAACAAGAAGGAATAGAATCAGAAGTTTTTTTTCTCCACCACTATATCACCAGGGTACATTATATGTTAACACAAATGCAGGAGTTATGGCGGCCTTAAATAGTATCTCTGGAAGAGTTAAATGGTTAATTAGATATCCTTATTTTAGAACGGTCCATGATTTAACAAGAAAATTTGGATCACATGGTTATGGTAGCAGAGGTAATATTCATGGTGGTATGTTACCGGTGAGACCTCAGAGCCCTAGTTTTTGGTTAAATCAAAGACCACTTGTTGTTGCTGATAAATTGTATGTTACACCTGTTGATACTCCTTATTTATTTTCTATTGATAGAAAAACAGGAAAAATAAATTGGACATTTAGAAAACCTACTTCAGGCTTTGAATATTTTTTAGGAGCGATCTCAACAGGAGAATTAGTTATTGCTGCCAATGGAAGAAATGTTGTTCCAGCAGGAGGAAGAATTAAATATCATCCCATCTATTTAGTAGATCCTAAAACCGGAAAAATCACTTGGAAAAGTCCTGATTATGTGATTCATGATAGCCAACCTGTAATGGATCTCTATATTTATGGTATAGGTGGTCTTAGAATTAATCACAGATATATGGGTTTGGCTGCTAGACCATTTTTAACAAATGATGATAAAGTGATTTTGACAAGTTGGACTGACAATAGCCCTTATTATAGATTGGGGTGCCAAGTATTTGCTTTAGGAGAAATTGATTTAAAAAATAGAAAAGTATTAAAGCGTCGTAGGTATTATTCAAGTCCATTGTTGGCAGGAATAGATCATTTCTTGTTTGGTAAAGGGAGTGCAAAACGACCATCAGCGCCGGAATATTTAAAATCATTATTAGAAATCCCAAGACCAAGCAAAAGAGTTAAGCAAAATATAAAAATTGCAAAAGCATTTGTTGGTGATTCGGTTCCTGTTAATAAACATCCCGCTTTTATGCCCTTTTTAAGAATGACTGTCACGCGATATGGCATTCCATTTGAATTGAGAGTTTCCCCAAGAAAAATGTCGATGGTATATGATCGTAAAAAGTTTGAGGAATTCAATAAACCTAAGACAGATCTTAATTCTACTTTTGGTAAAGCAGAGTTAGCTAAAAAAGATGGTGATTTTGTTAATGCTGCTAAGTATCTAGGTGTGTGTTTATCAATGGTGTCTCCTGAAGATGTGAATTTTCGAGCATTATTAAAACAGCAGTTTTATAAGGTGTATGTTGAGTTAGTAAGATCATCTATTCGAGGAAATTTTCCCAAAGATCAGCTGAAGAATACAACTGGAATGAGTAATACAGCTAGTGTATTGGCGGAAGAAGTTGAAACGTTGTTTGCGTTGGCTGAAGCCTATGAAAAAAATGGCAAGTACAAAAATGCCGCTAATTGTTTAAGAAATTTGATTGAAATTTATGGTGAGCATGAATTCCCCATATCTGATTATGCGAAAAAATCTATGTTTGAAAAAACTAGAATGGCAGAAATAATGAAAACAACGAAAGATGTTTTTGAAAAATCACAGAAATCATCAAATCAAATTTATAATAAATCTTTGACCGAAGCACTGTCTTTAAATCTTAAAAGTATTAATTTATATTCAAGTGCGGTCAGTCCATTACCTAAAGATTTATCTTTACGAACAGGAGACTTGGCCATCAACAAGCTGATTACTTTGTTAGCATCATCGGGAGATTTTAAAAATCAATATGCTGCTTATGCCAAAGTTGACTTAAAGAGTGAAGATATTGATCAGCTGATTTATCATATATGGAAATATCCAGGAACCGAAATTGGCCAAAACAATTTCAATAAACTATATAGTCTTAGCAAAAAACTATCTGCAGAAGACCAACGATACCTAAAATTAAAATTGAAACATATTTCGAATGTTTGTAAGTTTAAAATACCTTCATCTGAATTAGGTTTTTATAAAATCCCTGCTTACAATAATTTTAAATCAATCAATGGTAGCACAGGTGATAAAGAATATGAAGTCGGCAAATTTAAAGATGGCATCATGATGTTGATGGAACGTAGTGGTGACCGTAGCATCAAACCAAACTTTATGTTTTTAAGTGTCCGATTACCAAAAAGAGTGGGCAATAAATTTAGTATTGTTTGTTTTGATTTATCTGCGGGTAAAGAAGCTTGGAGAATAAATGAATTTAGATTAAAAGGTCTCGGAAAAGAACCAGGTTTCTATAAAGCGTTTGTTCATGAGAATATTGTTGTTGTCCATGGGGTTTCTGATGTTTTAGGATTTGAATTGAATACAGGCAAAAAAGTTTGGCACTATAAATCACCCGATAGTTTTGAAATTCAAAAAGCTTTAATTAGCGGAAACTTATTTTATATTTGCAGTACAAACGAGACTATTGCTTTGCAAATAAAAACAAAAAGCCCCGTTGGTGAAGTTGCATGGCAGCAAAAAGAAGAAGGGCAGATCTATCACACCCCTTATTTTGTAGGTGAAAAATTTATCTCCATTCGAAAGTATCCTTTTAATATAACCTCTAGGTTTCGAACCACTGGTAGTTTGATTTCAAGGATGGCTATCCCTGATTTAATGCTGTTGACCGATCATCCCTTTGTTAAAACAGCAGAAAAAAAATTATCCCTCGCAACATACAACAACTTATTAGTTGTTACTGATGGTTGGTACATCTTAGTGTATGATGTTGTTGATATGAAAATGTTGTGGAAGACTTTGATACTAAATAAAGATTGGAGTAATGAAACTGCCATCAGATTTGTGATCAATGATCAGTTTTTAGTTGTTACTAAAATGGATTACGACCAAAAGGTTATGTCTTGTTTTGATGTAAAAACTGGTCGTGAAATTTGGAAGACCGATTATAAAAATAGTGCTACCCCACGACCACTGTATTCATTTTCATTAGAAGGAACAACACTTTATGGAATAGGCGAATATTCAGGCCAGGGATTCAATGTTATGGCCTATGAATGCACCAAAGGAAAGAGATTTTATAAAAAACTATATAAGGATTATACCGAAAAGCCAAAAGTAGTAATGGATTCTCAATTATACGGTAACCAGTTTGTTATTAAAATTCAGGATAGAAAAAGCTTTCAACTTTTGGTAATAGATAAAAAAACAGGCAAGCCATTTAAATCAATTAAATCAAAAGGCGATGGCCCAATTGGAGCTCCAGGTAGGGTTTCAATGACAGTACAAAATGGTCACCCAGTTTTATTTAGTAAAATTAAATTTAAATATTAGAGGCATTATGGATGAAAGAAATTAATTTAAAAAAATATCTTTTATCTATAATACTTTTGATTTCCTTCCCTTGCATTCTTTTTTCACAAAGCAAAGCGCCAGATCCATTTAAATCTGATTATGTGAAATATGTGCCTGATTTCATCAAAAAAGTAGATCCAGCCAGAGCTCGAGGTTGGAAGAGAAGCAAAAAGGAGATGGAGCGTTCTTCTGAGAAAACTTTTTATACCTTGAGCGAAATTGAAGAGGTTAACCGCGCTGATGCCTTAGTAAAAGCAGCTATCAATAGTGAATCAAAAGGCGACTATCGCAAAGCCATGACAATGTATCAGAATATCATTTTAAAATTTAATAAATCCCAAGGGTACAAAGAAATTTTAACACGCGTTTCTAAATATGCTGTTTTTGTTCCGGTTGCTCAATATTGCCAAAGAAGAATATTAAATTTCCCTCCCGAACATTTAAACTTTTATCGTACATTACATGATGCTGAAGCAAAAGAACTCTACATTGAAGCTGTCAGAAAATATTCACTTGAATTATTTTCTGAAATTATTGATAAGTATTTAGCGACATCCTATGGTGGCAAAGCTTTGCAATTTTTAGGTGATGCAGCTTTAGATAGGGGTAATTTTTTAGAGGCTCTAGAGTATTATCAAACAATAATGAGTAATATTCCAGATAAAAAATTAAGAACGCCTGAATTGAATTTAAAAATTCAATTATGCCTAAAATCTATTGGTGCAAAAAGTAAATTGAATAAAGCAACGGGTAAATCTCAACTTAAAGCTCTTGATTTCAATATTCTTAAAAGGATTTCTGCTAGTGCCAATTATAAAAAACAAAAAGTTTTGACGCAGAGAAATAGCAAAGGGCTTGTAGGTGCTGATGATTATACTCAAAATAAAAAAACAAATGACCCCCTTGGACTAAAAATCCCAGAGTGGGAAATTAGTATGCCTAATTCTCGTAACGATTATTTTGTCTATACGCAACCTGTGATTAGTGATACAAGTGTTATTTATCGCTATAAAAATGTCATATATTCCCACTCATTAATTAGTGGTGAATTAAGATGGAAATGCGACATCGGGGGTAGATCCGTGTGGCAGAGTTGGAGAGAAAGACAATTTCCTTTAGAAGATATTGTTGTGCATGATGGAGTCGTTGTGACACCAATAATAAAAGGTGGTTCTTCTTTAGTTGCACTGGATGAAATAACTGGGCAAATCAAATGGGCCCATGGGCCTATGGCCGTATCTGAAGGTGATGAATCTATGATGCGTTTTGAATGTGCACCGACTACGGGGCCAGGTACAATCTATGCTACATACGTTCTTGATAACATTAAAGGTAGTACGCACATTGATAGTGAATACGGCATTATAGCTTACGATTCCGCCACAGGTAGAATGAAATGGCGTAGACAAATCAGTCGATTGCAACCAGGTAAATTTGATGGAGGATTTGGAGTCACTAGAAGAAATAGAATTCGGAGTTTTTTTTCTCCACCTTTGTATCATCAAGGAACAATTTATGTGAATACTAATTCAGGCGTTATTGCGGCTTTGAATAGTATTTCTGGAAGAATTAAATGGTTGTTTCGATATCCTTATTTTCAGTCAGTACATGATTTAACGCGAACTTTTGGAAGGCACGGCTATGGTCGTGGTGGTGCTATTCACGGAGGATTGTTACCTGTCCGTCCGCAAAGTCCAAGTTTTTGGTTAAATCAACGTCCATTGGTTGTTGGAGATAGTGTTTATATTACTCCAGTTGATTGTCCTTTTTTAATTTCAATTGATAGAAAAACAGGAAAGATTAATTGGACAAGAAGAAAGCCAACTTCAGGTTTTGTTTATTTCCTAGGGCCTATTTCTACTGGTGAATTAGTTCTAGCGGCAAATGGTCGAAGTGATGGAAAATTATATGATAGACATAGAAGGTTAAAAGAATGTCCTGTCTATTTATTAAACCCTAAAGATGGTTCTTATACTTGGGGAAGTCCTGATTATGTAATGCATGATGATCATCCTGTTATGAGCTTGTATGTGTATTCATCACCGGCATCATTTAAAATTAATAGTCGTTATTTTGGTTTGGCCGCCAGACCATTTTTGGCAGATAATGATAAAATTGTTATGACAAGTTGGACAGATAATAGTGTTTACTATCGACCTGGAATGCAAATATTTGCCTTGGGAGAAATTGATTTAAAAAACAGAAAGGTCTTGGGTAAGAGAAGATTTTATGCTAGTCCAACTCTTGCTCATGCTGATGTCATCATCAATAGTGAAATAACAGGTCAACATGGCGGAGCGAAACCATGGTTGAAAGCATTAAAAGAAATCCCTCGACCAAATAAAAAGATTAAAGATCAAATTAAAGTATTTGACCAAATTGTAAAAGATACAGTTCCAGAAAACAAACACCCCGCATTCATGCCCTTTGTTAGAATGACCGCTACTCGATATGGTGTGCCCTTTGAATTAAGAATATCTCCTAGAAAAATGTCCATGGTCTATGATCGTAAAAAATTTGAAGCCATAAATAATCCCAAAAAAGATTTAAATTCAATTTTTGGAAAAGCTGAATTGGCAAAAAAAGATGGAGATTTCGGTAATGCCGCTAAATATCTTGGACAATGTTTAAAAATGGTATCCCCAGAAGACGTGAACTTTAGGGCATTATTAAAACAACAGTTTTATAAAGTTTATATCGAATTGGTTAGGTCCTCAATTCGTGGTAAATTTCCAAAAGCACAATTGAAGAATACTACAGGTATGAGCAATACTGCTAGTGTTCTAGCTGAAGAAGTTGAAACGTTGTTCGCCTTGGCTGAAGCTTATGAAAATAATGGTATGTTTAAAAATGCCGCGAACTGTTTAAGAAATTTAATTGAAATATATGGTGAGCACGAATTTCCAATTTCAGATATTGCTAAAAAATCTGCCTTTGAAAAAGCTAGAATGGTTGAATTGACAAAAACAGCACAAAAGATTTTTGATGATTCAAAAAAGGTTTCAAACCCTATCTATCATACTTCATTAATTGATGCTATATCACTTAATCAAAAAAGCTTCGAACTATATTCGAGTGCAGTTAGTCCTCTACCTAAAGATTTATCTTTAAGGACAGGAGATCTTGCAATCAATAAATTAAGAACGATGCTTTCAAATTCAGGAAATTTCAAAGATGAATATGCCAATTATGCTAAAGCTGAATTAAAAGGTGATGACATTAATCAACTTATTTATCATATATGGAAATTCCCAGGTACTGTTGTTGGTCAAAGTAACTTTAATAAGTTATTTAGTCTAAGTAAAAAACTTCCTGATGAAGACAAACGCTTATTACATTTGAAATTAAAGCATATTGGAAATGTATGTAATTTTAAATTGCCTGTTGAAAATGAATCTTTTTTTAATGTTCCGGAATACAATCATTATAAACCAGCTTCGGGTAATTTTGGTGATAAGGAATATGAGGTCACTAAGTTTAAAGATGGCATCATGATGTTGATGGAACGAAGTGGCAATAGAAGTATCAAGCCTAATTATATGTTTTTAAGTATTCGTTTACCAAAAAGAGTTGGAAACAAATTTAGTATCGTTTGTTTTGACTTATCTTCTGGCAAAGAAACTTGGAGGATAAATGAATTTAGACTGAAAGGTTTAGGCAAAGAGCCTGGCTTCTATAAAGCTTTTGTTCATGATGATATTGTAGTCGTGCATGGGGTTTCTGATGTGCTTGGTTTTGAGTTGAATACAGGCAAGCAAGTCTGGCATTATAAATCTCCGGATAGCTTTGAAGTTCAAAGAGCATTAATAAGCGGAAATTTATTTTTTATTTGTAGCACAAATGAAACGATAGCTTTACAAATAAAAACGAAGAGCCCTGTAGGTGAAGTTGCTTGGCAACAAAAAGAAGATGGGCAAATTTATCAAACACCCTACTTTGTAGGTGAGAAGTTTATCACCATTAGAAAATATCCTTTTAATATTACATCTAGATTTCGAACAACAGGAAGCTTAGTATCTCGTATGGCTATTCCAGACTTAATGCTAATGACTGATCATCCCTTTGTTAAGACAGCTGCGAAAAAATTATCTTTAGCGACTCACAAAAATCTTTTAGTTGTTACTGATGGTTATTATATATTGGTTTATGATGTCAATAATATGAGAATGCTTTGGAAAACTCTAATCCTCAGTAAAGATTGGAGTAATGAAACCAGTATACGTTTTGTTCTCAATGATCAGTTTTTGGTATTGTCAAAAATGGATTACGATCAGAAGATCATGTATTGCTATGATGTCAAAACGGGAAAAAAAATATGGAATACAGATTATAAAAACAGTAAAACCCCAAGACCATTATATTCTTTTTCTTTAGATGGCACAACGTTGTATGGTGTCGAAGAATATTCGGGACAAGGCTTCTACGTTACCGCTTATGAATGTACGAAAGGCAAAAGATTGTTCAAGAAGCTATATAAAGATTATTCTGAAAAACCAAAGCTTGTAATGGATTCACAAGTATACGGAGACCAGTTTGTTATTAAAATTCAAGACCGTAAAAACTTTGAATTATTAATCATAAATAAAAAGACGGGCGTATCTTTTAAATCAGTCAAATCAAAAGGTGATGGACCAATAGGTGCACCTGGTCGCGTTTCAATGACTGTTCAAAATGGCCATCCCGTTTTATTCAGCAAAGTAAAATTTAAATATTAGGTTTATAGAACCACCTCACTAATACCAAATGATGAAAAATTTTAGTATAAACCTAGAACACCCTAAAAATTTTATGGTCTCCTAGAATCCACTATGTTCTGATATATTGAATAATGTTAGAATAACATTTGATATAGATGAGGTCAAATATGTCATAAGCATCTTGCGGATTAATAAGGGAATCTCCTTAGAGATGAACTCGAGTTATTTTTTACTGATTAAATGGTTTGATAATCCGAAAATTTTAAATGCAGGTATTTTAAGATTCAATTGTTCACCATCACGAATAATTTTGATATCAACTTCGTTGCCTATAACTTCGTTATGTAACAATTTGAATTGTCCTTTGTTTAATATTGGTTTATGGTTGTATGTTAAAATAATGTCATTTGATTTTAGTTTCTTTATGATCTTGGAATGTTCATGATTTCCTGCAATAAAAATAACACAATTTGATTTTTTGAGATTCAATTGACAAGTGAATTCTTCTACCTTTGGTATAAAAATAAAATCATTGAAAGTAATATATTCCGGATGATTTAACCTAACTTTGATAATTGAGCCTTGGTTCACCTTTTTAGAGTTTAGAAGATTGTGTTGCCCAAGATTATATTCAATGGAAAGCTCTTTTTCATATTGGATAGTGACTTGATAGTTAAGAGAGAAATTAATGTCTTTAAGTCGCTTGGTTCCATCAGGTGCTTTGAAAACTACTAAGCATGTCTTGTGGCTTTTCATGTTGTTTATATCAACTTCAAAAGTATGTATTTTTTTTATTTCATCAAGTTGTAAAATCGGAGACGATATGCTATTGGCTGCATATTCATATAAATACTTACCTGGTTCGAATAAATAAAAGAAGTGATTCTTTAATAATTTTAAATTTTTTGGGTATTTTCTTAAACTTATATTTTCCTTTTTTAATGAGATACCACCCATTGTTTCGAGTTTTGACTTATTCTTATTAGTAGGTTTTATGATTAGTTTTTGATTAAAATTAAGGACTAGCTTATTTTGAATTAAATCTCTATAGGAGATTATATATGTATTGTCTTGTCGTACGTTATCTTCCCCCTTGAATGAAAACTTGAGCTGGTATTTTGCACTTTTGAAGCCTTCGAATTTATAATATCCTTTGGTACTAGGTGTAATTGTTTTTTTTTGCCTTTTGTATATGGATCCACTGGCACTTTTGACCTGGACTTTCATGCCTTTAATTGGTTTATCTTTCAATAGAATTTGAATCTTAAATTGGTGACGATTATCCTGCATGAGAAGATCGCTGATATTATAATTCCCTCCAGGGTGAACGGTAACATGGGAAGTAAATAGTAATTTAGAAAAATTAGCATTCCAGATTTTAAATTTTGAAAAATCGGACTTTATATAGGTGTCTTCAATATAACCAAATTTATCTGAACGTATGATCGCATTGTAATTATCGGTTGTTAAATGACAATTTGAGTAGGTGTTCCCGTTACTATCGATAAGTCTTCCAGATATTTTGGCTTTTTCTTTAAAATAATAGACGGGCTTTGAGTTACGAAATTGACCACCGAAAAAGCTGCTCTGATACTTTGAGTTTACCAAAACGAATGGAAATGAAGTGTTGAAGCTTCCAACATCACTCATTTTCACTAGTATGCTATTGAATATATAAGTGTTGATTTGGCCAAGGGAATTAAAAGGTTTTATTTCATTTTTTCTGCTATTTTTGTATCTGATATTGATAAATCCCTGTTCGATATTTTTACCTGAATATAGATCTTTGATCGTTAGTTTAATATCTATTGGTTTCGAGAATGAAATTGTGTTCATTGGATCATTTGGAAAAGCATATTTACTTACCCAGTCCGAAGAATAACCATTGAATACAAATCGAAAACCAAAAGAGCTATTTTTGGTGGATATGTGATTAAAATTTACACGACCTTCGACAATGTTACCAACTTTCTGAACTTTTAAATAAGAAGGTAGCATTAGGTATATATCTTGCATGTTTGAATATTGTATTTTTGTTAATTTTGCATTGCCATATGTTGCGCCAACAGGTCTATATAATTCGTGGGGTTGATAGGCCACTAATTCGCCATTTTGGTAAAGATGCCCATCTTCATCTATAATAGAATAACTTATATTTTCACCTTCTGTAAGCGTAACTTTGGTAATAGACTTTTTGTTAAAGTCTTGAAAAATAAATTTCATGGCATAACGGTCTTTAGTAAATTTCACATAATACAAAAAAGGCTTATCAGCTAACTCTTTTGAAAAATACTTTCCTTCTTTATTGGTTGTAAGCATCATTTTTTCATAAGTGATTAGATCATAAACTTCCACTGCGACGCCTTCTATAGGCAGATTTGTTTTTTCATCAGTTATAATGCCAAAATATTTCTTGTTTATTTTTTCTGATTTTAACTGTTGGATTGCATTAGTTTTGATTTCTTCTTTTGGTAGATCTTTTTTATCAGGTGCATAATTTTTAATCTCATCCTGTTTTGTGGCAATAGGTTCTGTAATATTAGCTATTTCTGATTTGATTGGAATCGTGTTATCAGATAAAGATTCCTTAGGTTGTTGTGGGGAGTTCTCAATCGGATTTTCAGTAAAAGGATCAATAAAATATATAAAAGCGAGTGTTAAGAGCCCTATTGGAATTAGTAGTAGTGATGGCAATAAACATTTTTGTAATAGTGGTGATTTTGATAATACATTAGTAATAGTCGTATCTGATTGAATATTTGTTGTTAATGATTCGAAATGCAAGTCTTGAGTTAGGTCTTTGGTTAAATCTGCCGCAGATACATTTTCTAAGAGTGGTATAAAAGATAATGCTAATGATGCAAAGCCACTTTTTTTGAGTGATGCTTTTAATAGGTCTAGTGCTTTTTGAATATGTTCATGAATGGTTGAGGTTGGGGTTAATGTTAATGCGGAGATTTCTTTAAGGCTCATTTTATTTATATATCGATTTAGAATTAAATCTTTTTCATTGTCTTTCAGCTGATTGATATGTTCATAAATAATATTTTGATCAAAGGTATCACTTGAAGAGATTTCACTAGAGGTATGTTCTATCATATTGCTTGATTTATTTTTAATATTTTTTCGATGATAATCGATGGCCTGATTTAAGCTTACTCTACTAATCCATGCAGTAAGTTTTGAGTTTTTATCAAAGGTGTGTATGTTTTTGATGATTTTAATTAAAACATCCTGTGTAGCATCTTCGGCATCATGTTGATTTTTTAAAACGTTGTAGCAAATTTTATAGCTGTAAAATTGGCATTGCTTTAAAATTTCCATCAATATTTTTTCAGATGGTGATGAGCAATATTTGATGTAAAGGCTATTGATGTCGTCAAGGGGTTGCAAGGTAGAATCTCCTGAGAATGTTTTATTTTATTCTAAGAAAACGCCTAGTAAGATAGTTTTCCGGATTATTTTAAATTTAATTTAAGAATCATCGATCTGCAAAGATTAGGTTAGAAGTCGTTTGAGTTTTGATTTAATTATGTCTTGGAGGGGGGATACAAGAAATACTAGGACACCCCGTTAGATCAAAAACAGAATCTGATGTTTATTAAGCGAGAAACCATTTTTTTTACAAAGGTTTTCTAAGGATTAATTAAAAATAAGCTCTAACACTTGCCAAATACTGGAATATGTGATATCTTCTGTGTTAGATGGTTTATTTGACTTTTCGGGGTTGAAAATAAATATAATGACTGTCTACATCAATTTCATGAAATAGTGGTAAGTCACCATAATGATTTAATACTATTTTTTCAGAAATTTGATTTAAATCTGAACTGTTAATCAACAGATCTGATAACCACAAACAATTTGTAATACTTAAATGATCTTTCCAATTATCGTCTAATAATTCTTGGGCTGAAAAATAGTTACCTGCTGAAGCATGGCCAAGACCTTCTGACATACTAAAGGGCTTTTTGACATTGGCAGGAATATAATGTACCCAGTAAGGCCATTCTATTGACTCTTCACTTGAACCTAATAAATAACTTTTACATTTTCTTATCATTGTGTTTTATTAGTGTACCTATTAAGCTAATGGTTAAGACTGGCGAAAATATTTACGAGTACGTTCCTGCATATAAGTTGATTCTATAGGCCTTGAATTATAGTATAAATAATACAAAGGACATGCGAAGTATATTTTATTTTTGAAATTTATTGTTTGGAGCATTAATTATCTGAACATTGTTAGTGAACTGGAATGGAATTGTCTCTTCGATTAATGAAAATTTACAGAGCTGGCCTTGTTTTCTAGTAAGAGTATCCCGTTTTATATTCTTTGTCATTCAGGGTTATTTTGAGCTTCATTTCAGACGAGCCAATTTTGGGCTTGCCTAATACTTGAATGGAAACCTTAGGAACAGATTTGACATAAGGCACTAAGACTGTAATAAAACGTAAGTTACTTTTCTTTTTCTGTGTCTCAATGCGGAAGGCAGGGCGCTTTACTTTTTTCGTATATTTATAAGAGACCCAGCCTTTTTCTTCAACAATAGATAAACCTTTTTGTGAAAGGCTTTGTATTAGGAGATTTGATTTTCCTTTTTTCCCTGTGTTGAAGCTTAAGTTCTCCTTATCATATATTGCCTCGCCTGGGGCTAGTTGAAAATGAATAGCTGTTTTTCCTGTGGTAGTGCCAATGGCTTCGTCAACAAGGACAAAAAACTTTTTATCAACAAAGATAATGGCCCGCCTATGTTTTAAACCTTTATAACTATTATTTTCAACGATGACGATATCCTGTTTTTTACCTGGTTTCCAAAGAATTAATTTGTGCTTTTCTTGAGAGGCATTTTTTAAATTTAGAGTAAGGGTCTGATGCACAGCAGTCTGCTTAAACCAGGTTCTAGCCTTATCGTTACCACTGTATATATAGGAACCTGAATCAGGGGTAAGACGTTTGCCGTTGGCAAAGAGTTCAAAGGTGCCGTTGTGTGGCTGGTCATGCCAGCCACCGTGCGGGCCGCAATTTAAAACAAGACAAGTTGCTTTTTCACTCCAATCGCTTCGCATGCTATAGAAGCCACTATCTTTTAGGGCGAAGGTCGTTTGCTTCGCTGCTTTTCCCTGTTTGCCTCCAGTAGCTGAATAAAGGAAGTCTTCTCGATTAAAGTAATGACCCCATTTATCTAATCTAGAACGATATTTTACCGGTGAATGCGTATCCCCAAATTGAGCCGTCTCGCCATTTGGGAGTCCTAATTGCATTAATACCGCTACCATCGCTTCCAGGCGCTTCCAGAATTTATCAGAAAAGACATCCCCTTTATTATTAATCTTCGCTAGCTCAGCTGTTCGAGCAAACCAGTTAATGCAGCCAACATGATAATTTATGCACTGCTCTACCTGGTGTCCGTCAGCTCTTACCTGGATGTCAACTTCCTTGCTGATATGTTTCGTGCATTTCTTGATCCACTGTTCTGATTTTTTAAATTCAGGAAAAGTAAAAGCAATAAAAGCTGCGCCTTCTGCTTCCATTAATCCCCAGTTATTGTGTTTGAAATGTCTATTGGTCAAGCCTTCAGCGTGATCGTAGGCAGAATTTAGAAAGGCAACTAAGAGCTCAGGTGTAAAAGAGGGGGAGTCTATAAAATGTAGAAAGTGAGATGTCCAGGAACGACCACGTATCCCCATTTCAATTGTCCGCCAGGCTTTAGGTAATTTTTTAGGTGTGCTACAGTTTTCTAGCCAGTCTGCTAGCTGGCGTGCATAGGCTTTGGCATATTTCTCTTTACCTGTCTGAACGTAAATCCTTGCCAGGGCTCCCCAGGAACTATGTCTATGCAATTGCCAAAGCCATTCATTATCTGCTTTTGATTTTGACCAATCAATCTTTTTCCCAAAGTCATGGCGAGGATAAGAGGGTGAGGCAATAAGAATATTTTTAACGGCATCATCAGCAATTTCTAAATGTTTTTTAGAGACAGTTTTTTCTGATTTAAATCCCTTGATTTTACTTATGACTGGATGCTTAACTGTTTTACGCTTTTTAAAGTACTTCAGAAGGGCCTTTGCGCATTCATCAGGTTTATCACTTTTGGCTTTAACTTTTTCCAGTCCTTTGAAGTTCAGATTAAGTCTATTTAAAAGAATTTTCATTTCTTTGCCCTTTTTTATTTTATTTTCCACGCTTTTTTTATTTTCTGCACAGGCAAGACCTGAGATAATTGAAAATATCATTAAGAGTAACAAAAGTTTTTTAATGGTCATGTTTTCCCTTTTTAATGTTGCGAGTCTACCCTAAAAATCGGTAGGATCTATTAGCTATTAATTTTTTATAGAGTTTAGGTTATTTATCAACGACTCCTAATAAATTCTTGGCCGTAAGTTCAGTTAACTGATCTCTGCTCATTATTAAAGGAGTCAGTGCAAAGCTGTCTCCTATCCACCTAATAAATCCATAGCAACAATAAGCTGGCCAATATAAAACTCAGACTCAGGTGCGATGTTTGCGAGGGTGAGTAATACCTTTTGACGGTGTTTGGCAATTAATATATAAATATATTCCTTTAATGGTTGATTTTATTATTTAGCCCGAGGGATCAAACAATACAAGTGCTTATGAACTTACTCGTGCAATGCAATCTAAAGAGAACATAAAATTATCTCGTTCAATTAAGAATGAGCAGGGGAGTTTACTCAAAAAAAATATGTTGAGTTATTCGATTGGTCAGGTCGAGAAATAAAGAAAAGTAAATCAGGTGCAATTCCTTCTCAGCTAAAACCAATCGTTGATCGGCTAGAAATAGACAGAGACTTATGGGTTGATGCTGAAAAGCTTGGGTTTTAATTTCTGGAATCGCGAACCATCACTTTAAAGGTGGAAAAGAAAACCGCCAATTATTTAATTAATTATTGAAGAGATATCTTTTACACCAAGCGAAATAAATCATCAGATTCGAATTAAAATCTGTCCAATTTTTGCATTCTTGTTATTTAGCTTTGTATCAATATTCCATTAAGACTGTTTTGATAAAATAATATTATTAGTACGAATTTTATAAATTTCTTGGTTAAAGATAATTTGTAATTCTTCTAAGTTTGTTAATGATTTTTCATCGATATTTTTTTTGAGTGATTGAATAAAGTCTTTAGATTTTATGTAAGTATTTTCTAATCCAAGGTTTCCAGAGAGACCCTTTATTGAAAGTATGCATTCTAATGATTTGATTTGATTTAAATCATCAATTGACTTTTTAGCTAAAATAATAATTTCATTGAAGTTTTCTTCAAAGTCTTCTAGCAATTCCAGATATTTCTTTGGTTTTAAGCCAAAGCCATCTAGTATGTTTCGTATTCGCAGCTTAACATTTTCATTGTTCATTGTAGGAATCTTTCAAGCACTTTATGATTTACATATTAATTATCCTTCACGAATAAGTGAAAAAAAAGTAAATTAAGTAGTTTTAATTAATCAGGAATTTAGGACATCTAATAGGATGAATTGGAAGGAGTATAGATTATTGAGCTTTTCTGAAATTATACGCGCGGGTGATGGTTGGTGAGGTGATTTTAAACGGTATTTGACAAATGAATTTGTCTGTGATTATTTTCCAAAAACTTCTATTTCCGTAAAGCCTAACCCAATTTTGTTTGTTGTGCCTTCAATTATTTTAATTTTTATAGAGTTAACTTTGATGTTCTTTTTTAAATCAACGGAAACTTCTTCAGCACCTTCAGGGAAACTATCTACTCTAATTTTTGTTTTATTATTAAATATTATGTCTGCTTTATTTATTTTTGATCCTTTTTTCAAATAAGAAGAAAGTATTATTTTTGATATATCTCTAGGTTTTTTCCATTTGAATTCTATCCAAGCTCCATTTGATTCTTTTCTTGTAACCCATGCGTTTCTCCACTTATTTTTTTTAATACCATCCGCGACATTTTTTGGGTTTGTTCTTTTGGATTGACTAGATGCTGTGATTGTAGCTTCAGCTGCAATGTTAGTTGTATACTCTTTTTTTTTCTTCAACTTAGATTCTACATTTTTGACTTTGATGTTTTCATTGATTTTGACATCGAAATTAAACTCATTGCCCAGCTCACCTAATTCATTAGTGACACCATATTCTTTTTTCTCCAGAGCGGTAATTTTTTTTTGAATTTTATTTGCACCTTCAAGATCACCGCTTTTCATTATTTGTTTTTGGCGTAGTTTATAATCTCTAATTAATTGACTTCTTAATAACTCCATACCTTTGCGATATTCACTTTTCATTCTAATTATTCGTCCCTGATACTTTTTTAATACTACATCAGGCTTATCTTTTTTATCTTGTGAAAAAGCTATGGTGAAAATTAATAATAAAATAGTAATAAATATTAGATTTTTCATCTTCATAACTTTCAAAAGGGCAGTTGAAATATTCAGCTAAAGGAGAAAGAATTATATTAATTAAAGAATTTATAGATATAATTTATTTAGAATTACCTCCTAATATGTATCCCAGTCCTAATATAAGCTTATTTCCTATTCCTCTATCAACAGATGCTTTTTATGCATATAGTTGCCATGTCGTATGGCTAAAATATTTATCTGGATTCATATCCACGTTAAATCGTATTAGAAGAAATTGTATTTCCAAGAAATCAGAAAGGAGTTCTGAAATCCTGATGGTTTGCAAAAAGAAGAATAGGAGTAATTCTTTAAATTCATTTATTTTAATTTTATTGGGCTGAAACGCGGACGAGATGTCCGCGTTTCTAGGGGAAAAGATATGTGTTATTCTTCTTTTAATGAAAGGTTAAAATCTAGATGATAATCTAATTTTACACTTACTATTCTGGCATTCCCGATATCTGCAATGAATAATCGTCGGTCTGTATCCGTAGCTAGGTAAGCACCATAAAATAGTGCGACTTCGTCTCCGCCAATGGATTTAGGATTTGAAAGACTTGGATGTGGAACAAGCGGGATGCCATCATTTTCATTGCCATATTGTCCGATGCGTAATATTAGATTTCCGTTGGTATCTAAAACAGCTACGCTGTGGTGTCCAACTTCTGGAGCAAAAGATCTATCAAAAAGATCTAAAGTAAATCTTGTACGACAACAGTCGCATTTTGTTGGTGCGGGGAAATTTTGTCCCATAAAACCAACACCACCGTATATCCATTCGCCATTTTCTATCCATGAACCTTTCATATCTTTAGTCCGCTTGGGTTTCGCATTGTCTTCCATTTTTATTTCAGTACCTTCTGTATAAATTTTTGCTTTTTTTGGTACTACTTTTAGAAGTGTTCCCGTGATAGGGTTGAAGTAGCCAGTACGATTTTTTGATGCCATTGCATATAAATTATCATTTTTATCAATAGCTAATCCTTCATGTATATTCAGACCAGGTAAGGCGTCTTTAAAAAGTATTTTCCCACGTTTATCCCAAACGTGAATTTCATTCCATCTTGCACGTCCAGCATAAATTTGTGGTATATATTTATCGTTGTGTCCACCTGGTATTTTTGTTAATCCAGTCACTTTTCTTTTTTTACGTTTAATTCTATAGTTGGTACAGGAAACGGATAAGTGACGTTTCGGATTGATCCACATGCCATTTTGATGAAATGTTACTGGTTTTGTGGCTGGTAATATTAATATGGAAGGCGAGTCTACCTTGGTACCTGCTAGATATTTTCTTTCTTCACCGTAATCCCAAGGGATATCCTTCCAGTTCTTTGGATTATAACGAGCGACTTCTTTATGGGTGCGTAGGTAAATTAATCCTTCTAAATCAAAACATAAATCTTCGGCCGGAAAAGGCAGTTTTATTTTTTTAACTTTGTTCGTTTCGACAATTATTTCTAATAATTCTCTAGTTGACTTATTTGTATCTGTATCACCTTCTGCAATATAGAGATGATGGTTTTTAGGATTTACATATAACTTTTGTGTCAGGTAAGCAGGAGGGGTCGCTCTTACAATTGACTTAACGGTATCTTCACCGAAGTCTGAGATCTTCTCGAGTTTATCTTTATTCAATTTAAATAATTTTATACCATGACCTGCATAGCCCATTGTTGCTCCACCATTTCCTTTTGATACTCCAAAGACTTGGTTGTTAACCGCTTCTTTCCCCAACCAGATTACAGTAGGAGTTGCCCAAGAATCTATTTCTGCTGTAAAAGCGACGGGAAATTTTCCAGCACCATGCCCAAGAACATAACGTATATGATCAGGTAACGGTAATGAGATTTCTTTCCTTTTTTTTGGTTCAGCAAATGTTCCGAATATAGTTAGTGTTGGTTTTATTTTTTTGGAGCTGTAGCGGCCACGAGGGGTTGAAATATGATTCATCATTGCCCAGGAAAAACAATAAATCTCTCCAGACTTTTTGTGAATTCGTACAAGAGCGGGTCTTGTGGTGGCAATGATTTTAAGTAGTTTTCCAGCTGGAGAAAAAATTTGAATACGATCATTTAAAAAATCGGTTATATAAACACGGCCTTCTTTGTCACAGTCAACAGAGGTCGCACAATTAAATTGACCCTCTTTTGAACTTCCTTTTTTAATATCCATGACTCCTGCAAAAAGTTCTGGTGATTTTTCATCATTATATTTCATCCGCATTACGCCCGAATGGCATCCAACGCCGCCCCAGGCATAACCAGTTAAATAGAGCCATTTGGAATCAGGTGAAAAGGCTATGCTTGTTGGTGGAACCCATGCATTATCGTCAATTTTGAATTTCATGCCTGGTTTTTTAAAAGAATATACAGTTGGTCCATAAATATTTTTATCGCCACTACTACCGTCTGTTGCTAAACGATTGAGTCGTAAGCCCGCTAAAGCAATTTGTCCATTTCGTACATCCATGGAATAGGCTCCTTCGCTTTTGCCAAGTTTATAACCATGAAAAACGATACCCGTTGTTCCTGAAGTTAGTAAGGTTAATTCTTGTGTTCCTTTTTTAACAGGCAATTTTTTTCCATCTTGTGGATAAACTTTCCAGCCAAGACCTTTGACGGATTTTATTTTCGAAGAAGGGAATGGATAAATGGTTCTAATATATTTTCCCTCGTGACTGAATAATCGGCAATGATCAGATCCACTACTATCGAAAACATAGACGCCTTCTTTCGTTGCCCGGATTTGAGGAATTAATTGTGATACTCTTTTTTTTGGCTCCCAAAAAAGGGGTTTTTCATATCGAGCTTTAAGACCTAATGAAACACGTATTATCAAATTTGTTTTATCATCAATGTAAGTTCCGTCGTCACGTTTACCATTCCAAGTAATTTTTTGAATTTTTGAATTAATTTTAAATGGTTTTGGCGCATTAGGGCCAAGAACACCATTAGCGAGATGGCAAACTATATTGCCTGTAGTATTTTCAATAGCGATAGTGACGTCACAAAAGCTTTTGGTTTCAAAATCAATAGTAATTTTATCTCCGTTACGAGTTATTTTTGGTTTTTGATTGAATTCATATACCGACTCTCTTTTGATTTCAAATTCTTTTAAGGACCTTTTATCTTTGGCAGACAATTGTCCTGAAAATACTACTAGAAAAAGAATTACTATAATGAGCCTATTTTTTTGAAAAACCAATGGAGTTCCTTCATATAAATTATGGATGAATCGTGGAAGTGAGGCAGGGGAATCTGAATACCTTTTGGTATCTATCTGGTATCCTATTATTAATTATTTTTTAATATTTTCAAGTACTATTATAGGAATATTATCAATAATTATTTTCTAATGGTTCTTTTAGAAGAAAAAAATTGAATTTACCTTTAATCTTTAATCCCTCCCTTAAGGCCTATAAAATTGACCTAACATTAGGTATGAGATACAGTCGAAAATTTCATCTGATTACCGGTTTTGGTAGAGTAGGCAAATCATTCCTTGGTGTTTTCCTTAAGGTGTTTTGACTAAAAATATCATTGGCATTTTCATCACGACAAGTCAGAAAACCATTTGGTCCGCGTCCTTTTAAATCAAAATGTTTTTTTAAACTTGCTGGAATTGAGGAATGTTCATATACCGTATGATCAATATTATGATCGTGCCAAGCAGAAATTAAAAGTCCTGGTACACGAACCCCTAAAACAGAGAAATCAAATGCTCTGTTTTCACTTGGTGGCCAATTATCTTCATTAACAAATGGGGGGCATGTAACGTTTAATTCAGGGGAGACACTATCATAATATCCACCCGCTTCATCGTAGTTGATCACAAGAAGTGTCTTTTCCCAGACCGTTTGATTTGATCTAATGGCTTCATAAACATTTGCAATCAAAAGATCTCCTCGTGCCATAGACCCTAAGAACTTTTCACCAGGGTGTTGAGATTCCGCATATAAATCAGGCCCTAAGAAAGAATAATCTGGTAAGTTGTCCAATTTTGCATCACTATAAAAATCGGCCATTTTAAAGTGATTTTGCGGCCTAGCTTTTACAAAAGGAAATGCATGAGAAGTATTTAAATTTTCATGTATATAGGTTCTCCAGCTACGTCCATTATTTTCTAGGCTTTCAAAAATACTTTCGCAACTATCAGGCAATGGTAAATCACTTGCTTTATAACTACTTCCTGCATAGCCGTATGAGCTAGCACCATGTACAAATAGTCGATTTGGACCCGTTGGTCCTGGCATAGATGAAAACCAACGATCACACACGACAAAATTTTTAGCCAAGGTTGTAATTGCTGGTAAATGATTGTCTTCTTCTGCAAAAAATTGCATATATTTTTTTTCGCCTTCTTCATCATGCTCAGGGTAGGCAATATTAATTGAATCCTCATTTTTTAATTTTGAAACTTTATCAACAAAATCTTCACCATATAATGATTTATAGGTTGCTTGATATGAATGGGGTGGGTCAAAAGAATGATTTTTATAAGGGTCTGCACCTTTAGTAATATATACTTTTTCACCTTTACTGTTTAAATTATATTCTTGGCCGGTTAATTTTCCGAGACCTTTAGTAAAACCAAAAATTCGATCGAACGATTGGTTCTCCATCATCAAGACAACAATATGTTTAAAGGGTGAATTTTCCATGATCTTCTCCATCGATAAAATTTTTGATTTTAAATTTACTGGGAATAGATGACATTATTAATTATAAGCTTTAGGCATGTCTCAAAACTGAAAATAAAGAAAACAATGATTCCTTTATTTAATTGTTATATTGATAAATGGCTAACATCTTTCTATAAATGTTTCGGAGACACAAAGTACTATTATCAATTTGTAATTCAAAGGAAATGTTAGAACTCCCTACATTTAATTCATTTTTCTTTCTTTAATTCTTTTTTAAATTAAAAAGTATGTGCATTTTCGATGACCCTGGAAAAGTATATTTTTGAATTACTTTTTTTCTATAGGCTCCCAGCAAAAAATAACACCACTTGCTGCGCTTGGCCAAAAAACACGCCCGTTTGATATTGAAGGATTCACACAACCCCGAGGAGCAAATCCCGGGCTTTGCCATAATAATTTTCCTGTACCAATTTCTCGAACAATTAGCCCGCCGACAGTAATCGCAAATGAATATTTGGGAGTAAGCGAGACAGGTCCACATGAATGTGTTGCTCCTCCCAGTTGTGCACCGCCAGTAGCTTTTCCATCTAATATCTTGAAATTAATTGCTCTTCCTCCATAGCCTCTGGTTACTATAAAATCAGAGCCAAGGCTAAAGTGCTTAACATGAGTGCTACCACCTTTCCATATTGGTTTAAATGTTTTGGCATTGATGCAGTGTAATCCTTTTGCATGTTCCTGTAGGTATAAATTGTTTCCTCGGATAAAAGTATTGCCAGTTCCAAATAAATCGACACTACTCATCAAGACTTTACCTGATTTTGCATCTATTGACATGACTTCACCACGCTTCATATCACCTTTTGGCTTCCATCCCCATTTTTCACGACCAGAACTATAATAGAAAACTTTTCCGTCGGTACTACCACCTGGTGCATCAGAATTAACGTTGAATTTTACCTGCCATAATTGCTTTCCCGTTTTTGCATCCCAGCCTTCGACTCTTGGAATCCTACCTAAAGGGATATGACTAAATGTAACAACACCTTCAGCTATGACGGGTGACGCACGGTTCCAGATGCCTTTACTCCCTATGGCGACAGACCAAACTTCACTACCATCTTTCATATCAAGGCAGAAGAACTTCCCCCCATTTTTTGCTGGGCAAGGTACATAAAGAAGGTTGTTCGCAACCAGTAGGCCAGATGAGTTAGTTAATTGAGGAGTTCCAATAGGTAATCTTCGTCGCCAACGAATTCGCCCAGATTCCTGCTCTCGACAGGTGACAGTACGTTGTAGAGTAATAGATATTAGATCTCCTTCTTTTGTAGCTATACAGGGCGTTTTGAAATGACCAAAGCCACGAACTGCCCAACGTAGTTTCAGCTTTGGTTCTACGGTAGAATCATCGATGAAGCAGGTGTTGCCTGGATTTGCCAGAGCAGATGTCCAACCATATTTTTTAGTAGTTGAAGTACCTGCACTTTTTCTATTTGAAATTGTGAGTTTATGATCTTTGACGGGAGTCTGTTTTCCATTTGGTCCTAATATATACAGATAACCATCGTCACATCCAAAAAGCACTTGGCCATTGGAAATAATTGGAGAAGAACTAATACCTTTTCCATTAGGTGTCAGGAACCGAAAGGGCTTTTCTTTTGACTTTGTGCCGATTCCTGCCGCAATAAATTCTCCGTTTAGTGTTGTTAGTAATATATGTTCTTTTGCTAATGTGTGTGAGCTGGCTATGGGGGTGGCCATGGTCTTATGCTTCCAGCCACCTAAATATTTTTTTGTTTCGCAGTCGTAGAGGCCAATACCGTCTTTTAAGTAAGAAAGACTTCTTGTCGTCACTGCTGTGCCACGAACAGCTGGTGTAACCCAGGGATAAGGCACACACTTGACACCTTTTTTTGATCTGACTCCATCAATGAGAGAGAAACGCATTTGTTGTAATCGTCCATCTGCACCCATACCAGCTGTATAGACCCAATCCCCTGATATTGATGATGACATAGGAGCTGCACCATCTCTACCTTGTGGTGCCCTACGACACCAAATGAGTTTAGGCTCTTTACTTGTCTCTTCCAAACAGAAAATATCCCAACCCATACTGGTTATTATTCGTTTTCCAGCAACAGAAACTTCACCACCGCCATAGTGAGGAAGATCATAGCTGCCGGGGTGCCCTCGGCCTCGTGCGTTTTTCTTGGTGGTTTCAGCAGGTTCTTTGTAGCTCTTATAGTGATCCCATTGCCATTTTTCATTGCCGTTTAAATCGAAACATCGCAGTTTAGAATCCATAGCTTGAAAATAAATAGCACCATTAGCATGAGTAATAGCACTGATGATGGGGGATCCGATTTTGACAGTTTTAATTAGGGAGCCATCTTTCGTATTGAGAATTTGAAGGTTGCCAGCAGTTGTACCATAGTAGATCCTTTCTTTGAATACGCAGGGAGATGATGTGTTTGAACCCATGGCTTTATCTTTATCAGGCGATTTTTTCCAAGTGATTTTAAATGTCTTGGCATTAATACAGTAGGCTGTACCCATCTGGTCTACAACATAAATATTTCCTGAAACAATGACAGGAGATGTTAAAACAGCATCGTCTAATTTAATTTGAGACACGAGTCCTAAAGGTAACTGTAATGATTCATCTTCAGCATTACCTGTATGGGATGAATCACGCATGAACTGTGACCAGTCTTGCGCAAAAGTAGCAGGAATGAAGAGTATTTCCAGAATAAATATTAGCGTGATTAATTTCATAGAATTTTACTTTCTTAGACAAGTTTAAATTAAAGATTGATTCACCTATAACTAGGTATTAAGGGAGGGTTATGCTCACAACATTGAAAGCCGATGTAACTCAGTATATTGGCCAGTTGCAAACAGGACATATCTATTATATTGTTATAATAGATATGTAGTACAATAAAATCCTATGACTGTCCTTTAAATGACATAATTGAACGTATCATTACGTTGTTTTACTTCTTTGTTTCTCTTCATTTAAAAAATGTCATGGTTTGAATTAATTAAAATTTGAGTATGGTTTTATGTGTCCTGGAATTTCTTATATATATTCAGTAAATTCGAGAATTTATTCTAAGTTTAGGAGTTAGATTCAACCCATGCTTTTACATCTTTAAAAGGTAACTCTTCAAATATAGCACTGCCACTAAATTTTCTGGTTCGCATTTTGGATAAGGTAGGTGAGCTGATGCCACATAAGAATTTTGTAATCGTAGCCGGAGATAATTTCTCTTTTGCTTTTTGTATGAGTTCGTTGGTTAAGCTTTTATAATTTTCATTTGCAAGCAAATCATTTCTTTCTGTACAAGGAAGTTTACTAGTCTTCCCATGGCAAACCGAGCAATGACCACATCTTTTAGGTGCGTTGCCATCTCCAAAATAATTTGCTAACTCGTGATTAATACAATTCTTATGTTCAAAGAAGCTGATTACAGTTTCAATTCTTTGAATCTCTTCTTTTTCTTTTTGTAAAAAATCACATGAAAGATCATCTGATAGCTTTTCTAAAATTTCATCGGTAAATTGATCTTTAGTTAGAAGCACCTGATAAACTTCTGTTGTCTTTTTACTTTCCAATTGAATCATTTCATTTTCATGTAAATAATCTAAGGCTTTAACAACCCGCTTGCGTTCATTACGATAGACCGGTGGCAAAGTATCTAAATTTAAAGTCCGCCAGGTCTTTGCTAAATGACTGGCTTGTAAAACTTGTTTTAAAAACTCTTTTCTTTCACCTTCAAAGTCACTTAAAATTTCTGCATCTGTTTTTAAATTCATAAAACGATATTCGGCATAATAAGAATACAATGATTTAATAACCCCTTTTAGCTCCAAATAAACAAGTAAAGTTTTCAAAGGCAAAGAGCGTATATTGCATTTAGATGAAAGTGATAAAGGAAGTATTTCCCACTGATCATTGCCCTTTAATAATTCTTCCTGAATCAATTTTAAAACGATTAAAATTCCATTTTTTTCAGGAGTATCACCATAAATAAAATTTTCTAGAATGACCTGGTTTTCACGATTGGCCAATAAAATACATTTTGAAGGTTTACCATCACGACCAGCACGTCCGATTTCCTGACAATATGATTCTATTGATTTCGGTAAATTATAATGAATCACATTTCGGATATTGCTTTTATCGATACCCATACCAAAAGCAATGGTAGCGACAACCGAATCTACTTTGCCAGACATAAAGTTTTCTTGAATTTCTTGACGTTCGTCTGTTTTTAGTCCAGCATGATAATGACAAATACTTAACCCTTTTTCTAATGCAAATTTAGAAATGACTTCGGCTGTTTTTTGTAATGTTACATAAATAATTGATGATTCATCTTTAGACTCTTCTAAGATAGAAAGAAGCCTCTTACCAATATTTTTTTTCTCTTGTGAATCAATTAAGATTTCAAGATTTTTTCGATAGGAACCTGTAATAACAAAATTACTTTTTGGAATATTAAATTTACGACTCATGTCTTCCACCACATTTGGAGTCGCTGTTGCAGTCAATAGCATCACCAATGGAATCTTATATTCATTTTTATAATCAGGTAATTTCAAATAATCGGGTCTAAAGTTATGGCCCCATTCAGAAATACAATGTGCTTCATCAATAACTAGCATGGAGATCTTCACATCATTTAAAAAATTTCTAAACCTTTCATTTTTAAATCGTTCAACTGATATCATTAGTATTTTGATTTCGTTGTTGCGTAAGGCCTGCATGGTTGCACGAGATTCTTCAATGGTCAGTGTTGAATCTATTCTTGCGGCTGCGATACCTTTACCTTTTAAAAATCTCATTTGATCTTGAATCAAAGCCAGCAAAGGAGAAACGACTAACGTCAAATAAGGAAGTTTTATGGCCGTAAACTGATAACATAATGACTTACCACTACCAGTAGGAAATATCGCAGCAGAACTTTCATTTTTCAATATATTATTAATAACTTTTTCTTGCCCTGTCTGAAAGTTATCAAATCCAAAAAGTTCTTTTAAATCACTTCTAATTTCAACCATAACCTCACCTTTCAATGGTAATCTTCAGTTTATAATGCTAATCTGTAATATTTTAACAATATACTATATATTTATATAAATCAATCTGTTACTTTTAAATTATTAAATTTTATCATTTTATTTTAATATCTAGATTAAAGATAAATGAAATTTGGATGAATAATAATTAGCAAGAATGAACTTTGGGATCGAATCCCTTTTGTTATTGAAATATTAAAATTATTGGCCTACGTAAAAAATAGAATAGGCACGCCTTCTATTAGGACTAAAGTTTTTGGAAGATGAATGTAACATGTTGTGGTGGTGGAAAATACAACTGCCGGCTTTAATTTCTTGGGCAGTGGCATACTCTTCGATAAATTCTTTTAACTGGTCATCATCAGCTTGATCAATATCAAAGTTGATTGTTACTTTATTTTTTTTGCTAATTTCTTTTGCTAGTGAGGGTAGGGTTGCTTTTGTACCAAAAATATCATCAATATGTTCTAATTCATCCCATTTGTGACTACCCTGTATAAACTTCAAGCAACCGTTAGATACAGTAGCATCATCTAAAGCGATCCAGCAAGAAATGACTTTATTGCCTAGACCATTTATATCTTGATGCCAAGGTTTTTCGGCACCATTAAAGCCAGGTTTATTGAATAAAATATCAGCTAGGAGCTTAGCTTCACTACCAAGTAGCATAGATGCTATATCAGTAATCCTATTACTATTGATTAATTCTCCAAACTCTTTATCTGTTTTTGAAAGATTATTAAAAGAACGAACATCTGTAGCCATTGATTTTTTTTTATCACTCGTTTTTTCAATCTTAGCAAATTCTATCTCTTCACCAGCAGCTATTTTATTTATTTTATCATCAACGATTTTATTTAATTTAGTTTTTTCATCTTCTGAAAGTAGATCTTCAAATACAACCCAACCATTCTTATCAAAAAGATCTTTTTTCTTTAGATTCATTGAATTTACCTTTTCTGACATTAAATTAAAAATTGTTCTTTTGATTAAATATACCTTTAAAATTAAGGACTGTCCCTTTAAATAAAAGTAGAATTATAGGGCACCTTAATTTTGAAAGATTATTGAATAAATCATTACTAAAAAACTCAATAAATCATGATTTAAAATCAATCCAAGGATGAAACTAGTATATTAAATTGAGGTTCTGTAAATATCTATTCATGCCTATTTGTCCTATGTTATGCAAAATACAATAGAATCTAGCACTATGCGCTTGACTTTACCTGTCAAAACAATAAAAACTATACAGTCAATTTTGATTGTATTCAAGCTATTGAATTTGGCATCCCCCCTTTAATAATCACCATCCGTTGGACTTTTAGTCACGTTTAGATACGGTAAAAACTTTACCAAATTTAATCGAAAACTTACTGGAAAATTAAACCTTTATTTTTGCCTTTAGTAGCTCAAATTAGTACAATCGTATATTTTACAATTAATAGAGTTGGTGTTTTAAATGCGTGTCAGCATCAATTGTAAATCAATTAATTAAGAGGAGAAGTATTTATGTGGAGCAGTATTTATTCAACAGAGTGGACAAACCTTGTCGCTATGATTCCATTATTTTTATGTTCAGTTATCATCATTGCTATCATACTAGAAAGAGCCGTTAATTTCAGACCTTCGGCATTATATAGCGAAGACTTATCGAAATCAGTGTTAAGTAAAATTGAATCTGGCAACTGGACCGAAGCACTAACAGAAGTTGAGAATAAAGATGACTTACAATCGATACTTTACAAGCAAGGGTTGGAAGATCGCTTTAAGAAAAATGTAATGCCTGAAGTTGCTTTTCTTGATCATGGTCTTTCTAAATTAGATATTTTGGCCAAATGGGTCACCTCTCTTATATTTATAGCCAAAATCGCACCATTAATTGGTTTGCTAGGTACAGTACTTGGGATGATTGAATCATTCAGTGTTATCTCATCCTCAGCAGAATCAGGTGGCGTCAAACCAGAAGAAGTTGCTGTTGGCATTGGTACAGCTTTGATTACAACGGCTTCAGGCTTAATGGTTTCGATACCCGCATTAGTTGCTGCTTCCATTTTAAAAAGTATGGGTGAAAAAGTATATTTTCAATTCGAAGATTCTTTCAGGATGATCACAATCGCATGTGGCGGTTTAAGAAGATCGGAAAAAGATTAAATTAAAATTAATTAGGAAGAATTGATGAAAAGAAAAAACCCATTTGAAGTTGATGATGAAATAGACTTAACGCCATTAATTGATGTCGTATTTCTGATCTTAATCTTTTTTATGATTACCTCTACGTTTGTAAAAGAAAAGGATCTTTTTAAGATTATATTGCCAAAAGCAACTAGTGCTGAAAGTCAAAAGCTTGAGAAAGATGCTGTCATCTTCACGATCACAGCAGAAGGCGAATATGTGCTAGAAAGCATAGATGAGCAAATTGTCTCTAAAAAAGATTTAGGAGACAAGATAAAAAATTATGACAAAGAATCAATCATAGTTATCAAAGCAGATGAAAAAGCACCTATGGGATCATATACATACCTTACTGGTGTATTGAATGAATTAGGTTTCTTTAAATACTCTATTCTAGTTAACAAAGGAGATAAATAATGTCCCGTTCTGGTTTCAATAATCTCGATATTTCAGGCAAAAACATCAAATCTTACAGTATTGCTTCTGCTGTAATCCATATTGGCATGTTGCTTCTTTTTGTATTCATTACAAAACAAGCGATTGCTTATTATGATGATTTAAAAGATAAAAAGGACCTAGAAGCTGCTCAAGAAAAACAAGAAATTATTGATACGGCACTTGCAGAAGAAGTGCTCGAAAATGATATTGCAGAAATTTTAGAAGAAATGCTTGATGAATTCGATGAAGATTTAGTAGATGATTTAGTAGATGAAATCATGACTGAAGAATTGAAAGAAGAAATCATTGCGAGTTTAGATAAAAAAGAATTGGATGATGAAGAGTATTTAGCTAAGTTAATCGAAAAAGTTCAGGAAAAATTAGAAGAATCTCTTAATAAGCAAAAAGATGATGAACTTGAGCAAGAGCTCTTAGACAAACTTGTCTTTGAAGACATGCCTACTATAGATAACAAGCTCGATAATGCCTTAAAGAAAGACACGCTAGAAACGTTAACGGCCGAGGCTATCGCTCAAAAAGCTAGAGAGGTTGCTAAAAACACCAAAGAAGATTTAAGAAAACAAAAAATGGAAGCCCGTATTACAAAAAAGCGTAAAGAAGCAGAGCAGTATGAAAAGACTAAAAATCAAGAAATCAACAATGCTTTGACCAAACTAGAAACAGCAAAAAATGATGAAGATATCAATGAAGTAGCCATACAAGCTGAGGTGATTTCAAGTATTGCCAAAGAAGTTGCTAATAAATTAAAATTAACGAACCCTTTTGAGGAATCAAAAACAAAAGAGAACAAGTCCTTCAAAGAAGAACTGGCAAATCTGAAAAAAGATATTCAAGAGAGAAGCGAAGAGATTACCGCATTAGAAAAAAAATCTGATGAAGTCAGTAAAAAGACCGAAGAGCTTGCTAAGAAAAATGATAAGAGCACTGATGAACGTCAACAGAAACTTAATGAAGAGTTAAAGAAAGCTGCTAAAGAAAATAAAAAATCGACACTAGCTAAAAATGAAAAATCTATCGCCAAAGTAACTAAAAAAGCTGCTGACGTGGATACAATGCTTAGCAAAAGTGAAAATTTGTCTAATGCTAACACCGATGATATTAAAATGGATCGTAAAGAGCTAGAGGCATTAGCTAACAATGCAGTCAAATCACAAAAGAAAGTAGAAGAAGATTTTAATAAGATAAAAGAAGCCGTTAAAAAGCAAGCACAGAATGAATTGAAATCTTTAGCGACTCTAAAAAGTTCTCTCTCAAAAAATGATAAATCCAAACTACCTGAACTTAAACAGCTTGAATCAAAATTAAATCAACTTGCAAAAAATGTTCGTGAATTAGACAAAAATGCGAGTGAACAAAACCTCAGAAAATTCGAGAATGCAGATCAACTTTTTGATAAAACAGAAAGTGTTAAAAATAAAATAAGTGCTCTGCTTAATAATAAAAAGAAATCAACTGAAGAGAAGCTCAACGACCTACTTGAAAAAGCAAAGAAATCTCAAGAGAATGAAACCGTAGCTAAAAAGACTACTGAAGTGTCTAAAGAAAATCTAAAAACAGTATCTGAAAACAAAAAGTCTACTCCAGAAGAAAAGAATAAAGCTAAGGTTGATGTGAAAGCCAAGCAAGATGCTGAGAAGAAATCAACAAAAACTGCTAAAAATGATGAGACCCAATTAAACAAAGAGCTTAGCAATAAAACAAAACAACTTTCAGCTCGAGTTCAAAATGACGTTTACCGTATGACCGCTGAAGAGAAATTAAACAATGCTGAAAAGACAAAGGAAATCCTGGATCTCGTTAAGCAAGCAAGTGATACCACAAAATCACTTGACGAGAAAAAAGACTCTATCAAAAAGCTATCTAAAGCTCAAGACAAGCAAACTAGCCTGATGAAAAAAATATCGAAAGATCGCAAAAATGCTCCAGAGGAAAGTGACTTAAGTAAAAAGTTAGAAACGGCTAAAAAAGCTACTGAAGAATCAAATAAACTTAAAAGTGAATTAAAGAAATCATCGCAAGAGATGCTTGCTAATGCAAAGAAGGTTTTAAGCGACACAAAGAAAACGGCGAAGAATAAAAATGTTCTCAATCATGCAAATCAAAAACTAAACCAAGCTCTAGCTGCATTAAAAAATAAACATAAATCTGAAGCACAAAAGAACGCAGAAGTTAAACGGGCACTTGATGCTGTAAAGAACGCTAAACCTGAAAACAAAGACTTCAGCAAAAAAACGGAAGAGTTTAAAGCTAAAGGTGAAGTTGCTGCTCGTAAAACTCAAAATGCCAATGAAAAAACAAAAGATCTCTCCACAAGCCTTACCAAGGAAATTAGGAAAGAAATTAACGAGAATCGTAAATTACAATCAAACATGACGAAGAAAGAACAAGTTAAAAATAAGACAAAGGAAGATCAGAATCAACTAAACAAAGCTTACAAAGAATCAACTAGCAAGGATTTAAAGACATTAGAAAAAAGTCTTAAAAAACTTGAACAAGTAAAAGCACACCAAGAGCAAGTGGCTAAAAACTTAGACGAAAAAAGGGAAAATACAATTGAGCAACATGATAGAAAAATAGAAGCTCTTGAAAGTTTAGCAAAAGACATTCAATCATTAGCAAAAGACTTCTTAACAGATAATAAAGAAAAAATTCTTAATAAACTAAAAGAAGATGCGATTAACGCTAAAATTGAAGAGAAATCTGAAACTTTAGAAAAAAATCTAGCGAGTGGGTCTAAAAAAGACAAGAAAGAAAGAGCCAAATCGTTTAAACTAATGGCTAAAGATACCGTCAAAGCTACGCTTGAATCTGAAGCTGCTGATAATGAAGAAGCAGAATCAGAAAATGATGAAGAAAGTGAAGCCACCGCTGATGAAGAAAGTGAAGGACTTGATTCTGAAGATCAAGAGTCAGAAGGCGAAGGTGAAAGCGATCAAGAAAATAAAAGTAAAAAAGCCTTAGCTTCTCTTCAAGAGTCTCTAAGTGAATCTCTTGGTCTCGAAGAAGGTGAAGGCAAGGGCCAAGGTGAAAAAGATGAAGAAAAGAAAAAGAAAGATGGCGGTAAAGGTCAAAGAGGCGCTGTAGAGTCTAATAGTAAACTGACGACGAAGCTAGTCGATATCATCAGAAATAAACGGAAAATTTATAAAAGAACGATACTATCGGATAAAACAAAACGCGAAATTTTAACGCAAAATAAAAATTATAATTTACCAAAAGAACCGCCAATATTGAGATTTGCAAAACCAACGGCAAATGGCAAAGTTGAAAACCCTCCAACTCCTTCAGCGCAAGTTTATGTAGGTAAAATCACAAAAAGAGAAGGACCAAAATTAAATCCTGAACGAAAAAGAAAAGCTCACCCTAAATTCATCAAAGGTGACTTTCATGCGATACCACATTTAAACAAATCACCCGTAATTGATGCCATCCCTTCTGAATGGAATTTAAAAAAATCAAAAGTAGGCTCAGCACAAAAAGTACATTTCGCATGGCGACCAGAAGGCTTATATATTTATGCCAGTGTTCGCGATAAATCATCTCATTTTGAAAGAGGCAGTGCTCAAGCAATGTTATCTAGTTTCTGGGAATATGATGTTATCGAATTATGGCTCGATATGAAAAATGCTAAATCAGGGAATACAGCTAAAAATGATTGCCAGCAATTCTTTTTAGCTCCTAGTTTGCCTGGTGGAAGGCGAAAAGCTGAACTAAGAGAAGTCATATGGTCTACAAGAGGTGTCAGGGCTAAAAAAGATCGAAGTCTTTCTGAAGGTAAAAGAATTATTGCCTCTAAAATTCATAGCGACAGAAAAGGTTATGACCTAGAGTGCTTTATTTCACGCGCTAACATTCGTAACTTAGAATTTTTTAAAGCGGGACAAGTTTTAGGCTTTTTATATGTAATTGATCATGGACCAAATCACAATTTAGAAGATGGATCGCTAAAAAACTACAAACATGGATATCCCTATTCTGAAAATCCAAAAGCATGGGGTAATTTACAATTATTAGGTACTGATGCAAAAATTACTACTTTAGCTGCCAACGGCAAACCAACAGACTACCCTTCAGTAGAAATTTCACAGCCTCTTGGCATTATGGTAACGGATCAAGATTCTAATACTGATACCGCCTCAGTAAATTATGTTGTTGTTAGAGTTAAAAATCGCTACGGCTTTAATGGCAAGAAAATGGATAATAGAGGAAATGATCTAGGTGATTGGGAAGATATCAGGCTAAGAGAAACAGGCAAAAGTACTGGTATATTCAAAGGTTGGATATCAACAACTCTAATGCCTTCGACAGTCGGTGATAATAAATTAGGCGTGCAGCCAGGTGATATATTAGATGTTAAATATAATGACTACGTCAAGATGGCTGGTGAATATAACAAAAAACTCAATGTTGAAGTGCATGTAACATCACCCGTATTAATTGTGAATGGTGCCAATACCTTTTCAGAGTAAGAGTTATTATAAGGCTTATAAATAATGGGTCTAATAATATGTTGAGTTCATTTTAAACACCCATAGACACTCATGGGTCAACACGGTTATCGATTTTATACCACATCGGTTCGATTAATTATTATTAATTTTATATAAATATTTTGTTGATTTGTTTTATAAGTTATTGCGAATTTCTTTGAGTTCGTTTTGGTATATTACATTTAATTCATTTAAATCACTCAACAATACTTCTGTTGATTTATTTTGGTAGGATTGTTCTAGCTCCATGCTTTTTTGGCTTGTAACTTCTAGTCCGAAAGATCCACCATCGCCTTTAATTGTATGAAGCATGTAAGGATATGATTCATTTTCATCTGAATTATTTAGAGTTATTCTAGCAGAAGAAATTAAGCTATTAAAATTTTCTTCGAGTTCTTCTAAACATAATTTATATTCTTCTGCATCTAAACCTAGATTATTCAATGTGTTCGTAATGATTTGTTTTACGGAATTGACCATTTAAATCCTTAGTACAGTTACAATTGCCAGAATACTAATAACTAATGACAACTGTTTTAAATTTAAGGCTTATCAGTATACCATAAAATAACTTTTGCTCTATTAACCAAATGTTGTGTTTAGCCTTATAAATAGCATTTAATTTGGCAATTTTGTCTATCAGTTTTAATTATTTTATGTGCATAATTTTAGCGCAATACTTATTCAATTGAATGCTTTTGCTTTTCTTTGATTTATTAAGGAAATAAATTTCTCATTGCAAATGAAAAGGGTGGTTAATGTTATGAAATGCTAAAAGAAATAAGTTTATTTAGATTGAGATAAAATTGTGAGCTAAACTGCTATCAACATTAACTTTATGAGTTTTCTTAATTAATTCGAAAGGAAGACGTGATGTCAGGTTTGTCATATTTATTTAAAAGCGGTTTGTTTCTATTTTTATTTTTAATTTTGACATCTAATTTTTTACATAGTGAGACTAGACTTTTATATCCTCAAGAGCAAGCTCTGAAAAAGATCTCTAATAAACTTTCTAAGGTAGTAACCACTTATAAAAGGTACTTGTCAGAGCACAAGAACAAAACATATCGATTAAAACCTGAGCCCTTTAAAGGACTTCTTGCATCTGCCAAGGTAATTGAAAAAGAATTTATTGCAGAAAAATTTCCTGATGATATCAAAAAGGTTAAAAATATAAAAACATGGATTACATCAATAAAGAAAAATCATCCTAAACTCTTAGAACTTTATAACAAAGGGTATGCCGCTTCACAAATAGAAGCCGCTAAAGCAGACATATCAAATTTTCCAAATTATAAGGCAGATTGTGATCGATTGAAAAAAATGTACCATGCTTATAAAAATCCTAGAAGTGTTTTCCAAAGTTCTAAAAAAGCCTTAGCTGTTGTCCCGACTTTTACTGATGAATATGCCTTCTTTCAAAATTTGCCAACGAAATATGCCTTATTGATAAAAGCCAAGAAAGCTGGTAAATTAGAAACGTGGATAAGAACAAATAAAAAATATTTAGATCCATTTAAAAAACATATGGAGGAATATTCTCAGAAACTTCCAAGTGAAATAAACAGCTCCATTGATTCAGCGGCAAGTATGGCAAAACAAGCCAAAGCAAATAAAAAACCTAACTTTTTTAAAGGTGGTGTTAGGCAACATTTAGGAGTCGCAAGAGATAAATTGAAGATTTTAACGGCTATAAAAGGTGATGAAGATCGAACTGTTTTAGCTGCCATAAAGTATCTCAATGAAAAACAAAAAGTTATAGATGATGCTGAAGAATCTTTAGCGGTAGATTTATTAGCCAGTGTTGAAACTCCTCAGGATGTTTATAGTGGTGGCGATAAATCTAAGTTATTGGGTTTGGTCAAATCAACTTGGAAAAAGAAATATCCCTCAGATAATATTTTGGGCATTAGGTTTCATCATGCTAATTTTGTCAGAAAAACATCACGGAAATGGAATAATAGTGGATGGTATACGATAGATTCTTCTTTCATGGCTGTAACTGTAATTGTTAAAAAGAATGATATTATCGCGATGTTATACCCATGTTTTATCAATAAAAATCATATGAAAAGTGATCTGCTAACCATTGGTGCTGACACTAAAAAAGGATCTTATGTGATCAAGAAAATGTTGATGAAGAATTTGAAATTATAGTTTTTGAAATTTTAAAAGTTAACATTAAAAACGTTTAGGAATTTTAAGGATCTCAAGCATTTTCCATAATGTAGTCGTAGTCGACGTATTCATCAAAGAGAGTTCTGGAGAGTTCAATTTTTTGCTTGTCATTTGATTGGATTTTGACTTTTGAATCATGAACTAAGCTCGCGCAATTAAATGTATCGTATTTACATATTATGATAGGAATTTGTGAGTGTTGTATAATTTTTAATACTTCAGGTGTTGGGCAAATATTACCTGTGATTACAATACCAGCAACATTATTTATTTGTTCTTCAATATTTGTTAATCCGTGACTTAGCGCTGCTAAAATAATATCTTCGCGATCTCCTGGCGTAATAATTAATGTGTCTTTTTTAATAATAGTTAGTAAGTGAGAAACTGACATCGCACCCACAATAATATTTTGAATTGGATTTGTTTTATTTTCTTTTCCCGAAATGAATTCGCCTTTTAATATATGACTTAATTGACCCATATGAGGGCTTTCTAAACTTTTTTTATAAGGAACAACTCCGAGTAATTTCAAACCCTTGTGCTTTAACCCAACTTCAATGACACGCTTGATCTTGTCATATTTCTCTTCGAGGACTTTGTTGATTATGACGCCTAAAATTTCTACTCCAGCTTGATCAAATAAACTTTTATTAAGGATTAATTGGTCAATTGAATTTCCAATACCACCATTGGTGACAAGGACTACTTTGGACTGTAATGCCTTGGCAACAACTGGATTTGAAGAATCAAAAACAGATCCTACTCCGGCGTGACCTGTTCCTTCAATTACAACGAAATCAGAAGAATCTTGTATTCTTTGATAGGATTCAATGATCTCTTTTAATATTTTTTCAGGATTTGGATTTTCAATATAGTCTTCTGTAAAACCCCTAGGCACGGCGATAGGGTTCATGTCTTTTAACTCAAATTCCAAATTAAAAACTTTATTAACGAGATATGAATCTTCATCAATTTTGATTTTATTAACTTTTACATAGCGTTGTCCAACGGGCTTTATGAACCCTGCATTTACATTATTTTTAATTAATTTAGAAAATAATCCGACAGAGTTTGTGGTCTTCCCAACATTTTGTCCCGTAGCAGCAATAAATATATTTTTCTTTGTTTTATTTATTTTCATGTCTAGACCTTTTTGAATTTAATAACCATTTTAGCTTTATTAAAAAATGATATTGGCTTGTTTAATTTCTATGTAGGTAAAATTAATTTCTTTGCCAGATTGTTCGATAGTAAATGTGTTTTCACTAAAATTAATTAATCGTCCTTTGGCTTCTTTTATTGTTTTGTCATTGAATTTTATCTTGATAGTTTCTCCCATTGCTCTTCTAAAATCTTCGGCCTCTTTTAATTTCCTAGTTAAGCTTAAGGACGATACTTCTAATGTGTATTGGAATTCAAAAGGATCATCAGAGTCTAGCATCTCATTTACATTATTGCTAACTTGTTCACACATGTTTAGATCTACACTATCAGGATGCCAAATAGTAATATTGCCGATTAAGTTTTTTTGGGGCCCAAGGAAAGATGCTGAAACGATTTCAATTAAATCATTTTCGTTAATTGCCTTTTTGGCATACTCCATTAATAATAGTTCAAATTCTTCCATTTTAATTCCTAAAAATCAGCATTTCTGGGGGTTCTTGGGAAGGGGATGACGTCTCTGATATTGGCCATGCCAGTGCAAAATTGAACAGCTCGTTCAAAACCTAAACCAAAACCTGCGTGAGGTACGCTACCAAATTTTCTTAGATCTAAGTACCACCAGTATTCATCAATATCGATTTCCATTTCTTTGATTCGCTTTGAAAGTTTATCAAAATCATCTTCTCTTTGACTACCGCCAATAATTTCACCTATTTCAGGAACAAGAACATCCATGGCCGCCACAGTTTTCTCATCATCATTAGCTTTCATATAAAAAGCTTTAATATTCTTAGGGTAATCAATAATAATGACCGGCTTTTTGAACTTTTCTTCTGTTAAATATCTTTCGTGTTCTGTTTGAAGATCGATACCCCATTCAGGTTTAAATTCAAATTTTTTATTTGACTCAACTAAAATTTTCACGGCGTCAGTATAGGAAATTCGTTCAAAACTATTTTCAGTTATATTTTGAAGCTTTTCAATTATGGTTTTGCTGATTCTTTTTTGAAAGAATTCCATATCTTCAGCACAATTATTCAACACGCTTGAACATAAATGTTTTAAATAATCTTCAGCGAGATCCATATCATCTTGTATATCGGCAAATGCCATTTCAGGTTCGACCATCCAGAACTCTGATAAATGTCTTGTTGTATTTGAATTTTCTGCTCTAAATGTTGGCCCAAAAGTATATACATTACCAAGAGCACAAGCATACGTTTCAGCTTCTAATTGGCCACTTACAGTTAAATGTGTTTTTTTACCAAAAAAATCATCTGCATAATCAACGGTTTCATTTTCTTTGAGTTTTCTATTCATATCTAAAGTTGTTACTTGAAACATTTGTCCCGCGCCTTCGCAATCATTACCTGTAATAATTGGTGTGTGAATATTTAAAAAGCCTTTGGATTGATAGAACTCGTGTGTAGCTTTTATTAATTCATTTCGAACTCTTGTTACGGCTCCAAAGGTATTTGTGCGGGGCCTAATGTGGGCGATTTCTCTGAGTTTTTCAGGAGATAAACGTTGTTTTTGTATGGGATAAGTGTTTACATCGCAGAAGCCATAAACTTTTATTTCTTTGGCCTGAATTTCGGCATTTTGACCTTTCCCCGGAGATTCAACGATGATGCCTTTGATGCTGACTGAACTGCCGGGGAATAATTTTAATATTTCAGATTCATAATTTTCAAGTTCTTTATCAGCGACAATTTGAATATTGCCAAAGCATGAGCCATCATTTATTTCTAAAAATGAAAACCCACCTTTGGAATCTCTTTTAGTCCTTATCCAACCTTTTAGTAGAATTTCTGTATTGAATTCTTGGTCCCAGTTTCGGGCTTCATTAACCATTGTTCTTTTCATTTATTTTGCCTTAAAAAATTATTCTCTATGTGCTACTGAGTTTGGGTCTAAATAGTAAATTGATTCGAGCTGATGTTTGATTCCTAATTTTTCAAATTGTGTTTTAAATATTTCACAATTTCGTGTTAGGGATGTATTGTAAATAGGTAGTGTGTTTTCTAATGCACCTTTAATAAGTCTTAAAGTAACACCGTGAGTGATAATTAAAATATTTTGTTCTTTAGGTAAATGTTCCAAACCTTTTAAAAATTTCAGCACTCTATCAGCTATCATTGAATAGGATTCACCGCTTTCAGGTATTTTCCAGTTCCATCGATTGTTGGTATCATTTTCAAAATATTTTGAGTTGTGTGCATTTTCATAAGTTTGTCCAGCAAAAACCCCCATGTCTTGTTCTACGATTAATTCAGCTGGATCCATTGGGATATTGTATTCATCAACGAAATAGAAGGCTGTTTGTAAGGCTCTTTGCAAAGTGGAACTTAATATTGCGTGAATGGTCACATCTTTTTTTAACATTTTTGCTGTTCTTTCGGCTTCTTTATGCCCAGCTGTTGAGAGGGGGATAGGTAATTGGCCAGCGTATTCATGCTTGGCATTTGCTTCGCTTTCTGCATGACGTAAAAAGAACAATTGGGGCATTGAAAATCCGAAAAAAAATATAGAGAATGATAGAAAATTCGTTGTCGATATCAATCCTCTTTTTCTTAGTGTTGCCTTTTAATTGATCTTATATATGATTTGCCGTTTAATTAAATACTAAACAAAATATTTTTAATTTAATAGGGATAAATTCATGATTAAAGGGAATGCTATCATTGGACAATCAGGGGGTCCAACATCAGCAATTAATGCTAGTTTGGCGGGTGTAATAACTGAATGTATGAAAAAGAAATCTATCAATAAAATTTATGGAATGCAATATGCCATTGAAGGTTTTATGAAAAAGCAACTTGTCGATTTAAGTAAAGAAAGCCCTAGTACGATTAAAAAATTAGTTGGTACACCAGGTTCTGCATTGGGATCTTGTCGTTATAAAGTTCAGGACGAAGATTTCCCGAAAATTTTGAAAATTTTTAAATTATATGATATAAGATATTTCTTTTTAATTGGTGGTAACGACACTATGGATACGGTTCATAGAGTTGAGAAATATTGTCGAGATAAAGGTTATGAGCTTTATGGTGTCGGTATTCCAAAAACTGTTGATAATGATTTATACGGAACTGATCATACTCCTGGTTATGCTTCTGCAGCAAGGTTTACTGCTTTGTCAGTAAGGCATGCAGGTATATTAGCAAGAGATATGAAAAAGGTAGATCAATTTGTTGTCTATCAATCAATTGGGCGGGATGCGGGTTGGTTGACAGCATCAGCAGCTTTGGCGAAAACAAAAGACCCAGAAAGTGCTCCGCATATATTATTGCTTCCTGAGATTCGTTTTGAAAAGAAAAAGTTTTTGGCCAAAGTGAAAAGTGTTTATAAAAAATATGGGTGGGTCAGCATCGCTTGTGGTGAAGGAGTCTTGTATAAAGACGGAACCCCTTTAAGTGCATCTAAAAAGAAAGATAAATTTGGAAATACTGAATTAGGGGCTATGGGTGGAGGCAGTGTTGCTTTAACAGTTCATAGTATAATTACAGAAGCATTTGATGGGTGGAGAGGGGAGTTTCAAATTACAGAAAGTTTGCCTATGTCTGCTGCGGATAGGGCGGTTGATTCAGATTTGAAAATGGCTTTTAAGTTGGGCGTGGAGGCTGTTAAGGCGGCTTTGAATGGGGTCACTGGGAAAATGGTATCTATCAAGCGTAAAAAAGATAAATTTGATATTGGATTAGTTGATTTGAGTGATGTTGCTGTAAAGGCAAAACCCATGCCCAAAAACTATATTACGAAAGATGGATTTTTTGTGACGAAGGCGTTTCTCAATTATTTAAAGCCTTTAGTTGGTGAATTGCCTGAATATGTCAGGTTGAAAAATACGATGGCGCCTGTAAAAAAGTGATCAGTTTTAGGTAGAGGAGATAAGGGGCGAATTAATCGCGAGGTTGTTTGATTACATTTGTTTTTATTGCCGCTTTAATTACTTCTTCGGCGACCTTCTCAGCAATTTCTGGGTGAAAGACACTAGGAATAATATAATCTGGATGTAAGTGACTTTCAGAAATTGTATTGGCAATTGCTACAGCAGCGGCTAATTTCATTTCTTCGTTAATTGTGGTTGCTTTACATTCTAAAGCTCCTTTAAATATTCCTGGAAAACATAGAACATTATTTATTTGATTTGGATAATCGCTTCTTCCAGTACCGACTATTGCAGCATGCTTGTAGGCAATTTCTGGATCGATTTCCGGAGTTGGGTTTGACATTGGAAACACTATAGAATCTTTATTCATATTTTTTAAATCATCTTCATCAATAATATTTGGACCACTAACTCCAACAAAAACATCCGCTTTATGCATTATTTCTTTGAGAGATCCTTTTTCTGAATTTGGGTTTGTGATAGATGCATATTCCTTTTTAGATTCGTTCATGTTGTCGCGTCCCTTGAACAATGCACCAGTTCTATCGCAACCTATAATATTTTTTATGCCCATATTTAAAAGCATTTTTGTACATGCTGTACCCGCAGCTCCTACACCAGCAATGACAACTTTAATATCTTTAGGGTCTTTTTTTACAACTTTTAATGAATTAATTAAAGCTGCGGTTAGGACAACAGCTGTTCCGTGTTGATCATCATGAAATACAGGAATATCTAATTCGTCTTTTAGCCTTTTTTCGATTTCAAAACATCTTGGTGCTGATATATCCTCAAGATTAATGCCGCCAAATCCAGGTGCAATAATTTTGATCGTTTTTATGATCTCTTCAACATCTTTTGTGTCTAAGCATATTGGAAATGCATTGATCCCACCAAAATCTTTGAATAACATGGCTTTGCCTTCCATTACTGGCATGGCAGCATACGGTCCAATATCTCCTAATCCTAATACGGCGGTACCATCAGATATGACGGCGATGGTATTACTTTTAATTGTTAGCTTATGGGCATCATCAGGGTTTTTATGTATTGATTGGCATACTCTTGCTACACCGGGGGTGTAGGCCATTGATAAATCATCTCTAGTTTTAATTGGTATTTTGCTGACGGTTTCAATTTTACCACCTAAGTGGATTAAAAAGGTGCGGTCAGAATAATTGATTACTTCAGCGTCGTCAATTTGTTTTAATGCATTTATAATTTCATCACCATGTTTTGGACTACTAGCAAAAATGGTAATATCTCTGACGATATAATCATCGCCAGAGTGTGCAATATCAATTGCACCAATATTTCCACCATTTTCACCTATGGTGTGAGTTACTTTTGCAAGTACGCCTGGTTTGTGATTTAATTTAATTCTTACAGTTAAACTATTGCTAGCATTGTTATTTTCCATGAATCACCTCAATATTTGAAATTAGCTACGGTATTACTATTCCTTTGGTTTTTCAAATATAGTATCATCCACTTTTTGGTCAAATTCAATATTTGTGACATTCATTTCCATTTTTACAACTTTTGCATCAACAATTACTTTTGAGGCATATTTGTAGCCATTTTTTGATGTTTTATATTCTTTGAAATAACTTATGGATGGGATATCACCTGCCGGAGATTTTGATTTTGTTTCTAGAACAATGGGTAGATTAGTGGCTTCGTCAATAAAGTAAACTTTATCATATGTGCCTTCTTTTTTATAGATTAATTTAATGCATTTAATTTTGCCAATTGTTTTACCTTCACCAACATCAATACTATCAAAATATTTTTCTGGATTCATTAGTGCATCAATGGATTGAATTTTAATATCTAAAGCTTCTTGACCTTTTAAGTCTCTAATCCCCATCATCATATCTTTTGCCCAGGCTGATTTGCCATTATAAGCACTAACCATTTTCATCGGACCTAATGCAATGGCTGCTAAAACCTTATTTTTTGTTATTACAGTTTTGCCATTGCCCTTTAAATTTTGAGTTGGCATATCGATGGTGAATGTCAATTTTATTGAAGTTACTTTTTTTAATTTACTTAATCCAAGTGCAATATTTATTTTTGCTAATATTGGTTTGGCTTTTTCTGAAACTGTTCCGCCAAATAAATGCGAATTAAATATTAATACTGATATAAATATTGCGCTTACTAATTTTGTTTTCATGTGTTTTCCTTAAATTATTTAATGTTATTTATAATTGTGATTGCCTTTTGTATTTGTGAATCAATATTTTTGGTTGCTAATAATTTTGGATCCAATGGTACTTCATAGTCTGGAATAACGCCATTGCCCTCTAGGGTTTTACCTAAAAAAGATTTTAAATCGCCTACAGGATATTGAAAAATACTTCCATCGTCTAGTTTTAATATGACTGAAGGTAATGCCTGACCCAAGCTTTTTTCACCTACAATTATGGCAGATTTATTTTCTTGCATACCCATGGCCATTAATTCTGAAGTGGAGGCAGAGCTTCGGTTGATTAAAATGACAATTATGCTTTTAATTGGTCTTTGTTGCGGTAGAACTGGAAATTTCATTTCAGACATATCATTTTTTGCTGTAGTATTTTGAGTTCCCAAGCTATATTTTTCGGCACAGAATTCTTTGGCGATAGCGCATGCTAACATACCTATGCCACCAGGGTTATTTCTAAGATCTATGATAATTCCTTTATGATTCCTAAATGATTTTATAGCTTTGATGACTTTGAATACAGGAGCGAATAAAAAAATATTAAATTTTACATAGCCAATATCATCAGTGATATTTTTAGAGTTAAACGAAAGTGGGTAGCCTTTTATGTTTCCAAAATCAGAGAGTTGGCCTTTATACGCATTAAGGTTGAATTTTATGTGGAAAAGGTTTGATTGGTAATCTATTCCCTGTAGAGACATTTTTTCATTAGGAAAGCGATTTAGATATGGCATGAAATCACCATATTGTTTTCTTTTGCTAATTAAATCTTCTACATTTACTTTGCCAATTTTACTAATCGACATGCCTAGTCTTAATCCTTGAGCATAAGCATCACTTTTTTTATCAATACTAATAATTAATAACTTGTCATCGTGAATTGCATAGTCGAAAGGTAATTGTTTTTGTGAGCCATAATCAAGGATTACTTTTTCTTTTTTCATTTCCCTATATTTGGCTGGAGGGTTAAACGCTAAATGGCTATGTTTAAGTTTCTTTAATAAATCTTTAATATGTTTATAGGCGGTACTACCATCTTTTTCTTTTGAAATCTTATCGGATGTTTCTTTAACTGCTTTTTTCCAATCAATCCCGCCATAGGTTTGATCGAAATAGTTTTGTAACATGATTTCATTAATTTTTTTTAGCGTAATTAAGGCTTTGTTGGTTTCTTGGGAAGATAAAATATTAAATGATAATAAGAAGATTGATATCGTAAGTGATAAAATAGTTTTGTATTTCATTCTATGCTTTAAAAAGTAATTTGATGGAAATCCTATTTCACTAATTTGATACAGGATTTCAAGATATTTCTCTGATTTCATTGTCTTTCGAGAAGAGCGAAAACCCAATTGAAATGAATAAGTTGACAATTAATCCATATATGCCAGCATGTATATTAAATGGTTTGTTATGGCCTATTAAACTTAACCCAATGGCTATGATTAATCCTATTAAAATACCAAAAAAGACGGGATATGGTCTAAGTCTTTTCCAGTGAATCCCAATAAAAAAAGCAGGAACTAGCTGGATTAACATGTCAAATTTTTTATCCAGTAGTTTTACGATAGGTTCATTTCGAAGTAAAATTGCTAGACCAATTAATATGATTACGACAAAAATAGATATTTTTTTTCCTAATTTTGTTAACGTTTCTTCACTTGCAGTTTTATTTATAATTCCAGAATAGATATCTTTTGTAAGCATAGATGATATGGCTAATAATGCCGAATCGGCTGTTGACATGATGGCTGCTAATACTGCCGCAAATAGTATGACTACTAACCAATAACCTACAGTAGTATCGTTTTGTATATCGGACAGCATGACCGATAGGACTTGGTCGCTATTTTCTAAAGTAGAAAAATGGATAATTCCAAAGATGCCAACAACTAAAGCTATAAGAGTTGTGGTCAAAGGGAAAAAGGCCATGACCTGCAAACTTCTTCTGAGTGTTTTAGCAGATTTCGCGGCATAGATTCTTTGGATGGCTTGAGGGTATAATGCGGCTCCCATACCTACAATTAATATATAACTGAACCAACCTCTGATTACAACAGGTGCAGGGGGCATTGCTTTTTTTGAAATTTCTGGATTGTTAAAAATTTGTTGAGTGATTTCTCCCATTGATCCATATTTATTCAGTACGAGTGCAATTAATACCCCAAAGCCAATAAATAAAATGAAACCTTGAATAACGTCGGTCCATGCAACGGCCCTTAGGCCACCTAATGATTCATAAATGAGCATAACAATTGCAAGGCCAACCACCGCTATGACAAATGCTTTAAAAGGGTCTATATCTGTTAGGCCTTCAACAAGTCTTCCCATAGCAATGAATTGACTTAATAAATAATTGATTAAGCCTAAAACCATGATGATGGTTGCGATTATGTTGATTCCTTTGTTGGAAAATCTTTGATTTAAATAATCTGTCGGTGTGATGAAGGAATATTTTTTTGAAAGTGTATAAAGTTTTGGTGCAAATATTAGATAAAAGACAACGATAGCTGTCATGAAATGTAAACTCATTACCCATGAAAACCCGACTTTGTGTGCTCTGCCGGTAAATCCTAATAATGTATTCCCGCTATATTGTGTGGCGTATAATGTTAAGACCAGAACAATAAATCCAAATCCATTGCCAGCTAAATAGAATTCTTTTAGGCTTTCTTTTTTGCGAGCTTTTTTGCCAAACCAACCAATAACCAAAAGAACGAATATATAAAGTACAATAATGCTCCATGCGCCTGGTGAAAATATAAATTGATTCATTTTATATTATTATTTTCTTCTTCTTCTGTTTCTTCAATATCCCACGGCTTTCTCAGGGCATATGCAGTGAGACATGATAAAAGAAAAGAAGAAAAAATAGATGCTGTGACCCAAGTAGGGAAACCGTAAGTGATCGATTTATCTAAGGAATCCCAATACCACGGAACCCCAAATACAAATGTGAGTATAAATAGAATGCTTAAAATTATATTTCTAGTTTTCATTTCAATTAATTATAATTTTAAATGTCTTTGGGGCGTTCACTTCCTATAAGAATTATTTGATCGTTTTCAAAAACCTCATAGTCATCATCAGGATTTAAATGAACAGATTTTCCTTGTTTAACACCAATAAAGATATAACCATTACTTGAGAAATACTCTCTGAGTTCTTTGATCGATTTTGCATGAATTAAATTAATGACGTATATTTGCTGTCCAAAAGTATTAGTTGTTAAATCATAAATAACCTCTTTGGTTCCAGGGTCCATAAGTTCTTGGATCATAACATTCGTTGTGAATTCAGTTATGCATATAACGCTATTTGCTCCTGCAGCTTCTAGTAAATTGATTTTTTGAGAATCAATGCATTCGCAAATAATTGGTAGGTTTGAGCTTATCGTTCTGATCATTAAAGTGATACCTAAATTTTTATCATCGGAGGAAGAACTATTGGGATCATAGGCTAATATTAAAATATGTTTTGAATTAATGATATTGGCTCTTTGTAAAACATCTTTATGGCTTGGATTCCCTTTGATAAAAAAGATATCTACGTCATCCAATTCCTTGGGGAGTTCTGGTAAATCTTCATCTATCAAAACTATTGATAAATCTTTTGTTTTTAAATCTGTTTGAAGTTCATCAATAATTTGTTGTACTCGATTTAAATCATTGTAATTTATAATCACAATATGATCATTGTATTTTGTAGTAAGCATACCTCTGGCTCTCCTTGATTTTGATTCTAAAAGTTTAGCTGCGACTTCAGACAAGATATATCCTAAAATGCTTATGCCTACAACCATAGTTGGTAAACCAATTAAAAATCTTCCGGCAAGTGTTTTGGGATATAAATCGCCATACCCCACGGTTGTCATGCTCACGAGGGACCACCATAAAGAATCCAAAAAGGTTATAGGTTTTTTAGCATATTCGTCATATTCTACTGCATAAAAACCAACAGAAGAATATATCAAAATAAGCCCCATCAATAGAAGTAATTTAACACTTACAAATGACATATATTTTTTAGCAGAATAGATATATTTTAAATAGAGTGAAAGCATTCAAGCCTAGAAATATTATTTTAAAATTATTGATAGGCGAATTCTAAGAGAAAAAGTATATTTGGCAATTTTGAAATTAAAGAAACACCCTCAATTGAAGGGATAAATCAATAAAAATTTCATTGAATTATCCTTTTAGAGTTTAATTGAAAAGTGGAAATTACTCTTGCTTAGCTTCTTTTTTTTGATCATTTGGTCAATAAATCACTTACTTTGTATCTAGTTGTCCATGTTTTTATGGGGGGGCTATAGCCAACTCGCATTAGCATGATTTGTCCATTTGTATTAATATCAAGATCAGGAAAAAATTTTGAAAAATCATTCGCTCCTTTTTTAATCATTTCATGGTGCTTTTTATCAAAATTAATTAACCCTTCAGTTGCATAACGATAAAGGAAAAAGTTGACGGTAGTCATCGGTTGCATTGAGATTCCAAGGTCCGTTAGCTTTAACCAAACTCTCTCAAGTGCTCTGCCTCCATCAATATAAGATTTATCTGAGAAATCTGGTATTGATAATAAAAAACATGCAGAAGATTTACTGATACCTTCTTCTGTTTTTTTGGCAATGACCTTACTAAAACCAAATTTGTTTAAAAACTTTTGCGTTGACCATTTTCTTGTAAATTTAAGCATCATGTTTCCAGCTAAACCAGCTTCTAAATTATCTAATGGGAATCCACTTTTTTTCTTTTTAGCTTCTTCATAAGTGTAATGAATATTATGATGTAATGTTTCATGAACTGTTTTTGTTTCAGTTCTGACTTCACCAAATACTTCTAAGATTTTTCTTAACTGTTTTAAATTTTGTTGTCCTTCAACTTTATGAAATTTTACATTAGGGAATAGATTTAATTCAGATTCAATTTCTTCGCAGACATAATTTTCAAGGGGCTTTTTCAAATATGGTTTTCTGTTTACACATCTATCCCATATGTATCTGTGCATGTAGTCTGGTTCAATAGTATCTAATGGTCTGAAAGTAATTTTGGCTGCTAGATCGTTTGTTTCTATTGAAAAGGTCTCTATGACCGTTTCTAACCTAAATTGGGTGGCAGCAATTTTCATGTTTTCAATTAAAGCGCCTATGGATATTAGTCCAGCTTTGCATTTTAAGTTAAAAAAGGAATTATCAGCTTCTTTATTGATGAATATCCTTACGCAGTTTGCATCTATTTTAAAATTCCAGGGTTGAATATTTTCCCCTGAAGGTGCTTGTATACCAGCTTGGATAAGATAGTTTATTAGAGTTTCTGGGATTGAATTGTTTTCTAATGTAACTTCTGGAATTTCTGGTTCCGGTTCTTTTTCTAACGAAACACTTCTAATGAATTTTTTTGTAAGTTTAATTTTTATCTTTTGAATAGGGTTTTTGTTTCCAAACCATAATCTTCCTTTTTTTGTTTTACCAAGATAAGGATCAATGGTAAGAAAATGAGGCGCATACTTTACATCTTTTCTTTTAAGTAGAATTTTAGTCGCCATAGTTGATGCTACAGAAGCAGCCATGAGACAACCAATTCCAAGAGAGGGAACTTTTTTTATTTTTGGTTGAATGGCAATAGGTGATATGTATTCTGCATGCAAAGATTTTGGGGCAATGGATAATACCAAATGAATGAATTTATTTTCATCATCCATGTCTTCGGTAATACATGAATATTCATGGAAGCTCATGCCTTTAATTGGTGAGAAGGCAATAATAGATGTGCCGAAACCTAAAGGTGCCGCAGTTATTACAGGTATTCCTTTTTCATATGCTTTCTTAAAAAGTTTTAGTCTTACATCAATTACGAACACATCTAAGCTATCAATTAGTAAGTCAACCCCTTCGAGAAACTGATCGATATTATCATCTGTGACTCCATCAGGAAAGGTCGTGAAATTTAAAAATGGGTTTATCTCATAGGCTTCATTCATCATGGAATCTAGCTTTGGATTCCCAAAATTAGAAATTTTTGCGCCATATTGTCTGTTAACGTTTACGGGATCAAAAATGTCGAAATCAGCAATATTGAAATTGGTAAAGCCAGTCCGGACTAAAGTTACTAAATGTAAACCACCAACACCACCTAGACCGGGAATGGCAATTCTTTTGTGTCTTAAGTCTGCCATTTCTGATTTACTTAAGAATCCAACATTTCGTGAAAATGCTAATGAATGATAGTCTTCTAGGCTAGTAAATCCTAATTTTCTTGCTTTAATCTGTTGTTCATTCATTTGAATATATATCAAAAGGATTACTTTACCGACCGGTCGGTAAAGTAATATAAGTTTTAATAGTAGAGTGTCAATACAATTATGAACGCAGTTAACCTTGAAAAGAACATTAAAAAGCGTGAAAGGTTTTTAAATATAGCGGCAGCTTTATTTGCGAAAAAGGGATATCAGGCTTGTACTGTACAAGAAGTCGCCGATGAAATGTCATTAAGCAAAGGTGGCTTTTATTGGCATTTCAAAAGTAAGGAAGAGCTGTACATAGAAGTTTGCGAATCATATTGTACTTCGAGTATTACTATTATTGCCGATATCTTGTCTGAAGAGAAATTAACGTATGATTTATTTTTATCGGGTCAGAATAAATTAATTGATTCTTATTTAAAAGATCCTTTGCAAATAGATTTAGTTTTAGAATTCTATTCAGAGGCGAAGAGATCAGATGCCATTCATAAAGAATTAGTAAGTTTGTCACATGAACGTGATAAAGCGCTTGTTGTTTTATTTACTAGATTAATTGATGAAAAAGTAATTAATATAAAAAATGCTGAAACGACTTCTAAATCTTTAGTATCGCTCGTACTAGGCTTATTATTAAAATTCTCATTGTTAAAAGATGTAGATTCGCTTCGGAGTGAATTTAATTCATCTTTACTTATTCTTTGTCCCAAATATTCAGAATAATTTAATTTTAATCATTCATGAATCGAATAATATTTCTACTTCTGCAATGTCTTCTGTTTCAATTTATATTAATTGGATGTAAAAGTAAATTTGATTTCAAAAATAAAACCGTATATCTTGTAACGAATAGAGAAAAAAGTTCCTTTAAAAATCAATTCAGAGATCACGTAGGTGATCAAAATGTATGGTTACATGTTCATACCAATACAGGAAAATATAAATACGAAGAACAAAGCAAAGAAAATTACTTTAATTCATTTTTCAAAAAATTAAATGGTAATGATTTAATTGTCTATATTCATGGTTCTGGAAAATCAATTAAAACAGTTACCAAAAGATCTATTCGGATTTCATCAATTTATAAGAAACCTGTAGTAGCCTTTGATTGGGCAACTCACAAAACGCCTGGACCATTGATTTACCGCAAGTCACGAGCGATGGCGAAAAAATCAGCCACCTATTTAAACGATTTTTTAAAAGAATTATTTGAATATAAAAATTTAAATTATAAACACGTTAAAATTCATTTATTCTTGCATAGTCTTGGAAACCATGTGTTTGAATCTCTTGTAGCCTTAGAAGGGTATAATCCGAAAGAGCATCCTTTTGAAAATATTATTTTTAGTGCAGCTGATATTATTGAGGATGATCAAAAAGTTCTATTCGAAAAGCTTAAGAAATTCAAATCAAATGTATTTATTTTTTTTAATAAAGGTGATTTTGTTTTATGGTGGGCAGAATTATTTATTTGGAAAAGTCGCTTAGGTAAGAATGTGGCTAGATCAATTGATGACAAACACATTCATTTTATTGATTTGAGTAATGCTGATAAAGTTGGGCATCGGCATGAGTATTTGTTTCATCCATCTAAGAACCTTTTGCAATTTATAAATAATATTTTAAATGATTCAGTATTAGATAAAAATGTGTTTGTCAATAAAAACGAGAATATTTGGACTTTGAAGTAATTGATCATTATCATAATAAAACGGGAGTCAAAGATGACCCCGTTTTATTATTATAGTGCTGAGGATTTGTTTTTGAGTTGATCTAGAAATTCTCTTTTTGTATTATCTTCTTTAAATTTCCCGGAGTAAAATGACGTAATTGTTGAGCTAGTTACGTCTTGAACACCTCGTGAAGATACACATAGATGTGCTGCATCTATTAACACGGCAACATGTTCTGTTTTTAAAGAGATTTGTAGCTCTTTGCCAATTTGTTGAGTAAGCCTTTCTTGAACTTGAGGCCTCTTTGCAAAATAATTTACAATACGATTTAATTTTGAAAGCCCAACGACTCTTCCACTTGAAATGTATGCCACATGTGCTCTACCAACAATTGGTAAAAAATGGTGCTCGCAAGTTGAATGTACTGTAATATCTTTTTCTATCAACATTTCGTTGTAATTGTAGCTGTTTTCAAATGTTTTCATTTCAGGTTTATTTTTAGGATCTAAACCTTGAAATATTTCTTTGACAAACATTTTTGCCACTCGACTAGGGGTTCCTGAGAGACTATCGTCTGTCAGATCTAATCCGAGGGTTTCCATAATTTCGGTGAAATTCTCTTTAATTTTTTTGATCTTTTGTTCATCTGAAAGGGCAAAAGCATCCGGTTTAATCGGAGTATCTGCTGAAGTCCCTACATGGTTTTCACCAATTGACTCGATGAAATCAAGGTCTTGTAACCTTTCTTTGATAGTCATGTGTGATTTCCTTCTATTAGTTTTTTGAATTTGCCACTTTAGAACCATTCTAAAGTGAGCTGAATATTCTACTAGATTGGACAATATTAACTATAAAAAGTCGTTGATTTGTAATTTTAATTACAGTTTTATTTTAAATAATTGATGAAATTTTCATTAGTGGCACTTAATTATTCACCTTGATTGTTCTTAGTCAATCTAGAAGAATTCTCTTAGATTTTTTAAGAGCTGCCCATACTAAATCGCCAACTTCTAATTTACTTTCTTGTTCCTCAACTGCTTCCAGTTTGGCATCTGTAACAGGGTGCGGATCTACAAATAAACTACAACAATCTTCGTAGGGTCTTATGCTGATATCATAAGTTTCAATTTTTATTGAAATGTCCACTATTTCATTTTTATCAAAAGATATTAAAGGTCGATATATTGGAAGTTTTGTGGCTTCTTCAATGACAGCCATACTATCTAAAGTTTGACTGGCAACTTGTCCCAGATTTTCACCTGTTACAATTCCTTTAGTTTTCTTTTTAAATGAATAAATTTGAGCGAGTCTCATCATAAATCTTCTTGTTAATATAACAGCGTATCTAGGATCACATTTGTCTCTAATTGCTTCTTGTATCTCCGTTAGATGTATCATATAAAGAGACAGCTCATCTTGATTTTTTCGTAAGTTAATTGCTAACTCTTTTACTTTATTCAATGCTTGATCACCAGTATATGGATGACTATGAAAATATAAGGCCACTAATCGTGCGCCTCTTTTTTGCATTAAATATCCTGCGACGGGGGAGTCGATCCCGCCACTTAATAGCAATGACAATTTCCCTGAAATCCCAACAGGTAAACCACAGGGTCCTTTTATTTTTTTTGTGGCTAGATATACCGAGTCACTATGTATTTCAACTATGATTATAATTTCAGGATTATCTAAATCTACAGACCAAGATGGGGCTAACTCTAAAACTTCAGCTCCTAAAAGTTGACCCACTTGAACGCTATTTTTATCGTAGTTTTTATTTGGTCTGATGCATTTAATAGCAAAGGTCTTCTGTAGCTCTTTTTGTGGATGTTCCTTTGTGAATTCAGTTACATTTTGGACGATATCATCCCATTCTAGAGAAACTTGCTTGGCTGGATAAACAGCAACAACACCAAATACTTTTGAACATAATTGGGTGATAAGATCAACATCTGCTTGCGGGTGCAATGTGATTTTTATACGCCCTCTGATACTTCTGATATTTCCATAATGTTTGCCCCTTAATTTATTTTGGAGATTATTAATTAGCTTTTTTTCAAATAAATGACGTCGTCCTTTTTTTAAGGCGATTTCACCATAAGTAATAATAATTACTGCTTTGTTTTCTTCGGATTTTTCATTCATAATATATTTATTAGTTCCTGTAAAAGCTGATCTACTTCTTCTTCGGTTGTATGGTAGCCAAATGAAATTCTTAGTATCCCATCATTAAAAGATTCGCCTAAGTCTAAGAAATCATAATTTTGATTTCTTTTATTAGATTTTTCTGAACAGGCGCTTCCGGAAGATACAAAGATGTCTTTTTCTTCGAGTTGGTGAATTAAAATTTCACTTTTTTTATTTTTTATGGCGATTAAATTTATAAATGGGCTGCGGTCTTTTCCTGGTTCAGGGCCGATCCATTTAACATCATGATTATTTTTAAATGCGGTAAACAATTTATGTTGCATAGTGGCAATTTTAGCGGTATTTAAATCTTGAATTTCTTCGATAGCTTTAGCCATACCTACAATAGCCGGTAGATTTTCGGTGCCACTTCTGAATTTATTTTCTTGTCCACCACCATCAATTAAAGGTGACAAAGAATTTGTGGGACCTTTTATGATTGCTCCAATTCCTCTTGGGCCATGAAATTTATGGGCAGACAATGTAAAGTAATCAGGTAGATCATTTGATGCTGGTAAAGGAATTTTCCCGAACCACTGAACGCCATCGACGTGAAATAATGTTTTAGGATTTAGTTCTTTGATTATATTTTTTATTTCTTTGATGTCTTGGATTGCGCCGATTTCATTGTGGACGCCTATAATGCTAACTAGTTCAGTCGTATCCCTCATCTTAACGGCAACCGCTTTTGGTGTAATTATTCCTAAATTATTGGGCACAATAAATTCTATCTCATAACCCATGTCTTCTAAATAGCTTTTAGTACTTAATGTGGAAGGGTGTTCAAAGCTGGAGATTAAAATATGGTTTCTTCTTTTATTTGGTTTATGGACACCACATTTTAAAACGGTTTGATTGGCTTCAGTAGCACCACTTGTAAAAATAATTGATTCAGGTGAAACATTAGCTTTGTCCGAAATGATCTTTCGAGAGTCCTGTAAAATATTAGCAGCACTTACACCTAATCGATGTAAAGAAGATGGATTTCCAAAATTTTCTTGCATGGTGGTTGCCATGCAACTGATAACACTTTGGAAAGGTTTTGTTGTAGCGGCGTTGTCTAAATATATCATATTATTTTGGCAATTGAAAAAAGGCGCGTTATTTTAGCGAAGTTCTATTTCCAGTAAACTATATTTAGGAAGATTCACCTAAAACGACACCTATAGGGCTACCTAAGCCATAGGAGACGTTAATGAATTTCTTTGATTTGATCAATAAATCAGTTTCATTAATGATTAAGTTCTTATTTAAATTTGAAAGAGGCGAGCGAGCCTGTAATTGTGGAATAAAATTATTTTTTGCGAATATAAGACATAAAGTGAATTCCAACAAGCCACTGGCTCCTAATAAATGGCCTGTATGCCTTTTCGTTGATGAAAATAGTAAATTTGGATTTTGTTTAGTTAATCGATCCATTAAAGACGATTCCATTATGTCATTTACTTTTGTGGCGGTACCGTGTAAATTTAGGTGATGAAAATCATTTATTGATAAATTTGCTGAATTCAATGCTTGATCAATTAATTTCATAATTGAGTCGGGGCCATGTTTGAATTTAGAAAAATGGGTAGCATCAGTTCCAGAAGCAATGGCATCAATAGTACCGATAGAATCATCTGATAAGTTTTCTTTTGAAATAATTAATGCGGCTGAGCCATCACCAATATGAAAACCTGAATGATTTTGATCAAAAGGCAGCATCCCTTTTGGATTTAATGTAAGTACTCCCAATTGGTGAAATGCAGAAATGATTTCATTTGTTATTGAGGCTTCTGCCATGCAAATAATTATTTGTTTGTATTCATTCTTTTTTATTAGATTCACAGCTTTATTTAATACTTGTGCACCAGTGGCACAGGCTGCATTTGGTATGTGAATATAGGGTATTTGATAATGTTTAGATAAATCAATGTTTAATTGATTTGTATTTGCGATAGCAATATCTGCAATGTCTTGTTCTTGTATATGTTTTGAAATGGATGAACTATATCCTTTTGTGCATCCTGCCATTATTGCTGTATCATTCAAATTTATTTTTGATTGAGACATTTTAATTGCGTCATCAATACTATGTTTTGCTAATTCAAAGACCTTGTCAGCTTTTTTGGGTAGCCAATCTTCTGGTGTTAGGCAAACTGGAAATATTTTATTATCCACTTTGATTGAATCTATTTGGGGGACGATTTTAAAATTTTGAATTATTTCTTTAGGTGATTTTCCTACCCGACAAATAATGCCTAATCCATTGATAAATATTTTCATGATGGTCGACTTTCAATGTTGAAAATTTGACCACTGATAGTTTTGCTTTGTAATAAAAACAGTACACAATTGAGTACGTCTTCAATTGATGTAAGTTGATTTAGGTAGCTATTTTTTTTGGCATTTTCTTTTACTGTTTTGGCATATTCTCCTAACATTTTGCTGGGATGTACACCAGGTATGATCATATTGACTTTTATTGGAATGTTTCCAAGATGGGCTGCAAGTTGTTTTGTGTAGTCTATTAATAAGCCTTTTGCTACAGAGTATGCTATTTGCCCATGGTTGCCTTGGGTTGCAACTCGACTTCCAAAATGAATTATTTGTCCATGTGGATTTATATTATTTTCTAATAAATGATTTAATCTGACTAGGGCATTGTAATTGATATTTAATGCCTTTAGCAAATCGATTTCAGTTATTTTTAATATATTTAAATCAGGGGAGTAACCGGCACAATGTATTATGGCATCAAATCGTTTCTTTTTTAATTCAGGCAAAAGTAAATCTATTTTATCTATGTTTGATAGGTCAATATTTAAATAATGAATCTGTTCTGTTGAGATATGATTTGACGAGTTGATTGTTCCGGTTATGTCCCAATTCTCTTCTGCTAAGCGATTGGTTAAATGTTGTCCAATGTAACCTCCAGCACCGGTTATCAGACATGTTTTTTTTAATGGATTGGTCATTGATTTTAGTGAACTGATATAGAATTTGAGTACTTGTGGATGCTAATTGTCCGATTAGAATAGATTGACAAATGTACATATAAGGGCATAATCAACACATCAATATTTTAGTTAATTGGCATAAAATTTTATTTGATTTTAATGGTGAAATCTTATCTATACGTAATTAATATGCAAGCTACAAAGATAGCTGTTTGTTTCCTTTTTCTTTTAGTGATTACAGGATGCCAGACGGGTTCAAAATCTACAAATCTTCCAGTAAAAATTAATAAAAATAAATTTGAATTTAAATTATATAGAGTAATAAAAGGGGATACTTTTTATTCACTTTCAAAAAGGTTTCATACTTCAATACATGTGATTTTGTTAGATAATAATTTAAGAACTAGCAAACCCTTGGAAATCGGACAAAAGCTTTTTATCAGAAGTAAAATATCTGTAAACAGTCAAGTAAAAAGGAAATCCTTTTACACATTTAAAAGAAGCCAAAAAGTTATCCATAAGCCACAGCCGAAAACTTATAAGGCCAAGTCTAGAATAAAAAACTCTACAGTAATAGTTAAAGGAAATCCACCGTACATGCTAATCCCTAGAGGTACGGGTTATACAAAACCAATGAGTGGTAAAATTATTAAAAGATATAGTAACTATGATGGTGGCAGGCCATTATTTGGAGTCAATATTCGATCTTATAAAAGTCAGTCAGTCAAATCCATACACAATGGAGTCGTTGTATTTAAAGCCGAAAATTTTGCAAACTTTGGCCGTTGTATTTTGGTTGCTCATTCTAAAAAAGAAAATTGTTTTTATTATGGCTTGAATAAAGTTAGTTTGAATGTTGGTGATGTGATCAACAAAGGTTATAGCTTGGGTAAGATCAGAAAAAATGATATCTTAGGTTTAAAGATTCTTAGAAATGACTATTTTGTTAATCCTCAAAAAGTAATTCCTCGTTTGTAGGTATGGATAGATAATGACATTATTAAAAAGAGAAGATTTAGAAAAATATGAGAGCCAAATAATCAAGCCTTATGGTATGAAAAGTAGTTTGTCTTTGGGTCGTGCGTATGAAGAAGACCAAGATTCATTTAGAACTTGTTTCCAAAGAGATCGAGACCGCGTTATTCATAGTGTAGCATTTAGAAGACTTGAGTATAAGACACAAGTTTTTTTAAATGAGATTGGTGATCATTATAGAAATCGGCTGACACATTCCTTAGAAGTTGCTGGTTTGTCTCGAGCTACAGCGAGATCGTTGGGCTTGAATGAAGATTTAGTAGAGGTCGTTGCCCTTTCCCACGATCTGGGGCACACGCCATTTGGTCATGCTGGCGAAAGGATCTTGCATAAATTAATGAAAGATCATGGTGGTTTTGAGCATAATATGCAATCTGAAAGAATAATTTGTTTTTTGGAGCACCGACATCCTAAATACAACGGACTTAATTTAACCTATGAAACTAGGGAATGTATGATTAAACATAGTCCTTATGCGAAGGTGAAAAAAGAATACCATCCTGAATTGGCACCATTGCTAGAATCTTATGTTGTCGATATTTGTGATGAAATAGCATACGATAATCATGATTTGGATGATGGATTGCGTTCTGGGTTATTAGAAATTGAAAAGTTAAAGCGGTTATCTTTATGGGAGATTGCTAGTAGAAAAGTGTCTGATGCCTATGGTAAGATCGATCAAAAGGTTTTTCAGCGAAGAACAATAAGTGCTATTATTGATTTAATGATGGGGGACTTATTGCATTTTTCAAGTTCAAAGATTGAAGAATTAAGTCTAAATAGTATAGAAGATGTTAGAAATTGTGATTCATCTCCGATAGGTTTTAGCACCGAAATGGCGGAAATGAAACAAGAACTTGAAAAGTATTTATTTAAAGAATTATACAGAAATTATCGAGTTAATCGCATGATGTTTAAAGCTGAACTTTGTATTGAAAAATTATTTAATTATTTTGTTAGCCATGAAGATTCAATGCCACTTGAGTTTCAGAAAATTTGCAAAGAAGAAGGAACTGAAAGAGGGGTTAGCGATTATGTTTCTGGTATGACAGACCGCTATGCCCAACAAACATTCGATGAACTTTTTTCAGCGTCAGGAAAATTGTAAAGTGAATTCATCAGATATTACAAATAAAAAAATTGGTGGATGTACTTTAATCCAAAAATTGGGTCAAGGTGGCATGGGCTCCGTATATAAAGCTAACCAGCTTAGTATGGATAGAATTGTAGCTCTAAAAATATTATCTCCTGAATTCACAAAGGATAAAGAGAAGCGCGAGCGTTTCCTGATTGAAGCTAAGACTAGTGCCAAGCTACACCATCCGAATATTATCGGTGTTCATGGAGCAGGATTTGATAATGGTATTTGTTATTACTTGATGGAATACCTAGAAGGTGGTAGTGTTGAAGATTTAGTTAAAAAAAATGGAAAATTGAGTGAAGAAAAAACACTCGAAATTGCCTATCAAGTTACACTTGCTTTACAACATGCACATCAAAATAAATTAGTGCATCGCGATATAAAACCTGACAACTTTATGATTACTGAAAGCGGATCCATTAAATTATGTGATCTTGGGTTGGCGAAACTTATAGACAGTGATGCTAATTTGACTCAGGAAGGTGTATTTCTAGGAACACCTTATTTTACATCCCCGGAACAAGCAAAAGGTAAAACAAATATTGATATTCGTGCTGATTTATACAGTCTTGGGGCATCTTTATTTTATTTATCTACTGGAGAACATTTATTTGAGAATGATAGTTCTATAGGTGTTATTTCAATGCACCTAAATGATGAACCGCAAATGCCAAGTGCACTAAATCCTAAGTTAAGCAGAGGTTTTGATCAATTAGTATTAGACTTAGTTGAGAAGAACCCTTTTGATAGATTTCAAACACCAGATGAATTATTAGATGAAATTTCAAAGATTTTAAAAAGGTATCATAAAAATAATAGTTTATTCAGAACAACTGCCAGAACTCGAGCAGTTTCAAAAAGAGATATTAAGGCTTATCCTAGTAAGCCTAATTATTTAGTTCCTATAATTGTGGGTGTGGTAACTTTATTGGTAGTGATTGGGATAATTTCCATTTTTAAAAGCGGTAGTGGTTCTAATGTTGTAGATGATCCTACTGAAAATACTGGGCCTAGTTTTTCAGAATTAGAGTTTCAAAAAGATAGGAAAAAATTTATCACTTACTTGAATGATGCAGCTGTAACCTTAAAAGCTAAAAAAGATCGGTTTAGTCAAATTAGTTCCATTTATATTAAAACTTTACCTGGCAAAATAGATGATCTTAAAAATGAAATGTCGTTTATTCTAGATGGTATCGGATATAAATTAGCGCTAGACTTTACGAACAATTCATTTCAAAAGTCTAAAAAAGCTATATTAGAAAAAAAATATAATGATGCTTATCAATTTATGATTGAGGCTGGTTGGAGAAATAAAAATATAGGTTTGGATATGTTGCGGCGAAAGAATGAAAATAAAGTTTTTAAAAGCATTAATAGCAAAAGAAAAGAAATCAATTCAATACTATTTAAAAAAATGCTTCCTATTAAGTCCAAAGTGGGTTTAGCTTCTGTAAAACGACTAAGAAGCAATATTATGATTAATAAAAAAGATACCTTGTTTCTTACCCAGTTGTCTCAAGCAATAAATTTTTATTTAACAGGACAGCCACCTAAAGTAGCAATAAAAAAATCCACAAAAACAGTTAAGAAAACTAAATCAAATTTGAGTGAAGATGTGAAGCGATTAGTCAGTAATTTGGAATTGAATTTAAAAAATAAAAATTTCGTAAACTTTTTAAAAGAAAGAAATAAAAATATATCTGCAATTAGAAATAATAAAGATTTTTTAATGTCAAATTTTCCTGAAATGGACCTTGCTTATAAATCTATTTTTGACATATACAGTAAATTTAGAAGAAATATTAATATATTTTTTATGGGAGATTCTATACTTTTGAATGGTCAAAGCCAAGTTGTTATTGGTGTTTCTGAGTTTAGCATAACATTGCTCGATAGTAATAATGTTAAAACAGAAAAATTGTTTGATCAATTGCCAGTCGAAATTCTAATGAATTATACTGCTAAACTTAAAGACCTTGATCAGCAACTTATATTGCATGGAGGTGTATATTCTTTAATGGCTGGTGATAAAAATGGCAGCGATAAAATTCTTAAAAAATTAAATAAAAAAGACATGAATCGATATAAAAATGTCATTAGTAAATTTTACAAATAAAAAATTCCATTGATCAATATATTGTTTGTTTGCTTAGGTAATATTTGCCGATCACCGGTTGCTGAGGGCGTTTTTTCTTATTTAGTAAAAAAAGGAGGACTCTCCAATAAATTTAATATTGATAGTTGTGGCACAGCGGCCTATCATACTGGTGAACAGCCAGATTCACGCATGTGCCAAACAGCAGCAAAATATGGAGTTCATTTAAGTCATCGCGCCAGGCAAATTACCGAAGAAGATTTAGAGTTTTTTGATCATATTCTTGTTATGGACAATAGTAATTATGCAGATATTATGAAATTATGCACTTCAGATTTACAAAGTGAAAAGGTTCATTTGTACAGAGAATATGACAACAATTCTGATCAAATGGAAGTTCCAGATCCATATTATGGTGGTGTGAAAGGGTTTGAAGATGTTTTCGTAATTGTCAAAACATGCGGCGAGAATCTTTTGCTTTCTTTGAAGTAAGTATTTTAGACTTTTATCAAAACATTATCATGTATAGCAAGTACTGTTTTTAATTATTTTCCTAATTTTTTTGGATTATATAGAAAATATGATCTATAATTCAGTAAAAGATCAAGAGGATAATCCCTAGAAGAAATATGGCTGAAGACGAAAAAAAAGAATCAGAAGCGACTGAAGAAGACAAAGATAGTGAAGTCGAAAAGGAAGTCTCAAAATCAGAAGATAGCTCTGCTGTCAGAAATATATTAATAATTGATGATAGTAAGGCTTTAAGGAGAGTGCTTGCCAAATATATTTCTACTAAATTTCATTGTGAAATATTAGAAGCTGATAATGGTAAAATTGGAATTGAAATAGTAGAAAAAAAAGATGGTGATATTGATTTGATTTTATGTGATTTGATGATGCCTGTTATGGATGGATTAACTTGTATTAAAGAGCTTAAAACGCATGAAAAATTTAAATCTATTCCAATTATATGTCTGACAGCCAAGAGTGATAAAAATACGGTGACGTCTTGTGTTAAACTTGGGGCCACCGATTTTATTGTAAAACCTTATGATTTAGCATCTGTATCTACAAAAATCAGTAAATTCATAAACCTCAAATTATAATATCTCATTATATTCTAAAACTGTTCTAGATTCGATTTACAAATTAATTGAAGAATTCTTTAAATAACTTAATAATTAACGGATGATCTTCTGTGCCCGAAACTTCTCTAGAACTATGCATGGATAGTAATGCATTCCCAATATCAATTACAGGGATATTTAATATGGCAGCTGAGGTTGGCCCTATTGTGCTACCGCATGACATGTCAGCTCTAGAATAAAATGTTTGAAATGGAATATTACTTTTTTCGCAAATCTCAATTATTCTAGACATCGATAATCCACTTGTTGCGTATCTTATATTTGAATTGAGTTTTATGACAGGTCCTTTATTTATTTGTGGCTTCTGGTCACTGTGTTTCGATGGAAAAGCACTGTGTATAGCATGGGCCATGTCTGCAGAAATCATAAAAGAATTTGCAAGTGATCGAAGCATGTCTTCTTGATTAATGTTTAAATTGTCAGAAATTCTATTGATAAAATCTACAAGAATTCTTGAGTCTGCACCTGTTGAGCTTTTACTTCCGATTTCTTCATGGTCGAATAATGCAATTACGTTGAAATTATTATTAATTTTTGATGTAGCAATTGAAGATAATGCTGCATGACACATGGCTAAATTATCTATCCTAGGTGCGTAAATAAATTCATTGTTGATTCCACCAGTTTCCCCAGATTGGGTAAGGAAGAATGAAATTTCATAGGTAATAATATCTTCAGGAGAGCAATTTAATTCTGCGCTTATTAATTCTTTCAGAAATAATTTATCTTCATTGTCATTGCTATTACCAAAAATCGGTATGATCTCAGTTTCAGGATTTAATTTAAATCCTTTTTCGTTGATGTCCCGATTTAAATGTATGGCAAGTTGTGAGATTCTAGCTAACGGTTTATTAATCATAATAAATCGTTTTTCTACCTTTTTATTTTCTTTGATGAATACTCTTCCAGCAATACCAAGATCTCTATCAATCCAAGAATTCAACAATGCGCCACCATAAACTTCTATGCTGACTTGTTGGTATCCATATTGTATTTTTTCAGACCCCTGTTTTATTCTTATATTTGGACTGTCAGTATGTGCACCAATCAAATTAAATGCTGAGTCGGTAGTATTATTTGGTGTTGTGAAAGCAATTAATGTAGAGTCTTCTACAGTGAAATAGTATTTTTTTGATAATTCTAATTCCCATTTATCCTGTCGGTTTAATGAAGTAAAGCCATTCTCATCTAAAATGATTTTAGCATTTGAAACAGCATGAAATGGTGTTGGACTTTTATTAATGAATGATAATAAGTTGTTTATTTCTTTATTCATATTTGACTTCACTTCGTAATTCTTTTAATTTAATTTCAGTTGTGTCTAGAACTTTTTGTTCATGATCTTTGCCGTAGCATAAAACGGTAATGCTTTTTCCAATTTTAGGATTAATAATTTTTTTAAATAATTGAATAACATCTTTTTTCGATAAACTTTCTACTGCTTTGACATCTGAAGCGACATGATCAAAGTCACCTTTTTTCTTAAATGCCTGTTTAAAGAATATATTGTTTTGAGCCGAAATAGTTTTTGGTTTTTCCAATTTTCTATCAATGACGACTTTTTTATATTTATCAAAATCACTTTTAGGTAATTTAATTAAAACTTTCTCAAAGTTTTTCAGAAAATTATTGGAAGATTCAATTAGGTGGTCGGCGGAATATTCTCCAGATTGAATAATGAAAGATTGATAAATATTATGTTCTTCTTGATCCATAAAAGACCAGACGATATATCCTAAATGTTGTTTGGTTCGCATATCAGCATAGTATGGGCCATTTAATATTTTAGATAATACTAATGCAGCACCTCTCATTTTTGGATTCTCTAAGCCAAAAGAATGTACACTTAAAATAGCAGAATTGTTTATGGCTAATTTTTTTGATAAAACGATATGAGGATTTTTTTTATTTAGTTGTGCAATTAATAGTTTGGGAAAGTCCTTACGGCTTAATGGTGATGAACCCAAATATGTAGTGAAGTTCTCTATTGCATTCTGAACTAATTCTGGTTTAGTGTTCCCATAAACAGATCCTCTAATAAATACTTTTTTAAACAATCGTTTTTTTACGAAATCCTTTAATTCATTGAGGGATATAGTTTCTAAAACCTTTAGTTTGTTTTTGATGCTATAATAGTTTTTATTGTTCAAAGAATTAAATAATAAAAATGCTTGTTGATATGCTGGAGAAAAGTCTCTATTTAAATAACTTCTTTTCATTCGATCTTTTAAACTTAAAAAAATATCTTTTGATATTTTTATACTTTTTAATCGGTTAGTTACGAAATCAAAAAATTCTAGAATGTTAGAGGAGTATCCATTAAAACTTAAATTGATACCTTCGAAATCATTGCTGATTTGATATCCTAATCCTGCAATTTGCATGGGATAGATGTCTTCATTCAAGGATTCAATTATTGCGGATGTATATAGTCTACCAAGTAATTGATTCTTTAAAGATTTTTGTAATTCGTTAGTAAGAATTTGTAACCGAATATGCGTTTTTGGTAATTTAAATACTTGATCCTGTTCATACCATATTTCATTTAAACTATTATAAACGAGTAAATATGGGCGAGGGGAGATTAGTTTGGTAGATTTTGGAATAAAAGCATTTGGTTTGGGTAGATGTAATTTAAAATTAAAACTTACATTTTTTAGTTTATTCCCCAATTCTTTATCAATCTCGTATGAATAATGCGCTTTATAATATTCCTCAACTTGGTCGGTTTTCTGATTCTGGGTAAAAATTGAAACTATTGCAGTTTTTACTGTTAGATTTTTGAGTGCTAAATAATAGGACTTTTCGTTACTTTTAGAAAGCGGTGGAAATAAGTAGGGAGCCGTCAAGATATTTGAAATGCCATATTCATTTATTGAACTTGTTATGTTGCTAACGTAATTGGTTCCTTCTTTTTCTTCATGATTCTCTAAATTAATTTCTACAAGTTTTTGTTGTTCAAGATAATAGTATTCTGGGAAAGGGGATGATTGTAACATGCTGATATAGGCAAAAACAGTTTCTAAAATTTTACTGATATTTTTTTTGCCATTTTCTGTCAAAGCAATTGAGAAGCTAAATCGTGAATAGGAAGACATTATATATCCACCGGCACTTAATGAGCTGATGAAACCTTTCTTTTTTAAATGACTTGTAATGGTGCCTTTTCCTTCGTGACCTAGAATAGACCCGAGTAATTGTAGTGGTTTTTCATTTCTATATTTAGTTAAATTTGGTAAAGCAAATTGGATGTCTAGCTGATGAATATTTTTCTTTGGAATGATTTTCAAGATGCGCAATCCATTGGCTGTATCTAAATAATTTTCAGGATATTTTGGGGCAATACTATTTCGATTTGGGATATCTGAAAAATATTTCGTTGCCAAAATTTCAAGATCATCTAAAGACTTGTTGCTCAAAATACATAAAGCCATCAAATTAGAAGAGTAGTATTTATTGAACATCTTGATAAGTGATTCTCTCCTACATGACTTAAGCGTAATATTGTTGCCTGTACTAAAATGATTGGCAGGATGATTTTTTTTATAGAGTGATCGCAGTATTTGCCTTCCTCTCCAATAATCTTTTGGGATATTTTTTTGGTGTTCTGAGTTAACATTTTGAACTTCTGTATCTGTCTTTTCTTTATTAAATATTGGTGAGATAAAAAATTGGGCAAATCGATCTATGGCTTCTTCTAATCCGTTATGAGAAACTTTAAAATGATAATTAGTACTTTCTTCTGAAGTGTAGGCATTTGACGAGCCACTATTTTTTTTTAGAAAGGCGGAGTATTGTCCTACTTTAGGATATTTTTTAGTTCCCAAAAACAACATATGTTCAAGAAAGTGAAATAGTCCTTGTTGATCTTTTGGGTCTTCTAGGCTACCAACGCTAACGTCAATTGAAGCTGCTGAATGATTTACTTTTGAATCAGAAACTAATAATACCTTCAGGCCATTTTTTAGTAAAATTGCGCGATAAATTCGTTTGCTATTGTTAACATGAGGAACTTGTATTGTAAGTTTCGTTTTCGTCATTTTTTTTTCATCAGCAGTCATATCTTGAGCCTTAAAGTTAAATAAAAAAGTAATAAGGATGAAGCAGAAAAGGTATTTAATTGCATTATTTTTTGTCATTTTAACACCAAATAAAGAATTGATTTTTTCGAACTAGGATTATATGTAATATTAATGGAATCGGAATTTAAAAGATCAATCTATTTTAAACATATTAAATAAATTAAAGATGGTGTTGAATAAAAAATGGTAGAGAGATAGGATTATCTCTCTACGTAGAGTATAAAGTTATTTTTTTATTATTATTTTATTTTGGTGATGTTTATTTTTATGTTTATTTTTGTGATGATGGTGATGTGGCTTTTTAGTAATAATCGTTTTGGTTGGAGTATGATGTGGCGTATGTGGTTTAGTTACGATTTTAGTTTTACCATGTGTGCCGTGATGTCCACGATGGTGATGATGTCTTTTGATAATTACAGTTGTTGGCCTATAATGCCTTTTTATAACATAGTGGCTAGTGTTATAGTGTGCTACTTTAGTATGATGGTGTCGAGAATGAATATGTGAGGTGGGATAATAATAATAATATCCATTGTAAAAGTATACGTCTACAGGGTGTGCACCTCTATAAGAAACTTCTTTGACAATTATCCTAGGCCTCGGTGCTGGGTCAACAACAACAACCGTACAAGAAGAAATTGTCGATGCAACTAATAATGCTAATAGTATTTTTTTCATTTTTTACCACCTCGTAAGTTATTAATTAATGTTTCTGAAATTATATCAATTCACCCTGATTGTTTGAGAAACTATTCTGTAAATAATTCATTATGTTAACCTTTATTAAAAGTATATGCTATAAAATGAAAGAAGAATCCTTTTATAGCCTTATACTGTATTTTCTTCTAAGTTTTTATCAATAATGGCAGCTCCAATTGAATCCCCCCAAACATTAACAGTCGTTCGGCATCTATCCAAAAACCAATCGATAATTAAAATCATTGAAATTCCTTCAATGGGTAAACCAACGGCGCCTAATACAATTACCAAAGTAACTAAGCCAGCTTCTGGGATTCCAGCAGCACCAATTGCTGCTAAGGTAGCCGTGAAAAATATAATGATCAAATGCATTATTGATAAATCAATTCCATAAAGTTGTGCGATAAAAATTGCTGCTACAGCTTCGTACAAAGCTGTGCCATCCATGTTTATAGTTGCTCCAAGAGGCAATACAAAATTTGATGACTTCTCAGACACATTATTATTTTCAGTTGTGCACTGTATAGTTAAAGGCAATGTTGCGGAACTAGAAGCTGTACTGAAAGCTGTTAATAATGCTGGTGACATTCCACTCAAGTATGAAAAGACAGATCTTTTAGTTATTAACTTAAATATTATAGGCAAAATGATGATGGCATGAATTAATAGTCCAATGATAACTGTTAATGCATAGATAAGAATCTTTTTGAATTGTGGCATGAATTCTTCCATACCTCCTGCTTGACCAAGTTTTCCTGCTATCAGACAGCCAACACCAACGGGGGCTAGATACATCAATAATTGTACAAATTTCAATATTGCTTCGTTGGCGCCAATAAAAAATGCTATTACGGGTTCACCCCTTGTACCTAATGTTGTAAGGATCGCTCCGAATATTAGAGAGAAGATGATAATGGGTAATACTTTAGTCTCGGCCATAGCTTTAAATAAATTTTGAGGTGCTAAACTTAATAATACTTTTTTTAAAGTTTGTCCAATAGTATTTCCTCTTTTATTGATGACCTTTTCAGATACAGCTAAATCTATTTGAATACCTTTACCAACTGGTTTTGGTGTTACTTTATTGAATTTGTTTTTTACTTCGACTTGCCAACCTTTAACGGTTATTGCCAAGACGTTTTTTGGTTCGACAGAATATGTTTCTATTGATTCAATAACACCAAATGTTTTCAGCTGATCTGATAAAATTATTTGATGTTTTTTGTCATAGGTTAATTTTTTATTTGTTTCGATTAGAATTGTATTTTCTTTTATTTCATATACAGATTCATTTAAATTTACCCCACCTCTGAATGCAAGTGCATCTTCTTTATTTTTTGATTTACCTGGAGCAATTACAACTACCAACACAATTCCAATAAGTACAGAGAAACCCGTTGTTATCATGTAATATGTAATTGTTCGGCCTCCAATACCTTCCAATTTTCTGATGTCACCTAGTGAAGCTACACCAGCAATCATGGAGGTAATGACCAAAGGAATTACTAACATTTTTAATGCATGCAAAAAGAAATCGCCAATAAAGGCAAACTCTATTGCTGTTTCTGGAGCATACCCACCAACCAATATTCCTATGGCAATACTTGTAACCATTAAGATTAAAAATAACTTACCAGAATTAATATTTTTCATGTTTTTCCTTTAGGTGTAATTCTTTCTTTTTAGCGATAGGTTTTTAAACTTTTTTAAGAAAAATTAAATAAAATAACTCTTTTCACATCAATAAAAAGGACTCTTGAATCCCCTTTTTATTTTTTAATTCCTCTTATAAGTCTTTTGCTTTACTAATATTTTGATCAGAGTGATAAATTTAAGATAGTTTTGGTCCATTATTCCTAAGATAAGTCATTAGTTTAACTTTCAGTTAATGTTAAATTTACTTTCAAAATAATAAAAAACTTAGGTGTCGTCAGGAAATTATAAATCTTGGTACTTTTTTTGCTTTTAAATTAGAGGAATATTTTAATTTTGAGCATACTTATGGAAAAAATTACTAATTTAAGCCTATTTTCGTTGGAATCGCCACCATTGGCTACTAACGACAATAAATTGCTAAATGGTAATTTTTCTTCTATATTCTCCCAGTCTATCGATCAAAATATCGAAAATGAAGAAATTACAAATTTAGATAGTGCAGATATTGGAAACATTTTGAATGTTGAATTAGATCTCTCACTTGATGAGATTGAGCAGATTACATTTGCTGAAAATCGGCAGTTATTTACTGATGTGGCAATAAATACCGGCGAAAAAGAAATTGAGGTGCCTGAAATACTTGCTGAATTGAAATCAATTATTAACAAGATTGAATTTAACCAACCAGAATTAGAACTTCGTGTAGACAGCTCATTTTCTAATGTGTCAAAAGTAAATATTCAAAAATTGATTAAATCCTTATTTACCTTAAAAAACAATGAGAATCAAGAATCTCAGGTCCATGTGCCTACTCAGGTAATTAAGGATCCAATTAAGTTTACATTCAATGATCTTAATGTTAATCCTTTAAGTGAGGAAAATATTATACCTCAGAGTAAGGAGATCATTAATAATAATGATATTGTAGAAATCCAAAAACCTGTAATTAAAAATGACTTTAAGGCAAATGATAATAATGAACTTAAAGAGCCATCTTCAAATGTTAAACACGAAGTTCATCAAGAAGCTAGCAATAAACATCTTTTAAATGCAAACTTAATTCCCCTTAAAAGTGATGACGCAGGCAAGAGACCGGTTTCAGATCATATTTCAAAACGAGCTATAAAACCAGCTATAAAATCATCTATCAATGTGGAAAAAGGTATAGTTGATTTAAATAATTCTAAACTAGATAAACCAAATACTGAAATTAAAAATGTTATCTCTGAATCAAAGATTGAATTCAATCAAGATGATGATGTTATTAAAAATGAAATAAAATTAGCTTCTCAAGAGATTAATGAGAATAAAGCCAAATCGTCAAACAATGAAATTAAAAGAGTTATTTCTGAGACAAATGTTAAAGAAAATTCAAATACGATTGTATCTTTAAATACAAAAGTAGAGTGGGATTCTCATCCTCAAAGTGAACTTAACGAACGTCCTAATCAATTAAGTAAAAATTTAAATGAAAATAAAAGTTTACAATTAAATCCAAAAGCTCCTTCAGAAGAAAAAGTGTTACACCAAGATCCGGCAAATAAAAAGATAGATTTAAATCATTTTAAAAGAGCTGAATTTACAGGTCTTAAACCAATGAATTTAGTTGAGAATAAGTCTAATGGAAATCTGGTAAAAGAATTGAAGATTTTGTCTGTAAAAGAATCAGGCACGTTGTTTGAAAATCCGGATCAAAAAATAATATTGAAACTTAAAGATGTTGTAATCGAAATTGAAAGAATTGAAGTTGTTCAAACTAAAGAAAACAAAAATATCGAGCCAAAATCGTCTAAGGAAAATTTAGAAAAAGAAGTTTCTAAATTTCAGATTAAGGTAGATGTTAAACAAAATAATTTCTACACAGAAAGAACTGAAACGTTTGAAACCAAAATTATAAAACTGGAGAAACATACTACAGATATTGAAACAAATACTTTTAATAAAGACGTTTTGAGAACACCTGTTTCATTTGAAGGTTCTGTTAACAAAAAGCAGGAAATATTATTTTCTGCTGAAGAAAATGTCGGAAAAGTAAAAGATCTTGAAGTAATTAAAAATAGTCCAATCAAAGAAATCAAGAATGAAAGTGTGAAGTTTATTCTTCAGAAAACAGCTGAGTTAACAGCAGAGTTGAAGAACGTTACAAAGCCAGTATTTAATAATCATCCCCAAGACAATAAAGTAGTTGAAAATTCGAATGGTAAACATGATGAAGTATTATTGATTAAGAAAAATGAAATAGAGAATAAAAACATAATTCAAGCCAATCAGATTTCAGCTAAACCATCTATTAGTGAATTAAGAAAACAATTTGTTGAGAAAATAACACGAGCCAATCAGGACTCAGTGTTTAAATTCCCAGAATTGCAAACGCAAAATTTATCTGATCATAAAAAATTGAATAATATTGCACCAAGTGCATTTCAAAATAAAAGTGAGTTCAATGGTTCGGCGCTACTTAAAGATTTGAAAGTTAATTCAGAATCACCAAAAGTTTTATTGAATGGTGATGTTAATCCATTGAATGATATTTCAATTGAAGAGACAAACACTAAATTTCAAGTTACAGAATTAAAATCTGATGGATTTTCATCGAAAGAAGAATTGGTCACAACTAAAACATCAGCAAATATTCAAGATCGTATTGAACAAATTAATATCGTTAATAAATTAACTCAAAAGATTCAAGTTAGGAAATTGCAAAATAATGGATTTATTAAAATAAGAATTGATCCTGCAGAACTTGGTGAATTAGTAATTAAAATGTCTGTAAAAGGTAAAGAGGTCAGTATTTCGATTATTACACAAAATTCTATTGCTAGTGAAATTCTTGAAAACAATAAACAATTATTGATGAATGCTTTGAAAGAAAATGGTTTAGATTTTAAAAATTTCGATATTAGTTCTCAAGATAAACAAAATCAAAATAATTCTCAAGAAGATTTTGAACATAAAAATAAGAGTCAAAATAAAAATGAAAACAATAACTTTAAAGATGAGAATCAAAAATTAAAAGTTATTGAATCAGAAGAGAGTTCAACAAAATCAATTACACAACATCAATTGAGTAGTATTAGTTACATCGCCTAAAGGAGGGTAAATTATGGAAATTTCAACTGTTAATCAAGATACAAGAGCATTGGTAAGTTCTGGGCAAGAAAAAGATAATAAAGAGTCAGATTTCATGACATTATTAGTAACACAACTTCAAAATCAAGATCCATTGAATCCAGTGACAAACGAAGATTTTATTGCTCAGTTAGCTCAATTGGAATCTCTAGACGAAACGAGGAACATAGCAAGATCGATGGCTAAAATGTTTCAGGCACAAGAGTTTTCGTCTGCTGCAACAATGATTGGAAAAACAGTTACTGGGTTTACAGTAAATGCTGAGGGTGAAACAAAAGAAGTTAAAGGTATTGTTAGATCAATAAGTCAAATTGACGGAAATGTAAAAGTAAATATTACTAAAGAGAATGGAAACGCGGTTTCACTTTCATTAAGTGAAATCACTGAAATCCTACCTTGATTTCATATTGCAAATAATAAATTTTTAGGATAGAACTATGATAAATTTAACGAAATTAAACAAGAAAGAATTTATTCTTAATGGGGAACTTATCAAGTTTATTGAAAATGTCCCCGATACTTTGATTACATTAATAAATGGCGAGAAAGTTTTCGTCTTGGAAACCTCGGAAGAAGTCATTTTAAAGGTTATTGAATATAACAGGATGAATAAATACATACCTGAATTAATGTAACGAAGGATTTATCAAATGGATTTAGGCACAATAATAGGATTAATATTAGGCCCACTGATGGTTGTTGTCGTTGGGATGGGTCTTGATAGTGTCTCAATGTTTTGGGATGGGCCAAGTTTTGCCATTGTAGTTGGTGGAGCATTTGCATCCGTTTTGATTTCGATGCCTTTGAAAACAGTATTAAAAATTATGATATTTTTTGGTATTGTTGTTAAAGAGATAGGTCAGCCACCTAATATTTTAATTGTACAAATTGTCGAATTAGCTGAGAAAGCTAGAAGAGATGGTATTTTAGCCTTAGAAAGTGCGATGGATGAAGTTAAGGAGCCTTTTTTGAAAAAAGGTATCGAATTGGCTGTCGATGGTACTGATCCAGAATTAATTGCTCAAATATTAAATGAAGAAATTGATACTGTCGATGCAAGGCATAAAGATGGTATAAACGTGATGACTTTGTTAAATAAATATTTACCGGCATGGGGCATGGTAGGTACATTGATTGGTTTAGTAAAAATGTTAGCAAATCTTGATGATCCTTCTACTATTGGACCATCTATGGCTATTGCTTTGATCACTACTTTTTATGGTAGTCTTTTTGCCAATTTATTTTGTGGCCCCTTAGCAGATAAATTAACCAAGAAAAATGCAGAAGAATTAATGATGAGAAATATTATTTTACAAGGTGTTATGTCTATTCAACAAGGTGATAATCCAAGAATAGTAAAACAAAAGTTAGAAGTATTTTTACCACCTAAAGATAGGGTAAAGGATTAATCATGGGCAAGAAAAAATGTGATTGTCCACCCGCGGGAGCACCCGAGTGGATGGCAACTTATGGTGATTTGGTAACTCTTTTATTGTGCTTTTTTATTTTACTGTTTTCTATGGCTACGATACAAAAAGTAAAATTTGAAGAACTGACGGAATCTTTAAAAAAGACACTTGGATTAATGCCTAACAAAATTACAGTTCGTGCGATTTCAAGTCCAAGACAACCAGATAGTAGATTTAGTAAAACTATTGATATCGTTGCAAGAGAAGGCGAAGATAAGAGTCAAACAGTTATAGATCCACGAGATGTTGTAGTTGTTGGTGGTCCCATTTTATTTGATAAAGGGCAAGCAATTTTGAAAGCTGAGCAATATAGTACACTTTATCGTATATCGACTCAATTGAAAGGCACTGATCAAATCATTGAAATTCACGGATATTGTTCTCCTGACCCTGACGATGAGCCTATAAAGTACAATAATAAATGGGAACTATCATTTTATCGTGCACAATCGGTAATTAGTTTTTTAACTGATAAAAAGCTAGGTAAAATAAACTTTGAAAGAATTAGAATTTCAGTACATGGTGAATTTGATTTTAGAAATACACAATTATTTACAGAAAATAGACAAGAGCGACAACGAGTTGAAATTATTACGTCACCTTCTAGGTCTTCTAATATTAAAGATACAAAGGAAGCAAAATAATGGCAGATGAAGATAAACCAATTAATGCAGATAGTGCAGGTCCTAGTGATAAAATGTTTTCTGGGAAAGGGCTAATCGTTTATATAGCGACAATAGCTATTTATACAATTATCCTTTTCTATTTATTGATGGGGGGTAAAGGTAAAGCCTCAGGCGGAGAAGAAGGTGGACAGTCAGCTGAAGAGAGACACACAGTAAAGCTATTGCTAAGAGCTGAAAGTGAAATACCAAAATTTATTATAGAAGATATTATTGTAAATATCAAATTAGATAAAAGTGGTGATACTTCAAAGGTGTTGAGAACAAGTTTAGCTTTTTCAATTGGATTTACCAAAAAAGAAAGAAAGTTTTTGGAAAGCGATTGGAAAGATGTAGAAGGCGAACAAACAAAATATGGTGAAATTATTAGTCCCGAAAAATATGAGGATTTTAATATTATTCAAGAGGTTGTTGGTGTAAACTCTGAAGATCCTTATGAAGATAAAAACTCATACCTAAGGTTTTTAAAAAATAGAAAAGATGAAATTCGTAGCAATATTATGAAAAAACTTAATAGCGTTACTTATAATGAGTTAAAAGACAACGATGGGCAGACGAATATTGCCCAATCATTGATATCAGATGTAAATGAAATGTTATATGAATTAGGTCTATACAAAAGAGTATATAAAGTAAGTTGGATAGCATTTACTTTCAACTAGTAAAAGGAGAATTTTCAAATGGCAGATGAATTATCACAAGCAGAAATTGATGCACTTTTAGCGCAAGGGACAGATGATATAGATGAAGGTGGTTCACCAGCTGAAGAAATAGCTCCCGTTGCTACTGCTCCTACAAGAAGAGCCATTGGACCAGTAAATAAAGACATTGAATCCTTGTTAATGGATGTGTCTTTAAATATGAAAATTGAAGTAGGTCGTACTCGAATGAGTATTGATGAAATACTAAGGTTAAGAGAAGGGTCTGTAATTGAATTAAATAAATTGGCAGGTGACCCCGTGGATATTTTAGTAAATGAAAGACTTGTTGCAAAAGGTGAGATATTAGTTTTAAATGAAGCTTTTTGTATTCGAATAACTGAAATAGTTTCACCAAAAGATCGTTTAGCTAGAAATTTATAGTTTAACAGATCGCAAAATATTTAAATTTATTACGGTTTCTATTTAATCCTTCATATTAAATAAATCATTTTTTATTCCAAATGGTACATAAGAAACCTCTTAGTGATTAGATTCCATAAATTCATCCATAAGATTCATTTTAATCCAAAAATATAGTTTATAATATATCGATACTTACTATTCTTGAGCGAATAAAGATATAGTAATGTGTACTATGTTTCATTCTGAATTGGAAGGATTTTAATGGCAAGTGGTAAAGAATTTTGGGCACCCTTAGAAGTTGCTCTAGATATTCTAGGTTTTAATAAAAATATATTAGAAAAAAGAATTGCAGCTAATTACATAAAAAAAGAAGTCAAAGATGACTTAGAGATTCTTGAGATAAGTGGTGAAATTGAAAGATTTGGATTATCAGAAAAAGTTGCAAAAGAAAAATTGGAGAATTTCTTAAATAGAGATGAAGGTGAAAATGTGAGATCCATATTTGAAGAGGAAGAAGTCTCTACAGATAACGTGACTGAAGCCATCTCAACGGATGAAATTGTACCAGTAGAAAGTTTAGAACCAGAAAGCAATAATATGAACAATCCCATTAATATACCTGATTATTCTGAACAATTAAACTATATTGCAAGTATGGTTGATGAAGTCAAAAAATATTCTATGGTTTTACCACAAATCTTAAGTCAGCAAGAATCTAGTCAAGGTGGCGATGAAACTAGTTTGATTTCCAACGGCTTTCAAACGCTTACCGACGAAATATCTCGTTTGGGTACTTTAAATGAGCAAAATAAAAATTATGAACAGCAAATAAAAGGGCTAAATAATAAACTTAAAACTGCTGATGCAGATAATATAAAGTTAACAACCCAATGTACTCAGATTATGGATGAAATGGATAGAAATGTCGAACTCCATAAAAACGATCTTGTGAATTTACGAAATATTATGAAAACAGAATTTTCTGAAATTAGCAATGAAATTAGAAATTCATCAAATAAAGGTGGAGCCGGATTCTTTGCCATTATATTGCTTTTGTTAGCTTGTGGAGGTGTAGGCTTTTTAATTTCTGAGTTTTTTGTGCCTAGATATACAATTTTGAAAAATCAAAATCAAAAAATGAATCCATTAAGTAAAGATGATGTGAGTAAAGCGGTTAAAGTTAACATAGATGATTTGGAGTCAAAACTTAAAGAGCACATCAATAATATTAATGACCAAGTCAAAGCTAATAATAAAAAGAATGTGACCTCGATTAATAGCAATATAAATACTTCCCTAGAATTGCAAGAATCAAGAAATACTAAATCATTTAAATTATTAAAAGAGCAGCAAAAATCTTTTTCAGAATTATTAGAAGATACTTATTTGAAAGAATTAAAAAAGATAGATAAAGAAGTTAAAGAGTTGAAAGATTTACTTAAGAGGACGTTAGAAACATCGGTACAAATTAAGCCAGGAAGTTCTAGAATAATTAACGATAGCAATGAATGATGTATGTTTTAAAATCGAAAATTGTTAATAGTTATTTAGAATAAATTATATATAAATTAAGAGGCATCATCTAAACACTTTTTTAAAAATTGCAAATTCAATGGTTTTTCAAGAATTTTATGGGCCATGTTTTCTATGCTTTCTAGATTTTCAGCAAATCCAGTGCATACAAAAATTTTTGTTTTAGGTCTATAAGCCTTTATTCTTCTTACAATTTCTATTCCATCTAACTCACCTGGCATTTTGATATCAGTAATTACATAGTCTGTTTTAAGTTTTTTAAATGCTTCTAATCCTTTAAGGCCATTTTCACAAGAATTTACAGTAAACCCTGAAATCTCTAAAAATGTAACGATAACATTTCTAATCTCAGAATTATCTTCAATGACTAATACTGATTTTGAATCTTCCATTTATATTTCCAAATAATTAAAATTATCTGATCTTGAATAGTTGGAACTAGTTTCATAAAAACCAACCACCCAGATAAGTTACATATTGAAAAGAAATGATTACTTTTCGAATTCGAAATGTAAATCCCTAATATGCCCATCTTTATCTGTCGTTTTGAAAGGCATAGTAATAGCCATTTTATCTTTATTTTTCAAAGTTAAAATTAAAACACATCCGACTCTGTCAATGTCCACAATTTTTTCATTTCTACCCATATATATTCGTGCACGAACAACATATTTTTGCTCTAAAGCAGTGCTAATTACTTTTTCCCAATTTTTTGCCATTTTCTCTTCTTTGCTTTCATCTTGTGATACTACTGAAGTAAATCCAAGGAAGAAACATAAGCAGGTTGTAAAAAAAAGTATTTTCATTTTATTATCCTTTCAGTTGAGATATATGACCTAAATAATTATCGTTGATATTGGAACAGAAAGCAAAATAATAATAAAATTCATGATAAATTTTGTTAAATGATTGTGTGTTTAAATTAATTAAAATGGTGTTCTAGATAGTTTATGGCGTCTGAGAGAGGAATTTTAAAAACGCCAGCTTTTCCAGATTCAAACATTTTAATCCATTCTAGGTAACCTTCTTTAAAATCTGGTAAAGTTTGGTGTTGGGTTTTTAAGTCTAAAGTACATTCTTTGAGTGAGTTGTAATCAAAGGGTAAATGTACAATATGATCATTAAATCCCGTTTGACTTAAAGCGTTTTTCATTTTTAAATTTTTTATATAGATGTGAATAATATTTTGTTTATTGTTTTTATCATCAATTTTTGTAATGATATAAGTAGACTCTTTTTCATTTTCACGAGTTTTATAAGACCATTCTTGCCCTACAATAAAAGAAATTTTATTCAATTTGATCTATCCATATATTTAAAGTTTAAAATTAAAGATTATATATCTAAATTTTAAATGAGTATGCCACGAGTGGAATTGTTTAATGTCATTAATATTAATTTTATACATTTTTATTGTTCCATGTTTTACATGAATTCTAGAGGAAACTCTTACGTTTTTAGTAAATAATAATTTAGATATGGATGATTCTTATTAAAATGCCATTTTTTAATTTTCAAATTATTTGAGCCTAAAATTCATGAGTAAAAGACTCTTTCTGTTTTGTGTATTAATATTCTTATTTTCGTATTCATTCTGCCAAGAATCTGAAATTTCAGATTTGATAACTAGGTTTGATAATCTTCCGGAAAAAGAAAAAAATTATATCATGAAAAAGTACCCCGCATTTAACAAATCAATTTTAGATAGATTTAAGAATTTATCTGAAGATCAAAAATTAATTTTAATTCAAAAAAGTAATATTGATCTAAATAGATTAGAAGTGTTGATTAAAAAATCTGAACAAAAACAATTCGAAAATGAAAAAACTAAAAAGCGCAAGGGTAAATCAACTAAATCTAAAAATCCTATTGAATCTTTGGATAAATTAAAATTGAAAAGGGATTCAAAAAGGAATGCAATCGACAAAGAATCTTTAGAGAATTTAGATAAAAAGACCCTTTTAGCTATTGTTCAGAATTTACTAGGTAGAGATAGAAAAATCGAAGAATTGAAAAAAGTAATTCAAGAGAAACGAAAAAGGAAAGTGTATAGTAATCTTACTTCTAGGGGTTTTCCAAAAATAAATGTTGAAGCTGATTCATTGACGAATCAAACGGTATTAAATCTTGATGGACAAAAAACTCAAAAAGAAAAAGCTGAACAAATTCAAGATCTGCTATTTAATTATAAATTTAAAAAACGGAAAAAAGAACCGAAATTAATTTTATTTGGCCAATCACTTTTTAAAAAACCAGTAAGAATAGTTGTGAAAAAAGATGACGAAGATACAGCTGAATTTCCTGAATATGAGGATGAGGTTAATCAAGAACACATTTCTGTTAGTATTATGCCCGAAGATTATATTTTAGGTCCAGGAGATAGTTTAGCTATTGAGTTATTTGGCAGCAAAAATAATACTTTTCAACTTAAAATAAAAAAAGATGGCAATAGTTCCTTTCCTGGATTAGGACCAATATTTTTAAATGGTATCAGTTTCAAAAAAGCAAAAGAAAAAATTAATCGTTTAGTTAAAACCAAAATGTTAAACACCAAGGTGCTGATAACTAGTGGATTAATAAAAAATATTAACGTGTTTTTATTAGGTGAGGTAAGCCAACCTGGTGTCATTTCGATATCAGGTTTGTCTTCTTTTGTTGATGCCTTAAAAATCGTTGGCGGGGTTTCAGCTATTGGATCTTTGAGAAGAATAACTATTAAGAGAAATAGTAAAACTATTGGCACGTTTGATTTATATCCGTTTTTAAAATCAGGTGACATATCAAAATTTCAATCTTTAAGAAATGGTGATGTTATAGTTTGTCCTGTTGTTGGACCTTTAGTGTCAGTTTCTGGTTCAATTAAAAGATCCGCTATCTACGAATTAATTAAAACTGAAAACATAAATGATGTTATTAAACTTGCTGGTGGCCTTTCTTCAGATGCAATGGCAAAAGGTATTCAGGTGAAAAGGGTTGTTGATAATAAAAAAATAATTATAGATTTAGATTTAACACAAGTAGAAAATTTAAATTTTTTAGTTCAAGATGGAGATCATATATTAGTTCCATCTATTTTGGATGAGCTTCACAATGGAATATTATTAATAGGAAATGTTCATCGAGCAAAACACTATTCATACTCAAAAGGGATTCGAATTTCTAAATTAATTTATTCTAAAGATTTATTAAAAGAAAATACAGCAATGCATTATGCTGTTGTACAAAGACAAAATGGAATTGGCAAAGAACCTATTTTGAAATCTTTTAATTTAGAAAAAGCCTTTAATGGGGATTTGGAAGAAGATCTTGAGCTTTTGCCAAAAGATAAAGTATTTATTTTTCATAATAATGATTTACGCGAATCTCCGGCAGTTAAAGTAGAAGGTTTTGTGTTGAATCCCGGAAACTATAATTGGACTAAAGGCATGCGGGTTTCAAATTTAGTTTTAGCTAGTGGAGGTGTGCGATTTGATGCATATCTTGAAAAAGCAGAAATTTATAGATGGGATTCAAATGAATCTAAACTTAAACAAATTGTAATTGATCTGAAAAAAGCTTTGTCTGGAAATAGCGAAGAGAAAAACTTAAATAATATTCGTCTTGAAATCCAAGATAGATTAGTGATACATGCACTATCGGAAATTAAGATTAAATATGAAGTTACAATTAAAGGTTCAATTCATAATCCAAATAAATATTTATTTTTTGAAGGTATGAGAGTTTCTGATTTAATTTTTACGGGCGGGTCTCTTACTGAAAATGCAAATAAGTTTGTTGCATCCATATTAAGAGTAGGGAAAAAGAAGGATAATAAATCATTTACTAAATATATAAAAATAAATTTAGAAGAAGTCTTAAAAGGGAATAAGCTATTCAACATTGAGATGTTTCCACTGGATGAATTAACAATCTTTGAATCAAAGCATAGAAAAGAAAACCTTAGAGTTAGCGTATTGGGTCAGGTAAAGAATCCTGGCTCCTATATTTGGGGTGAAGATATGAGAGTCTCCAATTTAATTCAAGAGGCGGGAGGTATAGAAGATAGTGCATTTGTTAGTAAAGCCGAAATAACCCATTATAAAATTATTAATGGGAAAGAACGTTTTACTGAGCACGAAGTAATAGATCTTAAATTGGCGTTAGTAGGAAATGAAAAACATGATATTTTACTGAAACCTAATGACCAAATAATTATTTTAAAAATTCCAGGTTGGACAAAAATTAATACGGTCAAATTATCAGGAGAAATTAAATATCCAGGTGTCTATACAATTGAAAAAGGTGAAAAGCTTTTTGATGTTATTAAAAGAGCTGGAGGATTAACAGCTGACGCATATCTCTATGCAGGTTTTTTCTCTAGAGAAAAAAACCGAAGGATTCAAAGAGAAAATTTAAATAAAAGAGCTGACGAATTAGAACGTCGCGTATCATCATTAACAGCTACGAATAAAGCGAATACAGATGACTTTGGTGCAAAAGTCATCTCTATTGAATCGGGTAAGAATTTAATTAATAAAATCAGAAATGCTACTGTTACAGGTAGAATTGCTCTCGATTTTGAAGATGCCAGAATGAATTTAATGGGTAACAATAATATTGAATTAATTACGGGAGATGAAATTAAAATTCCCCGAAAATCTCAGGTAATTTTCATCATTGGAGAAGTCAGAAATCCAACTTCCTTTATTTTAAAAGAAAAAGGAAGAGTGAAAGATTATATTCAACGTGCAGGAGGATATTCTGATTTTGCGAATAAAAAAGGAGTATATGTAATTAGGGCAAATGGTTCAATTATTGCAAAAAATAATGCCGGCTATAAGAAAAAGATTTTTGGGAAAAGTAGAAAAAATAATACCGGATTGAGAGCAGGTGATACAATTGTTGTGCCTGAGAAATTAAACAAGTTTTCTAGTCTAAGTTTCACAAAAGATATCTCTCAAATCTTTTTTCAGATTGCATTAACCGTAGCAGCATTTGCTGGATTGTGATCCCAATACGGTTGATTTCTAATTTAATTTCATAAAATAATTACTTAATTTTTGCTGCCGTAGCTCAGTTGGATAGAGCGATAGTTTCCTAAACTGTAGGTCAGAGGTTCGATCCCTCTCGGTGGTATTTAATTTTGAATTGAATTTATAAATCTTTCATGCAAAAGTTAAGTTTTGCATGAAAGAAAGATGTTTGACTTATTCGATATTTGCACCAACAACAGCTGCCATTTGCATCATGTTGATGGTTTGACCTTCTTTAATTTTTCTTAAATCAGTCAAATTTCCGGATTTGCTTTTAGAATTTGTGTTTTTAAATACAGGAAGCAATTTTGCATCTACGACAATGTATTTACCAGCATTCTCTGCTTTTCCATTTTCCGTTTTTGTTTGAAGCTTATTTGCTTTAATATAATCCCATAATTTTTTTGTTATTTCAGACCGCGCCATTTCAGTAGCTCCAAGCAATTCTGCCAAATCTTCTTTTAATTTAACTGGTGTACTTAGCCCGTTTGTTTTTGCCATTATAAACTCCTTTATTCTAGTTGTAGTTGAAATAATTAATGTCCTGACATAAACCAGAGCATGACATCACAATTTTAACTTATTCAAAATACCTTTATAAGACGCGTATTTTACCATTTGTTTTATGAAAGTCTTAATGTTTTGATTATGAAAAGTATTTAACTTTATATTTTTCATAGAGAAATAGTGTGCAATTATTCGAAATTGGTCATTTACGATTGAGTTGATGAAATTAATGAATCGGAAATTGAATATAGCTTAAATTGTTATTGAAAACGTAGAATTATTAAATGAAGCAAATTCTTAATTATTCCGTTATTTTAAAAAATATATTTAATGGATAGCATTATCAATAAAATTTTCTTCACCTGACCAAATAGATTTTGAAGTCCAGTTTTCATCAGGTGAGGACCAAAAACTATCGGTAGGGTGTAATCCTAATGGTAATAATCCACACAAACATAAATATAAACTTCCTGTAGATATATATGTTTCACCAATAAAGGGTTGGCTGCCGCAAAGACCTATTTTTAACCAACCATCATTATCAAAATTAGAACCGGCTTCCATAGTTTTTTGTATGACAGCAGTCAATGCACACCTGACTTGTGCAGGTTTAATATGGTTTTCAAGTTTGCCTTGATAAGAAATTTCTGCTAAATGTTGAAATGCACCAAATCTATAAACTAATGATCTTCCAATGGGAGGGTAAGAACCATCAGGAGCAATCAACCTTTCTAGTACCGTTGCATAACGAATTGCTCTTTTCCAAAATAATTCTGTGTCATATTTAGGTATCATCTCAATTATTTGAAGTATAAAAGGTTGAATCACAAAACTGTTATAATAATCCCAATGAAAATTTGGACCATCACCATAAATCCCATCACCTTTGTACCATTGTTCGTGTTGCCTGATACTGTAGTCTATACGCATAGGGTCTCCATCCCCATTTGCTGTTTGAATAAATGCTTCAGTAACACCTGAAAACAAAAGCCAATTGCTCTCGAAAGGAGCTCGATCTCTTAAAAGTTTAAAACTTTGTATGACTTGTTCCTGCACTTTATTTTCTAAATTTAACCATATACTCTTATATGATCGTCTCAATCCAACAGCCAAAAAAGCGGCGTCAACTATGGGCTGACTTCCTTCTTTAAAATTCATGTAATCGGCACTTTTAGGATTGGTTGCATTGTCAATTGATTGTAAGACGAGATTTTGCATTCTTATCTGTTCAGATTTTTCATTCCCATCTAATTTTTCTAATTCTAACCAAGGACCAATTCCGGCTAAAGATCTTCCTAAGGCTTCCAAATGGGTGTATTTCTCACGGTCATTTTTTAAACCTTCATGACATTCTACGGGCATATGTTTTCGAAGAGAGTTGCATGAAAGATTTTCAAATACAGGATTGACAATTTTTAACATGGTTTCAAGCCAATATTTTCTATGATCCATTATAATTTCCTGAAGTTGGTTGTTTGAACTGCCTATCTAAATAAATAATTAATTAATATGATTTAATCTTCCTTCCAAAATACTCTTGGTGGTCTGTTGTTAAGCGGTTCAAGTGAATTTATTTCATATAGTACTTCTTCTCTATCTTTTAAATGCTCTTTCATCAATTCCCGTAATTGGCTCGAAATATCCTGATTTCCAGAGATGTCATTTAATTCTTTTGGATCCTTTTCGAGATCAAAAATTTGTTCTTGATTCGTTTTTGGAAACCATATGTATTTTAAGTTATTATGACGAAGCCATTGATTTGAAAATTGTCCTCCACATTCACCAAAAAGAGTGGTTCTATTTAATTTTTGAGAAGAATCATGAATAATATTTTTTAATGATTTACCATCCATTTGATCTGGAATATTTACACCTGCTAAATCTAGAATGGTTGGAGGAATATCTTCAAGACTTACTAGATCCTTTGACGAGTTTTTTGAGAGTGAAATATTATTGCTAGAGATGAAAAAAGGAATATGGGCAGAACCTTCATAAGGTAAAGATTTTCTAAACAATTGATGATCACCAAGCATCTCGCCATGATCTGTTGTGAAAACGATATAAGTAGGTTGATCTCCATATTTAGATTGTGCTAATTCTAATAATAAATAGCTTATACAATCATCTAAATGATTAATTAAGCCGTAATATCCTGCTTGCATTGACTTTAACTCTGTTTTATTAAATGGTCCCGTAACGCTATCTGTGGGTAGTCCTGAGGGCATTTCTTCGATTTCTGGTGTCCACTTGCTTGTAATTGTTTTTGGATCTTCATCTTTATAACGATCGTAATAAAATGCTGGTGGAGTAAAAGGAGGGTGTGGTGCCCAGAATGAAAGATGCAAATAAAAAGGGCAACTAGGGTCCCTTTTATGATTCAAAAAATCGACGGTTTCTTGTACTAACCAATTACTGTGGTGAACATTTTCGTCTAAATGAAAAGGACGCCCAATTCTACTGTTATTTCCCATGCCATTTAAACATGGGTGTGTTTGTACTCCTTGTCTTTTTAACCACCTTTCGTAGTCATTTTCAGAATGTACATTTGAATATGGTTTTGGCCAGGGTGTCTCGCTTAAGATTATATTGTCAAAGCCAAACCTTTTCCTTTGAGGGTGTAAATGTAATTTTCCAATTAATTGCGTTTGGTAGCCTTCGTCTCTTAATAATCCCGGCAAGGTGAATGGAGGGTTAAATTCCACACCGTCTTGATATTTGGTTAACCCGTGACTGGTAGGGTGTAAACCTGTTAATAAAGTTCTTCGAGCAGGAATACAAACGGGACATGTTGAATAAGCATTGGAAAAGTTGGTGCCTTTGGATGCTAAAGCATCTAAGTGAGGCGTCTGTAAAATTTCGTTTCCATTTATTCCTAAGCCATCATAACGTTGCTGATCTGTTGTGATTAAAATAATATTTGGTTGCATAAGTTTCTAAGTATATTCTTTCATTTAATGGCTGATTTAATCAAAATATTACATAAGAATAATTATTCTACCATTTTATAGGATCACGAAATCAGAGATTAACGATTAATCAAATTTGATTCATATATTATGATTGAATCACTTTTAATTTAAGATTTAGAGCATATAGTCCGAAAATATAGAATACGAACTTTATTTATTTTCAAATAGTTAATGAAAGCTTAGAGCGATGAAAAGATTTCAGTTAATAGCATTTTTGATTTTACTACTTTTGGTTGCTTGCAACAAAAATAAAAGTTCCAAAAAGAAAGAAGTTAAAAAAAACAAAGTAATCAAGACAAAATCTAAAACACAGTCAAAAACAAAACATTCAAACATTAATAATAGTATGCTGGCATCTGAGCAAATATTAATCAGTGATCAGAATTTGGAAAACTTTATTCCAGAAAAAATAGATGAGAGAGAGATTGAAGAAGTTCAGTATCAATTTATTAATCCACTTCCAACTTATGAATTTAAAAACATAAATAATGAAGAAAAAATGAAGGGATTACTTTTTCCTCAAAGTGAATTAATGGGGCAAAAAGAATTGAAAGGAAGTTTAAAAGACAAAAAAAATGTTATGGCGTCTTTTATCAAAAGAGGGAATATTGATATACCGATTATTCGTATTACTTTTTCAGAATTGATCAATGAAAAATATCCTGTTGTCAGTACAGATGGTAGTAAATTGGCTTTTGAAGGTTGGCATTCTAAAGATAGTGGTGAAGCTTCAAGGCAAGGTATTTATTACGTAAACTTAAATAAAAATTATAAAAAAAATGTATTGGTCAAAAATAAGTATTTAAATTTAAGACCAAATTTTAAAACAAATAGTCAGGAAATTTACTTTATAAGTAATTCTTATTTAAATAGATTTCATGTGAATTCTATGCTTTTAAAGGGTGTAGGAGGCACAAGAGTCAATCTTCGTGTTTTGTGTAAAGACGTTCTAAGCATTGCTTCGTCAAATAAAAATGATATAGCAATAAATTATTTCAAAGAAGGCAAGAATACCGCATCGGTTGGGATTTTAGAAAGTAACGGTACGTTTTATCCAGAAGTGATCGATGGCTATGAACCAACTTGGTCTTATAAAGGAGATAAAATTGTTTATGTGAATAACAGTGGTGTCTATCTAGATTTATATAGCTGTAATAGCGATGGGTCTGATATAGTGCAACTAACCACACATTTTGGTTTATGTCATAGACCTGGATTTTCACCTAATGATGACTGGATTGTTTTTTCTGCTTTTACTGAAACGACACAAAATTATGATTTATTTATCATCAGAACTGATGGCCGAGATCTTACTCAAATTACTAGTGTGAAGTCTGGAGACAGAAATCCCAATTGGGGCTCTGATGGATGGATATATTTTGAAACAGATCGATTTGGCAGTAATATTGAAATTGCCAAAATTAACCCGAAAGTATTCATTGATCGTATTGAAAAAAAGAGCACTCCAGCCATTTTCATTAAATAATACCATTAATTCGTATAGGTGATTTTTAACGCTTCTATTGATACTTATTTTAATTAATTGAAATATCCCATTTTATTCCATGCAATTGATTCTGCAGAGTGATTTTTTTACCAAATTACTCTTATTTAGATCTTAAATCTAAAAGATGGAAAAACCCTGAATGAATTACGCATTTAGGCATGTGATTTTTTCTACTTAAAGCCTTATTTCAAAAGAGTTTATGCAATATGTAAAATTGCAAAAATGTTCTTTACAACTTGTTTTAAAATGCTTATTATGTACTGTAATTATCTTGTTAGCATATAGTTGTATATAGACGTTGGCGCTATCTAAAATTGAGGGTTGGTAATTGGCAAAAAGCACTTTCTATTGTTCCCATTGTGGCAAAGGGAATGTCGTAGATTCTCCTATTAATGGTCAAAAATTTAATTGCTTAAACTGTCGCCAGACAAATACCATAGATATCATTGTTGATAATGTCCAACGGGTCAAAGAAATGTCTAAAAGACAACCTGTTGCGCATAACACCAACCAATTAGCAAACATACATCGCAAAAAAACACTTCTTGATAAAAATATTGATTTGCTCGAAAAAATTGAAGAAATGGAGTCTGATTCTCAGCATTTAAAGAGTGAATATTTAGAGATGACAAAACAGATTTCGGTTCCATCCAATAGCGGGGGAATTTCTGAGGAACAATTTGACGAACTAAAAAAATCTTTAGATGTCATCGGTACTGTTAAAGAAGAATTAGAATCATTTCAAGGTTTAAAAGATCAAGTTGAAAAAATTACTAGTTTGGTTGAGATTGTAAATGAACTCAAATCAAATCAAAAAAATCTTTCTAAAGAATCTAGTTCATCCCAACATGTCATGAATAATATAGCCGGCGATGTTCAGTCATTAAGAAAAAGTGTAGAAGGTCTCATTAGTAGCGTTAATAATATATCTACACAAACAGTAGCTATAGCCACTGATTCATCTCCTTCACCTTTAGTTCCACAAAATACGACCCAAATATTAGTAACAGATGAGGAAGAACAGAAGTCAGAGAAATCTGTCATTTCTCAACCAAAGAGGAAATCGAGATCATTCAAGGCTGTTTCAGATAAACTGAAATCGCTAAAACTTTAATTCTCAATAAGAGGAATCTTTTTTATGCCAGATGCAAAAAGTGATATAGATATTGATGTTGGTGATGTTCTTAAAAAGGGTGCAAATGAAATAGGCATTGATGACTTATCAAGAATGGGTTTAAAAAAGGTTAAAGTTTTAAAGCATAGCCAAATCCAAAAATTGATGAAAGATGCTGTAAGTAAATCTATTGATAGATTTTTAGTTGGTGCTTTGGGGCAATCTGAGAATGAGCGTTTAAGAAAGTTGATAAAAGCTAAAGAAATTGAGCTGACTGGCGAAACTGTTGAGGATAAATCAGGATTGAAGTCAGAAGTGAATGAGTTAAAAAGGTCTTTTGCAGTACAAAATCAAAGACTTGAAGAAGCTAAAGCTAAAGTCGCTCAGGATACTAAAAAGGAATATGAAAGACTTTCAGAAATGACAAGTCTGGAAAACCAAATTATTCAACGTCAAAAAAAAGAATCTGAATTAAGAGATCAACTGCAAGAATCCTCTACTTTGATTAGTGAATTAAAAGATAAATTAAGAGTAAGTGAAAATACTCATAACCAAGATATGACAAAATTTCAAGACCTAGAAAGGTTTAATATTGTTCAAGATGAACTGAATAATATTGAAGAAGAAAATTTAAAAATCAATGGAGAACGAGAAAAACTAAAAGACGCTCTCATTGGTCAAAGAGATAAAGTTTTGATGCTTGAAAAAAATGTTGAGGAAAAAAATTCGCAAATTACCGGTTTGAGCGAAAGAAATAAAATACTTGAAGATGAAGTAAAATCTTCCTCTCAATCAACAAATGAAGAAAAAGATGTTGTCAGAGATAAGGACTTGAAAATTAGCCAATTGGAAGCAGAAGGCTCAAAAAATATAACTCTCTTAGAACATAGTGAAAAAGAAATAGCCAATTTGCAAGGTATGGTGACGAATTTAACACAACAAATTTCTAGGCCTGTAGAAAAAGAAGATAATTCAGCGGCAATGATGGAAGCTATGAAGAAAATGATGGACGATATGCAGGGTGACATGTCAGAGAAGCTAGATAAAATAAAAATTAGAGCTGGCCGTGGTGGTGGCGGAGGCGGTGGCGGAGATTATGTTGATGATGCAGATTTGGATCCGGCAGAGGTTTTAAAATCTCTATTTAAAGCAGATGCTGCTAATCAAATTACTGATTCCAATATTGCTGAAGTAGGGGTTCAAGAAAGAACGCCATTAAAGAAAAAAGATTTGGCAAAGAATTTAAAACGTTTAAAAGCACTTAAAGATATTAAAAAAGATTAATTTAATTTTAACTTACCATAAAGAGGGAGATGTAAATGTCAAAAAAGGAAAAGAATGATGAATTGGAAGAGGTTAAGGAGACTTCTACTGGTGCTCAACAGGTTCCAGGTAAAGGCCTAGATGTAGGAACAGCCAATTTAGTTTGTGCAAGTCATGATACTGATGGTGAGGCGACAATTAAGGCGATAAGAAATGCTTTTTTGGATATTCAGGTTGATGACTATACTCGAAATATGTTAACAAAATTAAATGTTCCATTCATTAATCAAAATAATCGTTTTTATGTTATTGGAGAAACGGCATTTGAATTAGCAAATGTTTTTAATAGAACAACCAAAAGACCAATGAAAGATGGTGTAATTTCGTCGTCAGAACAAGATGCACTTGCGATGGAAAAAATTCTTGTTGAAAGTATTGTCGGCAAACCTGTTGTTCCTAATGAGTTAGTTTATTTTTCTATTCCTGCTGACCCTGTTGACTCAGAAATGAACAATGTTTTCCATAAAGGAATGTTTGAGGGTATGCTAACGAATATGGGATATAATCCTAAAGCGATGACCGAAGGTCATGCCGTTATTTTATCTGAATTAGGAGATGAAGAATTTACTGGTATTGGTATTTCATTTGGTGGTGGTATGGTTAATGTATGTGTTGCCTTTAAAGGTGTACCTGTTATTTATTTCAGTACCAGCAGAAGTGGAGACTGGATTGATAAAAATGCAGCAGCTGTTACAGGATTGCAAGCAAGTCGTATTACAGCCATCAAAGAAAAAGGTATTGATATGACAAATCCTCAAGGCAAAGAACAAGAAGCCATAGTTATCTATTATAGAAACCTGATCAATTACACATTAGCTCAAATATCAAATAAATTTGCTTCGGGTCGTGATTTACCACAGTTTCCAAAAGATGTTACCATCGTATGTAGTGGTGGAACAAGTATGATAGGTGGGTTCATTGACGTATTTAAGCAAGAGTTTGCTAAATTATCATTCCCAATTGCCGTTGGCGAAATTAGACATGCTGAAGATCCATTAAATGCTGTAGCATATGGATGTTTAGTCGCATCAATGTCAGAGTAAAAATCTTTTCTAGGGCGAACTATTCTGTTCGTCCTTTTCCTTTTCAATACCAATTTGTATATTAAAAATAAAATCATTATTAACGTAAGAATTTTGATTCTTGTTCCCAAATGTATTTAATGAATACGTCTGCATTTAAGTTTTAATGTGATTTAGGTAAGTCTGGGAAGAGAAGAAAAATATGCTTGCGGAGGCGGTCTAATTTAATTAAAGTTTCGGGTTCAAAAGTATGAAATATTTGTACTTTATTTTTTAAACTCATTACCTTCGCAAGCATTTGAACTAACTATATCGTCCAGACTGAGAAATATGTAAGTGTTTTTTCAAAATTTAGTACTTAATTATCCTAAAGGGTGTTTTATTAAATAATCAAAGCATTGATAGATTTCCTCTGAGCAGTTGGGATACCAATATCTGCGGGAGTATATTTAAGCTATTGTTAAGAAGAAATATCATTATTGAATACTACGCTGGGCGAAAATCTTTATGGGATGTGGTATTTAAAGTCTGGAGATAGAGGACAGTATTATAGTGCTTAATAAAAGAAATTGTTTGTGAGTGGTTAAATTAAAATTTTTGTTTTAATTTAAAATATTTTTGTTCATTCTCTTGTGGAAGAAAAGGTTCATCGTTGATTACTGATGCACCTAGTTTTCTTAGAAAATCGGTCAGTGAGTTCATCTTAATATTGCCCGTGTGCTCTGGTAACACTTTAACTTCTTTTACTGGTACTACTATTTTGTCTAAAAATTGTGAGCTCTTAATTTCTGTTTCAGGTGTAATATCTGGTTGCTTTGTAATAAAGATGACATCTCGACTTTTTACTTCTAGTTGATGTATCTGATCGTTTGCTACAGAAACTTTTGCTGTTAAAAGTTGAATGGTATTTGTGTAGTCGTTCTTCAATAAATTCAATCTAAATCGATGTTCATGTTTCAGCTCATTGATTGATTTCTGAAATCCATTTAAATTTATTGAAGCCTGTTTTTCTAAATCAATTTGTTTTGTCTGATTGGAATTATTCTTCTGTGATAATTCAACAATTTTTGATTCATATTTCTTTTTTAAATTTGATTGCGTGATTGTTAAACTTTCAGCAAGCTCTTCATTTTCTAATGATAAATTATGGTTGCTCAACTCTAGTTTTGCGATTTTAACTTTTTTAGTACTGATGTAGGTATTTGCCCTATAAGTTTGCCAAATTAAAACGGATGCACCCATAAAAAAGATTAATGAAAACACTTGAGCAATTTTATATCGTTGGATGACTTTGGATAAAACCTTTTGATTTCTATTAAATTTTTCCATCAATTCTTCATAGCGACGCCCTGAAAAATTTAAATCTGAAGATAAATTAAAAAGTTGTTTTTTTAGAATTTTTATTGTTGTTAAATTTTCTGATTCTTCTTTGTTAAGTAGATCTTGCTTATCATCATTTAATATTCTGATTCTTTCGGCCTTTGATTTATTTTGGCCCCAAACAAATTTTAATGCTTTTCGTAATTGATGGATTTCTTGAGTTTGCTTTTCTGCAGATTTCGAAGGCATTAACACTTCACTTGACAAGGTATATTTTATAGTTTATAAATTATAAAAATAAGTTTAACTATTCAAGCAAAATCAATGATAATATAGTTTCAATATGAAACTAATCAATAAGGGAAGCATATGGCTTATATTAAAACAATTCCTCCTAAAGAGGCTGACGGTGCATTGAAGGAAATATATGACGAGATCTTATCAAAAAGAGGGCAGGTTGCGGAAGTATTGCAGATTCAGAGTTTGAATCCAGATTCTTTACAAGATCACTTGAATTCGTATATGACGATAATGTTCAAGAAATCGCCCTTATCAAGACAGCAGCGAGAAATGATGGCCGTTATTGTATCTAGTGAGAATGGATGCCAATATTGTCAGTCCCATCACGGTGATGCCTTGAATTACTTTTGGAAAAATTTAGAAAACATAGAGTTATTAAAAAAATCACCAGAATTATTGGAATTACCTGAAGTAGATCGTTTATTAATTAGATATGCAACCAACTTAACAAATGATCCTGGAAAAAAACATTTGGAAATTATAAATAAATTAAGAGCTTGTGGTCTCACTGATAAGGCAATTTTAGATGCTACATTGGTCATTGGCTATTTTAACTTTGTGAATAGAATTGTTCAAGGTTTAGGGGTAGAGTTAGGCGAAGAAGATTCTGCTAAATATAAATATGATTAATGAATAAAATATAGGAATAAAATATAGGAATAACATATGGAGTTTCATCGATACCCAACACTTTTGACAGATGTAACACATAAACGTTTAAGTGAAATCTATTTAAAAAGAAAAAAAATAATTGAGAAAATTAAAACACAGTCTGAAGCTTTAAAATATCAAAACTCGATTAAAAATAAAATTAAAAAGTGTTTTGGTAAATTCCCTAAAAAAACGCCTTTAAAATATAAAGTTACAAAAGTCCTTATTTATAAAGGATATACCGTAGAATGTCTTAAATATGAAAGTCGTCCTGATTTTTGGGTTTCAGCAAATCTCTATTTACCTAAAATCCATCATGGGAATTTGCCAGCCATACTATTACCTTGTGGACATAATCAATCTGGTAAAGCAGCTCCTTTTTACGTCGAAGCTTGTGTGAGATTAGTGCAAGAAGGTTATGCGGTATTGATATACGATCCAATTAATCAAGGTGAGAGAAAACTTTATTCTTTAACAGGATTTCCCCAAGAGAATAATAAAGGTTTTAATGCTACCATCGGTCATAATCATATTGGCAAGCAATTGCGGGCATGTGGTGAATCATTATGTTCATGGTTTGTTTGGGATGGAATTAGAGGAGTTGATTATTTATTTACAAGACCAGAAATAGATAAAAAAAGAATTGGAATAACAGGAAATTCCGGTGGGGGTGCACTGAGTGCCTATCAATGGGCCTTAGATAAAAGAATCAGTATGGTTGCTTCATCTTGTTGGACAACAAGTTATTTGTATGATTTAGAAAACGAGATGCCTGGAGATAATGAACAATATCCCAGAGGTTTTTTGGCTGAAGGTTTAGACAAGATAGATTTTTTTATTTCCCGCGCTGGAGAGCCAACTATATTACTTGGACAAGAAAGAGACTTTTTTGATGATCGTGGATTAAAAGAAGGCTATCAAGACTTACTTAAATTTCATAAATTACTTGGTGGGCAAGAAAAAAGTTGTCAGCTACAAATGGATGTCATAACCCATTCTTATAGCTCAATTAATCAAAAAGCTTTGATTAAATTTTTCAATAGAGCCCTCGGATTAAAAAGGCCATCATTGAAAGAGTTTAAGACACAGCCACAAGAAAAAGAATTATATGTTACGAAAACAGGGGATTTACATAAAGACGGCTCTACACCTCTTTATAAATTAACCGCTGAGTTATCGAAAATTAAAAAATCATTTCGAAAAAGAGGTTCAAGAAATAGTTTAATTAAAAAAGTTGAGGATGTATTAAATTTAAGAATGCCTAAAAGTATACCTGCATATCGTAGAACTCATGGCGAAGGTCGATGGAATAGAAAAACAAAAGATAAAAAATTTAATATTTTTCGTTTTGTTGTTGAGTCTGAAAATAATATTTATTTACCTTTGAGGCACATTACCAATTCTGTAGGACCATTTAGATTAGATACTGAAAAAGAAATAAATTTAATTTTACCTAATTTATGCTCTCAAAGTGAATTTTTAAATGGATCTATTAAAAGCAAAGGGCCGTGTTGGCTATTAGACGTTCGAGGTATGGGTGAAGGATTATTTGTTGCTGATGATACAAGTAACCATTATGGTATGGAGTATTTGTTGGCAGGTCATGGTTTTATGTTCAGAGACTCTTTACTCGGTCAAAGAATATTTGACGTGTTGTCGATCATAAATTTATTTAAATCAGAAGGTGTAAAAAAAATTCATTTACAAGGTTATGGCCAAGGCGGAATAATTGCCTTAATAACGGCATTATTAGATAATAGAATTAATTCTGTAAGCTGTATAAAAACACCTGAATCATTTGAAAAATTAGTATCCTCATCATTATGCTATTGGCCCGATGTTAATTTTCCTTTTAACGTATTAGATTCTTTTGATTTGCCAGATATTCGTAGTGTCTTGGGAAAACGTCTTGTAAAAAGTACCTATACATCTCCTGAGGGTAAACATTTTGTTTAATATGATTTTGTTATTATGTCTTTGAGAACAATCCTATTTATATCGGTGGTTTTTATTGTCTTATTATCTTGTGGCGATAATTCTAGCGATTCAGCAAATAGTAGAAATAACGATCCTGCGTTTGAAGATGACTTTGAAATACTAAAAAATAAAAATGAGAATATCCCAATAAAAACAAAAGAGTTTTATAAATATTTAGTTAGAGGCCATAAAAAAAAGGAAAATGGTGACTACAAAGGCGCCATTGATGATTTTAACTTAGCCATAAAATTAAAACCTAAATTGAGTAATTTATATGATGCGCGCGGTACGGCAAAATATTATAAAGGCGACTATGATGGAGCCATATTAGATTATAATCAATCCATTAATTTAAATTCAAAGAATCCTTTATCCTATTACAACAGAGGTCTTGCTGAAAATTGTCTCCAAAAATACAGTGAATCAATAAAAGATTTTAATAAAGCCATTGAATTAAAACCAAATTATTTTGATGCTTTTAAAAATAGGGGATTAGCAAAAAGTGATAGCGGGGATATAAACGGTTCAATTGCTGATTTCTCAAAACTTATTGAAATTAGCCCAAAATATCCTGGGCCATATAATAACAGAGGGATAGCCTATAGTATTAATAAGGATTATAAATCTGCTATTATAGATTTTTCTAAAGCACATAAAATAGATTGGAAAAATCCGAATATACTAATTAATCGAGGTCTTGCCTATAGATCCTTAAAAAAACAGAAAGAAGCTTTGGAGGATTTCAAACAAGCCACTGTATTAGGTCCTGACATGGCTTCAGGGTTTCATTATTTTTCAGATACATTAATTAATAGTACCGCTAGTAAAGCAAAGATGGTAATAGCTTTAAAAAATTCTTTGAAAGCCAATCAATTGAGCTATTTCAAAAATATATATTATTTAGAGACCTTATCCTGGGCTTACGAAAAAAATAATCATATTAAAGAGTCTATTGATATATTAAAAAAAGTAATTTCTTTAACTCCTGATGATCAGCCAAATAAAAAGAGATTTATTAAGAGACTAAAACACCTCAATACCATTAAAAATTAATTTGTACTAACCTTTAGCCATCTTGAATGAGCTTGAATATGACCTCTGTGAAGACCAAGGTGATGAATGTGCCAAAGAAGAATTCCTTGACCTGTGAATTCATCCCCATGAAAAGATCTACAGTCATTAAATTTTTCATCTGAGATATCATTAATTTGATTTAATGTTTTTAGATTTCGTTTTTCAATTCGTTCTATTAGCTCATTTTTATTTAAATCTTTATCTCTATCAAATTCCATTTGTCTGTCTCGATTCTTTTCTTCACAACATAAGCCGACATCTATCCAAAAGGATTCCATTTCGCAAACATGGCAAATTAAATTTGCTAAACTCACACCTTCAGGAGTTTTTCTCCAAAGTTCATTTTCGTTTAATTGATGACAACAATCTTTAATGATTTCATAATCTTGGTTGTAGAGGCGAATAAAAAAATCTCTTAATTCAATATTCATTTGGATTCCATATTTAAAAGATCAATAGAGTAATGATTACCATTATAGGCTTTGAACTGATTCAACTAAGAATTGTTTTCGTTTGAGTTTATACATTGATCGATGTTTTATGAATAGAGCTTTATAGGGTGATACTAAAGAAGATCAAATAAGTATAAAGAAAAGTCATTTATATGTAAGATATATCAAATAATATTCATAATATGCTAGAAAAATAATAACGGGAGTTGAAGAATGACGAATTTAAATTTAAAAGGAAAATGGACTTTAAGTTCAAAAGATATTAAAAATAAAAAAGCAAATATTCCCGGTGATGTTTTTTCTGCGTTATATCAAAATAAAGTTATTGAAGATCCCTATTATGGTGACAATGAAAATAAAGTGCAATGGGTGAGTAAAGAGGATTGGATTTATAAAAGATCTTTTAAAATTGATAAACATATTTTAAGTAAAAAATTTATTTTTATCAATCTGGAAGAAGTAGATACCTTCTCTGAAATTAGAATTAATAATAAAGTCGTTGGTAAAACGAAAAATATATTTTGTCGTTATCGATTTGATATCAAAAAGTTTTTGAAATTAGGTGAAAATAAAATTACTTTTCTTTTTCATTCACCTGAAAAAATATCGAAAAGAGAAGAAGCTAAACAACCTTTCCCTATTCCTTCATCTTCAAACTCTCTAGATCCAAATACAAATTTAATTAGAAAAGTACAATGTCATTCCGGTTGGGATTGGGGTATCTCTTTAAATGTTAGCGGTATCTATGGCGATATTTCTATTGTGGCAACAGATCATCCTAGAATTGAACATTTTTATGTGAATCAAAAACATACTAAAAATAATTGTGAGATTGAATTAGTTGCTGAATTATATTCTTGGGAAGAAGTAACAGCTGTTGTTCAATTTATCTGGAATGGAGAAATTATAGAGGTTAAAACCAAATTCCATAAAGGGGTCAATATCATTGCTACAAAAGTTTCAGTTAAAAATCCGGAATTGTGGTGGCCACAAGGTTACGGAAATCAGCATCTTTATAATGCTGAAGTGATTGTGGGCGATTCAAATAAAAATATCAAAGTTGGTCTTAGAACATTAGAATTAATTCATAAACGTAAAAAAGATCGTTACGACACTAAAGACAATCGGTTTTATTTTAAAGTAAATGGTGTTTCTATATTCTCTAAAGGAGCTAATTGGATTCCTGTAGATGCCATGCCAGAACGACAAACGGATGATGTATATAAGGATTTGCTTTCTAGTGCCAAAAAGGCAAATATGAACATGATTAGAGTTTGGGGTGGTGGACAATACGAAAAGGAGATATTTTATGATCTTTGTGACGAATATGGATTGTTAGTTTGGCAAGATTTAATGTTTGCCTGCCACTTATATCCATCGACTAAAGAATTCATTGCTAATGTAAATGAGGAAGTTCAATATCAAGTTAAGAGATTAAAAAATCGAGCCTGTTTAGCACTATGGTGTGGTGACAACGAAATTATTGGTGCGCTGGGTTGGTATAAAGAGTCTATAGAAAACAATAAATTATATACAGCTAATTATGACCGTTTAAATCAAGAGTTAAGAAAGTCAGTAGAAGAAAATGATTCATCTAGAACATTTTGGACAAGTTCTCCTTGTGCCGGACCAAATGATTTTAGTCATGAAAATGTTCATCATTTGGGTGATTCCCATTATTGGAATGTCTGGCATAGCGGAAAACCTTTTGAAGATTATCACACAGTCAAACCATTATTTTGTTCTGAATTTGGCTATCAGTCATTTTTGAGTATAGAGGGTGTCAAAACATATGCCTCTAAAGATCAGTGGAATGTGACCTCACCTATTATGGAGCATCATCAAAAACATGGCAGTGGAAATTCCAATATCGTTAATATGTTTTCTAAATATTTTAGACAACCAAATGGTTTCGAGAATTTTCTTTATTTAAGTCAAGTGCAACAATCATTGGCTATAAAAACTGCTGTAGAGTATTGGCGACATAATCAACCAAATTGTATGGGCGCGCTTTATTGGCAATTAAATGATTTATGGCCTGTCGCATCTTGGTCCAGTATTGAATATGGAGGCAAATGGAAACAACTAAACCATCATGCCAGAAGGTTTTTTGCACCCGTCGCTATTAGTACTTGTAAGAATGAAAAAAATGATATTGAAGTTTGGGTTACATCTGAGCAACTTGAAGATTTAAAATTAAAATTGGACTTATGTGTTTGGAATTATTCGAGTAACAAAGGTAAGAAAATAAAAATCTCTTCAAGTATTGGTAAAAATTGTTCTAAAAAGCTGGCTACTTTTAAAGAATCTGAACTAACTTCAAATCCTGATGATTCTTTTATTTATTTAGAATTAACAGCAAAAGGAAAATCTGTTTCGTTTACTCATTTTAATGATTATTTTTTTGTTCCTTTTAAAAGAACAAACTTTCCTGATGCAAAAATAAAAATACGAAGTTATGAGAAGCAGGGATCTTGGTGCGTTGAATTGCTCACAAACAAACCAGCTCATTTTGTTTATATTAATTTGAATGGAGTAAAAGGTGAGTTTAGTGACAATAGTTTTACTTTGATGCCAGGTGTAAAGAAAGTTATTATTTTTGAATCGAGCCAAAAAATTAGTAAGAACAATTTTGAAAAAAACCTTCAAATCAAACATTTAAGAGATACGTATTAAGTTTGTATTGAATAATCTATTTATCTCTTATTATTTCAGGATAGTAAACTTATTAGTTCTCTCTTGACTATAGTCTAAAAGGAGGGCAAAATACATGTTTGATATAGTTACTGGATAATATGAGTTTAATTTAATGAATCTGAAAATTAAATTAATTGGTGGAATGTTTCTAGTATTAATAGTGAGCGTGGTTTTTATTGTTTATGGACAAATTGGTAGTCAAGCTGTCCAAGATCATTCTAAATCTATTTTAAATAATACCTATCCTGCCTTAGAAAAATCAAATCAAATTGTAGAAATTGTTCGAGAAACTACAGAGAATATAGTGAATGGTTTTGATAGTACTGAAGATCATGATCAGATTAAAGATGAGATTAATAATATTAAAAATAATTTGGTAAATTTTCATTTAATCTTTAATTCAATTGTTGATGATAAATTTAAAACAAAACTTCAAATTATTAAAAGAGATTATTTAGAATACTCACAAACAGGGATAAAAGTTCTTGAATCTTCTATGAAGGAGAATGCTGATGACATTGATAGTGAGAAAATATTTGAATTAACAAAGAGACTCTTGGATAATCTATCTGATTACAGTAATTCAAAAAAAAATCAGATGACCAGCGAATTAAAAAATATTGATGATCAGGCGGGAGATTTTAAGAAATTATTTTTAAATGTTGGTTGGTTTTTAATCTTAGTCGTTTTGTTTATTGTTACGGTTGTACTGCTTACTATTCAAGCGATCAATGGGTTGGTTATTAGCGCTAAATTTCTTGCAGAAGGTCGATTAGAAAGTGAAATAATAATTAATAGAACTGATGAGCTGGGTGTTTTGCAAACAACATTTGAGCATATGAGATTATCATTGCGCGACCATATTGCAAATTTAGATAATAAAGTACAAGAGAAGACCGTAGAGATCTCTAATCAAATGGTTACTTTGCAAAATACTACAGATGTCTTAGAACACAGTGAAAATAAAATCAGGTCTATCATTGAATCGGCTTTTGATGCTATCATAATGACTAATCGAGAAGGGGAGATAGAAGAGTTTAATCCTGCAGCAGCTAAGTTGTTTTCTAAATCAGAAGATGAAATGATAGGTAAAAATATCCATGACTCAATTTTACAAGATGAACATGCCCATTTATTTAATTCTTCTGTAAAAAAAGATTTTTTAGAACCAACTCATGTTAATGAATTAATTGAAACTAAATTTTCTCAAGATAATTCAGAAAATTCTTTTTGGGCTGATATTTATATTACTGTGGTAGACTCAGGTAATAAAAATATATCTTATGTTTATTTCATTCGAGATATTTCTGAAAGAATTAATGCCACGATAGTGGAGAAAAATTTACAAAAGCAATTGCTTGAAGCATCTAGACATGCTGGTAAAGCGGAGATCGCAACGAGTGTATTACACAATGTAGGTAATGTCTTGAATTCAATTAATTCATCGGCATCAGCAATGCGGGAAGTTTTGAGTAATTCTAGACTAAGTTCTTATCATCAAATTTGTGAGATAATCACTAATAATATTGGAAACATTGGTGAATTTATCTCGACAGATCCCAAAGGAAAAGTCATTCCAGAATATTTATTAAAGTTGTCTGATGTATTAAGCGATGAGCATGAACATTTAAATAAAGAAATGGAACGAGTCACCGTAAATATAAACCATATTGTTGAAATTGTTAAATCTCAACAATCATTTGCGGGTCATTCTAATGTTTTTGAAGAATTGCAAATTAGTGATATATTTGAAGATTCTATACAAATAAATAAAGCGTCGTTAGATAGGCATGGTGTAGAAGTCATTCGTGATATTCCTGGAGACTTAACGTATATTGTTGATAGGCACAAGCTTATTCAAATATTGACAAATTTAATTAGTAATGCTAAACATGCTTTAAAACATGTGGAAACTGATAAAGCTAAAATATATTGTTCTGCAGAAAAAATGTCAAATGGATCTCTTGTAATGCAAGTTAGAGATAATGGTGCCGGAATCAAAGAAGAAAATTTAAAAAGCTTATTTACTTATGGATTTACGACTAAAAAAGAAGGCCATGGTTTTGGCTTACACAGTTGTGTGCTTGCGGCTAAAGATATGGGTGGTGAAATGACTGTTGAAAGTGATGGCGAAAATCAAGGTGCCTGCTTTACTATAATTTTGCAACCAAATGATATTTTAAATTAGGGATTCTTATTTGTAATGGTTGCAATGGCATCATCAAAATCGGAAAAAATAAACGGTTTTGTTATAACTTGAATTAATGATTTGTGTTTACGTATCATTCTATGAAATTCTGCCGTTGGTGAACCAGAGCAAGCAATTAAATTTTGATTAGGATTTATTTTTAATATCTTCTCTACCAGTTTATCACCTCTCAATTGAGGCATAAAAAAATCAACAGTTATGATGTCGTAAATTGTATTTTCTTGATAGTGTTCTAACGCTTCTAGAGGATCGTTAAAAACAACGGTGGTATTGTTCTGAGACAAGTAGATGTCTAATACATTGGTAATGTCTTTATCATCATCAATGATTAATATGTTCAACAAATTTCTCAAAAAAGACTAGTAGTTATTTTATGACATGGATTATTTCAAAAGATCTATATTTATCATCTATAATTTCGATTATGTTGAAAATTATTGGTAGATTAATTTCCTAAGAAAATTTAATACCTTCAAATTATGGCAATTAAGATTGTACTTTTTTATTTGTTTTAATGGTTGGAAGTAAGGAGTATAGCACCGGTATTAAAATTAACGTTATAACGGTTGCAAAAATCAAACCTGATGCCATGGCTAGTACCATTGGTATGATAAAGGGTTCGGTTCCCCATATGAATCCATATATTGTTGGCAATAGGCCTAATACGGTTGTTATGGTTGTCAAGAGCACTGGTCTCAATCTGGTTGATGCACCCTCTAATATGACTTCAATGTCCAAGCTTTTATGTTTTTTAGTCACATCATTCAAATACGTGACCATCACGAGTGAGTCATTTACGACTACTCCAATCATTCCAAGAGTTCCAATTAAAGCAATGAAACTGAGAGGGATCCCATGGATATAAAAGGCAATAATGACGCCTACTAATCCAAATGGTATCGCCACCATAATTAAAAATGGTTGGATAAATGAATCAAGCAATAAAATGAGAGTACAATATATTGCCATCATTGAGAACAAAAATGCTACTTTGAAATATTTAAAACTTTCAGCAGTTTGCTCACCTTCACCACCAAAAATAATTTCTATTTCTGGAATTTCATCAATTTTGTTTTCAAATAATTTTTTAACATCGTCATTTATTTCCTGTGAAGTTTTTGGTGAATGTGAAGAGTTTTTAATTTCTTTTAATTCTGCCGTAATCACAATGGCCTTTTTACCTTTGAAGTGGGTTATAGATTCATTGGCATGAGAGCTTTCAGCTTTAGAAATATCTTTTAATTTAATTAATTTATTTAATTGGTTTGGTACTTGTAGCTCACCCAAAATAGCTTTATTGCCTCTTTGATCTTTTTGCAGTTGTACACGAAAATCTATTTCTTCTCCATTATTTCTGACAGTTGTGGCTATATTTCCGTCATAAGCAATTCTTACCGCGCTCGAAACATCAATGGCTGAAATTTTTAATTTTGCCATTTGTTCATAATTCAATCTTAAACGAATTTCTTTTTTCCCAATTTTATTGCTGGTAGTGACTTCTTTAAGATCAGGATGATTTTTTAAATAGGCTAAAATTTCATTTTCCAATTCTGCGGTTAAATTAATATTATCTGATACCAATTTTAAATTAATGGCTTTGCCAACGGGAGGTCCATCTTTGATTGATCTCACTATTAACTTTTTAAATGTTTTTATAGAGCCAACTTTCTTAGATAAGTTTTTAATTATGTCATCGCTTACTAAGTCGCGTTTAGCTGCTGGATGCAATATAATTGTAATTAAGGCCCAGTTTTTATGTGGAGAAGGATCATTCGCCATCTCTTCTGTGCGATGGTCACCAATAATAGTTTTGTATCCAATCATTAAATCATCCGAAATTTGATCAACTATTTTTTCAATTTCTTTAACTTTAGTTGATGTCACTTCAAGAGAATCTCCAGGATCAGTTTCCATCACAATATAAAATAGATCAACATCTCCAGCAGGGAATAGGTTATATTTATAATTGGAATATGAAAACATTGCTGTAGCTACGAAAATAATAAAAAATGTAAGTAAAACTAATCCACGATTTCTTAAACAGACTCTCAAGACGGATGTATATTTCTTTCTTAGATAGATAGTAAGTTTTCTAGTTTTGGCTTTTCCTTTTTTCTGATTTGCTAGATGAGATGGTAAAAGTGTAACCGATTCAAATAAACTCATCAACAAGGTTAAAATAACTATTACCGGTATGGCATAAATAAATTTGCCTAAAATTCCTGTCATAAATAGTAATGGACTGAAACAAAGAATGGTAGTAATTATGGTGGCACAAACTGGTTTGAAGACTTCTTTTGTACCCTGGATCGCGGCCAGCCTGGGTTCCATGCCTGTTTCAATATGCCGATTAATATTTTCTGCAACGACAATAGCATCATCCACAATCATTCCTAGAACGACCACCATCGTTATTAATGAAATCATATTTGTGGTTAGATCAAAGGCTGGCATAAATAAATAGGCCCCAAAGACCGATACGGGTATCCCAAGGCCCACCCAAAAAGCAGTCCGAAAGTTTAAAAATATAAATAAGGATAAAACAACGAGGATAAATCCCGCGAGTGCATTCATCGTAACAATTCTTAATAGGCTTTTAGTGTATATAGTATAGTCAACAATTACTCGAATTTTCAGTTCACTTTTTGAATACCGATCTTGATACTTTTTTACAATTTTGACAATTTCTTTTGTTAAATCGATTACATCGGTTGAACCGCTTCTTTTAATTGTAAGGTGTATACAATGTTCACCATTACTCCTCGTTAAAAACATTGGCTTTTCATAGCCCATTGTAACTTCTGCTATATCCTTAACTTTTAATTGTTTGCCGTCAAAATTACTTCTTATAATCACTTCAGAGACATCTAGTGGATTCTCAAATTCAGAAAAGGTGACTATCTTCTTCTCATCGACAAAAGATTCTAATGTACCACCTGAAAGCTTTACATTGCGTCTTTTAATAGCGTGAATTACATCAGTGAATGAAATATTCTGTGCTTCAAGTTTTTTTGCATCACAAGAAATATGAACTTCTTTTTTCTGAAAGTTTAATTTTATTATTTGACCTACACCACCAATATTTTTAATTTCTGACTCTATGCTTTTTGATATATCTCTTAGTTCAGAGTATTTATCTTTTGGGCCAACAATCGCTAGCTCCATGACGGGAAAATCAGTGGATTTAATTTCTTTTAAAACAGGTCTGCTTTTGACTTCTTTTGGTAAATTGGTGACACTGTCTAAAGCAGATCTAATGTCATTCCTTAATTGAATGGAATCAGGATAGTCGGGGTCAAGCTCTAGAGTAATTAAAGACATAGATTCAATTGAATTTGAATGCATCCTTAAAATTCCGTCAATTTGTTCTAGCTCATCTTCAAGAGGATCAGTTACATTTATTTCTACATCTTCCGGTGATGCACCAGGATAAATGGTTGTTATGCTCAGTATGTCCATATTTACATTTGGGTTCCCTTGCCGGGGAAGATTTAACATGGTGACACCACCACCAAATAAAATGAATAATAAAACCATGTTGGTTAGTTTGAAGTTGTCTATGAAGAATTCTGTTATTTTCATTTTATCTTTTACTTTGGGTCAAAAATATTATTTTTAATTACTTGGAACCAACTTATCTGTTAAGGCATAAAAGTGAAGCAATAGGCCATGGTACTTCGCAGCATTTTCAAGATAAGAAAATTTTGCTTCTTGTTCCTCATCTTGACTTTGAATTAATGTAGAGAACTGAGTCTTCCCAGTATTATAGGATTTCATCTCTTCGATGGTTTTATTGGTATTAATAAGTATTCTTTCATTTCCCAAATCAGCAATTTTTTTGCTAAATTTAATTTTTGAAATTAATGTCCGCGTATTAGATTCTAATAATTGTTCAATATTTCTTTTTTCAAGTTTTATTCTTTCGAGTTCTAATCTGACTTTTAGCAGCTCTTGCTTGTTTGTGGTATTCCCGATTGGATGACTAAAGGTTATACCTGCTGAATAAGATGGTTTGTCCAGTGATGTAGAATCATTAAACTTTTCACTGCCATCTTCAAACTGGGCATTTATATTGATGTCTAATTTTGGTTTTCCTTTATTTTTAGTTCCACTCAGTTTTAAATAATATTGTTTCATTAAAATATCTACCATTTTTATGAGTCGCGAGGTATTTTTTATTTTATATATTACTGTTTGTATATTTGGTAATTCGATACTTTTCGAAAAATCGTAAACGATATTTTGATTAAGGATTTTTTTTGAACCAGCAATAATAGAAACCTTAATTCTTGATGATATAAATTCAGATTCAATCATCATTTTTTGTTGTTCAATTAGTTTCTCGAGACTTTGTGCTCTCAATAAATCTACTTTTTCGACCATGTTTTGATCAAGTTTTTTCTTTAACTGTTTGCTTTGTGATATGGCGAATGAATGCCTCTTATTCATTATTGTAAGTTTTTGAAATAACAAGGCGCAGATCACAAACTCTTGTCCGAAGTTTATCAGCAGTTCTTCTTTATTTTCAAATTCTTCAATAGCTTTTATTTTTACATGATAGCCAGCTAGTTTGTAAGGTAATTTACTTAATTTACCTCCGAAATTTTTAAGAAGAGGCTGAGAATAAGACAGGGATATTCCATTTTTTGTAAATCTTGAATTGTATAAAACGGCTTCGGCATTTATTTTTGAATTTGTTATTAAAGCGGTAAATGTTCCTCCGGTTTGCCAAAACCTTTTATCGATACCAGTTGTAATACTATACCCATCAACTTTATTTGGTTCTGTCGGAAAACCAGTGGCCAATTCATGTTTGTAATACCTAGCATGATTGAAGATCCTAAAATTCTTCTTACCCAAAAATTTATTTTGTGAAGCTTGAAATATTTTTTTAGATAAGGTCGCTTTTTTATAGTTTGGGTTATTCTTTTTTACCAATTCAAAATATTCTTTTAGTGTGATTTCATCTGCGGATGATAAAAGAAAAAGTAGGTTGGCAATTAATGAAATAAAGATTAATTTCTTCATAGTATTTCCTATTTATAGAAAGATCATACTATTCTCTGATAAACAGTTGGAATACAAATAAAATTCAAAATTGTTGAGGTGTTTTATGAGAAAAAAAAGAATTAAAACCGATTTGACTTCCTGTATGCTTCAGGAGATAAGCCATAAATATCTTTAAATTGTTTACAGAATAAACTGAAATTCGTCATATTTAGCATTGAGGCAATTTGATTGATATTCAAAGTAGTTTCTTTGATTATTTCTCCGGCTCTTTCCATCTTAATTTTTTTTAGATAATATCGAGGTGCTTGTTTATATGTATTTTTAAATAAGCGTGAAAAATAATCTAGACTTAAATTAACTTGATTAGCTAATTCACTGATATCTATGTTTTTATGAATATTGATGGTTATGTATTCCTGAATTACTTTTCTCTTTTGAAAATCAAATGTTTTTTCTTCTTCCGTTTCTTCATAGTTGAACATTATATATTCGCTTAGAAATTGTAACCAAATACCTTTAAAAATACTTTTCAAATAAGGATGAGAATGTAAGTCAAAATCATGCCATTGGGAGAAATAATTTTTAAACGCTAAATAATTTTTATTAAATAATAATACCTGTTTAAAGTGACTTTTAAATTCAGGTATTAAAATTCGTAAATTAAAAAACCTAGATTCATTTTTATCATCTGATTTATAATATTGTCTTATGGATGTGGGGGAGATCCAAATTATCTGGCCTTCTTCAACTCTATAGGATTTTGAGTCTATTTTCATTTCAAGAAAACCTTTTTCGACATAAGTAAGAAGGTGACAATCGAGAGATTCAGGTAAATTATGAAAAGATTCATTTCTTATATGATGTTTACAGAGAACCATCTCTACATTGTTTGATTCGCTTAAAATCTTTTCAAGTAATATTTTTGTTTTCATTTTGAAATAGATCACCGGTTAAACGATATAAATCATCATTTGAATATTATAGATTAAAATGCCTTCTATAGTACAAATAAGGGAATAATAATTAGTAATACTGAATTATAGAGGATTTTCATATGAAAAAACCTAACGTTTTAATGATAATGTCTGATGAGCATGCAAGAAGTGTTGCGAGTTGTTACGGAGATAAAATTTGTCAAACGCCAAACCTACAAAAGTTAGCTGATCAAGGGGTGGTTTTTGATGCTTGTTATACCACTAGTCCTTTGTGTGTTCCAGCAAGATTAAGTTTTACCGCCGGTAAATATGTTAGTAGATGTAAGGCATGGTCAAATGCTAATGAGCTACCTGATAAGGATATTGTTAGCTTGCCTAGAATTTTAAATAGAGCTGGTTATGAATCGTATTTATGTGGGAAAATGCATTATTCAAAAGAACGTAGATATGGGTATACATGTATGAATGACAATGATATGGATAATAATTGTACAACCAAAAATATGATGCCACATCGTACAGACCCTGATGACAATACCATTCATTCAAATGCTTGGAAAAGTAGAGCCGATGAATTCATTGTTGGTGATGTTGAAGACTCATTCATAATGCGAGAAGATAATACTCGAACGAAGAAAGTATGTGAGTTTATTCGCAATAGAAAATCTGAAGATAAACCATTTTTTATGACCTTAGGATATATTTCTCCTCATTTCCCTCTAATTGTTCCTCAAGAATATGTAGATAAATATAAAGATAAAGTCGGTCCTGCAGATGTCCCACCTGATTACATGGATAGATTACCAACCAACTATAAAGAGTTGATTCGGAATTTTGGAATTGATAATACGGATAGAGATAAACACAAAATAGGTCGTGAACACTATTGGGCTCTTATAAATTGGATGGATGATCAAATAGGTTTAGTCCTTGATTCATTAAAAGAATCTGGCTTAGATGAAAATACCGTCGTGATTTATACTAGTGATCATGGTGAAAACAAAGGTGATCATGGCATGTGGTGGAAAAATAATATGTATGAACATTCTGCCGGGATACCTTTGATTATTAAGTATCCTAATTTATGGCAGGGGGGCCAAAGAAGAAGTGGGGCCTGCTCATTAGTTGATTTGGTACAAACAATTGCAGAATTAGGTCAAGCTGAAGTACCTTTAGATTGGGACGGAGATTCATTAATCCCATACTTGGATGATGAAAAATATGATTGGAAAGATATGGCTGTCAGTGAATATTATGGTCATCATATTGCATCTGGTTTTAGTATGATCAGAATGGGAAATTGGAAGTACGTGTATCATAATAAAATAAATGAGAATTATCCTGCCGAATTTGAGTTGTATGACCTTGAAACAGATCCAGGTGAATGGAATAATTTAGCTAAAGAAAAAATTCATGAAGAACGAATTAAAAACATGCACGCACAATTACGAAAAGAACTAGGACGCGATCCAGAAGATTGCGCCGAAGAAAATCGCCAAGATGCCGAAGTTCGAAAAGCACTTATTTCGTAGATAAGAAGCAATTGCTTTGAAATGGGCGTTAGCTGTAGGTTGGGCTGAGTAATGCGAAGCCCAACATCTTTATGCAAATGTTAAAAAAATCTAAATTATTCAATAAATATTAACTTCACTGAAAATTGGTGTCAAAAGACTTGTTTAATATCAATTGACTAAGTATTGTGAAATGTTGGGCTTCGCATTACTCAGCCCAACCTACACCTGACGCCCAAATTATTTTCGAATTAAATGTTCTAATTCGCCATCCCAAATAAAAATTACATGGTTTGATCATCGGCTGTAGGGCCATATGTTTTTGGAACTAAAATATCATTTAAGCGCATATAAACTGTCAACTGGCCTCTATGATGAATCAAATGATTTATGACAAAATTTCTAAATACGGCAATTTTAGGCATTTCCATGACTACTTGACCACCAATTGCCATTTGCCAGTTTGTAGAAAGAATGTCATCTGAGGCATTTTTTAATAATTCTAAAGATTCATCTTTTATCGTATCCGCAGCTGCTAATAACTCTTCACTGCTCCCATAAACGGTTGGTTTGTATTCTTCAGGATTAAAATTAAAAACATCATCATTAAGAATAGAGTGTATCCAACTAAGTGGTTCTAAAATATGTGAAGCTAAATGACCCAATGAAAAAGACTTCTCATGAGGTTTAAAGTCAAATTTATCTTTTGGTAAATTTGCAAAATGTTTTTTTGTTGTATCTAGTTCATAAGTTAATTCATGTGCTAATCCGTCTAATATCCTCATTTGTTTCCCTTAATTTAAATGTTTTAATTCTAAATTGGCAAGACAACCTTCCCAACCTTTTGCATGATCTATTTTTGCTTCTTCTGAAGTAAATCGTTCATGAGTTAATAATAATGTTGAGTTTTTTTCATCAACAGACTTAAAATTTAAAGTAACTAAAGTTTCATTTGGTTCTTTACCACTACACTCATTATCTTGCCATTGCCAAGTATAAACAAGTTTTTCATTTGGAATTACTTCTTTGTAACTGCCAATGACAATATGAGTTCCTTTATCTGATTGCATAACTATTTTATATTCTCCATCAACTCGTACATCAGCAGATGCTTCTTTCACAGTTAAATCACCTGGTGCATGCCATTTTTGCAAGTACTCAGGTTTTGTCCAAGCTTGATATAAAGTCTCACGGGATACAGAAAACTTACGTTCTATATTTAAAATATTTGAATTAATTGTTTTACTCATTTTTTTTCTCCTTCTTTTGTATTTCTAAAAATTGTTCTAATGAATCTAAAGTGTTTTCCCAGAATTGTTTTTGGTTATTTAACCAACCTAAGGCTTCATCCATTGGCCCAGGATTTAGCTGACACCAATGTTCTCTACCATTTTTGGTTCTATTAAGCAATCCGGCTTTTTCTAAATAGCGAATGTGTTTGGAAATAGCAGGCAAACTTACCTTAAATGGCTTCGCTAATTGTGTAACTTTAGCTGGGCCTTTCAGCAATGTACTTAAAATTGCCCTGCGTGTCGGATCTGAAAGTGCTGCAAAAGTTCTATTTAACGCTATTTCCATGACTTTCCCTAATAGTTAACCGATTGGTTAACTATTCTATTGAATTTATTAAACGGGTCAACCCAAAATAAATAAAATATTTAAAATCTGATTTTCGCTGGGCGCGCCGGCAGGATGCTAAATGGTTATATGCATGAGATATATTTGCTCGAAGATGGGCGTTAGCCGTAGGTTGGGTTGAGTAATGCGAAGCCCAACATTATTATAAAGATATTATAAAGTTTTTTTTTACAAAAATGCAACGTCACAAATATTTCCAGATTGCTCTCTAATTTTCAAATTGCTACCGACGGCAAAATGTTGGGCTTCGCATTACTCAGCCCAACCTACGGTTGATGCTTCATTTATAATATATACTTTTCGAGATGCGTATTCAAATTCGCCTGCCCAATTTTTATGGAGGGTTCAATCTTTGGGAAAGATGCCGGCGCGCCCAGCGAAATAATTTTTATATAAAAACGCGAATAAATAATATTTAACAAAAGCTCCCCTCCTAGAAAAGGAGGGGAGCTATAATAAATTCTACCTTAAAAAGGCTTCATGAAGACCACCATCAACACTGATGATTTGACCAGTGGTTTTGCTAAATGCTGATGAACTAAATAGATACGCAGCTTCGGCTTGATCGGCAGGTGTGATAGGTTCTTTTAAAAGAGTACGTTCACCATAAAATTGTGCTAATTTATTTCTTAGTGATTCTGTATCCTCAGACTCATCAAATTCAATATTATATTTTGCTAATGATGAAATAACCCGCTCTCTCCCAAACATAGTACTACCTTTTACAACTGTTGCTGGGGCTAATCCGTTGACTCTGATTAATGGAGCTAATTCTACAGCTAATTCACGAACTAAATGGTTTGCAGCAGCTTTACTTGTATCATAAGCTAATGATCCTTTTTTAGAAACAACCCCATTGACTGAAGTTGTCAAAACTAAAGTAGCCGGTGTATTTTGTCTCTGTAATAATTTCTTAGCTTCATCGGCGACCTTGTATAAACCACCAACATTAATATCAAAAGTCGTTGCCCACTTATCATCAGACAGAAATCCATTTGCATCTGGAGCAAGAAAAACACCTGCCGTAACAATGATATTATCGATACCACCATAAGCTAATACAGCTTCTTGCAAAGCAGCATTGATACTTTCTCTATCAGTTATGTTTGCTGATAAGCCTATCGAAGGGCCACAACCAGATATGCCAGTACCTGCAACTCCAATTCCTTGACCATAAATTTCTGATAGTTCGTTAGAAGTTTGTTTCGCACTTTCTTCACTAAGATCTATACAAACAATATGCGCACCTTCTTTTGCCATTCTAAAAGCAGTTTCTTTTCCAATGCCATTACCAGCACCAATAATGGCAACAACTTTTCTTGAGAACTCAGCATCTTTAGGCATTCTTTTTAATTTCGCTTCCTCTAATGCCCAATATTCAATGTCAAAAGCTTCTTTAGCTGGGATGCCAGTGTACTCACTGACAGACTCAGCACCTTTCATTACTTCAATGGCCGTTCTGTAAAATTCTGCTGTAACTCTCGACTCACTTTTGTTTTTCCCAAATCCAATAATACCTATCCCTGGTACAAGTATTACCGTAGGATTGACATTTCTCATTGCCGGGCTATCTGGATTCTTATTTGTTTCGTAATATTTAGCATAATCTTTTTTATACTGTACGAGACCCTCATCAAATTTTTTGCAAAGATCTTCAACAGTTTCTTTTTGTGGATCCCAATCCAAGAACAAAGGTTTGATTTTTGTTCTTAAGAAATGGTCGGGGCAAGATGTGCCCAATTCCGATAAACGTTTGGCATCAAAAGAATTTGCAAACTGAAGTGTCAAATCATCTGTATGAACTGTTGCAATAAAAGAATCTTTTTTAGAAATTTCGCCTCTTGCAATTGGTAAAAATTGGAACAAGACTTCTTTTACTTTATCATCTGCTAAGTTCTGATATTTTTGTCCGCCAAAAGTATCTTCACCTTTATCATTTTCGGCTAAAAAAGACGCGGCTTTTTCAATTAAATCTAAAGTTGTGTCGTAACAGTCCTTTGAAGTATCGGCCCAATTGATGTTACCGTGATTACCCATCAAAACACCTTTGATAGAAGTGTCTTTTTCATAAACTTCTTTTAGCTTAACACCTAATTCCCACCCAGGACGCATCCAAGGGACATAACCCATTTCTCCGCCCCAAACTTTTTGACATAATTCTTCTTGATCTTTACACGCCGCAATAGAAATGATTGCCGTTGAATGCATATGATCAACATGCTTTTTATTAATTAATGAATGTAGCGGAGTATCAATTGAAGTTGCTCGCGGATTTAAATTAAACGTACAATGTTTATAAAGACTGACCATATTATCTTCTGCAGCCGACTTATATCCTTTAACTTCTTCTTTGTCATAAATTGATTGTAAAGCATGAATTTTTTTATTATATAAAGATGAAAAGTTTTCTTTTTTTGAAGTCCTTAAATCACCTCCAGAACCTTTAACCCATAAGACGTCTATGTCTTCACCTGTCAAAGGATCTTTTTCGATCACCTTCCCAGATGTATTTCCACCACCGGTATTCGTTATATTTTGATCAGAACCAAGAATATTTGATCGATAAATCAACTGCTCAACTTCAGATAATTTATTCGCTTTTTCTTCATCCCATAAATATTTTACATGTTTAAACTCAGACATCTCTTCTCCTTTTTAAAGACCGGTGACAACAGCTTGTAAGCCACGTTCTTCGATTAATTTTTGTCTACAACCTAATTCTCTATACGCAGCGATAGGGTTTAATGCGCCGCCAGATCTTTTTCGAGATTCTTTTACTAATGGTCTAACATCAGTTCTATAAGCATCTTGTAATAATTCTTGGCATAATGCCGGATCATTTAAATCTTGAGCTGTTTCTAATTCACCGCGATTTAATAATAAAGCTTGTGCGTGTGCAATTGAAATAGCATCTAAGCTTTGAATAATATCTTCCATAGGATCTTTTAAATTATGACTAGCATCTATCATCCAAGCTAAAGGAGGGTTATTTATTTCATCACCTTCTAAAAACTCAACTAACTCTAAAAAAATCAAAAATAATTGATATGGTTTTAAACAACCAACTGTAAGGTCATCATCAGCATATTTGGAATCATTGAAATGGAAACCACCCAATTTACCTTGCATCAACATTCTTGAAACCACTTGCTCAATATTTGTATTTGGTAGATGGTGACCAAGGTCAACTAAAGTCAGGCACCTTTCACCAACACTATTAGCGATTAATAAACTAGAACCCCAGTCATTATTTACTGATGAATAGAAAGCAGGTTCAAATGGTTTGTGTTCGACCAATAATTTCCAATCTTCTGGTATTTCTTTGTAAATTTCTTTTACACTATCGACAACACGTTGGAACTGTCTCCTGAAGTTAGCTTGACCCGGAAACGTTGTGCCATCCGCAAGCCATACTGTCAATGCTTTTGATCCTAATTCTTCACCCATTCTTATGCATTCAATGTTATGCTTAATCGCTTGATCTCTAACTTCTGCATCTGAATGACATAATGAACCGAATTTATAAGATTTATTGTTGCAGGCATTTTTATGATCCGAAGTGTCTTGAAATGTATTCGAATTGATGGCATCAAATAAAATACCATTCTCATCAGCCATTTGTTTTAATGCAAGGGTATCTTTTGGGTAGTCCCATGGAATGTGCAGAGAAATTGATGATGTGTTTCTGGTTAAATTTTTAAGCAAAATAGTATCTTCAAGTTTTTGATCTATAGTAGATGGTTCTCCAGCAAATGGAAAACGACCAAATCTAGTACCGCCGGTTCCTAATGCCCAACTTGGTGTTGCTACTTGTAATTCAGTAAGTTTGTTGACGATTGAATCAGCATTGATTCCCTTTTTAGAGAGGTTTTCTGCTAAGGCATTAAAGTCAGACGTGTGCTGATCATTTAATTTATTATTGAAATCCTCAATTTGATCTTGTTGTAGTTGCATTTTGATCTCCTAATATGTTAAAATAATGTTTAGAATACTCTTCAAGAGAAGGTAAGTTCTCAAATTTAATTTCATTTGATTCGTATTGAATTAATTCTTGTAATTCTTTATGTGTGGGTAATTTTTTAGCCATGGTGATTGTGATAGCTGCTCCATAAGCTGTTGCCTCTTGCAAATTTGATTGCTTAAAAACTAAATTTGGATTCAAAGATTTTAAACAAGATAAGTAGGTTTGATTATTAATAAAACCTCCTTCAATATAAACAGATTCTTTTTGATCTGTGTTTAATCTATTTAATTGTTCTGTTGTTTGAATTGCGAGTGATATATTAAGTGCTAAATATAACTCTTCTGCGTTTATTGATTTTAAGATCTCAGGATTATTTTTAATTTGCTGAAAAGGGAACCATTCACCCTTAGTGTAAACCCCTGGTTGAGAGTCAGCAAAAATTGAAGTTGATTCTAAAATGCCAGGAATAATAACAAGATCAAGTTGTGATATTTTTGATGTTTCAACAATTTGATTGGGATCTTTCACCTGTACAAGTTTTGAATATTCTTCATATTCATAGCCAATTGGGCTAATAGAAGTTCTTAGAGGCTTGCCGTTAGCATCTAGGTTGTAAAATGTTTTTGTTTGTAAATCCCCATCGCTTAATTCGTATTGTTGATTTGGTTTTAAACCTACACACCAAGTACCTGTTGACAGTAATGTGAAATCATCTTTTTCATTGGCCAGATAAGGTAAGATAGAAGCATTGCTATCATGAATCCCAACAGTAACTGGGATTTCATAACTGATATTTAACTTTGATTTTAATTCAGGTTTTACATTACCAAGAGTTTCATATGGTTTTCTTATATGCAATGAGATTTTATCGATTAATCCACTGTCTTTTGTGAATTGGCTGTATTCACTTTTCTGAAAATCCCACATGAAGGAATGGTTTCCTAAATAACTTACTTCCATTGATTTCTCATTGGTTAACAAAAATCCTAAATATTGTGAAAAAAATAAAAAAGATAGCGAAGCATCCCATGCTTGGCGCGCATTTGTTTTTATATAATGAATTTGTTTACCTAAATTGACGAATCCTAAATCAGGTGAACTGGTTGATAATTGTAATTCTTTTGGAGAGCCATATGTTTCATAAAAGCTGTCATTATTTTCTTTGCCTACTTCTGAGGAATAAGATAAAACCGGATAACTTAACTGATCATTTTTATCTAGTAGGGCAAAGGTAGCACCATGACAGCTTAATGCGATACCGTCAATAGTGTGATGTTGACTTGCAACTAAAATTTCATCTTCTAACCACGATTGAATTTTTTCGATATCTTCAATCTCAAGATTGTTTTCGTAGATAATATCAATTTGGCAGGAACGTTTTTCAAGTAGATCCAATGACGGAGAATAATATAGAGCCTTTTTATTAGTCTTGCCAATATCAAAAACTAGATATATGCTGGATGAGTTATGAGTCATGTATTGTGATCCAATCGTTTAATATATAATAATCTTACTATTTTATCTAATTAAGAAATACTCACTTTGGTCATTAAGATATACAAAATGGTATTATTTAATTTAGATATTATTTGCTTTTATAAACTTATTTGTTTTAATTTGGCAAAAATACATATATTTTATGGTATATTTTACAGTATGAAAAATAACCCCAATTATTACAAGTATATTCCAGTTAGCACCTCTGATCAAGAATGGGGACTTTGGGCTACCGGCGGTGGTTATTTCTCTTATGAAGCTGGTGATCATTACCCTCCTATAGATCACCCGGCTCCTTATAATTTTAATTGGGAGCAAGGACGTGTTTTTGAAGATTATCAATTAATTTATTTGAGCCGCGGGGGAGGTTATTTTGAATCATCGAGTTGTCCATTAAAGAAGGTTAATGAAGGTACCTTTTTCATGTTGTTCCCTCACGAATGGCATCGTTACAAACCATTAAAAGAAACCGGTTGGGATGAACTATTTGTTGGGTTTCAAGGGGAGTATATAGATAACCTAATGTCTAAATCATTTTTTAAAAAAGAAAACCCCGTTATTCAAGCTGGATTTGATGATGATATTGTAAAGACCTATCATAATATTTTTAATATGTTGAATAAGGAGCCTTCAGGGTATCAGCAAAGAGTTGCAGCAGAAATTATGGTGTTGCTTGCTAGAATAAGTTCTTTGATTAAAGGTAAATCGACAGGGTCTTCTTATGTGGAAGAAAAAATTAAAAAAGCCAAGATGTTGATCATTCAAAATTGTGAACAAGATGTAGATTTAGAAGAACTCTCGAATGAAATAGGAATGGGGTATGAGCATTTTCGTAGATCGTTTAAAAAAATTACAGGATTATCACCCTATCAATATCATCTCGAATTAAAAATTTCAAGAGCAAAAGAAATGTTATGGCAAACCAATTTATCAATTAAATTAATTTCAAGCCAATTATCATTTGAAAACCAGTATTATTTTTCAAGAATATTTAAAAAGAAAACGGGTTATACACCATCAGAATATAAAGCTCGCTCAACTAGTTTTCAATATGACCAGGATGTCTTAAAATGACTGTAGGCCTATTTATACCATGTTATATCGACCAATTCTATCCGCAAGTTGGGATGGCAACAGTTAAATTATTAGAAAAATTCGGTATTGATTTTGAATACCCATTTGAGCAAACATGTTGTGGTCAACCTATGGCTAATTCTGGGTGTACAAGTGATGCTAAAAAAGTTGCCGAGAAATTCTATAATGAGTTTATAAATTATGATCAAATCATATGTCCATCAGGTAGTTGTGTGGCCATGATCAAGCATCAGTACCCACATTTATTACCGGATAAAGATATAAAACCTCTATCAGAAAAAACATATGAATTAGTTGAATTCTTAACTGAGATTTCTGAAATAAATCAACTAGAAGTTTCTTATCCGCATAAGGTAGGTATTCATCAAAGTTGCCATGGATTGCGGGAGCTTAAATTAGCTAGTGCGACGGAACTTAGAATAGATTCTTATAATAAAGTTGAAACTCTTTTAAAGAAAGTCAAAGACATAGAAATAATTTCATTGGATAGATCAGATGAATGTTGTGGTTTCGGAGGAATGTTCTCGACTTATGAAGAAGCGATTTCTTGTTCAATGGGTAATGATAGAATTCAAGATCATCTAAAACACCAAGCTACAATTATCACGGGTGTTGACATGTCTTGTTTAATGCATCTTGAAGGTTTGATCAAGAGACAAAAATCACCTCTTCAAGTAAAGCATATTGCTGAAATTTTAGTAGGTGAACAGTGAATCACGCAGTTAAAGCCTCAAAATTCATAGAAGATATCGAACGCACTAAATGGCATAACGATGCTTTATGGTTTTTAAGGCAAAAACGAGATCGTATTAGTGACACAATTCCTGAATGGGAAGATCTGAGAGAAAAGGCCTCCTTAATTAAAGATCATGTCATTAGTAACCTTGATGAGTATTTAATAGAATTTGAAAACAACGCTATTCGTAACGGCATAAAAGTTCATTGGGCAATTGATGGCGAAGAACACAATCGAACCGTTTATGATATATTAAAAAATCATAACGTTACGAAAGTTGTTAAAAGTAAATCGATGTTGACGGAAGAATGTCATTTGAATCCTTTTTTAGAGGAGAAGGGGATTGAAGTCGTTGATACTGATTTGGGTGAACGCATCATTCAATTTAGAAATGAACCTCCTAGCCATATAGTAGTGCCAGCCATTCATTTAAAAAAAGAAGAGATAGGAGAGCTCTTTGAAGAAAAATTAAACACTGAAAAAGGAAATAGTGATCCTCAATATTTAACAGAAGAGGCTAGGCAACATTTACGGGAGAAATTTCTTGAAGCCGAAGCTGGTATCACTGGGGTGAATTTTGCGGTAGCATCAGAAGGTGGGGTGGTTGTTTGTACAAATGAAGGTAATGCTGACTTAGGTACTAACTTACCTCCGATTCATATTGCTTGTATGGGTCTTGAAAAAATTGTCCCAGGTAAAGAAGAATTAGCCGTATTTTTAAGGTTACTAGCTCGAAGTGCCACAGGGCAACCCATCACAACTTATACGTCTCATTTTTTTGGACCTAGAAAAGACGGTGAAATGCATATTATCATTGTGGATAATGGGCGTAGTAAAATATTGGGTGAAGAAGATTTCAAAAAGTCATTGGCTTGTATTCGATGTGGGGCTTGTATCAATACTTGTCCTATTTACCGCAGAAGTGGTGGGCATAGTTATGGTTATGTTATTCCCGGGCCAATAGGTTCTGTATTAGCCCCTCACTATAATATGAAAAAACATCAATCTTTGCCTTTTGCTTCTACTTTATGTGGATCGTGTACGAATGTATGTCCTGTAAAAATAGATTTGCACCATCAATTATTAAAATGGCGAGAAGTATTGACTCAACAAGGGTTTATTAAACCATCGAAAAAACTAATGATGAAATTAATGGGCATTGCTTTAAACAGTTCGACCTTATATGGTATTGCTGCTTTTTTTGCAAAAAGTTTACGCTGGATGCCTAGGTTTATGATTTATCATTCATTAAATAAATGGGGCAACCAAAGGGAGATCCCTGAACCAGCTAAAGAATCATTTAAAACAGCTTTTAAAAAACATAAGAAATCAAAATGAGCAGAGAAGAAATTTTAAATCGAATCAAGCAATCTAAAACAGAGAATAATTTATCTCTGCCTAGCCTTGATATAGGTATTACCTATGATGATTCAATAATAGCTTTTTGCGAAAGTTTAAAATCAGTTGCAGGTGAGATGCTTGAAGAAGCTGATCTAGAAAATTATATAAAAGCGTTGGAACATAAATACGGAGCCATGAAATTCCTTAATACTTATGTATCTAAAGAAATAAATAATCCTTTGATACCCATACAAATGGAATCACCTCATGATGCAAAAAGATTAGATATTTTAGTGATCGAAGGTTTAAATGGTATCGCAGAAAATGGAGCCATTTGGATAGAAGAACCTATCCTATACCCTCGTAGTGCTATTTTCCTCACTCAACATTTAATTATATTTCTAAAAAAAACCACCATCCTAAACAATCTGCATGAGTTCTACCAACAAGCCAACTTCCACGAAAAAAACTATGGCACCCTAATCTCAGGCCCCTCAAAAACCGCCGATGTCGAACAATGCCTAGTCATAGGCGCCCACGGCTCAAGAAGCCTTGCCGTTGTTCTGATAGACTAAAGTCCAAGAACAATTTCTTAACTATTTCAACGGTGATATTTAATACACAAATCATTGTAAATAAAGGATTTATGATTTATTGCTTATATGTGTTAATGCTTGTCGCCATAGTCATTTCTCATTTTTAGGCCAAAGCCATATCTGACAGATGGTTTGATTAATTTTGCTCGAATCAAATTAAATATCAGTAATATTATCATTAATTGAATTACAAATTTAGTAACTGATCTAGTATTTTCTTTAAAATATTAATTTAAGTTTTAGACTCCAAAAATTTCAAATTAATTGTGACATAATAAATGAGTCGATTTAATAGAATATTTTTCAGTCATAAATGCTCTGAATGTAAGCAAGCCGTTACTTTTAATGTTCAGTTTAGATACGGAGAATTAGACGATCATAGTTATACATTAGGTGATCGAATTAAATGGGGAACAAATAATAAAGGAGATGCTCGCCATAGTCATGTAATTGTTGATGGTATGGGCTTTTGTCCTAAGTGTAGAGGTACTGCTGGTTTTATAGTGAAAATCCATAATAACTTAATTGCGGATGTCTCTTTTTCTATACCTGATAGCGATGATTTTGAAGAATCTGGCTATACAATATTAGAAAGTTTTATTTGAGTATATGTCTATTTTCTTCAATCAATACCCATATTTTTTTCACTTCTTTTAGGTCATCTGTTGTATACAAAAAATCAAAGACCTTGATGATTTTTGATTTTACATCGATGCAAGAACCAAGTACTTCATTTTCTTCTTTGGGAAGACTTGTAGCAAAATTCATAAAGTCTTTTCGTGCCTGATCTATTTCCAAGATAGATTTTTTTTTTGAATTTGCAGAATTCCAATCACATAGGTAGCAGATAGGTTTTTCTGGAATCTTTAATGTGATATATTCGCAACCGACACAAATATTTGAATCGAAGGTGCTAGTTTCAAAGAATTGCTTTGTATTAATGTGAGATAAAAATGAAATTGTTGTATATTATTTTGTATAAATCATACAGTTATTTTACTCTAATTATTAGTAAGTCTTGATGGTATATAGTCTCTTCTTAATTGTAGGGACAAAGATCAAGCCTTTAGAGTAGTTAATACCTGACCAAATAGGCTCTTTGATATTCCATTTCTTAATTATTTTTCCATCTTCTTTATTAATTGAGTAAATGAGCCCATTTGTTTCTGTGCAGTATATTGTCTTATCATTTAATGTGATAGGGCGTTTAAAACCTTCTCCACTTTCTTTTTCTTTTTGCCAGATAATGTTGCCATCCTTTTTATTGATTGCATATAGATTTCCAGCACCAATATAAATAACATCATTATCAATAATTAGACTTTGATAACCTACATCTAACAAGGACTTTTTCCATTTGATTGATTTTGTCCCTAAATCAAAACGGATTAATTCTTTTAAATTATTGATGCCATAAAGAGAACCATCGTCTTCTACTAATGATAATAGATATCCTTTTTCAAAGATATGCATCCATTCTTTTTTTGAGCCCTCTATATCAAATGTGTGTAATTCACCCGCTACATTTGTAAAGATCATAGTGTTATTATAGAAGACTGAGGGTAATTGGATTCTTGATTCATAAGTAACACCAGGGGTTTCAGTTGTGGCTCCTGTTTTTAAACTACCTATGTAAACATTACCCCAATGTTTAGAGACAAAAAAACTTTTTTCATTAATTGAAATCCCTGAGATTGAAATATCAAGTGGGTTGCCTTTTTCATCAACAGCACTTCTATGATGCCAAAATTGTTTTCCCGTTTTTAAATCGATGGCGTCTACAGCACCATTTCTTTGTGCTACGATTAATTTATCTTCATGTACAAATAAATTTGCACCGATAGGTTGTGATGCAATAGGGGAACTAAACAAGACACTACCTGTTCTTGTTTTTAATGAATGCACTTGATACCCATTAGTGGCGACATATAGATTTCCGTTTCTAATGACGGGCTTATGTAAGATGCTGCCTTCAAATTTCATTTGCCAAGCGACAAATGGCAACGATGATTTTTCAATGATTGGCTTACTTCTTATTGGTTTTTCTTGGGAGTATTCTTTGAAATAATACTCCATATTTTCGGATAATTTATCAGCTCTGGATCTGACCCCGTTAATTGTTGGTGTCTCGAATGGATTAAATTTTGTGAGATTTTCGGGAATATTTGAATTTTTTGCAGATTTTGGGCTATTTGGATGAAATTTTTCAGTTACTTTTTTTGTTACATCTGCCTTAAAAAAAAGAAAAGTGACAGTTATTACAAGGGCAATAAAAATTACTAGATAGGTTTTATTCATGAATCTTTCCGAAAATCGAGATATTGTAAAATCCGAATCAATAAGTCAATTACATTTCGAGTTTACTTTTCATATAGTACGTACTATCCTACATTCATAAAAGTGATATTATTGGAAAGTGTGATTCTTTAAAAAAATAATGTTTTCCGATTTTAGTTACTTATATATTTTTCATTTTATTAATGTACTAGTTCACTAGAATGCCACGTTACATTAAGTTACTCACTTTTATCTTTAATTAGGAAAACTTTGTGAAAAAAACCATCTTATTACTTCTGATTTTAATACACACTATTGCATTTAGCACATTAAGTGCTGATTGGGAAGTTGCGGACTCACATTCAGATCCGGAAAACAAGTGGACAACAGAAGCAAACAGTTACGATAACTCAAATTCAACGTATGCCTCTGATACGTCCAACAGAATGGGTTACGGGGCTTTCTTGCATTTGGTCTACAACACTCCTATCAACAGTGATAAGCTAAGGATCAATGCGGATTTTGGTTTTGGTATTGTGGACAAGGTGAATGTTTGGATCAAGCGTAATGGAATATGGATTAACGTGTTTGACGGTGCTGTAACTAATAATTCAGATACAGAAATTACGTTTACAGAAGGTCCAGTATCAGAAGTGAAATATCGATTTAATTATGTTGCAACAGGATATCACTTCTGGCTTTATGAGCTCGGAATTTATCGTAAAGCTATAGTTATAACTGATCCCGTAGCATCCATTCAACCAGCTACAAGTATTGAATCTCATCAAGGTATGTTACATGCTGATTTAACAAGTGATGGTGGATCACCGGTTAAAGCAAGATTTGAATATGGTGCAACTGCATCATTGGGCTCCCAGACTGATTGGATAGAAGGTTTGTATACTGGTGCGAAAATTAATCATTTGTTGCTTAATTTAGCACTAGGACAAAAGATATATTATCGATTAGAAATTCAAAATTCTAATGAGAATGTAATCAGAACAAATATTCTTGATTTTACACCAGCCGTGGTGGATACATCTACTTGGATTTCCGCTCATAGTATTGAAAATTCTAGCGGTAACTGGGATAATATTTCTTATTCAATGGACGATAACACAACTACGTTTGCATCAAACTATCATGATATAGGTGCACCTGTATGGGGAGATTATTTGACGTTCCACAGAGATTTAACATCGGCAACTGGTATTAGAATAATGGCTAAAAAGGACGTTAATATTACTGAGGTTGATATAGACATTTATACTAATGGAAGTTGGGTAGATGTGTATCAGGGTGATTTCACTCATGCTCAGTATCTTGAAAAATATTTTGAAGCTAGTTCGATTACAAAAGCAAGAGTTAGATTTAGGACCGCTACTACAGGAACGGGATTATCATTTGAATTAATAGAATTTGATTTTACTGCTGATCCTAGTGTTACACCTGAGTATACATGGCTAGGTACTGCTGATAGTGATTTTGATAATCCAGCTAACTGGGGAGGTACTTCAGGCGTACCAGGTTCAACACAAACGGCTATCTTCAGTGGCGTTTATTCTGTTGTAGATTGCACATTAAATGTTTCATCAACGCTTGACAAAATTTGGATTAAATCAGATTATACGGGAACAATAACTCAAGGTGCTAATACAATTTCGGTCAATTACTGGGATCAATTTGGTGGCAGTTTTGTTTCAAGTAATAACAATATTTCTATCCTCAATGGCTTAACAGTTGATAATTCAAACTTTACAACGACTACAGGAACATTAGCCGTTAATACAAAAGTGACCTTTAATAATGCCAATTTTGTACACAATAATGGTCTCTTAAAGATCAATAGTGGCACAACACTTGATACATTTCCCTCAGAATTCTATAACGTTGAATTTTCCACAGGTGGTAACGTAACACTGAATTCAAAATTGATTGTTAAGAACGATTTGAAAATGAAGAGTTACAATGCATTATTTGGTGACCTAGAATTACATGGTGATTTAGAAACATTAGAATTAAGCACATCGTCATCATCTGGAACAGTTATATTTGCTGGTTCAGAAGATCAGATTGTTTCAGCTAATGGAAACTACGGTCATTTAGCAAAAGTTGAATTTGATAAAGATGCTGGAAAGGTTACTTTTCTCGATAAGATCCACATTAAAGGGGGTTGGAAGAGATTAAGAGGTGAGATCGATGTTTCAAATGCCACTATTCAAATTCAATCAGCAAGTTTAACTTTTTCTGACACATACACTCATTTTAGCACACTAATTATCGCTACGGGCGGAAACCTAACTTTAGAAACACCTATGTATGTGGATGGTGACTGTACAATTTCAGGATTAAATGCCTTATCAGGTAATTTGCATGTTAGAGGAAATTTAACATCAACTAATACGGGTTTAAGTACTAGTAAAGGACAGATTATTTTAGATGGAACTCAAGACCAAACCATTAGTGCTAGCAATAATGCCCTGTTATCAAATGGTGATGTGATTATTAACAAAGTAAGCGGAAAAGTTTTTTTAGCAACGGATCTGAAACTAGATTATGGTGTGTATGGTCATGACTTTATTATTGAATCAGGTGAACTTGATTTAAATGGTCACAACATTGAT
>NVWA01000072.1 GCA_002746535.1 Planctomycetota bacterium
CGCCTCCCATATCAACGGGGAATGCATCGATCTCATCGGCAGTTACAGCTCCAGCTGGGGTAGATCGGGAGTCTGCGGGACTGTTGGACCCCACTAAAAACATGAATCCACCGTCATATTCTTTGACTAAAATTGTATTTCCAGAATCCTTCTCACGATTGTATCTGATTACTTTTCGTAACTCAGGAGTACAATCAATCATTGGTTGCAACCGTTGTTTAGAAAATCGACTGCAAATATTAACGGTCGGCATCATCACCATCATCGTGACAGGTTGAGCTGACATGATGTAGCCCTGGAAATTAAGGATGATCTCAGTTCCTGCCAATTGTGTCCCTTTCATAAATACAACTTTTTTTGTATCGGTATTTATGCTCAATGCTTTCATTATTTCTACAGCATAAGGCACTCGGCTACTTTTCCATTTGCCCGGCTCTGGTGATCCGCTTGCCGGAAGAAAACGATACTTCTCAGCCCATTCAGAAACATCACGGCATTTATCACTGAGGATGCTAGCTAAGAATCCACCTAGGAATGCATTTTTAAACATCGTCTTCCTCATCAAACAATCGTTCCTTGGTGTCCATGAAGGCTTCTCTAATGTATTCAATCAATAGGTTTTCAGTCCCCTTATCAGACTTACACTTTCTTAATTTATGGCTCTTAAGTGTAGCTATTCGTATTAAGGAATCATTTAACACTCGGCCAATATTAAATCCCATCTTGCGTTCTTCATCAACTGTCGTCAAAAGTCCTTCATCAATATCATTCTTGATTCTGAGCTTTCGATACATCTCCTTTTCTTTGGATAGCAATACAAACTGATAGTCATCGGAGTTTTTGATGTTATTGTTATTTTCAGATTCCTTTTTCTTAAGGTAATCAACACGCCAATGAAACACATCGGCAATAGAATACATCCTCTGCCCATCAATTTCTTGTGCAGGAAAGCCTTTTAGCATTACCCATTTGCGTAGTGTGTTCTCAGTGTAGCCGATAACACGGCACAATTCAGCTGAGTTCAATAGCTTTGCTTTCTTGACATTCTTTGTCATAATTCTACCTCTAGTACAATCGACATAATGAAAATTTCTATCGACAATTTTTTACCGACAGTAAGCTACCCATTCTTAGATGGTCTAGGTAGTACCTTCAGGCCATCCCCTACCATACTCACCTACCTACCTTAGCTATATCCAATAGCTTTTGTAAATCAGATTTATGCAAAACATAGTAACCTCCAATATCTAACCTACTAACCTTATCACCTACACTCACTTTTATTTTCTTATTCGTAGAAATTCTTATCAAACCTTTGTAGGTAAGTGGCTTACTCATCGAACTATAAACGATTGTGTTTTGAGTTTTCAATCCTACGGTGCAGTTACAAATCACCAAACTCATCAAGCAAATCATTAATGTCCGAATCCAATTCAATTTCACCGACTTCATTTTGTATTTCATAAGTAACTCCCGCTGAATTTAATTGATCTTTTATGACATTGGAAAATATGTCACTAAAGAACTTCATTACTAATCCAATTATCATTTCCATTTAGGTTCGTTTCTTTTTATGCATGGAATAAATCCCAGCACTCATTAGTGCCACTCCAATTATGAATATGATCACCAGTGCAGTTATCCACACCGGTGACCACACCCACCACCACGACCAAGCTATAACACCACATAATTTCAATGTGATAAATACGATTGTTAATAATCCAATAAACCCGATGCCACTATTGTCATTCGATGATTCACTCATGATTTAGCCTTTCCTTTGAATTTAGTGACTAGGGATTCAATGATTTGATCTTTACGCTCATCCCAGATGGTGCCAAAGAACTCACGAGCTGGACCAGTTAGCAATTTACCAGCAACTCTCTTAGCTTCATTTCTAGCCATTATCTTCTGGGTTTCGCTCAGCTTACCTTTTTGATTCAGCTTAAAGTCTTTGACATAATTGTTGTACGTCGAGGTCACAGCACTGGCAAGAGCTTTCAAGGATTCTCCTTCCAGCTCATTCAATTTGAACTTCCTGATAGCTAATCCGGTAAGCCAAGTTAACATTAAGCCAAGGATGAGTCCGATGACAGGTAGCGCGAGGTGTAGGTATTGTTCCATGGTGCTTCTCCTTCTTAAGTTTTTATATATGAATTATAAATTCAAAAGAAGGAAAAGATTTTTGGGCTTTCCTAGATCTAGGAACATTGCAAAATAGTTTAATATTTTAGTTTACTATATTTAAATACTTCCTAGATCTAGGAACATTTCATATCTGCTTCCCGAGAGTTTTGATAGATTTACCACAAGAATTACATTTCCAGTATTTATATAACCCTCTTTTCTTAGTGCCAGTAGCCTTAACATCCAAGCTACCACACTCATCACACCTAATACGATTCACATGGCAGACAGCAGGTTTTAATTTTATATTGTCCATTAATCATGTCTCCTTTACATCGTAATCTAGTCCTAAAAGGTATCTAGAAGCTCGTTTGATGATATTGGTCATCTTAAGGTTTTGTACATTAAGACGGTAATTCTCGAGCTTAAGTTGGTCCACAAGCTCTATGACTTCTTGGAGCTTTGTGGTTATATCTACTGTTGGGCAATCTGTATTTATCATTTCCTTGTGATCCTTTCATATAAAATGTTATTGTAATCTTTATTGATATTGATATTTTCTATACTATTTAAATCATTCATATTTTAAATCCTCGTGATGTTTTATTAAAAGTAATCCCATGAACCCAGAATCTAAAATCCAGTCTCAGATCATTAAATATTTGGAATCCATAGGATTTTTTGTCTTTAAGATTCAATCCGCAAGTAAAAGAGGAATTCCAGATCTCTTTGCCAAGAAGAATGAACAAATTTATTTCTTTGAAGTCAAAACGGACATCGGAAAACTTAGTCCGCTTCAAAAGGTTTCGATAAACAAACTCAATGTAGGAAAAGAGATTGCCTACATGGTTCGATCTGTTGAAGAAGTTAAAAAGATTCTTCTCCATAACAGATTGTAATAAATTAGAAAATCTGCCGGCTAATAAAAAAGCCGAATAACTCATCTCTAACTCTTTACTTTCTATATTTAGATAAATATTAGAAAATGCCTGTAAATAAAGGAATTTCGCAAGTGTCGAAGTGTCTACGTGTCTACGCTTTCTAGAGTATATAAATACACACCTATAATATACAATATGTAAATAGAGATTTCTATATGTATATATATAGAGTTTTAAACATACTAAGACCCCGTTGACACGTCGACACTTCGACAGATGATTACTATCTAATTTCATTAAAATATTTTGGGTTTACAGCCCAACCTTTCTTTTTACCGATTTGCTTTTTATAGATGTAATTTAGCTTCTCAAAATCATTTAATACCCTGTTGGTCACAATCGAATCTTTAGAAGCTAAACGAGTTTTTCTGTTTAAATCCCGCTCACTAAAAATACATAAACCATCTTTAATAAAACGATCTTCAGATCCAAAATAATCTATGGCTGATAATATTGAATCTTCAACACAAACACCTTTAGATACCGTAGCCATTTCACAATAAAATTTACGAGCATGCAACTCATAAAACTCACACAACTTCAATACACGACTAACAATATCCACACCAATATCTGGCTTTCCTAAACCTCGTTTTGCAACACGCTCAAGCTCTTCAATAACATAAAATATTAACGATAAGCCATGAACCAAGGTGTTAAATTTACCATAATGTGTTTCCAGATCGACATTTGAAGTTTTTGAAATTTTACTTTTTACCTCAAACAACCAAGTATTTACCATCTCAAAAGCTTCAGGACTATACTTCATGTAACGACCTTCATCATTTCGTTTTGATCCTGTAAAAACTTCTTCAAAACCAAACTTATCAAGATCTTCAAGCATATGTAACAAGCTATGAATATGGACTTGCAAACCTTTATCTATTTTATAGGTCGCTCCCATCTGATTTGATTCTACAGGAGCTTGGTCAGGCCAAGTTAACAAAGAAAATCTCTGGATAAAACCTGAACTAGATAAATTCTGGTAATGCTTCTTGATTGACCTTGGCTGGATAGTTCCAAATAGCCCTACACAAGCCACATCAACATTATCAGAGGCTCCCTGACCTTTTCTTACAGAAACCTCCCCAGAATTACCTTTCCAGTAAGTTAACAATTTTGACAGTAGTTCTGAATTATGATCCTGAACGGTTGAATCCAACAACACCGACAATTCATCATAAAACATAAATAAACCACGATCATTCTTTGATAGAATTCTTGTTAACATTGCAGAGGTAACATTATTGACAAGTAGGTGATACTGTAAGGGCTCTTTAGGTTCTGGAATAGGCTCTTCGCTTTCAGCTTTACCGTTTTTCCTACGTCTTATATAACCCTGATAATCAGCTATTTCGTACTTATACTGCTCATACTCAGCTTCATATTGCTCAACATATTTTCTGTTTAAAACTTTTAAAATGTATCGCAACGTAGGTTCTATGCCAGCCGCTTTTCTCTGAGATGGTGTACCAATGTTAACACCCCAAAGATTAGCGGTTTCGTAAAAGGTATCGCTTGATTTCACCCGCATACTTGTCCCAATCAATGTGCCTATCACCGATAGTAATGGTGATAAAACAAATTCAGGCGGAACCTCGGATGACCTGGCAATCTGAAATATATATTCTTTTAAGGGTCTTGGAACAATATCAGGATCTAACGGAATTAAATCGGAGATTTCCTCAACACTCTTTTCTATAATATCAGGCCATGTATCCGGATTACCGCTACGAGTCCAGTCAGGAACAAGTGACCGTCTATAGGCTTTAGATACCATTAAAACTACCTCCTTTCAGATGATAATCGGTTGCATCTAATCCATCTGGCAAAACAAATTCCTCTACCGTCTGCCCACTACTTAAGAACAACATACTCACCACGTTTTTTGCTTCACGACCAGCCTTATCATTATCAAAAGCTAGGATGACGTTGAAATCCTTGCAAAGATCAGCAATATTATTAGGAATACAATTAACACCCATAACCCCAATAACATCAACACAAGCTTCTGTGTATAGGATTAAAGCATCTTCAATACCTTCAGTAATATACAAGTCACTACCCTTCTCAAGTCGTGACAACGTATCAATATTAAAAAGCGGTGGTGAGATACCTTTAAGGTTGAGCTTCTTTGGATGATCATTGGAATCAATACGCCTGGCTATGAGATACACAATTTTTCCGTGGTCATAGAATGGATAAACCAAAAAAGGAATATTGTCATGTGCATATTTAAAAAATGCATCAATACCGGACAATCGAATATCATTTTTTGAATATCTATTTCTAACAACATTCATAATCCGATTGTAATGGTCAAGACCCTCAATGTCCTTAACGAAGCCACCGAGAATACTGTCTCGAAACCCTCTTTTTTCTATACAGTATTTGTAAGCCCTATCAGAGACTTCTAAGCCATTATTAATTGTTTGGAAAAACAACTCATAAATTTCTGAATAGGTTTTACCGTCAACAGGATTATTGATTTTCTTTACAGGCAATTTTTTCAAGGTATCTTGACCACCAAGATACTCGACAGCACTTTTAAAATTTACTGATTTATATGTGGCAACTAAATCAATAACATCACCAGAGATATTACACCCAAAACATTTAAACCGATTGGTTTCTAGGTCAAATGACAGTGATGGCGTTCTATCTCCATTACTATGAGCTGATGAATTGAAGCAATTTGTTTTATTGCTTTTTACAGGCAGACCAAGACTTACTGCAACTTGAACTATGTCACAACGTTTTATTTTTTCAAGATCAACAATTTCACTCATAATTTCATCCTTCTATAACTTTCAGTGTTAAATTTTGATTTATGATTGACAACCGTATCATAAATTTCTTTTTCAATACCAGTCAGATACACGTGACAGGTACAGGTTTGTGTTTTCTCAACAGACAAAATGCGTTCTTTTGATTGGAGGTAGTCAAGGTTACTAAATGGCATCGAGTAAAACACAATGTCATTGATGAAATCTAACTTTACCCCTTCACGCTTAGATCTATACTGACCTACAAACACAGATTTCATTGGAGCTACTTCAAAAGCTTTTATATCATCAGTCACCATGTACCCGTGATACCTGTAGTAGTTGGTGATAAGATCTTTCTCTGCTTTATACTTGTAGTAGATAGCAATCTTACGGTCATACAGGTCTTTGAAGATACGCGATATCTTGGTGTCACTGATCCTTATAGCGTTATCATCATCAACTTTCAACGTACCACTGGAAAGCTGACAAACTGCTGTAAACTCTTGAGAAACCGAGTCAGCAAGATATTCACCACAAGCTAGTGTTAAGATCTTATCACGCTTAAGCTTCTTAATGTAGCTATCGATAATCGGACAACTAACATTAACCACCCTATCGACCACACTGGTCTTGAAGCCAGCATCTTCTTGGTCTATTGAAACAATATATTTACTAATACGCTCAAATATTTTGTCCTTACGAGAATCACTGTAGTCATTGACCTGAGTTGGCCCAATGTACTTAACCTGAATGATCCCGTAATCTTTAAACCAAGTGTAGAAGTTTTTATATTCTGAAAACTCACGAGTAAAAAGTGAATAAGCAGTTGAGAATGTTTCTGTAAAAAGTGTTGCTGATATTCCAATGATTGGCAAATGTTGAAAGCGTTTGAAATCACGATTTTTCTTCAACGGCTTTTGAATGTAACCAAGATTGTGGTATTCATCGAAGATTACTAAATCAAAGTTACCCTTAACCTTGTGTAGAGATTCAATATTAATAAACGTACACTCGTAACAAACATTACGAGAGACTTCCATAAAATCAGAAACAACGCTAGACAAAGCTGATTTTTTGGTGATGAATAACACTTTCTTAGCGTTATACAGATCAGCAAGATAAAAGCTTGTTAGTGTTTTTCCTGAGCGACAAACTGCGTTAAGGACTACCTGTCCATATTGATTTAAAACAGGTAGTGCCTGATCGACCGCCTTCAGTTGATAAGGTCGGAGTTCCATCAGAAAGGGCATCCTTCTTCGCCTTCGCTCACAGTTTCAACTTTTGGGCTGAAACTTTTGAACTCATCTGACTGCTCTACCTTTTTGATAATCCACTCAGGTAAACCTTCCGGATAGTCAAAACCTGAATCATCGATAGAATAGAAACTCAGATTATTCACCGGATCACCTGACTGACTCTTACCTTTAGGCATGATCGCAAGAATATTAGCGTAGGTCTTACCACCGTTCTCACGATGAACTACATTCAACTGACACGGCTTACCTAAAATGTCTTTAAGATCAAAGCCATCCAATTCTGCTTCCGTGAAATCACGACCTCTCCAAGAAACCAGATCTGCCCTTAGATTTGATTTATCATTTAAGCTGAGAGTATATTCTTTCAAGATGGTCATTGGCTTCTCAACACCTTCCACATCTACAAGCTCATCCACCTCCCACTGGATCATGATCTTACGGTTAAACTTTTCAAATTTCTTATTTTCCTGAGTACCAATATCCCAAATGGATATGCAATTGGACTCATGAACACCTGCTGATACTTTTTTAAAATCTGTACTACCATTTTCTTTTGCTATTAATCCCATTTTATTTTTCCTTTTATAAATATTCAATTTCAATTAATTTATTTCTAATCCACACATCTGTCTTCTTGCATTCACCCAAATCGACCATAGCTTTTTCATTTGTTGCTTCAGCTAGATCGAGTAACGCTGGATTTATTCTGTAAACCTCACATCTGTACGGCTCTATTTTTTCAACAGCAATGATGTAAACTTCACACCTCACCCCTGTTTT
>NVWA01000073.1 GCA_002746535.1 Planctomycetota bacterium
GTCGTGCTTGATCCAATGCGTGAACATGGAAAGCCGTTCATTGAGGTGTCGGGTGAAGCTCGAAAATGCGCCAATGGATCAGAGGAAAAACCGGGCCTGTTTATCCCAACTTCTGGAAGCACGGGAGCCCCCAAGCTGATCTTTAGGGACATGGATACATGGCAATGGGAGACGGATCGGTACCAGGCTCTTCTTGAACCCAGCAACAGCGATCATATTCTCCTGTGCTCTCCGCTCTCGCATGCCTATTCGCTGGGTTGGTTGTGGATGGCGTTGTTGGGCGGACGACGACTAGAGTTGGTCGAACCAAACGCGCTTGGCTTGGCAATTACAGCCATAACGCAACGCGCCGATATGGTCGCCCTTACACCAGCCATCGCCAAACTGTTGGCCAAACGCAGACACATAAAGAACACCAGCCCGGGGCCGGGCAAGTTGAAAATCGTTATGGCCGGAGCCGGGGCGGTCAGTGCCACTTTAGATCTAGGCATAGTAGATTCTATTATATCTGCCAATTTTATTGGCACTGAGTCAGAATACATTATAGATTCCTTCAGAGATATTAAAGAGTTCACTAAAAATCACCCAACCGCTTATTATCAAAGTGAATTTATGTATAGGGATTTTTATTTTGATTATCCAGATTCAACTAACGCTGAAGTTGCCAAAGAATTGGCCGATTCCTTAATTCCAAAAATAGAAGTTTTTAATAAAGATAAATCACACAGGATTAAAGAAATAACGAGTAATATCTACAACTTTGACAAATTATACAAAGCGAGAAAGTTCAAAGAAATATCAGAAAAACTGAAAGGTTTATTTGATGAAGAAAAAGGCTACATCACAAAGCATATAATGGGCGAATTAATCAAAGAGTATAATTATCTTGACATCACAATGGAAGCGATTGACAAATTGATTCAAAATAAAAAAAGCACACCTATTTCAGCAGGAATTGTTGGTATTAAATTCAAAGGCTCACTTGTAAGAGCGAATAAAGAATCACTCAGCATTAAAACTCAAATGGGGACAATCTCTCTCCCATGGAAAAAAAATTAATGACCATCAATTGGCGGAGCTAATAGGTCAGCTATCTAAAGGGGTCAATGTCTCTTATAAGATTACAATATCTATTTTTAAGCTAGGAAATGCTTCCTTGGCATTTGATGCTCTATACAGTAAAACCCTAGATGACCCTTTGTTTTTAAGAAAACTTGGACCTATTTATTTTAAATTACTTTACCAGCATAGAGAAGAAGTAAAAAAACTAGTTGACATTCAAATTCAAAAGGCAAAAAAACTTGCCAAAAGCAAAGACACAGTAGGTGCAATAAAAAAACTTACTAAGTGCTTGTTGCAAATCAATAAAAATAAATTTCACCGAGATCAAGTTTCTAAAATTTATAGAGTAATAGCTTCGTTAAATTAATTTCTTTTATCAAAAGAATGAATATTAATCCAATCATAATTTAAATTAAAATGTTAAATTCAAGAAACTTATTGGATCAAGAAAAATAGAAGCTAAAAAACATGCTTTCAAAACACAGACGCGGGTGATGGTTATGGGATAGAGTTTTATTGATCGCTAACTATAACTAGAATACTATCTAGGTTACTATCTAGTTTATTATAAATTATGACTTGAATTCAAAAATTATTCTAAGGCCTAAACAAAAAGATAATCTTGAAAGCGATGAGGTATTTTTATTTTATTCATCAAAGTTTTATACTATGAAAGTTAGGTAGCCTGTAATTTATTTAGATCTGAAATAATTTTAAGTTGTTTATTTGCAAATAAGATTTTTATTTATTTATTATTTGTCAGAAATGCTTTCAAAACATACCTATTCTATTTTTAAAGACGTTTAAGTGAAATTAAAAGCAAAGTCTTACTTCTAGTATTGAGTTAGGATCAATAATATATGAATAATAATTTAAATATCAAAAAATCAACGCGGATTAAATTTTGGTCACATTTTATCAAAAATTATTATAAATATCGAGGTACTGCTGGGGACTTTGGACCAGAAAAAGTATCATTAAAAAGAAAAATTCATGAAAATAGAATATTACATGAATCTGAAAAATTTGGTGATGGTGTAGAAACTGAAGTTCCATCATATAATAAAAATGAAATTTCAATTGAAGATTTTAAAGAAAAATATTTATTCAAGAACAGACCTGTTCTTTTAAAAGGGTTTGGTAAAGATTTTGAAGCGTGTAAAAAATGGAATCTTGATTTTTTTGAGAATAATTATGGTAATGAAATAGTTCCCTGTCGTCAAAACGGTAAAACATTATCTAATGAAACTTTATTGTTAAAAGATGTAACCATTCGAGAGTTAGTAAAAGATATAAAGAATGGAGGATCCTTATTTGGATCAAATTTGTCTGATTTTTTAAATGAAAATGAATCGTTAAAAAGTGATATAAATTTACAGGAATTTGAAAAATATATTTGCTTTAGAAAAAGAGATAAAATTGCATCTACTCAGTTGTTTATGTCTGGAGGGAATACAAAAACTGGATTTCATGCTTCTGGTGGGGTTAATTTATTTTATCAAATTTATGGGGTAAAAAAATGGACCTTTGTTAATCCTGATTATACGCCTTGGATGTATCCAGTGTTGAGAAAAGATTTATTTTATACTGGATCTAAAATACCTTGGACTAATCCTGCATCAGATATAGCTAAATCAGGTTTTCCGCTTTATAATTATGTGCCAAAGCAAGTGGCTGTGCTTGAACCTGGAGATATTTTATTTTCACCACAGTGGTGGTGGCATGCAATTGAAACTCGCTCAAGTTCAATCGCTGTTGCAAGTAGAGCTATGAATAAAATGATTTTAGGATCTACTCCATTTTCACTTATGTGGGTTACTTCAAAAGAATTCAGGGCTTTAGTTAAAAGTATAATTACTACGGGTGTAGCAACAGATAAAACTGGTGGCGCTTTAATAGCATTTGATAAAAAATCAGAAATTTAAGTTAATTACCACAAAGTCCGTAAGATCAAAATATTATCTAACACGATTTTTACGTTATATCGCCTTAGATAGTGCCACATTTCCGAAAAGCCAGATAGGTTTCAGAAATCCTATACCATCAACTTGCCAAAACATATTATACAATATTCTTTATCATTGTGTTGGTTGATCACTTTCTCATGTTGTTTGACGCTGATCTTTAAATTAATCCTTTTTAATTAATGGATTATTGGGAACTTATTAAAATTATATTCGTATTCCTTTTATAGCAGCATTGTGATGAATGATTTTTTATGGTGTATTTAAAAATGAGATTAAAATTATTAAATATGTTTGACTCAGAATATGAACCTACCATAGATGAATTAAATGAATCTTTGGATTATGTAAGATCGGCAGAAGGGCGACTATTTAGTAGAGTTTTAAAAGATCCTAATGACTATGTTGCAAAAGATAACATAGTTATAATGATAACGGTAATTAAAGATTTAAAGATGAAAATACTATTGAGGGAGTTGGGTAATCAATTTTATGGAAATTTATAAAAATATCTAAAACACCAAAAACAATTCCCCTTAACCCACCAGCAAACTCGTAGGATCAAATTAATAATAGGGCTAGATTTTCACTTTATTTAAGGTTATTGCTTAAATTGATTTTGAGCGCCGCTTAAGTGTTCCAACTCCGAGGCTTTACTTTCTTATCACCTGTTTAAAGACGATAGTATTTTTTAGCAGGAATTTTTAGAACGTATTTCTGATTGAATTAGAATCTTCTGATTAATATCCTCAACACGTAAAACTAAGGATTTTGTGGTTGCCTCTAAATATATTAATGCAGCATCTTCCATTTTATCTCCACCACCAACTAATTGATTGATTGGATAGTTATCATCAGCAGGATGGTATTCCACTTGGTGTTGATGGCCACTGACAATCAATTGGCAACCTGCTTCAAGTAGTAGTTTTGTCCAAAGCTTATTACATTCGCCAGAATAAAAGGCATAGCCCTCGTTGCGGCAACCATCATTTGCTCCATCTATCGGACGCAATGGAATATGCACGAAAGCAATAATATATTTTGCAGAAGTAACACTAGGATCTTTTAAAATTACTGCCAACCAATCTCGCTGTTCTTTACGGTATGCTTCATAGTCAGCCATATTACCAAAGACCTCTCTATTGTCAGGCTTATCCTCACCTGAATCTAAACACACAAGGGCTACTGGGCCATGACGCACAACAAAATAATATTGAGAAACCTTTTTTATAAGCGAACTCATTTCATAAGTCCAGGGAGTGATAGCCTTACAAAGACTTCTTGCGTGACTGCCTCTACGTTCATGATTTCCTAATGTATAAAGCAACGGTCTTTCAGCCGCCCAACCTCCGGAACGTGAAAAGTCTGATTCGTCTGAAGGGTTTAATACGACCTGTCCTAATTGATCATGGGAATTAAAAGAATGACAGGCATCACCATTCCACATATGAAAATCAGGTTTAATTTCCTGCACACGCTTAACAAATAATTTTAAAATAGCCGTGGCTTCATGCGTATCGTTTACGACTGTCATGGAAAAAGTATCCGCTGACCTATTTGGTAAAATTATCTGATAAATATTACTGTAGATGACTTCGCCTTGCTCGATTTCATAAGCAGTATGATATTTGACAGCGACTGTGGCAGTTCGATAATATACACGGCAATTCTCATCAATTCCAACAACTGGTACCGATAAAAAATTTTCATCAGTTGCAATTAATCCATGGTGAGATGAAACCGCTTTATTGCCAAGCGATTCATCATATCCCCATTCAACCCATCCAGTGGCTAATCCCGAAACACACCAAGAAACACTAAACCTATTTGCCGTAGGGTTTTGAACTACAGGTGGACTTTTTAAGAAAACATTTTCCAAATATATTCCATCCAAATCAAATCATCTTACATCTCTATCAGGACAATTCAAGAGACTAAATTATTGGTTTAAACTTTCACCTACTCTTAGCGCCAAAAATAATCTGTTTCAAATTATACGTGAATTCATCTAAGATGATATCACACATTAAAATTGGTTAATATTGTTTTTGCAAAATAATTAATTTTCGATTCCCCAAAAATTTGAGCAAAGTGATATGGCTTCTTTTGATTTCCAGGCTATTTCATTTCCGTATAGATAGGTGATTTTTTTCTCATTTAATTCAATTTGCAATTGAATGATAGTATCAATCCCTTTAGTATTTATTTCTAAGTCTTTTAGTTTGATACTTTTGGTTTTAATATCTAGGATTTCAATGGTATCTGATAAGAGTGTTTTATTGTCTGTAGTTAATGAATAGGTTATTTTAAAGTTCATATCAGAAGTATTAATTTGATGATACCAAATGGAAGCCTGGATCTTATCAGTAATCATTATGCCTTGATCCTCAACGCTAATAGTTTCTGATGCAGCAGCTTCAGCAAAGGCTTTTGCTTGTGGCCTGACAACTTCACCATAACCAATCATTGCCCAAGAGCATGACGGCCAAGGTTCATTGAACATCCAAATCATAATGCCGGCGCATTCTTCTATTCTTCTGCGATGAGAAGCAACTATGTTTCTAATCATGTCGGATGCCATCCACTGACTGGCAACAATATAATCATCTAAATTTTCTAAATTAAAATGAGATAGGGAATGACTTGTGGTATCAGAGGCAAAATGATATTTTAAAGTTTCGCTTAAAATGAATAAATCTTTTTCAGGAATAAAATTATGTAGTTCTTTCATAGAAGCCATGCCGTCACACCCGGATTCAGTGCATATCATTCTTTTTTCATTGTTCCAGAAATTATGATCAATCTTTTCAGAAGGGTCCCAGCGGGGTGTGATGTTCCATGGTCCGTGATGATCGCCTTCTTTCTCATCGGGGCAAGCTTGAAAATAATAAGCATTAGGTAATACTTTTTTTAGTTCTTTTTCTGGCATGACTAAGGCTGGATGATCAAATTTGGTGTTATAGGCGAAGACTTCGTTTCCTCCACACCATTGTACAATGGAACAATGATGATGAACTCGATCTATTGTATTCTTTATCTGATTGGTATAAGCTTCTAGCCATTTAGGATCTTCGGGATATTTTGCACAAGCTAAAGGAAAATCGAACCAGATCATTAATCCATGAACATTACACAATTCAAAGAAATCATCGCTTTCAGATAAACCACCACCCCAGATCCTTAACATGTTGAGATTGTTGTCTGAAGCAATCTTAATGGCAGCTTCGTACCGACTTCGCGTTAGTCGAGCTGGAAAAGCATCGAGTGGTACCCAATTTGCCCCCATGATAAATATTTTTTCATTATTAATGACAAATTGATGAGGGTGATATTTATCAGGATCTCCATTTTTCACCATTATTTTTTCTAATTTTCGCAGGCCAATTATTATGTTTTTCTCATCAAAAAGAATTCCATTGTTCATTAATTCAACTTTAAGTTGATATAGATTTTGATCTCCATAATTTTTTGGCCACCATAATGCTGGTGTATCAATTGAAATCTCATTTGATGAAATAGTATTGTTAATCGTAGAAATATTTTCGCTAACGGTTTTGCCAATAGGATCTGTCAAACTGATTTTTAATTGTAAGTTCGAAGTCTTTTCTTGTTTGAAGCTTGTATCTATAATTATCTTTGCTTTTGATAAATCATCATTGAGAGAGGTCTGTACATGGACATGTTTTATAGTGGCATCAGGTATTGATTTTAGTTCAACATCTTTCCAGATGCCAAGAGAGTTCATTGCTCGCATCCAGTCCCAACCATAAGAACATTGACTTTTTAATTCATAACTGCAATCTTTGATAAGGTTGGCAGATCTATAAGAACCCACATGGGTTTTTACATGGGGGGAAATTTTTACAGCAATTACATTTTTACCCTCTAATAGCCCATTAAGGGTATCAAAGATTGCCGGAGAAAACATATCATGAGATTCCCCTAATTTATTCCCATTGAGCCATATGGTGGCGTGTAAGTCTAAACCATGAAATATTAATTGAGATTTATTTAAATCTTTTTTTTCTTCATCTGTCAGAATAAATTTCCCTCTGAACCACCATTCTCTTTCAGCAACCCATTCTGATTTTAGAGAGTTTCTTCCGTAAAAGGGATCTTCTATTTCTCCAGCGTTTATCATGATATCATGCACATCAGCAGGCAAAGTTGTTTGATACCAACCTTCTTCTTTACATTCGAATAAATGAAGTCCTAACTTTTCACCTTCTTCCTGTGAGATAGTATCCCATCGGCTAGTGTTTAACTTTAGTTCTTCTTCTGTGAGTTGTTTTTCGAATGGCATGACGTGTTGAATGTGCCAGCTTATGTTGTTTAAATTCATTATTGTCTTTGTTCAGGTTTCTAATTTTTATTTGCTTTGTTGAATTGTACTTTTTGGGACAAAATGCCAAATAATTTTTGATAGAAAAAGTTAATTAGGTGAATATTCAAGATGATTCTTTCTCAATCAAATAAAACTTGAATTAAAATTTATCTATTTTAGCTAATAAATAATAATTGATCCGTTTGTCTTTTATGAGAAGGCTGTCAACAATAAAAACAGTAAATTTGGTTGGAAATTTATATTCCTTAGCTCTTTTCTTACATTTCTATTTCCCTTTTTATTT
>NVWA01000074.1 GCA_002746535.1 Planctomycetota bacterium
AGTTTATCAGGGCGGAAATGAAGTTCGTGATGATACAAATGTTCTTGAATTATATGCTGATAATGCTGGTCAAAGTCGTGTAGATCATCCTGATGTTACTTCTACAACTACGGATAGCTACGGGAGAATAATTTCAGTAGTTTTTGATGATACTACAACTGAAACATATGCTTATGACGATATTGCTGGTGTGGTAACTGTAACAGATCGACTGAGTGTGGTAAGCGCAACCTCTTACGTTGACACGAACACATTTGTCAGAGTTAAAGGAATATCTAAAGACGCTGAAGGTAGAGTTTTAAAAGTATTATTTAAAGATGGTGGATTCCAAGAATTTGAATATGACGATGTAGCTAGAACTATAACTGAAACTACAAAATCAATGACTATTGTTATTCATACATATAGTACGGATTATAGATTGGCCATTAAAAAAGAAATTCAATCTAGAAATATGCACTTTGAATTTGAGTACAATGTAAATGATGAACTTCAATTTACTAAAAGATTTATTAGTGGTGTTCTGCAAGATACTACAGAATATAAATTTGATGTTGATGGCAATCCTTCAGGGACAATTTATCCTGATGGAAGTGTTGATGGTGTGAGTTATACGTACACTCCTGGTGGTGACTTTGACGAGATTACTGTTACGGATAAAAATGGGAATGAGACACTCAGAGAATACGAACCTGTTTTAATTGGGCCACCAACTCAAGAAGTATCTATAGTGAAGATAAAAACCTATAGCGACAGAAAYATACAAACTGTTTATAATTATAACAATTATTATTWTGATAKACCTGCRGYGAAAGTTAGYRTRATTTCMCCTGAAGATGATCCTGGCTACAATCCTGTAAGGTTTRATCTCAATATATCAYCAGAAGAAGTTYTRCCTTATCCKGAGAGGAGYCTCTTTGAAGAAATGGTAGGCACTTATTTTTACAGCCCATCTTTCAAAACCTTTTCGTATTCAAATGGCTCTAATGTATTCACTATGATATACGATGAATTAGAATCTGCCTTCAAGATTACTAAGTCCGCTGTCGGCGATGTCGCTACCGTAGAATCAGTGGATATTAATAATTCAGGTATTGCCGTCCATCCTTTGACAGGTGATACGAGTATTGTTGCTATGTCAGCGATCGACGAACGTCCATATAGATATCTGGGTAATTTTATTACTTCAATAGAAAATTATGAAATGGAAAGTTCTGTTGCCGTACTTAAATATAAAAAAATCTTTGAGTATAATAACTCTGGTTCCATTGCATCGGAAACTATATTGGATAAGGATGATGTATTAAGAAGTAAAGTCTCTTATAACTCTAGAGGTGACATAATCTCTGAAGAATATTTCAGCAATGGTGTAAGTTTAAATCCAACTTATGGTCAAACTTACGATAGCAATGGACGTATGCTGACATCAACTGACCCAGACGGTGCGACTACGACTTATACTTATAGTCCAACTTACAATTCAGTTAATGACAGCAACCCATTAACAATGACTACACCTTTAAATGCTACTGAAGTTTATGAATATGACGGCCATGGAAGGCAGATTAAAGTTTATGGTGATACTAATTCTCCAGGTGTTACCACATACAACGGTAATGGTGATATTGCTACCTTTGAAGTCAAGCGTTGGGATCCTGATTTAGAAACTTATGGGCCAACTAAAAGTATTGAAACGTATGGTTATACAGGTACAGAGTTAACACTTAAAACTGTTAGCAATTTCGATTCATCAAAAGTTACAACTGAGATTTGGTCGTATGATAGTCTTGAAAGATTAGATGTTTATACGGATATGACAGGTATCCAAACTAAATACGAATACGATTCACTTGATCGTGTAGTAAAAGTCATTAGTGATTTTAGCAATAGAAATATTGAATCTGTTACTCAATACAATCTTGCGGGTCAAGCAACGGGTACTGTGAATGCAGGATTAAGCACTGGTAACACCTTTGATTCAATTGGAAGAGTTAAAACATCAATTCAAGATCCTAATGAGATTAATTTCACCTTAATGACTTATGATTATGATGAGCAAGATCGTCAAGTCAAAGTAACAGATCATCGTGGAAACGAAATGACTTACGAATATGATGAGTATGGAAATCAAGAAAAGTTGACAGACTTCAGAGGGGTAGTCACTACTTCTGAGTACGATGACATCAATCAATTGATTAAGCAAACTTATGATGAAGGTGCTGGGAAACGTAATTTAATCACCACTTATATTTACGACAATATGGGTCGTCAGGTATCTGTTACTCAGAATGAAGGTAAGAGCTATGAAATCACAACAACCTCAGAATATAACACCAAAGGTCAATTGGATTTTACGATCTTTGATTTTACAGGAAAGAACATCAAGACTTCTTACACATATGATCAATTTGGGCAACTTTTAACAATAAAAGTAGAAGATCCAGATCCAGATACTGATGCTAAAGACACCAGCTCAACTTATAACGAGTATGGTGAATTAGAAACTTCAACAGATATTAAGGGTATCATTACTAAATATGATTATGACTATTTAGGCAGACAGGTTAAAACTACTTTTGACCCAGATGCTCCAAGCTATACAGGTTTAAAAATTGTCACGGAAACTATTTACAAAACTAATGGTTTGCTAGATAAGACTGTTGATGCTAGAGGATTTGAAACTACGATTCAATATGATACCCTAAATAGACAAACTGGCGCCACTTTTGATCCAGCTCCTGGGGCAAATCTGTCTACATCACAAGTTTACAATGACAGAAATCAAGTAGTAAGCAATACTAGTCAAACAGGTCTTGTCACAACATTTGAATATGACTCATTTCCTAGAAGGTTTGAGACTATTGTTGATCCTACAGGTGACAATAGAATCACTACTTTGACCTTTGATGCATTAAATGGTTTGACAAATGTAAATGATCCAGCGGGCAATGATACGGCTAGAACATACAATGGCTTTGGAGATTTAGAAACAGTTACTAATGTTAAAGGACATGTGACCTCATTTACCTATACGGAATATGGTGAGCAGGAAACTGTTACTGATAATGATTCCAAAGTAACCAAAACTATTTATGACGACAGAGGCTTGGTTGATAACCAAACTCAAGACTTTGGGGGACTAGGCTTAATTACGTCATTTGTATATGACATATATGGAAGAGTAATTGAATCAACAGACCCAGAAGGTAAGAAGGTTGGCACTACCTACAATGCCTTTGATCAAGTATTAACAACTACTGATGATGTAGATGGACTGGCAGAATTAACAACTAATACTTATGATCCATTGACCTTGCAGTTGGAAACAATTAAGGATGATGCAAATAACGTCACAAGTTATTTCTACGATGAATATCAAAGGTTAGAAACAGAGACTTATGCTGATACTAAATCAAAAGTCTACACTTATAACAAGTATAGCCAAAGAGAAACTATAGATGATCAGAGAGGTAATAAAACAACATTTACTTATGACTCATTTGGTAGACTAGAAAAAACTAAAATCACTAATCTAGCACCATTCGATGGTGCACATGAAATGAACTACACGTATGATAGTAAGTTCAGGTTAGAAACGGCTGATAGTATAGGTGGTAAGACCACAAGTTTAATCACTAGGCATTATGATAACTTTAATAGATTGACTAGTGAAGATCAAACCATTGGTGGGGTTCTTAAAACAGTTAGCAAGACTTTTGATACTGTTGGTAGACTGGACACTGTAAGTTATCCATCTGGTAGAGGTTTGACTTATCAATATGATAGCACTCATCAAGTTACTAACATATTTGATACTAACACTCCTGCTAATGATTATGTTAGTTATACCTATAACAATAGAAACCTTGTTGCTACTAAAACTCTCGGTAATGGTTTGGTATTAACCAAGGGTTATGATGCCGTATACAGAACTACTTCTCAAGAGTGGCAAAATGTAGGCTTAACAACTGTAGCAGGCTTCGATTACAAATATGACAATGTAGGCAATAGAAAAGTTGAGATTGGGCTTCATAATACAGCCAAATCAGCTGTCTATGATTATGACACTACTTACAAAGTTACTGGTTACAAGCAAGGTGTATTGAATGGTGCTGAAGATGATGTGCCAACTGCACTATTCTATCAAGACTGGACTCAAGATACTCTAGGCAACTGGAGTAGCTTTGACAATGATGGCACAGTTGATAATAGAAGCCACGATAGTATGAATCAGATTACTTCTACTGGCTTTACTCATGATGATACGGGTAACATGACTAGTGATGGCTCTAATGACTATGAGTTTGATGCTATGAATAGATTGATTAAGGCTACTGTTGGGAGTGTTGTTACTGAGTATAGTTACGATGCTTTTAGTCGTAGGATTCAGAAGGATGTTGATGCTGGGAGTAGTGTTGTTAATTTTGTGCACATGGGTAACAGAGTGTTGGAAGAGCAAGATGCTTTAGGCGTATTTATCAAAGATTATGTATATGGGGCAAATTATATTGACGAAGTTATTATGCTTAATAATAATTCAAATGATTATTATCACTTAGAAGATTATAGATATAGTGTGATTGGTCTTAGTGACTCTAGTGGTAATATTGTTGAAAGATATGAATATACTCCTTTTGGGGTAAGAACTGTTGCTGACGCTTCTTATTCTGTGTTAAATGCTAGCATTTATGGAGTGGAGTATGGCTTTACTGGCAGAAGACATGATAGTGAAACTGGTTTGATGTATTTTAGATTTAGATACTACAGTGATAAGCTAGGTAGGTTTTTATCTAGAGACCCTTTCGGGTATGTTGATGGAATGGGATTGCATAGGGGATACTTTGGAGTTAATGCAGTTGACCCAATGGGCTTATTTTGGCTTAAAGTGAATAAATGTTCGGTCCATTTATTTGTTGATCATGGTGGTAGACCAAAAAAGATAGACAGAGAAAAAACTACTGCGGGGCAATTAATGAAAATCTTTAACAAAAAGAATTCACATGGTGGATGTGCAGTGGCTGGTGCAATATCATGTTATAATACGTTTGATAACTTAGTGACTACTACAAGTGATAATGGTGAAACAGATATCTCAGGTAATGGTATTAGTGATTTACCAGACACATCATCAGGGGTAATTGGGTACTTTCCACCTGGGAAAAGTTCTAAAGAACTTTCAAAATATTTTACAAATGGCGGTTTTTCGGTATATAGTGATGATATGACCAATCAAGAGAGATCTGATGAATCGAAAAATGGTTTTAGGAAATTATTGAAAATTTCGTGGCAAAAGTCTATTGATGCAGGTAAAAAAATGTGTAAAGGTTACTGTAAGTGTAAGAAAGTTAAAATTCATTTTTACGCTGATTCAAAAAAGAAAAAGAACAACTTTAATCCCGGTGCTAGTGGATTTAAAGGCATTTATAAAAATTTTAAAGAAGCTCGTGATAGTAAGAATAAAATAACGCAGGCGGGTGTAAAAGGGCCTGTTTATCCAAGACGTCTAGACTATAAGAGAGGGACTTTTAGTGTAGCAACTATTACTTGTTCAAAGATTAAATAAATTTCAGTTTGGTCTAAGGATTCCATAGTAATAATAGCTTGTTTGGTTAGTGACTATCTAATGACTGACGTGTCAAATTATTACTATGATTATTTAGAGGTAGCTATTTGTTTCACGCTTATTAATAATTTTGCAATAGACTCTCATATGTCTTGAGGATTTACATTGCAAATAAAATATTTAAATTAGACTGTATAGGTGTGGTGTGTTATTATATATGCTGATAAATTCAATATTATTAAGAACCTCTTTCGGTGATACTTTTTGATTAAACTCCCCCCCCATTTTTTAGGCATTATTAGCACTCTTACTCTTATTGTGGTTTTAAGTTCATTTTTACATTTAATGTTTGGACATTGCCAAACTAGCAAATCTCATTATATGATTCAAAGATATTGGATGCCCAAGTATTTCCCAAAATGGATGGTTCGTGAAATTTTTGGAGGATCTCTTGGGTCTTATGAGCATGTATCACACCACTCAGGCTTCTGGGTTGAATGGAGTGTTGATGGTGTAATGCTATCTAAAGGAAAATATTTAAATGAAATGAAAGTCGGTAAGCATAAATGGTGGAATAAAAAAGGAGTGCTAACGGCAGAGGGTAATTTTTCAAAAGGTTTTAAGCATGGCAAACAGTTTAAGTGGTACCCAAATGGCGATAAGTTATATGAAGAAAATTATATTCATGGGGAAGAAGATGGACTACAAAAGTCTTGGTATGCTGATGGTGCAAAAGAATATGAAATACAATATAAGCTAGGTGAATTATTTGGAGATGAAGTCTATTGGTTTGAGAATGGAGCAATGGAGACTCATTCTGTGAATGGTGATTTAAATAAATATGTATGTGACTACTGGGATAATAATGGTGCTTTATTATCTAGTAAGAGATATGATCCAATGCAAAAAATATATTCAACAAAGTTTTTTAAAAATACCATTATTGAAAAAATTGAATTCTACGATGAAAAAGGTGAATTCATCAAAAGAGAGCTCTTCAAAAACAACAAACTAACCAAAACCGAAACCACAGAATAAATCTCCAAACTCCCCAAACCAACAACAAAACCAATCTCATATAAACAAAACTACTTTCAATCTCAAAACAAGTGCTAAATCGCTTTGGTGTGGTAGGATTGTTTTATTTGGTTTTAGAGAGTTTGGCTTGGTTAAGAAATTATTGAATCCATTATATTTTTGTGCTTTTATAGCCTTGTTGGTGCTTGTACCTCTTGGACATTTGATGTATGGATCGTGTCAAACCTCTAAGTGGCATTATATATTTCAAGAATATAAAATGCCTGATAAATTACCGAATTGGTTGCTTTTTAAAAATAAGCCTTCTTATAAATTGTTTGATAGGTTGTATGATGATTATAATGGAAAATGGGAATCTTGGTACCAAAGTGGTAATNAAAAATATGTAGGTTATTTTGTACATGGACAAGCGAATGGTTTGATGGAAACGTGGTATGAAAATGGAGTGAAAAAGTATCAGTGTTTATGGTCAATGGGAAAGATTGTTGGGAAAGTTTCAGTATGGTATGAGAGTGGTGAGAAAAAATCAGAATTAACGGATAGCCATATAGAAAATCATTTCATTGAATGGAACAAAGACGGCACCCTAAACAAAAAAGAATACTACGAYWCYAAAGGCAAWKTCMWWAARASRGAGCTSTTYRAARASRRSAARCTAACCAAAACCGAAACCACAGAATAACCAATAACATTTCCCCTTACCCCAAAACCAAAGATTGGTATAATGCTCACTAATCCTTTTAGAGAGATGGCTTGGTTAAGAAATTATTACATCCATTAGTTGTGTCTTAGTGGTATCTGGTTTAGTAATGATAAAATCATATAAATAACTTTTATGAAAGATTAGACGATGATGAAGATTATTGTTTTAATAATGTTTTTACTGCCAAATTTATTAATTGCTGAAGACTATTTGAAGCAGAAGGATGCAATTAGAGTATACTTGAAAAAAAACCACAAGATTGCCTATAACTTGTGTATGCTGGAAAAATATAATAATTGGTTCATTTTGTATACTACAATTCAGGGCATAAATAAGAGTG
>NVWA01000036.1 GCA_002746535.1 Planctomycetota bacterium
TAATATTCTACTAAATTAGCAATATCATGGAAGAGTAATATGGGTATTTATAACCTAGTAGATGATGAAATGCAGTAGTTTCCAGAAAAGGGGATTTAGTGAAAAGTACTTAATGAGGGTTTCTATGCAAAAGAGTGGTTTGATAGGCAAATATTGGCAACAAATATGATTTGTTACTTGATATTATCATCAAAATTTAGATTACAGTTTTTGCATTTATTACTAAAAGTTGTTGCAGACAAATTGTTTACCCAAATTCTATTTTTACATTTAGGACATTTTATTCTGATAAAAGTATGCAGACATAGACCAGCATAAATAATGAAAAACATGATGGATAAATTTGCAATGTTTTTACTTTGAAGTTCTATGCTTGCAACACTCGTTAAAATGAAAAGCATTCCGGACAACAATAGATAAACTCTAGTTTTTTTAAGATGCTTTTCAATTATTTGTCTATGTGTCATGATAACTAGCTTTTAGTAAATAGGTGTTTCGTTATAGGTGCTTTTTGATTTCTTCGGGATTATGATTTAGATAAGCACGCATTCGTGATATATGCCATTGACTTATAAGGAATCCTAATAGACCGCTAAATATAATTGTTAATAAGAGACCAATAGTTTTAACTTTTACAATTACTATGGACCAATAAAGTAGCGGGGAAAGAAATAAAATCAGGAGAAAAACTCCTAAAATCGTTTTCTTCTCAAGTAAAACTTTTAAACCAATATCCTTTGACAGCCGTTTCAAGGTTGAATCTGATAAGTATTGCCATTCTGGAACTTGATTGTGTTTAAAATATAAATGCATTGTAAGTAACCTCTTGTAATTTAAAACAATCGTAATGGTGTAAAGCACATTTAGTTGACAAGCTTAATTAATTTTATTTTTATCAACTCCTAAATCAATTTTAATTAATTCAATATCAACATATCCTGCTTTCTTAACATCTACAGTATGCCCAGAAGTAAATAGAATATGTTTTTCTATTTCTGGTTTTCCAATAAACTTTACTCCTTGTTTTTCAAACACAACCTTTGGAAGATGGTAGGTATATATTATACTGTTTTTAAATAACGCGTTAAATTCGTAGTCACCATTAGAATCCTTAGTGAAGGTTGAATCAGGTAGTAATTCATAAAACTGTTTAGCGCTGTCATATTGCTTTAAAGCCTCTGTTTTAATCTTGTATTCTTCATCACTATGAACAATCGTAGTCGGCAGAGTAGAACTTTTATTTGATAAATATATATAAGTTATTACCCCTTCAAGTAAGAAGATTATCATAATAGGTATGAATACTTTTTTCATTTTGGATTACTCAAACAATAATTAATATTTTAATATATATTATGCCATATCTTCCGAGAGTATTCTTTTACATCTTTTTGCCAATTTTATAACCACACACAAAATATCCACACCCAGCAAACAACCCTTCATGTATTAATGTTAAAGAACCTCCAAACAATTTCTAAACAATATCTAATTATTCCCAAAATAAGACTGTTAATCCAAAAACATTTCCTATAGAATACCAAAGAACCAAATTTTAAGGAAATAAGAGTACTAGCTTTATAAGCTAAATAAAATTTAATTAACTTTGCATCACGCGAAGTTGTGTAGACAGAAAGCCGTCAAACTTTTCTAACATATACGCAACTTCCTTGAGTCAGAGCCACTAATCTATAGTGGTCTAACTTTGGCATCGAGGAATGTTTGTTTATATGTGGGCTCTTGACGGCGCCTCTGTCTAGGCATCTTTTCTCGGTGTCATTCTCAAGGAGTCGCAAATGCTAAACACTGTCAAATACTTCCAAACTAAAAAAGACCAAGCACCCAAGAGATTGCTGTCTCTAGGTTTAAGCGGTCAGCAGATAATTATGCTCACTGTCGGCTATCACGATGGCTCAATCGATAAGATGCCAGAGCTTATTAATTGCCTAACATTCCCCATAGAAAACGAAGCAAACGAGATCATCGGTGTTGTAGGTCTCACAGAAAACCTAAAAACTATTATCCATGGCGACCTATCAACAGGTATATTCAATCGTCTAGCTCTAAATGTTTATTCCAAAGTTATCATCAGTAGTTTCTTAGACACGCTTGATCTACTGGCTAGCGGAGTACCTAATGCCATCACACTTTTTAGCGATGATATTTCTGCCTTAAAGAATATCGATGAGGTGACATTACTCAGATACTACGACACAGGACTACCAATAGCTCTTGAGAAAGCAGGGATTACAGTTAGGAGGAATTACTAATCTGTATATATTTATTAATAGTAAATAAAAATATTGATATGATTTTGTGATGTTCCTAGATCTAGGAAACCCCAAAATTTATCGCTTGATTTCTAAGTATAATTCTATGTAAAAACTGTAGAAGGTGCTTAGAAAGGACTTATTATGAATGAAGAAGACATTGATAGTTTGGCTGTAAAAGATCAAGAACAATGGAGGACTACTAAAAGTATTACAAGTGAAATCAATTCTTTATTGGAGCGACCTCTGATATCATCAGATGAGGCATATTTAGTCTTAGAAGGGAGGAGACCTTCAAATAAAGATAAATTAAAAAACTTCCTGCAACGTAAAAGGTATGAGGGATTAAAGGCAGTTAAGATTGGAAAAGAATTCAGGTATGATCCGGATGATCTAATTGACTTTATAAAGGAGTGTAAAGAATGAAATCTAAATATTATATTTCAACAACTATTGAAACAAGAAAATTAAAATCAGGTATAGGCTATTATGTTAGGTGGGTTGATATAGATGGGAAAAGGGAGGCTATTCCTGCTGGCAAGACATTAAAACATGCAAAAAAGTTTCAAAATGAATTTGATAAGAATATAAATTCAAAAGAGGCTATTCAAGCACGGTTAGATGGTATCAGCTACAAAAACTATTCTGAAAGTCATTTAGAAGAAGTGATTACGAAAAGCATCACATTGAGGAAATTTTTATCCCAAGAATTAACTAAAATCAAAAATGAAAATAGGATCAATACTTTTAAAAACTATTCTAGAGTCGTAAATCTTTTTAACGATCACATCAACAATGAAAACAAATTATTGAAAAATATAAGTTATACCGATATTGATAAGTTTAAAAATAATTTAGTCGAACGTAAATTTAGCTTGGCAACAATTGATAATAGAATCAATGCACTCAAAGCATTATTTTCAAGAGCTGTTTATCTTAGTTATATTGATCTTAATCCAGTATCAAAAATCCCTAAGATTAAAATCCCTGAAAAGGAACCTCAAGTTTTTACTGATGAGGAATTGAAAAGAATGTTCCTGATAGCAAAAGAATTGAATGATCCCTTTTATTTATTTTTAAGAGTAGCTTTAGATACAGGAGCTAGAAAAAATGAACTTCTATGTTTGATCAAGAAAAAGCATTTTAAGCTCAGGAATAACGTTTATGAAGTTACTATAGTTTCAAATGAGATAACGACAACTAAATCTAAAAAAATGAGAACTGTGGTGCTAAGTCCAGACACAACAATATTGGTCAAATCCTATCTAAAGAAATTTGATGATGATGATTTACCATTTAGATATATGGATAAGGATCACGGAGTTTTATTTAGACGAATAAGATCACAGTCAGAAATATCTAAAGATAAGGTATTTCATTCATTCAGAAAGACTTGCTTAACTAAAATGGCAATGTCTGGGGTCCCTATATATCATTTAACTAAATATGCTGGGCACAGCTCAATCACAGTCACTGAAAAGTTCTACATTAACGTTAAAACTGAAGACACATTGGCTTCTGTAATCAGTAGCGGATCAATGTTCAATGAGAGTCTTTAGAGATATAAACTGCCAAACATGTGCCAAATAGAATACCTAATAATCGCTATAATGCCTCTATACTACATTTAGCCTGCATTTGATCAAATATCGGTATAATCTTATGTTATACCGATATTCCTATAGGCCGTTGTTATAGCCTTTAGAAGCAAACATAGGAATGTTTGTATAAAATATTGTCCTATATATGTCCGTTGATATATTTAAGCTTTTCGACTGAACAAAGATCCACTACTGGCCATACAAAAAAGAATTCGTCTCTTATTTTTGCGAATCAAGCACCTGAACACCATCACGTATCTTTGAGACCTCAATAAAGTCTGCACCACTATCAGTTTTATCGACAAATTTATATGTTAAATATAAAAAGATAGGATTGCCTTTCTGATTAATCTTAAAATCTAATTTTGCAAAATCAGTTGTTTTACCTGATTGAAATGAAATAGCAACACGCTCCATATCAAAATTAGAATCAAGCATTTTCAAATATTTTTTCGATTGACCCTTTTCAATATTGGCACACTTAATCAAGAACTCTTTTATTCCTGAATTCCGAGTCTCTTCTTTAACTATAGAAAACCGAGCTAAAAAGACATCTTTAGAAATCAAATCATTAAGATATATATCCTCTTTCTCAATTCTTTTTTCCCTTTCTTTAAAAAACTTTTTTGCAATTTTCTTAGATTCAAATGTATACTTTTTTTCTAAAGCATCAATAATTGATTGTGGGTAATAAAAGGGTTCTATTGGCTCTTCATTACTAGATGAAAAAGTAATCGATACATAAGCAGGAAAACTATGCGATTTCATACCACTTGCCATAGGATCGCTACTTGTGCTAGTAACATATACCAAACGTGAATAATAACCAGATTTTCGAACATTCTCTATTCTGAAATATTTATTACTCCCCTCAACTGATATTTTCGCACTCATCAACAAAGCCTTATCAAACCCACTCAAACTATCTGAATAATGATAATAGACTACTTTCTTCTTGTCTTTTTTAGCATAATATTCCACACCCTTTGCATAATATGGATCTTTCTTTTTACTTGAAATGCAACCTGTTAAGCAATAAATTACTATTAGAGTAAAAAATAATTTATTCTTTAAACACTTCATCTTTAAGCTCTGAATATTTATCATCTTCGACCTTCTTTCTTTTTAGCATCCTCGAAAGCTTTGTCACGAGCAGCAATTTTTTGGTACTTCTCAATAATTGGTTTTCTAAAATTTTTAGCATTATATCTTTTTGAGTTATTATCTTTTGACTGATGAAGCTTAATTACTAAATAGGCAGCAAAACAATTATTAATATTATAATTAATTCCTTTTTTCACTAATTGCGGGTCCATCAAAACTTTTCTTACATTTTTTTTATCCATATTAGTATCAAGCATAGAGAAAAATGGGGCCTTCTTAATTAATGCATATTCAGATGCAACTAATAAGGATAACTCAGCAGAATTTTTTATATTCTTAAAGTATTTACCCGCGCACATTATCAGCACCACATTATCAGCAAGTGTCAAAACTGAATAATTTTCACGCGTCCCTCTTTTTTTAGCAGCAGCACTAAGCTTATTTTGAATTGCTGTATCATAATATGAAAGAACCTTGCTATATACCTTTTCAGCATCAAAAACAAAATAGCCTGGATCAGATTTATAAGTTGTAATATGAAGCTCAGCAATATAAGGCATACCACTAAAGACCCTTTTTTTCAAAGTTAGCGAATTCCATTGATCAACAGAAAAGTTCTTATCGAATTTCTCTGATATCACATCTTTATTTTTTAAAAGTGAATTTGATTTTGTTATCGGTAGAGAGTCATTTTCACTACGGATATACCCCACTGGCCCAATAGTCAAATCGATATAGGAAGATATTTTATCAATAGAAAAATATTTTTTATCATTAACTATCGTTATTTCAGCCGATCTTAATAATGCTTTATGAAATGCAACATGAAAACTAATACGATCTGAATAGCATACTTCAAACTTACTATTGTCTAATTTTTTATCCGTATAGCCAATTTTTTTTACAAAACTTCTACCTTGATAAATTTTTGAACAACTAACAAATGCCAACGAACAAATAACTAATAAGAGAATATTTTTCAACATACACTTCCTATATTTCGCTAAATTATTAAAAATAAAATTTAAGAATTTTAAAATAAATAGATAAAAAGGCAAAGGGATAAGCTTTTAATAATTCATTCTTAGCATTTAATTTTTTTATATTTACTTTTTATTTATTAGCTTCAGTGACACTTCAGTGGCTTGTTTTATTTGAATATCATCTGATTTTAATTGTTTTTGTATTCCTAGTCATAAAATTTTTTAGATGCGGTTTAAATTCAACCAATTTGAGTTTATATGCAAAACTAATCGCTAATGGAAGTGCCTTTTGGTTGTCTCCTTTTTTTAAAATACCTTTAAACTCTTCGATGGCCACTTTATCTTTAATATTTAACAGAGCCACTAACGATTCATTGTAGAAAACCTATTCATAATCTTCTTAGTAAAATTCCTATGATTAATAAAATCATGCCCATGATGATAAAAATAGATTTAATGGGTTTGCGGTATGGTGTAGATAGCATACCTTCATAAAGGTTATTTTTTGAAAGAGTTGGTATAGAATCAAATGACTTGTTTACATCTCTTTCAAGCCGATACTCTAACGGATATGACTGGTAATAGTGAGCAATAGACAGTTTGCCTTTATCTTTTTCTTTAAACATCATGCTATAGCTACCCTGTTGCTTTACAGTTCCTTTGCCCACGTACACACCAACGCCATATGGATTAATTTTAACTGATTCTGAGAATCCATTTTCCCCATTTGACTCACCTTCCCATATTTCTCCAGTTTCATATTCTCCGTGTTCATCTTTAGATTTTAAAACTAATTGTAAAAATTTATTTTGATGAATTTTCTGAATTGAAACGCCATCATTGTCGTTCCTTCTAACGACAGCTCTTAATATTTGACCCCAAAATTTACCGAAACCTCCCCACTCATGCCACTCACTTGCCCAGTTATCATCAACACTTGACGTAAAGGCCAAACCTTTACCCAAACCAAATTGACCAAAACTTAGTAAAGGATCACCCTGTTCAGTTAACAACAATGTTTGGGCTGTCGGTTTTGCTTTAGTCATGACATAACCCATTAAAAAAGGAGCGTCTTCAAAGGATATGTCAGATAAAAAGTTTTCATCTTTGATTTTCTGGGCGATAAAGGGTTCTTCTTTAATAGCAGAACGACTGGCTTCCATAGTTTCTTTAGTAAATATTTGAGGAACAGTCGAGGGATCATTAGTAGCATAAAATCGACCTTTTCCAATTTCGGCAATTCGACTTAACAAAGTTTGATCAGCACCTGATCCAAGTGCTACTGTTGAAACAGTAATGTTGGAAGATACCATGCCATCGGTTATATCTTCAAAGGCATCAGCTTGACTTTGACCATCGCCTAATATTATCACATGTTTAATCTTAGCAGTGCTAGCCTCTAAGATTTCTTTTGCCCTTCGCATTCCTGGACCCATATTTGTACCACCACTTGCTTGTATTGTATCAATGGCATTATGAATTGATTGCGTATCAGCTGCGGAGGTTAAAGGTAATGCCTCATAATAGTTACTATCAAAGGCAATAACCGCAATGAAATCACGTGCACTTAATAGTTCTGAAGCTGACTTTGCAGCTTGTCGCGCTAATTGTATTGGCAAGCCGGACATACTACCTGATTTATCAATCACTAATGCCATTGCTAATGAAGGTTTTTCTTTCTCTTTTTCGTAACGACTTACTAACGGCAATACATCTTCGACAGGGGTTTTATAATAACCACCTAAACCAAAACTATTTTCAGATCCAAGCATTATTAAGCCACCACCATATTCAGTAACATATTTATTTAAATCAATCATTTGCCGAGCACTCATTTGGGTTGCAGGATAATCACCAAGTATAATCGCATCATATGTTAACATACGGATGAGTGTAGATGGCAAACCTTTTTTGCCTCTTGTTTCAACATCCATTTCTTGTTTTCGTAACGCTTTTACAAAAAAACGTACATCAGATGGTTTTTGATGTAATAGTAAAATACGAGGTTTACCTTTTACTTCAATAGAAACGGAAGCTTTATTGTTTACAATGAAATTATCCTGTTTAGCTTCTATCTCCACACTCCAAATGTTTTTACCGCTTTGTTCTAAGGTAATTTCTGTGACTAACTCCTGTGGCTTTCCCGCTTTCAGATCTGTCTGCATTTTTCCTTCAACAATTCCTCTATGATTAAACTTGACCGTTACTTTCTGGTCAACATTGCTGTAGATTTTTGCTGTCAATCGGATCTTTTCTCCATTAAATGCAACTTGTGTATTGCTTTTAAGGTGAGCAACAAAGGCCTCGGCTTTAACAACGGTATTCATTATAATTTTTTCAACAACTATGTTATCTTCCTTCAATGTTTTCAACGCCTCTTTCAGTGAAGTGCTGGTTTCATTTCCATCAGAAAATAAAATGATTTTTTTACCTTTACCAGCAGGAAATGACAAACGACTTTGCAATATAGATTCACCTAAATAAGATTCTGATCTATAAGTATCATCACTAATACCTGAGTCTAAATTTTTTATTAATTGCTTCAATTTCGGTAACGTGTATTTCCTGATACCATTTCCAATTGTCAGCAATGTCCAGCTATCCTCTTGCCGAAGATTCTTGATTAATGACTCGGTTTTTTCTACAGAAGTTTTAATACTATTAATTTCAACGGAAGCAGATACATCAATTAAAAATACTACATGTATGTCTTTAATTTCTGATAACCAAAATGGTCTGCATAATCCAAGACAAATTAATATAAATCCCGCTATCGTAGTCAAAAAGGAAACAAAAAATAATTTTCTAGACTGCTGTACTAAGCTTCTGGTCAATACCCAGATTAATGGAACAAGCAGCAGGCCCCACCATAATGGTTGAAAATACATTAATTCCAATTAACCAACCCACCTTTTGTGATATGCAATCATTTCAAGAATTATAATGATCAATGTTATTATGATTAGGTAATAACTAATGGGGTATCCGATAGAGATTCCTTGAAGGCTATCTTTAAAATTTTTCGGATCTAATTGACTATCAAATGATGAGAAAAGATTTACTGGTAGTACCTGCTTTTCATTAGTTAACTCATAAAAACCAATTTGATCCAATGGATGTATCTTTTCACTAACCATCTTTAATTTCTGATTTGGGAGCTTTACTTCTGTTTTTTTTAAAATTGGAATTGAATCACCCGTTTTCCAATAGGGTAATGTCCATTCATTTATATCGGATAAATCTACTGACATAGAATATAGTAAAATAGGAAAATTTACATTTAAAAAGAAAACAGAGCTATCGAAATCAAAATTCATCACATAAGCTTTCTGGTCTCCTACATTACACTTCCATATTAAAGGTACTCCATTTAAATCTTCTACAAGTACGATGCTACCTTCAATCAATTCTATATTTTGAACACCTGAAAAGCGAGAACCTTCTATAGAAGCGAATTTCAAAACAGGATGTTTTTCRAGCTTTACCTTTGCGATAGYTTCAAATGGWTTTCCATCCATGATCTTAAAAAATTTATTACTTGTAGTTGGTTGCAAAAAAATAATGGCATTATCTGGTAATTCAGAATTACTATTATGGATTAGCGTGATTTCCTGATTTTTATCTACAAGTTGTAATCGCTGCATTGATTTTCTAAAAGCATTAACAGCTTTTTCTAGAAACCATGGAGAAGAACTTTGTATACTCATTTTTATATTAAGTGCTTTTYTCAAGTAGCCAAATGCTATATTATCTATTTCTAGTGCATCTTTAACTTCTAGCGAAAGCTCATATTTACTTGGTGGTAATGTATCTATTCTATAGATTATTGGATTATTAATTCCAGGTTCACAATCAACTTCAAATATCTTTACCGTTTTATCAATAAGCGTATTGGTCAATTTCAACACTACAGATTTAACTTTTAAATCATTTGATATTAGTTGAAAATATAATGCCGTATCTTTTGAATTAATCATTTGCTGAATATCAAATCCTATAATTCCATAGTTTGATTTTTTGGTACCCACAACTATTTTCTCAACACTATCTAACCATTTGCCTTGCTTAAAACTTCCGTCCGATATAAATAAAATTCTATACTCATTTTGTAGTCTAACCATTTTGACAAAGGCTTCTAATCTTTTAGTATTTACAGGAATTGGTTGAAATTTAATTTTATCAACGCCTTCCATCAATGATTTTGGATGATTACTCAAATTCTGATGGTAGATGATTGAATCTGAAATAGATGCGATAACGGCTTCTTGTTCATAACCAAAACCTTTAATTAAATTTTTTGCTTTTTCTTTTGCAAGATCAAGACGTATACCTTTGTCTTCTAGAGCACTCATACTGGCACTATTATCGAGTAGGATGATAATTTTTTTATTATTCGTATTATCCGTAAGCGTTGGTTTACTTAGAGCTGAACTCAAAAGAAAAAAGACTAATATCATCAACAAAAGACTAAATAAATCCCTGAAGCGATTAAATAAGGCGGTTGATTTTTTTTCAGTAAATACTTTTTCCCATAGAAAAAATGTCGTCGTTACTTTTTTAAAAGGTCTCACTTTTAAAAAATAAACGGCCATTAATGGCAGCACTAAAGCAAAAGACCAGAACATCCCTGGCAAGGTAAAATTCAAGCTACTAAACCTCCAGAACGGAGGATTTTTTGTATGACTTCTTCAAAGGGAATCTCAATAGAGGTTCTTAAGTACCCAATTTCTTTTTTTTGACAATTTCTTTTAAGGTTGTCAAACCAATCTTGAACAGCATTCTCATACTGCTTAGCTTCTTTAGGGCCAATGGTGACAGTGTTTATTTTCTTTGTTTCAATGCACTCAAGTCGAATATCACCTTTCCAGTCACATTTTGTTTCTTCTGGATCAACTAAATGAATGCAAAACAAATCATGTTTGTAAAATTTCAATAAGTCCATTCCTTTTTCTATTCCAGAAGGAGAAAAGAAATCTGAAATAAATACACAAACACCCTTTTTGGGATTGTGCATTTGAAACTCTTTAACGCAACTTGCAATGTCGGTATCTTTGCCATATAGGTTCGCTTCTTCGAGCTGTTTTAACATGGTGAACACTTTACCTTTACCATGGCTAGGACGCTGTATAACCTCTAATTTATCAGCAATACCATATATAGACAGTCTATCCATATTTTGCAAAGCAATATAAGCTAATGAGGCCGCTAGCTTTTTTGCATACAATTCTTTAGTTCCCATGGAAGTGCTTAAATCTATGAAAAGGGATATGGAGGTATCTTCTTCTAATTCAAAAAGTTTAACAAATAATATTTCTAGCTTGCCATATAGATTCCAGTCGATTGCTCTAAAATCATCCCCAGGATTATACTCGGCATAATCAGCAAAATTAATTCCTGTTCCTTTTTTATCACTTTTCCGATCGGCTCTTAACGTACCACCTAATACTCTTTTTGCTAAAATAGAGAGAGAGTCTAGTTGAGCTAAAAATTCGGGCTGTGTTAAATAGCCCATATTTAGTTAACCGATTCTAAAATAGATTGAGTTATTTCGTCGGGCATAATTTTTTCTGCCTCACCTTCAAAGCTTAAAAGAATTCTGTGACGTAAAGCAGGAACAGCAATTTCATCCACATCTTCACTAGAAACATGGTATCGACCATTTAAGATGGCATTAACTCTTGCACCTGCAAGAATAGCTTGAGCAGCTCGAGGAGATGCACCATAACGGATATATTTCTTTACAGTTTCTGGAGAATTTTCAACATCAGGGTGAGTCGCCCTTACAATTTTAACAAGATAATCTCTAACAGATTCTTCAATAGGTATATGTTTTGCAATGTTTCCCATTTCTATAATATCTGCACCATGGACAACACTGTTAATTTCCGGCTCACTGACACCTGTTGTTCTATCCAATATAGCAGAAAATTCTTTCATGTTTGGTAAACCAACATTTAATTTAAAAAAGAATCGGTCAAGCTGTGCTTCAGGAAGAGCATAAGTACCATCCATTTCAATTGGGTTTTGTGTAGCAAGAACAAAGAATGGCATATCTAGCTGATACGTTTTGCCTCCAACGGTAACAATCTTTTCCTGCATAACCTGCAAAAGAGCCGATTGAGTTTTAGGTGTGGCTCGATTAATTTCATCAGCGAGTAAAATATTTGTAAAAACAGGTCCTTTTTGAAATTCTAAAACCTTCTGACCATTTTTTTCTAGTAAAATATTTGTCCCAATTAAATCTGCAGGCAATAAATCGGGTGTGAATTGAATACGATTGAAATTAACATCAATGGCTTTTGATAATGTATTTACAAGAGCTGTTTTACCTAAACCAGGAACACCTTCGATAAGAGCATGACCACCACAAATTACAGCAATTAGCACTTTATTTACAACATCTTCCTGACCAACTATAAATCTTGCAATTTCACTTTGTATCTTATTAAATTTTTCACGAAATTCGTTGAACTTTTCTTCAGCGAACTCCTTATTTTCTAAAACCGTTTCACTCATATTTCCGCCTATTTTGTAATAAAATTCTAATTTATAAACTTAGCCTATTCTTCTAAAGTGCCATGAACATCGATAAAATATTTTTTAACACCATCTTTTAAATGTGATGGCACTTCTTCTCGCTGAATGAATGCTTCAATCTGCTTTTTCGCTTTGACTGATTGCTTAACTCCTGAAGTGCTTGATATACCTGTGCCTGATGAGGCTTCTTCTACTTTTATAAAAGATTTCCCATTTCCTTTGGTACCTTTTAACTTGGTATATTGATCATTGTTTTCATGCAGATTCTGCATTTTTCTATTAGGTGCATCAGCACCTGCACCCGCCTTTTTCCCGCCTGGTGATAAGACTCTTTGCATACCCATGGCATAAGACTGACATTGTTGCATACTTTTTTGAAGTTTGCTCATTTTTTTGTAAAAGCTTTTCTTCTTACTTAATCCTTTTAAGGATTTACTGATTTTATCGAGGTCTTTATTCCCTTGATTTTTACATGCCTTACATTCTTGCATTTGTTTTTCAATTTCCTCAAGATCTTTTGGATCAATCTCCTCAAGCTTATCTATTTCCTTAGCGAGTTTATCAGTAGATTGTGCAAATTTATCAAACTCTTTACTAAGAGAAGATTTATTTTTTGAAGAAGAAGCTTTCAAACTTTTTTTCATAGCTTTACTGAGTTTTTTCCAGGAATCTAATTTATCTTTCCAACGCTTCTCCATTTGCTTCTTCATCTCTTTTTTATTCTTTGTATTTTTTGCATTCTTTAATTTATCTAATTTTAATTTATCCATTTCCTTTTGAGCATTTTTATATTCCTTTTTACTCAAGGCTTTACCCATTTTTTCAAGTTTCTTTTTATCTTTTAATTCTTTAGCTAATTTTGATAACAGTTTCTCTTCAGACTTGGTGTTGTTCTTCTTCATCAAATCTTTTAATTTTTTTTCTAGTTTCGCAATTTTCAAGGCCAGTTTTTCCGGAGATTTTTCAGCCTCTAATTTTTTTACCATTTCAAATAATTTGCTTTTTCTGACCTTTTCTTTTTCTTCATCATCAAGATCTTTCATTAGGTCTTCAATTTTTTTCTCAAGTTCTTCTTTGATTTCTATAGATTTTTTATTTGTCTCAATAGCAACTGCTCGATCTTTTTTAACTCGAGGGGAATCATCGATCTGAAGTAATGCTCCCGTTGTTAATAATAACAATACTGCTAATGCCAATAATTTTGAAGAAATACGAAGAGGATAGGAAGTAGGATTAACAGTAGTAATTTGATGATAGGCATCATCACTTTGCAAATCAAAGACTCCTTTGCTTTTCCCTTCTTTCATAAAAGTAAAGGCACTCACTAAACCATCCTTCAACTTAAAATATTGATCTCCATTTTTAGCGGCGTCAATTAAGGATAACTTTTTATAGATGGAATAGGCAATTGCCGTTAATATAGAAAATCCAATGATTACTATAGGATAAATCAGCGGAACATGGAAACCTTGAAAAAGAAATGTCAATGAGACCAATATGGCTAGAAAGCTCCCTATCAATGACATTTTTATTAATGAAGATAGAAGAAGACCAAGATTGCTCCTCGACTGAATTTTTTTAACAAATTGAATTAAAAACTGATTCTTTTCCATCATATTGACTCCATTTTTAATTTATTATATCTAAAAGATTCTTAATCTCTTTGACGTCATCTTCGGAATATACTTCTCCAATAGATTTTAATAACACATCCTTTTTTGGCTCAGGTTTTAAGTATATAAAAATGACCCGAGAGGACAACATTTCCTTGTAAGCTTCTTTCAGCTTCTCTTTACTTTCTTGGGAAGATATGTCCATTATTGACTTAATATTTTCAAAAAGAACTGTAGGTGTGATTGATTTCTTCCAATGCTTGATATGAATTTTGGTATATTTGTCTTTGAATTCTGCAACTTCGTCTAATTTTTTTGCTAATGTTGCAGCAATTAAAGTTAAGCGAAAGGCAGGTTTTTCTCTGTCGTCAGCATGACCAATATCAGCGAGTTTCTTATTTAGACTTTCATAATAGACACTTGATTTGGAAACGAATTCTTTATTTAATTGAGCACCTTTACTAAATAAAAAATACGTTAACTTTCCTTTATTTCTTTTAGAAAAACTGGCCTTCTTAAAAAGTTCATTCAAGGATTTATCAAACCCACCCATATCACCATCTTTTAACTTTAAAACATGTTGATCAAGATAAAATTGCGCCATTGGCGAAGTTAATCCTCTATCTTTTTTAAGTAAATCTTTTAATGAAATTGTTTCTCTAATTTTGTTGTAATCATTTTTAAACTTTGGGTGCTTCAGTAAAGTTGGCGAGACTAGTAAAAGAAGAACTTTATTTTTAATTGCTTCATTTGAAAATTTAATTGATTCAATATCAACAAGAATTTTCTTGCGCAAACTTTTGACGGCCGCATCATCCTTTGGACCTTCAAATTTACTCATAAATGTTCTTGCAAAAAATTTAATCTCAGGGTCACTTAATTTATCAACTATCAGGTTTACCTTAATTCTAGTTTCTGGTGTTATGGTTACTTTTTTAAACCCTTCTGGGGAAACTTCTAAATCATTCCAATGTTTATTAAAGGCATCAGAAAACATTTCATTAAAATTAAGTTTGGCTAAAAACGGTAGCATTTTCCCACTTTTAAATATGCTAAACCTAGAACTGTTTATAAGGCTTTTCAACATATCTTTATCACAATGACTCTGGCACAATTTTATCATTTTCCATTTTGATTTTACAGGTAGCGAATAATGATTTTTACGGTTGTTATACCACGAATGTCTGTTACTTGAAGGGTTTGGATTACCTGGCTCTCTAAAAACTGTTTTTTGTAAATGAGCAAATATCTGTTTCCAGTTTTCTTTTACTTCAGGATCTGAAATTTCTGAATTCCAAAAATTAATTAATGCTACAAATGGTTTCTCATTATACTCTTTAAGTTTTTTCCAGTTTTTGGTAAAGGATGCGAGTAATGATTTGATTACTTGTTCGTCTTTTCCTTTCAAACGATTTTCCGTCATTAAAACCATACATAACTTAACAGCAAAATTAGGTTTTATTGATTCACTTTTTAATTGTACTAAATAAAAATTAATCAAATCTTTCTTATTTTGTTCTTTTTTATTATTTGGTGAATTATAAAGATTAAAACATAGTTCTAATTCTTTTAAAAATACATTTTTATTATTTTGTTTATTAATCCACTCCTTTAATAACGGAAGCGATTTATTCGATTTTAATTTTTTAAAAAAACCTGTGTGAGTAATAAAAAATGAAATATAAAACTTATCTGCTTGTGCTTTTGACGCTGGCAAAACCAAATTGTTGATATAGTTATCAAATACTTTTTGCTTTTTCTTATCATTTGCCAACTTATTTTCAATTGTAGCGAACTTAGAAGATATGTTTTCAAATTGAGTGGTAAATTTACTAATATCATTTATAGAAGATGATAGTTCAAAAAGTTTTATCGCAAATTGGACTCGACTATCTATTTGTTGTTTATGAAGTTGAAAATTATAATCTTCAAGAAAAGGGCTTTTAAAGCGATAATTTGTTCGATCTTCCCTTTTGACGACTTTATCTACTCTTCTAGCAATTTTTAGTGCCTCTTCTACTTTTCCAACTCTTAGACATTTATCCACGATCTTAATTCCTGCTGATTTAAATGTCCAGGAACTATTAATTTGTTTGGGTGCAAGAAAATTTTTCACTTCCTCATCAATATTAACACTCGATTTCTTTTGTATGAAAGCAAAAAATGGTGAGTCATCAGCATTACTATCTGAGTCAAGTTTTAATTCACTTATAAAAATAGTAAACCTATGCAGCCACTCAGCATCTTTCTTCTTTATCTCTTCTAACTTACTGTCAAGATATTTAATCAAATCCCCCTTTTTATTTTTGAATTTCAGAAATACAATATTTTCACCAAAGGTTCTATCTTTCTTTTCTCCATATACTTTAATGACTTCTTTTTTCAATTCTTTTGTATTGTAGGAATTTAACAAAGTGCCTAAGATTGTTTTGTTTTCTTTGAATATCTTTATTTTTTTATCCTTATCAGTTTTTTTCTTTTTGTTTATAGCCATACGCCTACCGTAATTATTCTGATTACTGATAAAGGCATAAGGTTTAAAGGATTCAATATCTTTTAAAAATGCTGTGTTTGCGAAATCTTTCAATCGCATGATTTTAAGAGTGTTATAATTTGTGAATCCACTCGCTCCATACCCAAGATTGTTTTTTAATATAGGCATCTTTTCAATGGTTTTATAGACAGCAAAAAGACTTTCAGGTGTTTTGCATAAATTAGGCAATGATTGACTTAATTGATTAATTCGTCTATTTGCAGGATCATTCCAATCATTAGGGTCTGTTTTAAAATCTTCTTTTAAATCTTTTGTATAACTCTTATAAAGATCGCTAAGTAATTTCATTGTTGTCTTCGTGTCACCAACAATATTTAGAAAATTTTGAAATGATGTAACGAGTTGTTGTTCCTGCTGATTTTCATCTTTAATGTGTGAATTTATTTTACTAATTATTACTGGATATAGATCAACTTTTAAATTTCGATCCTTTACAGCCCAAAGTGCGATTGAATATTTTATATTATCATTAGCATTATAATTGCTGTTAACTTCATATTTTGCTTTCTTTAAAGCATTAATAAAATCATCTGCTGGCAGATTATAAATAGTTTGAATATTTTTTAAATTCTGAAGATCATCTTTAAAATCAGGTTTATCAAGAGACTTAATTAGTGCATCTAATTCTTCCTTCTTACCATTAGTATAAGCATAATAAAAGAGGAACCCCTCAGTAGTAAATTTTCGCATGGGTTTATTATTACTGCCATGACTATAAGAATGTGAGCCATAATACGGTTGCTGATTTTGGCTTTTAAGTTTTGCAATATCCTTGGCAGCACTAAATAGAGGATCAAGTTTAATTTCATTGACCATGTAATATTTTGCCAATTTCGGGAATGAAGTAGCCGCTGTTTCTTTTGATTTAAATGATAAACGACAAATATTTTGAAACACTTTAGCTCTATAATCTACAATTTTTTTTAATTCATCTTCATCCCAGTTTTTATTTTTTATAAACTTTTTAATATCCAATTTATTAAATAGAGGTGGTAAACTCGATCCATTTTGTACATAGGTATTTTCTAACATATAGAATAAACCTTGTAGTTGATTTCGAATATTTGATAATTTTAATTTATCATCGTTTATTAATGAGCTTACTAGTAGATCAATTTGCTTATAAGTTTTTTCAAAACCATTTTTATTTAAATTCAGGTAATTCATATAATAGCCAACCGCATTTGTCAGCAAATTTACATTCATATTATCCAAGATTTTAGCCAGTGCTTCTGGCTTTTCTGAAGATTCTAAAACAGATAGACTTATTAATGCGGCAAAATCTTTTGGGTTCTTCTTTATTAAATTGCTAAAAATTAATTTCGCTTTTTCAGTTTTACCAAACTCCTCTTCTGCGAAAGCAAGAGTCATCATAACAATTCGACTTTTATTATTAGCCTTTGGTTGTAAGGCTTTCATAATCAGACTACCCACCTGCTTATCCTTGATCCAGCGACTTAATCCATTATCATTACTATTGTAATAGCTGCTTTTGATTGAATTAAAATTAGCTAAAGAAACACTTTGCATTCTAAAAAGTCTTGCGGCAATTTTAATCGCTTGATCTTTTTTACCTGCCGAATATATTTTTTTAAGATTTTTAATATCGTTGTAGTTAATTCTTGTTGATGTATTTCTATTCGATATTCGACTATTTGACTGTGTGATTTTTTTATCTAATCTTTCTACCTCTTTTGACATGCCTAAGGATTCAAAATAGAAGACTAAGTTTTTTCTTTCTTGGTTATTCAATTGATATCTTAAGAACCGAATAGCAACTGATTTTGCCATTTCCTTAACTTTTTTATCATCAAGGAAATCCATGGATTCACCAAGAAGATAACTATCTATTGCTTTTCGTTTAGATAGCTTCATAGGAAGATACCTTATTTTATTTAGTGTCGGAATAATAATTTTAGAATCGGGATCAATGTATTTAATCCAAGACAACCCTAAAACAACATCTTCATTGTCTTTACTCTCTAGTAAAGAATTAGCTTCTTTTTTCAATTCATCTTCTTCGTATTGGCAATGTGCCATGGCGATAAATCTTAAAGATGGATGTTTTATCTTTTTTGCAAATGGTTTGAAGTTTTCAATATCAAGTTTTTTTGAATTATATTTTCCGAATAATTGCATTAAAGAATAATTGACACCAGGTAGGCTATTGACAGGCCACGTCAGTTTGGAAAATTTATTACTATTGCGAGAGCCGTAATATCTGTTCATCTGAGAACTTTTACTCTGACTAATCTCGTTTATCATCTTTACGATTTTTTCGTTGTCTTTTGATTCAATATAGGTATTCAGTTTAAATTGATTAACTGAATCAATGCTCCAATAATTCAAAGTTTTATCTTTTAAATCAATCTCATCGATAATTTTTAAAAGCTTATCTTTAATGAATTTATCTATTTTTCTAGTGCTAAAAGAAGTAACTAGTTGAATTTTCAACATGTTGTTAAGCTTCTTATCCAACTTAGATTTATTTAGTTGTGCAAGCGAGTTATTAAAAAGTAATACCTTTTCTTCTTTGGTTGCGGAATGAATTTTGTTCATAAAGGCCATTAGAACCATTTTGGGATATTTCTTACCGAAGCGTTTATTTGTTGCCTCCTGCCATTCTTTAGTTGGTTTTACGGATCTATCATACATAGATAGAATGAAATAAAGGGGTTCATCAGGATGTTTTTTTATAAGATCAGTAAAGGCTTTAGGTTTAAATCGTTCGATTCCCAAAATCATTATTGCTTCCGGGTAGTCAATCCCATTAGCTTCCAACAGTTGAATTATTTCATTTTTTTTGTTTTCATCATAGTTTAGTGCAATTCTTGCTATGTGAATCAAGGCATAACTCTTAATGGTTTTAAAATCAGTAGGTATTAAACTGGTTGATTGAAATCTTCCATAAGAACGGCGATTACTATTACTTTGTTTCCTATAAGCATAAGCGGCTCGTTGAGCCTGAAAAAGATTCATAAACTTAACTACTTTGGCTGGCATCATAGAAGTGTAATAGCCCATGCCCCTCCTTACAGGTTTCTTTTTATTAGAAATCTTCTTTTCTTTCATTGATAGAATTGAAATAAACTCAGTCATTGCTTGATTTGTATTTCCCATTTCCTCAATGGCCATGGCCTTCAAGAGCTTAAGTTCAACATTAGCATGCAACTTTTTTGATGTACTATTGATAAGTGTTAAAGTTTTTTCATATTGCTTGCGTTTGAAAAAATTTAAAGCAAATTGAAATAACGTTTTTTTATCAATAACATTACTTGAAATCAATTCTTCTAATGCTTGTATCCCCTTCTCCTCTTCACCAGAAGCAAAGTAAACATCAGCAATTAATTGTTTCGATTTATTTGTCTTATCAAGTTTAGATGCTTTTTCTAATGTTTTTATTGCATCAGCAAAGCGATATTCATCTTGTTCAATTTTGGCAAGTTGATGTAGAATTAATACGGAATCTTTACTAACTTCTGCCGCTTTTAATAGGGCATTTCTTCTGCCTTCATGATTACTGTAAAGCCCGTAAATAACGGCCTGTGCTAACAGCGGAAACTCGTTTTTCTTATTTTTCTGGTGACGAACTTTTGCTTCATTCAAAAGTACTTCATAGTGATCCCAAGAATAACTTAGACGACTCAACTCTTTAAATAATGAAAATTTAGACTGCAAAGAGTCTGCATCATCAATCATGACCCAATAAATATTCTTTGCATCTTCTTCTTTATTATTTTGCATATAGACTTTAGCTAATGACTTTCTTAATGTTTCGTCTTTTTCGATGATGAATAGACCTTTTCGAAGTGCACGAATAGCATTCTTATAATCTAACTCTGATTCATAAATTGCGGCTTCTTTCAAATAAGGTGAGTTACTCCCAGCTTGAAGTAGTTTCCATTCTTCTATTGAGACTAAGGCCTTTTTTCTTTGATTTAGAGAGATGTATAATTGAACTAATCTTGGTAAATAAAGGATCTTTTTTTCTGGGTGATTTGCCAATATTGATTGAATCGCTTTCAAGCGCGCATCATCATCATCTCTTAACCTGGCAAGATGCAGTTGCGTCTCTTTTAATAACAAAGATTTGGGTAGTTCTTTCACCGATATTTTTAAATCGTTTACTGATTCATCAAATAAACCAATCTTATGCTGCAGAAAAACTAACAAGCTTATATGTTTATCATCTTTCTTGCTTATTTTTAATTCTTTAATCAATTCATCTGTTTTTTGATTTTTATGAGAGATTGAATAAATTTGTGCACAGGTTTGCCAATGATCAGATGTAGAAGTAGTTAAGGTCAGTAAATTACGACTGGCCTGATAAGCCTTCTCTGTCTTTTTTTGGTTGACTAATAATTTTAAATACTCTCTATTAATTAAATATTTTTTTCTGAAGCGACTTATATTATCTTCGATTAACTCTAAGGCTAAAGTTTCTTTACTTTTACTTACTGCTAATTTAACTAAACGTAGCAATCCACCTTCATCAGATATTTTTGAGATCTTTTTTATTTCAACAATGGATTGCTCAGTCACGTCCTTCTTGAATAATAATTCAATACGAGCTTCTTGTAAATCATAATTATCTTTTAAAATCACCAGTCCTTTTTCTATTGTTTTCAATGCATTCTCTGTTTTACCCAAGCGATTATATAAATTCGCAATTCTTAAAAAATCTCCCGATAACTTTTTAGATAAATCAATGAATTTGTTTAATGCCTTATCAACTTTTTCTGGTTTCTCGCCTTTATGACAGGCTAATGCGTAATCTATCAAAAGCTGGCTGTCTTTTGGATGTTCTTTGATCATAGATTCATACTGCAGTATCACTTCACCTTTTTTACCTGCCTTTTTAAGAAAATTAAGAAAAGATTCTTTTAATTTGAGGTCACCTGGGACGAGTGTCAATAGGTTTTTAAATAATTTTAATCCCTCTTCGGTTTTTTCTGTTTCATGCAAAGCAATCGCATATTGTTTCTGTAAATAATATTTTTTGGGATATTTTGTAGTGATGTCTTTATATAGTTTAACTAAACCTTCCAAGTCATTTGATTTTCTAAATGCTTTTTCAAATTGAGAAATTATTTGTAATTCTACCCAGCCGCCAGATTCAACTAAATCTAAACTTGAAACATATACTTCAACTGCTTTATCTTTTTTTTGTTGAATTAGATAGATGTCCCCTTTTCTTAAATGATAAATAACTTTTTTATATTTACTTTTAGCGTCATTAATTAACTTATCACTTGTTTTTAATGCCTGCTCATACAAACCTTCTTCGATTTGAATTTCCATTATTTCTTCAATTAGATCTAAATCACCTTTGATTTCATCTTGGAGTTTTTGAAATGTTTCATCAGCTTTTACTAATTGATTATTTCGGATATATATTTTCCCTAATGCTTTTAATATTTTTATTTTTGCAATTTCTTTTGTAGATAGCTCATAAGCTTTTTGATAATTAATTGCGGCATTTTCAAAATCAATTTGAAGACTCTGTGTATTTGCCATCATTTCATAAGCATATGAATTTTTTGGATCTTTTTCAATAACGGTATTTAATGATTTTAGGCCATTGACAACCTGATTACCTCTTAAATAAAATTGTGCTAATAAAAGATCACCTTGTCCAGGTGGCATATCTTTAGCTTGTTTTTTTAAAAATTCTTCCATTTCAGCAATAGATTTATTATCAAGCCACTGACGATAAAACCTTTTGAACAGGCTCATTTTTTCAGGATGTTTTTTAATTAACGTAACATATTTTTGTGTTTTTTTATTTATTGAATCCTGGGGAAATATACTTGAAAATGTTAAAGTAAGTATTGCTGTTAAAAATACGTAGGATACAAATTTATGCATTCTGAACTCCATATGCTGAATGTTACAAAGACGAAAAAGATGAAATCTTATTATATTTTATTTCACATTCATTTATAAAAACTAGTTTAATTTAGAATTCATTTTTTACTGGCATATTTTGAGTTATAGCTAATACGTTTTGGTAAGTACTCTATTATTTTTCCTGTTTTTTATAAAATACTAATTTTTACCCTTAACCACCCACAGGTTTAATGTGATCTAATATAGCTTGGAATTCCCAAATTTGGAGCAATTGAAAAAAAAGCTACAAATTGAATCTCTACATGCTTCTAATCAATACCTTTTATTGATTCGATCAATTATAAAAAATATGGACAAGCTGTCTAAAGTCTCAGGTGAAAAGTTCAACCCTAAAGAAACCTTTGATTACAACGTTGAGTATTCAAACAAATCCTAAAATCTTATTAATCCTAGTTCAGACAACTTTTAACGCAGAAGAAAATTAAGAATTAATCTTTCAGCCATCGGATCATAAGTTTTTTTATTGTTTAATAAGCGAGATTTAAGTTCCATAAAATTAATCATAATATTACCTTTGCCGTGGGGTACATCTATTAGTATTGGACTATTATCATCACTTTTGCAAATATGTTTATTGGCTTTAGGCGGTATAACATTCATTACAATTCTACTAATGCCATGGTTTATAAGAAGATTAGGTCTATATAAATATTCTGGCTTAATGTTTTTGAATAGAGGAATTAGTTTTTCGTTATATCTAAAATTTCGCCCAAATTTTTTGACCTTAAGAGAAATCTTTATTAGCTCATTAAGTTCCCATTTTCGATCTTCATCTTGATCGCCATCAGCGAGTATAATAACTTTACCGCCTTTTTTTATAAACTCACCTAGGACTTTAATTGAAGTCGAAGAGTTCTCAATAAAATTCGAGATATTCCATATCAGACAAATTTCCTTTTGCTGATTAGTTTCCGGTAGTGCTGTTTTATAATTAATTCCAATCTGCTTTAACCATTTTTTGGAATTGGCATCTTGGCCCAATAGAATGATTTGCTTAATTTTATCCAGGTTTTTAATGGAAAGATCTAGATTAAACACTTTAATTTTTCTTTGACTAACGACAGCCTTTGTTCCATCTCTATTTACAACAACTGAGACATAATAGATACCTTCTTGTTTTGGCAGTTTAATTTTATAATTTTTAATTTTGATGGAATTTGCTTTAAACGAGTATTTAAATTCTTGTTTATAAATGGCTGCCTGAAGCACTTCAGGGATAGGAACAAATAAAGGATCTTCAGATGTAATATAGATAGTTATCTCACCTACTATTTTCTTGTTTAGCTCATTAATGTAATGAATGGGGAATTTTAGCTTTTGGTTGGTAAGAAAATTTCGATTTGGAAGAGAAATACTAGCAAGCACTGGAGCCATTGAACTGTGTAAAGATGCAGACATTGGTGTGGGAAAATCTTTACGCCAAAGAGGAATCTTTTTCTTTTGATTCATTAATTTGCTCCAATGAGCATACATGTAAGGTAGTAATAAATCAAAACCAGCTCTACGCATTGCTTCAGTATCCTCCATGCTAATAGTAGCTTGTAAATATGGTGCGTCAGGATGATCAACTGATCCTAAATATCTTTCAATAATTACTTTTTTACTTCCCATCCAATTCATATATTCAGAATTACCAAGTGGCTTTCCCTTAATTCTAGATAGTTTCATCTTATTTATTTTCTTTATAAAGTTCCCCTCTTGATTTTGTGTAAATTCCCAGCATGTATGCACATCTTGAATCTCATCTTTCATCCCCGTTTCTCCACCAGAACGAAAAGCGAGTCTTGTCGGGTCAATGTTTTTTACATGATCAAATAAAGTTGTAGATTCCCATTTGCCATCTTGCATTGATTCATTAGAAATTACCCACATTACGATAGAGGGATGATTCCATAATTTTGTTATCCATGATTTGGAATCTTCCAGGCAGTTTTCATGCCATATTTCTTCTTCTTCTTTTGAAAGTTTAAATTTTCTTGTATTATATAAAATAGGTAATTCGGCAAGAAACATTGTGCCGTATTCATCACCAACATTGACCCAAGACGTTGGCGGAAGTGTTGTATGAGTTCTAAAACAATTTAAATTCATGAGCTTTGCTTCATTCGCGATATAATCCACTCTATTTTGCTTAATTTTAAAAAAATCATATTTCCATTCAGTGACAAGATTTGACCCTCGAAATTTAATAGGTGTTTTATTTAATTCATATTGCCCTTTTATTATTTTCAATTCGCGCATGCCAAAACGAAATCTTACTTTATCAAGTATTCTCCCCTTTCTTTGCAGTGTTAAATCTGCAATATATAGATGAGGGTTTTCAGGTGACCACAAAATGATATTTTTTAATGCTACATCTTTACTCATATTTTTATTGAAATTAATCAAAGAACTTTTGTGAGAGCCAACGAGAAGATTATTTTTTTCTGAAAAAACATTAATGATTAGCATGCAGTCTTCAAATTCGTTTTTTACCTCTGATCGGATTTTCATGGTTACAATCTTTTTCTTTATATTAGGAATAGCGAGAATATGCTTGAGATATACGTTATCATAAAAATCCAATCGAATATCATTTCTCACGTATGATTGTTTGCTACCCCAAAAGACAATTCCTGAGCCTGTGGGAATTAATGGGTATCCCGATTTACTTTTTTGTACGCCACCCCATCCAGTTATTTTTAAAACAATGAAATTTTTCCCAGGTTTCATCACATTGGATGGGATAAAAAATGTTGCTGGACTTATAGTTTTTTTTACACCAATTTTTATTTCATTGATCCAAACGGTGGCACCATACCGAATACCATCCCATTTAAGTACGATATCACGCTTAGCTTGTTTGGGATTCAAAGTAAAGACCCTCTTGATCCAAAGGTGTTTTAATTGCTTTTGTTTTTGTTTTGATAAATCATTCATTAAATAACCAGGGATAATAACATTTCGCCATTTATGGGTCTTATCAAGTTTTTGTTGCTTCCAAATTTCTTTATTCCCATTTTCAAGTAGCCGTCTCCATTTGCCTTTTAAGCTAATAGAATCACGCATATAATCTTGAGGGAAAAGGTTCGTAATCTTTTCCTGCGAATGAAGAGACATACCAACTATCATAAAAATAATTATTACTTTATATGTAATCATAAATTTCATTTATTATTTCCATTTTTTAATTTAATATAATTGTATTTTGCACGTGAACTATGCGTTGCCTGTCACTGATATTTTAATTGTATCGAGGTATGATATTCAATTTATAATAATGAATTGAACTCAGTAAACCATCGGTTTTCGTTATTTTAGAATCAATAACGTTAAAAATGTTTTTTTATTAAATTTAATATGTTTGGTGCTATTTTTGCGGCTATAAGGCATTCTATTTTAAAAGCTTTCAGATCAGCATTACTGCCAAGACTAACAACTAATTTTATAAATTCTTCGAAAATTTCTGGACAATCAATCTCAATCCTTATTCCTTTATCAAACCAATAACGCGCGTGTTTGATATTAAATTCTGTTCCATAATATTTAATTATTAATGCTATGACTTCTGGTTGTTCTGGATTTAGTTCAAGGGATTTTACCAAGGAGCTGATGGCTTTCGCATTTATTCCTAATTTTCTCATAGGTTTCGTTTTTATATTTTTTTCACCCAAATATTTTAATGAATTATTTTGGTGTCGACCTTTGATCATTTGATAAAGGCTATTATTTTGATCACCGGTGATATTATTTAAATGGATGTAAAGAGCTTCTTTATTGCTATGTGAATTGTCATTATATATTCTCTCAACATAAGAATAATAAATACGATCCAATTGCCCCTTTGATTCGTTCTTTAAGATGATTTCGCTAAAATAAAATGCTAATTCAATCATGCTTTTTTTACTGAATTTTCGTGCCTTTTCAAATTGATATGATTTTTTGGCAATAACGGCTGCAATTTGATTCATTTCGAATGGAAGGTATCTTGAACCTTTGTATTTTGAAATTTGTTCTAATCCCATGCTGATTGATTTTCTTGCTTGACTATAATCTTTATCTTGCAAATAAAATCGGCTGATCAGATATAGGGCTACCCCATCATCACAATTCTTTTTAATAAGTTTTTCAATTACCTTTTTTAATTCTACTGAATCATGATTATTAGATTCATAAAAAACACGACTTAAGTGAATCAATTTAAAGATTTCACTATCCCATGAAATATTACGCTTGCCATATATATTATATTCACTCATTAAATTATTTTCAAAATATTCATAAAAATATTTTCTAAACTGTTTGTTCGTTTTAATGTTTTTATCAACAGGAATGTAATCACCTCTGAAACCTTCAACCTGGTATTTAAAAAAAGTATTAATAATTTCTTTTGATAATTCCGCAATCTCCAAGTCATTGTTTAACAAAGATTTTTTTAAGGGAAGATAGGCCTCGATGCCTTTTTTAACCAATAAGTTCTTTGCTTTCATTCTTGTGAAATAATTTTGATCACCCAATAAATCAACTAGTTTTTTTGTGGGATCATTTTGTGAATAAACATTCACAACAGAAATATAAATAATTAAAGACAACATTATCTTTTTCACGATTGTCGGAATTGAAATTAAATGAGGTGCAGAATTAATTTTGTAGGTTGCTGATGGCTTAAAGTTTTGATGTAGCTTATTGGTACAATGAAATTGGTTTTCCAATTAAGTCTACTCCTGATTATTTAATGATTCATTTCTCGTTGAATAACGTTATCACAAACTTTAAACCAATTGATAAACATTAAACTATAATAAACAAGGAAACTCATGTTTGACAAATGCAATATTTACTTAGTCTGTTCTTATATTTTAGAATATGAGAATCGTCAATATTAGTCCATCTATTCAGTATTATAAACAGGCATATTTATCGTTAAGTACTTTTAAACAATCCTTTTCTCGAAAAAGACTTCATTTCTTAGCATAACGATATTACTCTTCCATGATATTGCTAAATTAGTAGAATCTTATTTTCTAAAAAAGGATTGAACGAAATATATATTAACCCGGACGGAGTCTGTAAAAAATTAATCTATCCAACTTAAATGAAATGAATAAAATATGACGGATCAAACAAACGATTTTAAACCAAACACTTTCTTTGTTGAAGTGTCTGGAGCTGGTATTCCCGAAGTTGATGGTATTTTCGTTCCCTCAACAGCACCTCCTGTCAAATCTGAATCCGGAATCGAATCAAGTCTCGGCTACTGGAACGGTAAGATGGCATGGGACCGTGCCGATGGAAAATCAGCCAGAAGCCCGTCTATTTCATACTCCAACACCTACAAATCCTGGAGAATCTCTCGACTTGATGGCCATCTAGCATACGACAATACATGCGAAGACCAGATGCCACCTATTGGCAAAGAATGGCATGTCTACAAAAAGGGAGTCGCACCTGCCCCTAAGATCGTGCTCCATTACTACGATCCGAATCAACCTTGTCCAATGCCTAACGTTGTCTTTGTTCTTGGAGGGCCCGGTGCTGGAAAAGGAACTATGTGTCAGCTTGCCGAATCGCAACTTGGTTGGACGCACTTGTCCACTGGTGATCTTCTTCGTGCCGAGCGTGAAGCTGGAGGTCCTAATGCCATTATCATCGAGGAGTTGATTACTGCTGGTAATTTGGTACCCAACGAAATTGTTGTGACGCTGCTCAAAAATGCGATGGAGACGATTACCAGAACGACAGGGAAGAAGAACTTCCTTCTTGATGGGTTCCCTCGTTCCCTAAGTAATATGGAAGGATGGTATGAAATCTTCGGCCGTGAAACTGAGCTCCCAAAAATGTTGTACTTTGAGTGCCCCTACGCTGTACTCGAAGAGCGTATTCTGGGTCGAGCTAAATTCACCGGCAGAAGTGATGATAATGTTGAGAGCTTGAAGCATAGATTCGATACATTCAAGGTAGAGACCCTGCCCACTGTAGATCTCTTTAAGAGCAAGAATAAATGCATTGAAATCGATACTGGCCAAGACCGTCAGACAGTCTATGACTTGGTTGTTGGCAATCTCGCTGAGCACACAGATGGAAAACTAGCTGCCAAACCGCTCACTGAGAAAGCCGAAATGCTTCTTGGTCTAAGACCTTATCCCAAGAAATAGAATGAGGTTGCAACATATGCAACTCATTTTCAGTTCACTAAATACAGGACAGATCTTGTAAGTGATAGTGAACAAAATTGAACCATTTTTAGAAAGGAATTAAACCATGAAATATTTCTTATTGATGATACTTTCAATATTTATTTTAACCTCAATTTGTTTTGCTGTTGGAGGCAATGGTAAAGTCAAGCTATCAGAGGATATAGACATTTCTGTTAAATTAAAAATTAAACAAGATGGTTCTGGAAGTATTACACTCACCAATAAGTCTAAAACAATGCAAACGACACATCATCCTTTTTTTTCTAGAAACTCTTTGGCATTTATTGTGTCGGATAAACTTGGCAACATAGTAAAGCCAATTGGGTTGGCAAAAGTTGATCCAAAATTTAATACGATAAATTTGCCAGTAATGAAATCATCTAATTTTAAATTTAAGACTTTAAGTTTTATAACAGGAACAGCACAATTTGGTTATAAACTCAAGAATAATGAAACCTATCACATCGTTGCGATTTACAGGCCTGCTGGAATTAAGGGACCTGGGTTTTGTTCCAGAGAACAAACAGTTAAAATAAAAGAATAAAACATGCTTCACAGGAAATTTCTCGTGAAGCGTCGCTGAACTCATTCAATCGGTGCAAAGAAAGAAACCAATAAATGACACATCCAAATTTACTTTTTGTTTTCCCTGATCAAATGCGGGGTCAAGCAATTGGGGCTCTTGGTGAAGAGTCTGTTATAACACCCAACCTTGATCGCTTTGCAACTGAAGGCCTTTTGCTTGATAACGTCTCTGCGACTTATCCTATTTGCAGCCCCTTCAGGGCAATGTTAATGACTGGAAAGTACCCTTTTTCAAATAAAGTCATCTCGAATTGTACCAGCAGAACTGCACAATACGATGTGGAGCTACAAGAGGATGATCGATGCTGGTCTGATATTCTGAAAGATAGAGGTTACAGCCTTGGTTACATTGGCAAATGGCACCTCGATTCTCCACGGGAACCCTACATTGATTGCCAAAATAATCGTGGTGATCCAAAATGGAATGAATGGTGTCCGCCGAACCGTCGTCATGGTTTTGATTACTGGTACTCTTATGGAACTTACGACCGCCATACCAATCCAATGTATTGGAGTAACGACGCGACTCGTGATGAGTTTCATTTTGTGGATCAATGGGGTCCAGAGCATGAAGCAGATATGGCCATAAAATATATCCAAAATAAAAGTGGTGCGTATCGTGAACAAGATCAACCTTTCAGTTTGGTCGTATCGATGAACCCACCGCACATGCCTTATAATCTTGTCCCTGATCGTTATGTGGAACAGTACACCAACATCAGCGACGATGAACTCTTTGTACGAGCTAATATTCCACCTGTAGGAACTGAATGGGGAGATTATTACCGAGCCAATATACGGAACTACTTTTCCATGATCACTGGTGTGGATGATCAATTCGGCAGAATTATATCTGCTCTTGATAATGCCGGACTTGCAGACAATACTATAGTAGTATTTACCTCTGATCACGGAAATTGCCTTGGCATTCACAATGAAATCGCCAAAAATAATCATTATGAAGAATCAATTCGAATTCCATTTATTATTCGCTGGCCAGGGGAACTTCCAATTCGACGTGATAACTTGCTCCTTTCGGCACCAGATATTTTCCCTACTTTGATGGATCTAATGGGGTTTAGTGAAGATGTACCGGAAGAAGTTGAAGGGATCAGTTATGCTGACGTTTTTCGTGGACAAGACATGGAACGACCGGAATCACAACTTTATGTAGCTATCGACCCTGAACAGCCAAAAAAAGGAACAAGAGGTTTGCGGACGAAAACCCACACGCTACTAATCGATAGACGTGCATCAACTGAATCTGTAGTCCTACATGACAATAAGCAGGACCCCTACCAACTAAGTAATATAGCCCCAAGCAATCAGGAATTAGTAACAGCATTGTCACAAGAGTTAGATTTATGGTTAAGAAAGACAAACGATCCGTGGGTTATGGATCATCCATGAGCACTAGACATGCAGGCCAAAATTAAATTAAAAATCGATATAATATAATTAGGTTTATGAGATGAGTTTAGAAATTCTACAAGACAAAAGAGTTAGATCTGTTGAATGGAAAGATTTATTAAGTTTATCTAAGTGGGAAATTTTTCATGAGCTACACATGACCATCCCCTGGTTTTTATTAGCATGGTTTTTTGCTTATATAAAATTTTATCCTTTAGCATTAATTTTTTCATTCTTATTTTTTCTTGTTGGATTACGACAAGGGCATAATGCTTTCCATTATGCTCTGGGTGTCTCAAAACCAATCTCCGAAAGAGTTCTTGTCATCCTTGGTATACTCATGTTGTGCTCAATGCATGCCATTAAAGCAAACCATTTACATCATCATAAATGCTGTTTAAGCGATGATGACTTGGAAGGTTCAAGCGCTAAAATGGAGTGGTGGCAAGCTATATTTTTTGGTCCGATGTTTTATTTCAAACTTCACATAAATGGCTTTAAAATCGCTACTAAAAAAGATAAAGCATATATATTTATTGAATGTGTATTATGCTTTTTGGTGCTAGTCGTAGTTATATTCTTTTTCCCACATTCTGTGCTTTTATATCATCTAGGTGCTATGATAACGGGTCAGTTTTTAACTGCTTTTTTTGCCGTATGGACAGTTCATCATCATTGTGACGACTCGCATTTTATTGCACGAACAATAAGAAATAAAATTAAATCATCTCTTACGTTTAATATGTTCTATCATGTAGAGCATCATCTATATCCAAAAGTTCCGACCTGTCATCTACCCGAATTGTCAAGAAGGTTAGATCAGCACGCTCCTGAGCTTAGTAAGATGAGAGTAATTTAAGCAAACAAAGAAATTTAATAGACCCCCACTTTACGCAGACATGTTTTTGTTCAACGGTACTCTATGAAAGTAAAGTGCTATTAATCTTCACTTTTAGCATCTATTATGAAATTAAACTTAATAAATATATCAACATCACGTTTAAGGTTATGCGCCTTTAAGCCGTCGGATGATTCTGCGATCCAGAATTTGGCAGGTGATATTAAAGTTTATCAAACGACTTTGAATTTACCTCACCCCTATGAATTGGAGATGGCTACAAAATGGATCTCTTCCCATGCCATACAATTCGAAAAAGGTAATGGTGTAACCCTTGCGATTCAATTGAAACCCAAAGAAACAATTGTGGGGACCATTACTCTAGGTATTTCACAACGTCATAATAAAGCAGAGCTAGGGTTTTGGGTAGGAGTCCCCTATTGGAATCAAGGCATTTGCACCGAAGCATCAAATGCAATGATTAATTTTGCATTTGATGATCTTAAATTAAATAAAGTAACTTCCCGGCACTTAGAAGGAAATCATGCCTCTGGTAGAGTAATGCAAAAATGTGGCATGGTTCAAGAGGGCATACTAAAGAATGAAATATTAAAAGATGAAGCATTCCATGACTTAGTTGTCTATGGAATACTGAAAAACTAATGTAGTAATGCAGTCAAACCTTTTAAGTAATTTCTTTTTCTGCCTAAAGTCGGAAAATAAAGTTGGATCCACCACGTGTTTTGAACAGTTAAATCGAAACAAAATAAAATTTATCAGCAAACCACTTTAAGTTGGATAGTTCTTGTTTAGTGGTGCTGGACTCCTATCGTTAGCTATCAAAGGAAAAAATCTATTATATGAACAGCATTCCTACTAATTGGAAACCAATTGATATTTCAGAAATTCAATCTAATTTAAAAGATTTTAAAAAGTGGGCCTTAGCAGGTGGCCACTCAATTGATTGGTTTCTGAATAAAAACACACGTGAACATGCTGATATTGATATTGGGGTATTTAGAGAAGATCTCTTTGATTGCTTAACTGCCATAGGCAGAAAACGCGTATATCTATGTTCTCCCCCAGGTAGTCACTTGTTATGGGATGGTGGAGATATACGAAATTCAGTTTATGATATATGGGTTACAAGTGAATCAATGGAACAGTGGGCATTTCAAATTGTTGTCTATGACAAAAATGGATCTGTCGTAACATATAAACGTGACAATAGAATTAAGTGGAGCACAAAGAATCATATTCTTTCTATTCGAGGCCTTAATATTATTAATCCACAAATCACAATTCTTTATAAATTAAATAGACAAAAACTTGAAGACAAAGATTGTCTCGATATATCTAATCTACTTAACTACCCACTCTATGCAGGTGAGCCCTCGTAGATAATCCACGTAAAGATCCACTGATCTTAATCGTTAAATTTTAACTAGGAAAAAATAGTGACAATGATTCTAAAAAAACTGTACGAGACGCCTGAACAAATTGTTGTCACAGCGCACCGTGGATTTTCCGGTCGTTATCCTGAGAACACGATTCCGGCCTTTCTTGCAGCTAAAGAACTTGGGGCTCATTTAATAGAGTTTGACGTACGCGGTACGAAAGATGATGTTCCGATTATACTCCATGATGCGACCTTTGAACGCACTGCAAATCAACCAGGAAAACCTATTGACTATCTTCTGTCAGAAATCAAACATTTTGAGGCTTCTTTTTGGAGTGGATCTCATTTTAAGGGCAAGAAACTGGCAGAGCCTTCCCTTCCTGGAACCAAGGTTCCTACATTCGAAGAAGTCTTGCAGCAAGTCGGAGATGGGATTGGCTTAAATATACAGGTTTATGATACCTCCCCTCACATCCTAAAAAAGATATGCCATCTTTATCATGATTACGACTTGTATGAGCGCGGGTATCTATCGGTTCCAGATTTTGAAGTAGCCCGTTGCGTTAGAGAACTTAATGAAAATATTGAGATATGTGTTCTTAACCGTCAAGGCAAAATGGATATTGAGTCACTCCGCGAGCAAAAAGAATTTGGTTGCCATTATGTACAACCTCTTCAGAAGGATGTTACAGAGGAATTCTGTCATGCTGTCAAGGAAATGAATCTCTACGCTAATATGTTCTACTCTAATACGAAAGAAGATAATCTTAGATACATAGAACTCGGCCTACAAGGTATTCTGACAGATCATCCCGACATTCTGATAGACACTATAGAAAACATGTGTGATTAAAGGTGACCCTTTCTGTTATAGCAGCCAAGAATATACAGAAAAAGGTGATACAATAGGACTCTTTTCAAGTCATAGACTTAGGCAATAAAGTAAAATTCAACAGTAGAAATAAATATATCAATAAGGTGATAAAATGATGAACGATTATGAGGATTTAAAAGAAACCGTTGAGCCTGAAGTATTTGCTCTATGGGAGGAAGTTGATGTAGAAATATATGCCTTTACGGAATTGGGTATAAAAGTATCAATAAATGATGAGTATGCCGGATTAGTGTATAACACTCAAATTTATAACGACTATCAAGAAGGCCAAAAACTAAAAGGATATATAAAATTTGTTCGAGAGGATGGAAAGATCGATGTGTCCTTTCAACCGAATCAAGTTAAGAATGTTCATATAACGGCTGAAAAAATAATGAAACATCTTGAGGAAGTTGGCGGTGAATCTAAGTTTAACGATAAAAGTTCTCCAGAAGATATAAAAAATGAGTTTCAAGTAAGTAAAAAGATATTTAAACAAGCAATTGGTCATCTATATAAGTATGGAAAAATTAAGATTACGGAAAACGGAATTGAGTTTGTTGAATAAATATAATCAATAGATCATATGAAATTGAATAAAAATAAAATAATTTCCATTGCACTAATCATCCTATACCCTTTGAGTTATTTGCCTTTAACTTTATGTGGACGATATGAAGTTGACTCTATATTTACAAGCACACGTGTTACTAAAACATGGTTTATATACACACCTCTTCGTTTAAATAACTTTTTATATTCAATGTATAAACCGTGCATAGCGTTTGATCGAGCATACTGGCATATCAGAACCACAGAGTCTGCTTTTAAATTAGTCTGTAATGGACATGAAATCAAATAGCTAGTATTTCGCACTACACAACAATGGTTGCGCCCACCATAAATATTGGGCAGGCGAATAATAAATATTTGCTTGAAGATGGGTCTTACACGTAGGTTGGGCTGACGCCTAATTTATTATCTATACTTTTTGAAATGCGAAGTCTAAATCGCTGAAAATTACATTTAAATAAATATATAATTCATATAGCTAAAATTAATTTGTAGGAGAAATTCATGGTTAAACAGTCAATCACATTCTTGTGTTTATTTTTATTATCATCTATTGTTTGTTTCAATGCTGAAAGGGCAAAGATTCATGAAACAAAAATCCTTTCAAAAAAGATATTTTTAAAATTTAAAAATGAAAAATTTGACGAAGGTTTTGAGTTATTTAAAGATAGATGTCTGATAGAAGATGTCGAAATTAATAAACTTAAAACAACCATCAAAACACAATGGGTTGATATTATTAAAAAAAGTTATGGTGATTCTATTAGTTTAGAGTTAACGAAAGAAGAAGAAATAGGTAATTCTTTCATACGTTACACTTACCTCCATAAATTTAAAAAAACGGTGTTAGTTTGGGTTATAGTTTTTTATAAACCAGAAGATACTTGGAAGGTTCATGCATTATCTTATAGCGGTAACTTAGAACCACTTTATAAATTGAAAAAGAAATAGCACACCTTAAGAGTGGCCTTGGCAAGGTTCACATTAAACTTATCAGTAACTAGCCCATATCACAATTAATTAATCATTAGGTAATATAAATGGATAAAGATATTGAACAAATAAATCTTCTGGCAATCTTTCATTATGTTGTTGGCGGCATGGGTATTTTTTTCTCTTGTTTCCCATTAATACATATGACGGTCGGCATTTTAATGATAACGTCTGATGACCTATTTACCAATAAGTCAAATCAACGACCACCTCCCGAATTTATGGGATATTTCTTTGCATTCATAGGTGGTCTTTTCTTTCTAATTGGCCAGGCAATATCTATATCAATAATTTATTCAGGTCGATGTCTTCATAAAAAAAAGAAGTATATGTTTTCGTTTGTATTGGCTTGTATTGCCTGTACATTTGCACCTTTCGGCACTATTTTAGGCATTTTTACAATTATTGTTTTATCACGCGATAGTACTAAAAAACTATATTCTGTTAACTAGGAAAATCACCGTAGGCAAACAAGCTGAAGCGGTGAGCTTTTGAGAGTTATAGTTAGATTAGCTTCAGGGGAATTGTCAAGCCGTGTGCTAGATAATACGGATACAATTAAAAGATATGATTGATCAAATAATGTTAGTTTTCGTTATAACAGCCATGATATTGGTGCTCATATGGTTATCAAATCTTAGTCGATTTTTTGCCTACATAAAGAAAAATGATCCTGATACATTTGATCGTCTCGGGAAGCCAAATATTTTTACAAACAATACCCCTTTGATCAATTTTAAATTATTATCCTATTTAATAAAAAAAGAATACCAAAATTGCGAAGATCAAATTACCAAAACTAAAGCTCGATATCTAAGACTTATATTTATATTGTTTACTATACTAATGTTGCTTACGACTTTATGTTCTATTTATTCATTTATCAATCCTACGTCTATAGATAAGAAGAACGCAGACGTTTTAATTGCTCCGACGAAAGATCAGCCAACATCAGAGTTTAATTCTCAAGAGCCATAACTATGCGAAGTATTTGTTATAAATAAAAAAGATCTCTCATGAAAAGACATATTTTGAAGATAAGATTAAGTATCAAGATTTAAAAAAAGTTATGCTTTCCTTTATGTACAGGTTTTAGTATGCAAAGTCATCAGCAGCTCACGCTACTTATGAGAGCCATCGTAGATAGTCCAAGTAAATTGCCGCTGAACTCTATCATTAGAGAATAAATTATGAAAATAAATAAACTAAAGATAAAGCAGCGCTGGGAACACGCTTTAGGAGACCGTATAGACGATGTGCGTTGCACCGAAGTTTGGAATTTAGAATGGACCGATGAGGGAATCTATGTTTGCGGTCGCTGGGATGATCAAGCCTATATACAACCTGGTCCTGCCACACTTGAATGCTGGCTGTTTTCGCCGATGGGTAAAAAATATTACACGGAAGTATTGGATTTTAATGAATCCTCGAAGCCAACCAGTAAACTTGAAAAGAATGGCTGGGTATGTGATTTGACAAAGAAAAATGGTTCTAAGAGCGTACATCAAGATGAGATGCGAAAACTCCCTTTAAAGAATAAGGCTCCAGACACCTCGGCTGATCTGACGTCCCCGGACAATAAGATGGTTATAGAATTCACTTCTGATAATGAAGCCTTTCACATCCAGGAAAAGAAAACAGGCAAAGAAATCTGCCACATAGATTACAGTCCGATGAACTTAAAATTCTCTCCGGACGGAACTCTCTTGGCAACGGAATCACTAATGGATCATACGATTCGTATTTGGGATACCAAAAGTGGAGAGGAACTGGCTCGAAAGTCATTGGGTGAGCAGCATGTCGGAATAGGCCTATTTGTATGGTCTCCCAGTGGAGATGCTTTGGCAGGAGTCCGAATGGTACGAAATATACTTACTGTATGGGAGATATCTCAATAAGATCCGGCTAACTAGTCAATGCAAGGGATACTTTTAAGTCACCCTTATTCCATCTAACGTCTGACAATCCGCAACAAAATAATATAAATCATAGTCTACTCTACGCAAGACTGTCTACGTAAAGTGCCGCTGATCTAATCGTGATAGAACTAATACCAATGCAAGAAACAGAATCAATTTATATTGCAGATGCCAATCTAAGCGAGCTTCAAATCTTTCAAAAAATGGAATGCTTGAGTGATACAGGGAAATTTATAATTCCATATTCTTTGTCAAAACATACAGAAGAATATTCAAAAGAAGAAGTAATATACAAAAAGATTGTAAACAGAAAAAACAACATCATTGGATTTGTTATTCTCGTTTTAAATAAAAATGAAGATTGCATGGAATTCAGAAGAATCGTTATTGAGGAAAAAGGCAAAGGATATGGTACAGATTCAGTAAAGTTATTAGATAAATTATGCAAAGATGAATATGGAGTACAAAAGATATGGTTAGATGTCTTTGAATTCAATAAAAGAGGACAACATATTTATGAAAAATGCGGTTACAAGTATGTGAAATCCGTTGAATTAGAAGGTGAAACATTAAAAATATATGAAAAGGCTCTATAACCAAGAGATGCAACGTTCACTTTCAAGTCACCATAATAATATAATGTGCAATACCTACCCTATACTATAGATAGAATTCCTTCGGACTAGTCTTAGTCCCGCTATCGATTAATAGTATCCCACCTACCAATCAATCCACCCCACCCCACTCAAACTAATCACCAACCATCATCTCCGCATTCGAGTTTTGAAAAGCTTGTTTATTAATTTTTGATCTTAATTTCTTGAAGTTTCATCTTTCCAAAAGAATAAATGCCGATAAACCTATCTTTTTGGTCATAGCGGATGCTGGATAGGCCCATTTTGCTTTGACACTTAGAAGAGCTCTAATCGTCCCCCTGATTTTTGGTGACAGGAGTTTCATTTTCTTCATAATTATCTCGCTATTTGGTTCAAGAGGTCAATCGGCCTGATTAGAGAAAATTAAAATATAATAGCATATATAAAATGATAATATTTTATCATAAAATGATAAATAATTATTGACAGTAGGCTTAAGGAGTCTATAAATACCGAAAAGAGGCTACATTTATTGAACAAAACGCAAATAAATATGAGTAGAAAAAAAATGAAGGTAAAAGAAAGACATTTTGAAATAGTTAAATTGTTGGAGCGAGAAACTTATATCAGCTTTAAGGACTTATCTCAGGCATTAAAAACGCCAGAAATAACCATTCGAAGAGATATTGCACTTTTAACATCTCAGGATAATGAATATCAGCAGGCCCTTGGTGGAATCAGGAAAATAGAAATCACATCCCTGGATAGTCGCCTTCAAATAAATACAAAGCAAAAACTTAAAATTGCAAATAGATTTAAATCCCAGGTCAAAAGAGGAATGAGTCTCTGTGTTGATGCTGGGTCAACTGTTTATTATTGTTTAGAAGCAATAATGGGGATTGAAGATTTGACAATCGTTACTTCAGAGCCTAATCATCTGCGAATTTTAACCAAGTTTAAAAATATTAAAATACATCTCCTTGGTGGCGAAGTTGATCCACGCACTCATCAGGTTCTAGGGCCCCTAGCGGAGGAGATGATAAATAAGTTTCAACCAGACATAGGTCTTGTGGCTTGTTCAGCGATTGATAATAAAGGATTTCTGAAGTGCGGGCTAGTTGGAGAAAATTCTATAAAGAAGGCCCTTATAAAAAATTCAAAGTTATCTATTTTAGTATGTGATTCTGAAAAAATGAAAGCTGATGCCTTTTATCAGTTTGCCCATATTGATGACCTGGATCTTGTCATTATGGAAAATACAAGCACTACGTCCTTATCCAATAAGTTAAAGAAGTTGTCAAAATGAATATGCTAAAAAAAGACAAATTGGATGTGGCCTGTGTCGGGGTTGTGGTAGTCGATGCCCTGAGTGGCCCTATTACTGATTTTCCAATACCTAAAGTTAAAACACAAGTCAATACTGATAAAATTGAATTTCTCGTTGGTGGTGGTGCAGCCAATACTTCTTCTGCCTTAGCTCAATTAGGTATAAAATGCTCCATATTTTCAAGTATTGGAGATGATATGAATGGGCAATTTATTCGGGATTCATTAGTGGAAAATGGGGTTAATGTCAGTCAACTTAAAGTAAAGACTGAAACTAGCACGCCTTTTACTTACGTGGCTTTGCATGAAGAAGGAGAGAGAACATTTATTCATACACCTGGCGTAAACATGATTTATGCATTGGACGATATTTGTTTAGTCGAATTATTAAAGGCAAAGGTCTTAGTTTATCAGGACTTATTCGTTATGCCTTCCCTGGATGGAAATCCTGCCGCTGAGCTTTTAAAAAAATCAAAAGAAGCAGGTCAAGTGGTCGTCCTAGATGAATGCTATGGCTTGGGACCTCAAAAGCAAAAACTTGAAATGCTTTTGCCTTATGTAGATTATTTCTTGCCAAGCTACGATGATTTGAAAATTATTTATCCAGCCTTAACGCCTGAGGAGATGATAAACTATTTTGAAAAATTTGGAAGTATTCAGAGTATTTTAAAACTTGGTAAGAGAGGTTGCCTTGCAAAAATTAATGACAAATTTATTACGTTTCCCTCAGTGAGTAAAAACATTATAGATACAACTGGGGCAGGCGATTGTTTTGATGCAGGGTTTATTGCTGGCCTATGCTCTGATTATTCTATTTCAGATTCTATTATATTGGGTCAAAAAGTGGCTTCTCATTGTATTGCTCATGTGAGCGGGGCAGAAAACATTCCATCCTTAGATAATATTTAAAGGCTGATTGAAAATGAACACAAAAGAAAATGAACTTTTTGAAGCGCTGGCTGAGGTCCCAATGATAGATGTTCATACTCATCTTAGGGATGATCAGTTATCTGCTCGAGGGCTTCATGATATTCTTCTATACCATATGAGTATAAGTGACTTGTACGCTTCTGGTTATCAGTATGGCCAGCGCTTAAGCAATAATCCAGATTGTCTGGAGGTCGAAAACAGATTAAAGTCAGCAATGCCATACTTATTAAAAACTATGAACACGAGCATTCGCTGGGGTGTTCAACTGATTCTTAAAGATCTTTATGGATGGGAAAAGCGTCTTAGTGAAGATAATTGGCAAGAAGCGCATCAAGTTATCAAAGATAGGAGTGAGAAAAATAGGGCTCTTGAAATTTTTAAGACTTTAAATATAAAGCGAATTGGTACTGAGTATTTAAACAAGGGAAAAGGTAAAAATCAAAATTTGTTTCAATATGCCCTTGAATGGGGCTTCTTTGCTAGAAAGCAGTGGGGATTTACGGATACCCCACTGTATGAATTAGAAAGATGCTGGGGCAAGCAGCCCTCTACTCCAACTGAAATAGGCCTCACTGAACGCGACAAAGATATTCAAAAGATTAAGTCGATTGAAGATGTAGAGTCTGCTCTTCATTATTATGTCGATACCTTACCTGAAGAAATTCTTTCAATAGCAACACATATCTCAGCCGACTACTCAATGCTGCTGCCATCTGATGCTGAATTCGAAAAGGCTTTAAGCAACAGAGAAGATTGTAATCCAGACAATGAAAGCATTTACGCTTCTTATATTCATGAAAGATTTTTATCTATTCTCGAAGAGAAGAGACCTGACATTGTTTTTCAGTTTAGTTATGGTGCTGAACCTATGCCCTATGAGACAATGAGTCGAAGCTCCGAGCAATCTATTAAAGGAATAGCAGAGTTTATACATCGTCATCCAGATTTAAAATTTCAGTGCTTTTTAGCCAGCGCTAAAGATAACCAGGGATTTTGTACTATGTGCCGGGAACTTCCAAATTTTTCCTTAGCTGGCTTCTGGTGGCACAACTTTTTTCCATCCATTATTGAAACAGTAATGGATGAAAGATTAGATATGCTTCCGCTGAATCAACAGATCGGATTTTTCTCAGATGCTTATTTTACGGAATGGGTTTATGCTAAAGCAATAATTGTAAGGCATGCTTTGGCTACAAATCTAGAAAAGAGAATTAATAGAGGGCAAGTTGATACTAAAGAAGCACTTTATATAGCTAGAGAAATTCTATTTGAAAGTCCACAAGATCTTCTTCGTTTTAAACCATCACAATTTTAATTTAATACCTGGAGTAAGATTATGAGTTTCCTTGGAAAAAAAACTAGATTACAAAGAATATTTTCTCATCCATCAGGGAAAATATTATCTGTTGCTATTGATCATCTGATTAATTATCCTATTGGCATGCCAGAAGGTCTAAAAGATATGGATAAATGCATGGCCTCCCTGATTGCGGGCGAACCATCTGCAATCACGATGAACAAGGGAATCGCAAAGCATTATATGAAAGATTATGCTGGTAAAGTTCCTCTTATTATTCAGCAAGTTGCCGTAAAATCAGATGACCAGTATTTTACTGATCATGCTTCAGTGGAAGAGGTTGTCGCCCTAGGTGCTGATGCCATAGCCGTTTCTATTTGTCTTAAAGGCGCAACTGAGGCTCAGCAGTTAGGTCATCTTGCTAAAGTAGTTGCTGATGCAGAGCCTTTTGGATTACCCGTTATTCCTCATATATATCCACTTGGTTCTGAGGGAGAGGAAAATATTGTCAGCCACCTAAGTGAGGATATATTTTACGCTGTTCGTGTAGGAATAGAAATGGGAGCTGATGTCGTTAAAGTTCCCTTTACAGGTGATGCGGATTCATTTAGAGACATTGTTTCTTTATCACCTATACCAATAGTTGCTGCAGGTGGTCCTAAATGTGAAGACCTAAATGATACAATAAAGATGGTTCGGGAAATTTCAAAAAGTGGAGCTTCAGGCGCTACAATAGGACGAAATATTTGGGGCTTTCAAAACCCAACAAAGGCTATACAGCAGCTCAAAGAGGCTATGTATTCTACCTGAATAAATGAAACAATAAGAATGACTGAATATGTTTTATGAATTAACAACTATACACGTTTTCCAAACTTAATTTTCTTATCTGTCCGGCTCCTTTGTCTAGAAAGTATAATGTTTAGCGGGTCCTTCTGGGCGTTTTAACGCTAAAAGGCGCTCCATGACTACCACCACTATTTTGTACATAAGAAGTTGACTTTACAGACTAGTTTTGCACTTATTTACAGTAATTATTGGGTCCACTACTATTTAAAATATTGCCACTTAACGATGTTAGGAATCATAATTCGTATATTTAAAAATGACCTTATTTATTGCGATTCATATGAATTTATATAGCCTAATAACTACTTTTTTAAAAACTCATTTTTTCTTAGTTTATGTCAAATAGACCTACTCTCATAGAAATATGTCTACTCTGTATTATTTTTAGTGTAGGAATCGAGTCAGATGAACATTTTGACCTAAAGGGGTACGGTGTTTTACCGAATCCTTGATCCGAACATTATTTCTACTTGTTCGCTAATTAAATTTGAAATAATCAATTTCTATGCGTCATATAGATTAAACCTACAATTGGACAGATAAATGAAAAAGACCCCACCAAGAGTAATAAGAATCAGAAGTGATAAAAGTAAATCATTAAAAAAAACAATATTCAAGTTTGTCTCAGATTACAAACGTGAAAAAAGTAAAACTAGAATTTGGACAAAGGCTCCAACTCTATCTGCTTAATTTTAGAGTAAATTAAACCTTCAGCAGATTTAGATACCACCTAACCCCAAATCTGGCGAAAGGATGTAACCAGCCATTACTCCCTTTCTACCTGCTATCCACCGAGCACATTTTGGTGCTTTATTCATTTAATCTTTTAAAAATCTCCATATGGCATTGAAGGCGTTTTTCCTAATAATCTAGCGTATACAGTTAGAACTCCTCTATGATGTGAAGTATGATCCAATATCCCTCCAATAACACTTAATCTTGGCTCGCCACCCATTATAGGACCTTCAGGAAGCAACCCACTCAAATAAGCATCATCTTTGTCTTCAAGAATTGCCACAGCGCTATCAATTGATTTACTTAACCAGTCTTTTGCTTTTTCAAGAGAACAAACCTGCATTGCTTTTTCATATAATCCCTCAAAATCCATATTAAAAGAATCTCCTGTTTCTATGGGATTAATAAACCAATCAACTGTTTGTGCTATATGTGCGAATTGCTGAGCAACCGTCATCAAGCCTTCTTTAGGTGCAAATTCACTGTCCTCTTCAGATAAACATGAGCTGCTATTACTTAAAAATTTAAATGATTCTCTTAATTCTTGAATTGCCGTTTCTTTATTCATTTTATTCTCCAAATAGTTAGATTTTTAATTTTTGTATTTATATATATAGTATTCTTTAAATCAATAATATTATTAAAAACTATTCAAATATTCACATTCCAAAATCTAACGACATATTAAGCACTTTTTAAGCATGGACTTCTTTCATTTATTCATAAAATACCAGACTATAAATATTAAAGAATTAACTAGTAACGATATGGGTAAAATTTAAAAGAACTACTTGCTTACGCCTGGATTGATAATGATATGCTTAATCTGTGGCTGATTAAAAATGGGCATAGTAAGTATGAGACTAAATGGGGAAAAAGTATAAAATATGATGATAAATTTAAAGCTATTAAAAAGGAATAATCATGGGTGCTACAATTTTACTAGTTGATGATGATGAAACTATTCGAGACTTTTTGACTGAATTCTTAACATTGGAGGGTTTTCTGATTGTAACAGCCATAAATGGAAAGGAAGCAATGAAAGTATTATCAAAACAGAAAATCGATTTATTAATTACAGATTTAAAAATGCCTGAGATGGATGGTCTTGAATTATCTATTAAAATCAAAACAGATTACCCAAGTCTAAAAGTTTTAGGAATTTCTGGTGATGATAATCCGAATGAACCTGATGATTTTCATGAATTATCAAGATCATTTTTTGATGAATTCTTATTGAAACCTTTAGATTGCAAAGAGATTTTAGAAAACATAAACAAGCTTCTTTTACAGTAAGAAAATAATTTTTTAATTTTTGCAGATTATCAATCTAATACCCCACAACCATCATTCCCACACCCAAACGCATGATATGAAAACCAAAGAACAAAAAGCCAAAGCCACAATCACTAGAGACAAAAGACTTCTCAAAAATGAATTAGAACAATACGGTTCTTACAGTGATGATAACTCCCCCTAATATCCTACTCAACCCGAGAAACCACAACGCCATTCTTATATACTCTCTCTGGCATTATTTAACAGAAATATATGAATGTTTGTGTACTGGGTGTGGATATTTTTTGGTGATTATAAAAAAAAATATAAGTAATTATTACTTTATTCTCAATGAAGATGAATATTAGGAATTGGGTTTTCGTATTTTTGTTTTTAGAATTACTAATTCCTACAGTATAATATCATTTTAATTTAATCGTCTCATAATATATTTTACTAAAAGGATCTTTAATATGGTCAAGATAACCCAAATTGATATAGCTTGTGGTAATCCAAAAGAACTTGCACTATGGCATGGTAATTTATTAGGAATTGAAATTGTAGAAATGGGTAATGAGTTATTCCATTTACCCTTAGAAGGTTCAGAGATTCATTTTGTAAAAGATGTTTCAGCAAATGTTGAAGCAGGTACTACAGGAATCCATCAATTTCATTTTGAACTTAATCAAAATATTGACGAAATAGTTGAGCTCTGCAATTCAAATAACCTAAAACCACAAATTGGCAAATATGGAAATAAGGGTCAATCAGTATTCATATGGGATCCGGAAAACAACCCTATTATTTTATTTCCTGCTGAGAAAATAGGATCTTAAAATACTTTTAAGACCTTGGGACAGAGACTATTACATTAAGCTGAAGTAAATGATAAATATAATTAGAGCATTCTATAAATTGGTTGTTTAGGATAAATCGCTTCAAAATGCCAACCTTGAATCAAACATTGCATTGATACCCTACTCATTAAGTACTTTTCACTAAACACCCTTTTCTGGAAACTACTGCATTTCATCATCTACTGGGTTATAAATACCCATATAACTCTTCCATGATATTGCTAAATTAGTAGAATATTATTTTATTAAAAGCTGATTGAACGAAACTAATATTAACACGGACGGAGTCTGTCTAAATTTAAGACATTCAGGCTTTATCATCACATTCAATGGATGCATAGTAGTTATGAATGACTCTAGTTTAATCACAATTGCTACTTATAGTCTTCCTTACGAGGCCCATATTGCTAAAGCAAGTCTCGAATCAGAAGGAATCCCCTCGTTTGTATTTGACGAACATCTAAGAAATCTAATGGTCACGTATGCTTTGTGTGGCATCCGTTTGCAAGTTGCTAAAAAGCATGCTAAGGAGGCTAGTAAAATACTTAATCAGGATTTATCACATCTTTTAGAGGAAGAGTTTGGAAAAGAAGAATACAAATGTAAACGCTGTGGCAGCACCGACCTTGTACCATTTTCTAAACGCAAGATTACATCTTTTATAATACTATTACTTATTTTTTGCCCACACTTGTCTTCAACACATGGTTTAAAATGCCAATCTTGTGGCGAACTCAACAAATCATAGAAGGCTATTTACTAATATTGAACGAAAATTTATAATATGATTAAACTGCTATTAATATCGAAAAGCAACAGCGAATAGGCGATGCAACGGACAATTTCAAGTCATCAACTTTACGCAACAAAATAAAACAAATGAAAAATAAAAAAGTAATTTATTTCGTAACGGCTCTATTTAGCGTAATGATATTTATTAATGTCTTAATTGTGCTTGGAGTTGGATGGGTGATGGAGGGGGTAGCAGAGGGAGTATTAGCCCCACCGGATAAACCTCCGCTTGGCACTGAAGTTGACACATATGATACGGGCTTCGATTTAATTACAACCTGCTTTACACTACCCCAAAGCAATAGTAAAGAGTTCTTTTATAAAAACAAAATAGAAGAGATTGAAGAAAAAAAAATGTTGACGATATTAGGTCTAGATAAGCTAACACAAAGCAACCGAATCATCCCATTAAACGCAAAAATGGTTAAAAAGAGTTATAATTGGAGTTATCCAATAAATATGGCTTATGATAATCAAACTAAAAAACTATGGGTTGAATGCCGGTATGCTAGTTGGTTTGAATAGAAATATTCTTTTAACTGCTAAGGCGCTCGTAAAAGTTTTCTAATCGATGAACACGGACACTTTTTAAGCTTCCGATTTACGCAACAAATAAAAACTAAACTGTAACCCCACAACGCAACAATGGTTGTCGCAAAGTGCAGGTTATCTATGGGTTAGCATTTTAATTATGAACAATCAGCAATACAAACCACATCCATTAAATTCTAAAGGTGACTTTATAGTTGTAGATGGAGGGTGCATATCGTGTAATGCGCCTGTAACTGAAGCGCCAGGGCTAATGTGCTTTGATTCAGAAGGTCAATGTTATTTTAAGAAACAGCCATCAAATGAAAAAGAATTACAAGATGCTGTAACGGCAATAAATATTTCATGTTGCGGTGCAGTCATGTATGTTGGCAATGATAAGCAAATATTACTTGATACTGAATCTGCAACGCCATTTGAAATGGAATTCGAAGAAGAAGATCTGAATGTAAATAAAGTGGAGCTCGATGAAGAGACTCTAAGTTTAAAAATATTACCAAAATTAATTTCCTTTAAAGGTGTTACGCTTGGAGCGGCTTCTCAAGAACAATTATTAACTTCTAAGCGGAACTGCATCATAAGAAGTTTAGTGTTTGTCATCATGATATCTAATTGTGTACATTTAATTCTAAAGGGTGATACAAGTGTATTCTTTTATTATTCATCCTATATTGGTGTTTTTATTTTAATGCTTCTCCTGATAGTACAAATCACCATGTTCACATGTATTAAGAAAAGGTTACATAATTGGGAAAGCTAACTAGCGATGCAGACGGACACTTTTTAGTCATCCTTTTTACGTAACAAAATAAAATAAATCATCAGCCACTCTACGCAAGACTGTCTTCGTAACGTGCCGCTGATCTAGTCGATTGCTAATAAGGAGCTAATCATGACAGTACACAATTTTTATGTCCACCTGTTGGTCACTTTACTTCAGGTAGGCTTAATTAGTACATCCTATGGCAAAGAAGCTCCGCGAACCGGCATCTTCATAGATACACTTAAGTTTGGTAATGGTAAAACTATGAAGTTCAAAGCACAGGTGCCAATGAAATTACCGAAAGAAAAAACACTTGGCCTGATTCTAGCCTTTCATCCTCATGGCGGTAACGAGAATTCCATGGTTAATTGGCCATCAAAAACCTTTTTGGAAAGACAAAAAGTATTGAATGACTACGTGATTATTGGTCTCAAATCGCGTGGGCCAAAGGGGTACAAAGAGCACTTGGGTGATTGGGAAATAGCCGATCACGATCCATCATACCAAACATTTCAATGGGCTATGAAAACCTATCCAATCGATTCGCGGCGGGTTCACATTATAGGATGGTCAAGAGGTGGATTCATGGCGACTCGTTTTATTTGGAACAATCTAAAACACTTTGCCACTGTAACTGCATTCGCCGGTGCACATAGCCCAGATTGGACAAGTAAGTCTCTGGGAGGGTACCCAAATCAAGATTGGGTGAAGCTCAAACAATCTAAAGGAACTAGCATCGATTACAGCGTAGACTTCAGTAAGAAATCCTTGAGCGAATACCTGCCTAAAATCAGAGGCAGTGAAGTAAATTTATCTGAATACTTACCCGAGTTCTACCATGTTCATGGCGACAGTGACTATGTTATCGATGTCAATCTAACAAGATGTTTTACGAGGGAATTAGGAAAAAAAGGGTTAAGATACATCTACCGCGAATTGGATGGAGTAAATCACGCTGGAGTTTTTCAGGGTAAGCCTGTTAATTTTGTTGTGAATGATGACGTCTTCGCATGGATCAATGCTACTCGCAATAAAATACTCCCTCTGAATGTAGCTGATAGAAAAACACTCGCGAAAATAAAAAAAAACATCAGTACTATGGCAAGCACTCCGGCCATTGCACTCATTATGGAAGTCGCTCGTATCGGTGGTCACCAAGGAGGAAAGGTACTAATTAAAGCATTCGATTCTAAATTCGTCGATGTTCGAATCGCTGCCGTAACAAGTGGTTATACGACAAGTTATGGCCCTGCCTTTATTGCAAAACTTGGAGAATTAATTAGAGATCCAAAAAAAGAGAAGGATGTAAGATTCAATGCTTGTCATGTTCTCGGAACTTATGCAAAATGGCGTCAACTCTATGCCCAGAAGATTTTAACCGATACGGTGCTCGATCCATCCCTCAGTCAGTATATCAGAGTTCAACTTATTACGGCGATTTCAAGATCTTATGAATTTATGGTACTGGGCAATATGTACGACGACAGGAAGATTATCCAGACATTGGTTAAACTTTTGGATGATCCGGATGGCGGAGTTCGTGGCTATGCACATATCATTCTCAAAAAGGGAACTAACGGCGTTGGAAAGTTCGGCTATAATGCCAGCCACAACAAAAGTGAACGTCAGGCTGCTGTCTTGCTTTGGAATAAATGGGCAGCACAAGTCACAGCCCCCTTACTTTCCGATAACTTTGTCAAAAAGCGTAGTTCCGAAATACCAGGGGCGCTACGTGATGGTCTTCAGAAATGATTACAACGATAGAGACAGCTGGCATCCACAGCAGACCAAAATTCATCATCAGTCCACTCTACGCAAGATTGTCTTCGTAACGTGCCGCTGGTCTTAATCGTTACACATGAAACCAATGAACGAAGATAAGATATTTAAAATACTTGAATCTGTATCAAAACAGTATGAAGAAGATTCTGATCAATGCCAAGCAATTAAGAAAGCCGCTTTAGCATTACATGAACTTAAACATATTGAATCGGAAGAAAAGTTCAAAGAGTTTATCAACAAGCCCGACACACCTTTAACCGGGCACATGCTTTTACACTTAGTTATGATGGGTATTGAAATTCCTGATTTTAAAAAGACACCAGAACTTGAATTGTTAAAAAACGAAATAGATGAATTAGCAAAAAAAATATCAGCGCACCAAGATGATGGCGATTTGTAACAAGTCAATGCAATGGCCACTTTTAAGTCATCAAAATTACGCAATAAAATATATCAGCAACCCACACTACGCAGGTATGTCACCTGAAAAGTGCCGCTGATCTAATCGTTATTTTTCAGGATTTAATATGAAAACAAAATTAATTTCAACAATTATTCTTTTTATTTTAATCACCATCTCATCTCAAACTCTGCGTGCTGATACAAATGAAATGGTACTAAAATTAACAGAGTCATTGGAGCCATACTTAAAGAAAGCGTGGCCAAAAGGTTCATTAGCCCACAAACCAAATTCATTACATTTCGCATTTAACACAATGGAATACATGATTCACAATATAATTAAAAAGGGAATTATTTCCGAAAAAGCTCATAAGGAGATAGGTCCTAAACATAATGGTATTATAATCGTCATTAGCTTGAGAAATGGTAAATATGAAGGTACAGCTGAACTACCGCAAGATATAAGACGCCCCTATTGGACAACTCGACTTTTTAAAGTCGATTTAAAAAATAAAAAAGGCTTTGCTAAGGTAAATATTTCTTACGGTAGTGGTATTAGTTCTGCGAACCTAATAAAAATTCAAAAATTAATAGAACAGACGATATCAGGCAAATAAAATATAACAATTTGATGCAACTGACACTTTTAAGTCATCACCTTTACACAACAAACAAAACCAATCAGTAACCCCACTATGCAACAACGGTTGCCTGTAAGTGTAGGTTACATTAAACATTAGGTTATTACAAAACTATGAAAAATTACTTTCTCTTAATTCTCTTTTTAATTTCACACTCACTACATGCTGATAAAAAGACTACGTTCACCGATATCCTTAAAAGAGTTGAAACTCGAGATCCAATTACAAATGCAATAATTTCTATGAAGGATATTAAAAATAGAGGAGGTTTGCGTTTTAAAATTTCAGTTATTAAGGAAGAAGTTACTGTGCGCATTTGGGCAAATATGAAGATAAAGGATCCTAACGAAAAATTATATACGTTTCAAATTACATCAGAATCACAACTAGAAATAGATCGCCTGCTTCTTTATAAAGAATTAACAATGTTAAAAGGAAAATGTAGTTTAATTGAGCGTAAGTATAGAATTAGAAAATATACAAGTCACCCTATAGCTTTTGGAATGAAGTTAAAGGAGCTAAAGAAATTTTTTGGAAAGGAATTAATTAAAGGGCCTCCTCATACAAAAGCAGGAGATTATACATATTTTACGTCTAAACATATTATTGAAGTTAAAGGCATGGGATTATATGATATTAGAGTAAAAGAAAATCCCTAACTAATAGGTAATACACTCGTGCGTAGCCAAGGGTGTATTTTTCACAACAAACAAAACCAATCAGTAACCCCACTACGCAACAATGGTTGTCGCAACGTGCTGGTTAGCTCTAACGTTAGGTGTTTTAATGAAAATTACGATTTCTGTTTTAACGGTAATTGTAGTTACACTTCTAATTTTATACTCATGCGTGGAGTCTGATGACAATAGTCGAGCCATTGACACTAACTTCACAGATGCACATCTAATTATTGGCAATGTTAAAAAAAAATCACAATCGACTAGACCAGTCAACGATGTAAATAAATTCAAAAAATTTATTAACAACTTAAATAGTGAAAAAGTTACCAGTAAAAACATTCAGCTCCATAAAGATTGGGTTCTAATTCTAAAATATAAGAATTCAACCGTCAGATATCTTCAGGCATCTAAATCTAAATCTGATGAGACCTATTTATTCAACAACAATACATTGTGGTCATTTGACATGGATGAGTTAAAAGCATTTTTAAAATAGCGATTCTAGCTATCAAGACCCAATAGAAGATATATATGAAACCAAAAAGAATAAAACTTCTTTATAGAAAAGTAAACACTAAGGCGAGAGGTGTTTGGCATTTGAAAGGCCCTAAATACAAACACAGCAGAAACGCTAAGAGTGAAAACAAAAGCAGAATGACACAGGGCCACAGAAGAGGGTTAGACTATACACCACTTTATAATTACTTAATATCTAAAGTTGGGCAACCTTGGGAGGATATATACTCGTTTGCTTTGCCAAGAGTTGAATGTGAAGACTTTATTTTTAGAATTGTGTCAATTGATAAAGACCTCGCCGAAGAATATATATGTGTTGGTGAAAACTCATACTATAGTGTCTTGCTTGTAGATAGTGAAGGGGTTCTTGAATTTGCAAATCCGAAAATTGACCACCATTCTTTAACCCCTGACTGTAGCTGTTGTACTCATTCGTTTAACGGCAAGCCATTTAGTAAAATATTCATTGCGACTTCAGATGCAAATTAAAGAATCATTCTGAACGGCATGATAGCTAACAAAAATGCAGCGGACACTTTTAAGTCATCAACTTTACGCAACAACATAATATTCTACTGATAATAATTCTCCGCCGTAGGAGTAACACCAATATCAATAACATGATAACTATTTGACAAAATATATTAGCTTGTTAAATACACGGACTTAAACTGTTATTTATATTAATCTAGGAAATGTATAATGAAAAACATCTTGTATTTACTACTAATTTGCTTTTGTTTTGGTTGCACAAATAATAAGCAAATCTCATATTCAACAAAAATCAAAACGTTTAAAGAGCCATTTCACAATATAAGCGTTGGTATGCAAAAAGATGAAGTTATTAGCATAATAGGCAACCCAACATTTAAAAGTAATGAAGACACACAATCATTTACAATCATTGACCGTGGTGGTAAAGACATTGTACAAAGAAAAGAAATTTATTCAGGTTACCTTTTAGACATTAACAATAATGTCGTTTCATCAAAAAGATATAAAACTAAGAAAGATAAAAATTACAATAAAGAATTATTTTATATAGTAACTTATTCCAAAAATAAGTTAGTTAGCCTAAAAAGATATCAATATTTAGAGACATTACAGGAAATAGGTATTGATTGGGGTAATAAATAACTAGACGATGCCGTCGGACACTTTTTAGTCAACCTTTTTACGCAACAAAATAAAACTTATCATCAGTCCGCACTACGCAAGAATGTCTCCGTAAAGTTGCGCTGATCTTAATCGTTATAAGTCCCCATGAAGAAAAGTTATAAATTTTATATTTCTATTGCCTTTATATTATTTCCATTTTTCATTACGGTTATCCATTATTATTTAACATCAAAGGAACTTCCTTGGCCCTATGATGGTACCAATGCAAATGAGCCTTGGTTTCTCTCTTCCAAAAGTGATTTCCTTCTATTTAGTAATTTATTTATCCCAACAACTATGATATTTGGTCAATGTATTTTGTTATTTATGTTAAAAAAATTAAATTCAAGGCCAGACAAAGTTATTCTTTTAATTTGCTTAGCTTCCTTTATAGGTTATGCCGCATTTTTTGTATTAGGGCTTTTCTTTTATTTATATTTTTTATTTGGCATCATTATTTTTATTGCTTCATTCATTCCCATTAAAGACCGTAATATTTCAATCAGGCTTGCTAGCTTAGCTTGGTGTTTGGTTTCGCCAATTGGTATTATTATTTATTTTAGTGAATGGTTTGGTACCTTTGGTGATTAATACTCAAGCTCCTAACTTCAAGTTTGAAGTGCAACACTTAGTGGTTATTTTCATAAAGTGTCTCCGGTGTAATATAGCCGTATCTTTCTCTCGGCCTTGTGTTTAGTT
>NVWA01000037.1 GCA_002746535.1 Planctomycetota bacterium
AAACAGAATTGAAAGAAGGCCAAGGAGATTACTATGAGTATAAAGGCTTAATTAAAGTTACAAAAGCTATTTATTCAAACATCATTCGATCAGAGATCATTACCGCAACAGTGGATAGGGATCCTGAAAAAATTGAAGAAGACCTACGTCGTTATATGCAGTATTCATTATTAGCGCAAGCCTTAGAAAATAAAGCATTTGCCCACATTATGGTGCCGAGATACACTTTTGTTGATCCAATTTCTGGGCATAAAATAGATGAACCTGATACAAACTTCATGGGTTCAATAGAAGAAATTATTGCAGAAAACAAACCAGCTGAAGAATATAGACGCCATATCACACAAAAGTTTTTTGAATTAAGTGATCAAGGGAAACTCTCACTGGAAGAAGGCAAGCATATTATTTTTTCTAGAAGAGATAACTTCTTATTAAATTTTGAAAAAGAATACAACTTATTACTCTCACATAGAAAATCAAATAAAGATGTCAGTGGAGAAAGTTTAAAAGACGCTTTCTTTCAAAAACTCAATGACCCTAAGAGTTATTTAAATCTAAATGTCAAAGTTCGTGAAATGGTTGAAAATATTCTACACAATTTAAGCCGTCGCAGAGGCTATACTCGAGGCCTAGCTCTACGAACAGTTGTTCATGCACTCAGAGAAGAGACCATCAACTTCGCTGATATAATGAACTAATTCAAATAAATTATTTTTTAGAATTTATAAAAGAAATCAAATAAAAGACTCACTCAAAATAAGTGAGTCTTTTATTAATTATTATGCAGTAATTAAACCATGTGGGTCAATGACAAATTTAGTTGCTGCTCCTTGGTCGAAGTCGCTATAACCTTTAGGCGCTTCTTCCAATGAAATAGTTTGTACATTAACGGCTTTTGCAATTTGAATTTTATCAAAAAGTATCGCTTGCATCAATTGACGGTGATACTTCATTACTGGGCATTGACCAGTCACAAAGTAATGAGATTTCGCCCATCCTAAACCAATACGAATTCCTAACATTCCAACCTTAGCATTCTCATCAATACCACCTGGATCACCAGTTACATATAAGCCTGGTATACCAATACCACCAGCGGTTCTCGTGATTTCCATTACTGAATTCAACACTGTAGCCGGAGATTCTTTATGATGATTACAACCATGACCTTTGGCTTCAAAACCAACACAGTCTACCGCTGCATCTACTTCAGGTATCCCTAAAATTTGTTCAATTTGTTCAGGCAAAGTAGCATCTTTTGTAAGATCTACAACTTCACAACCAAAACTTTTTGCTTGATCTAATCTTTGTGAAATCATATCACCAACGATTACACAAGCAGCACCTAATAAGTGACAACTTGCCGCACAAGCAAGTCCTACAGGACCCGCACCGGCAATATAGACGGTTGACCCTGGACCAACACCAGCAGTAACAGCGCCATGATAACCCGTTGGGAAAATATCTGATAAAAGAGTCAAGTCTTTAATCTTTTCCATGGCTTGCTCTTTATCAGGAAATTTTAAAAGATTAAAATCTGCATAAGGAATCATTACATATTCAGCTTGACCGCCAACCCAGCCTCCCATATCAACATAACCATAAGCAGCACCTGGACGAGCAGGATTCACATTTAAACAAACACCTGTGTTACCTTCTTTACAATTTCGACAACGACCGCATGCGATGTTAAATGGAACAGAAACAATATCACCAATATTGATAAACTCAACATCACTTCCCTTTTCAATAACTTCACCAGTAATTTCATGTCCAAGAATCAAACCTTCTTCTGCAGTCGTACGACCGCGAACCATATGCTGATCGCTTCCACAAATATTTGTACTAACCGTTTTTAATATAACGCCATGATTACATTTTCTTGAACCCAATGCTAACTCTGGAAAGTCTATCGATTGAATAGATACTACACCCGGCTTGATATAAGCCACGCCCTTATTACTTGCCATGCCAATCTCCTCTAAATATGGAATTAATAATTATGTTAGGACTTTTGATTTGATGCGAAAATCGAGATAGTAATCTTCAGAGAAAAATTATCAATGATTATCCCAATTGGTTTTCTTCCTTTAATTTTATTAAAAAAGTAAATACTTTTCACAATATTCAATTTTAAGTAAAGCTATAAACAAAAATTGAAATCTCTTACAATTGCACCGGGTGCACTAATCGCACCAAGAGATCTCTGCTCATATGTACTATTGTTTAATGTCGTAAAAGTTTCTTTTGTGAAATCTTCTAATCCTTCACCAAACATATGAAAAATACTCTCATCAAAACGCAAGGCATTTAGAGGGGCTTGAATTTTACCATTTTCGATCCAAAAACAGGCATATCTAGTTAAGCCGGTAATACGTGCATTAAACAAATTTGAATAATTGGTATACCATAAATTCGAAATATATATGCCCGTATCTAATGTTTCCAAAACTTTTTCATTCTCTAATTTGCCACCGTCTAAATTCAGGAAACAGCCATATTCCATATTTGAATTATACTTACAGTTATACTCAAGACTTGAACGTGGTGAAACTAATGACCCCACCATTTCCCCTGACTTCACAAGATCAACTTGATTATTTGCAACAAAACCTTTAATCTCAAATGGTTGGTAAAACCCTGAATCAACGATATTAGATAAGTTAACTTTATTTGATAGCTTAACTTTTTTATCCATCAGTTGACAAAAAGATGAGCACTTATCTTCAATATTAGATTTAGAAAAGGCACCATAATTTAAGTATTCCACCACGTCGGTTACAGCTGCAGGTGAAAAATATATATCATATTTCCCGGCAACAATATCCTTTTTGTCTTCTTCTAACAAGGTAACTTTGTCTTTACTTTGTAAAATTAAATCTTGATATTTTTTTTCATCCCAACATTCTCCTGATAAAGAATGTTTATCTGCAAGTCCGTTTGAAGCATAAACAGAAAAATCAAAATTAAAATTGGTAGATTCAAACCAATTCTTTTGACCAAACGAATTTACCTGACCTCTATAAATTTTTCCTCCAGCATATATACCGACCAAATCAATATTGCCAATATCTCCTACAATTTTTTTAACCGTTTCATCTCGATTTATTAAGTTACCCTCATAAACATTTTCTGTATTGTTAATTTCTTCTGGCCATATTGAAAAAGGGTTTACAGGGATAAAGCCAATCATAGAAACCATTTCTCTCAACGCTTGCTTTATATTTTTAACATCCGTTTCAAGATGATTTGTTAAACGTCTAGATTTTGATAGCTCTTTTTGATCTTTACCAAGCAATATTGATACACTCGCATCTTTGACTATTCCCGATTGCCTAACTTTTCCTTTTGAGAAACGAATAAATTGAGAATCTTCAGCAGTAAGAAAAAATGAACTTTTGAATGAATCATCAATATCTTTACTTACCAATTCGCATAATTGAAAAAAATAATCTTTCATCCATTACCTCCAAAGACCTCAATGTCTTTAAAATGAGCGACCGGAGATGCATGCCCTACACGAATAACTTGATTTGGCTCACCTTTTCCACAATTCAATAAACCATAAACTTCAAAAGTAGACTCATCACCCAAACCGGTTAGATTGTTCCAAAACTTATTTGTCACCCCTCGATAACCTGGATTTTTCACAACTTTTGTCAATTTGCCATTTTCAATTAACTGGCCGTATTCACATACAAATTGAAACGAGTTTCTGCGGTCATCAATAGACCAAGATCTATTTGTTTTCATAAGAATTCCATTTTCAATTCCACTAATTATTTCGTCCAAAGATTGATCACCTATATCTAAATTTAAATTTGACATTCGATCAATTGGCTGTCGATTCCACGAACAACTACGAGAAGTAGCAACTCCTTTTAATTGAGATCTAGAAGCAGAATCAAATCCACCCAATCCATTTATTAATTTTCCTTCTTTAATAAGATACGTTTTTTGGGCAACTGCCCCATCGTCATCAAATTTGAATGATGATATTTGCTCTGGTATTGTTGGGTCAAATGAAACATTCATTAAAGAGGAACCGTACTGAAGTTCACCAAAATCATTTAATTTTACAAATGACGAGCCCGCATAATTTCTTTCATCTCCTAAAATCCTATCTATTTCCAATGGATGACCAATCGATTCATGGATTTGCAACATCATCTGATCAGGCAATAAAACAATATCATAATTTCCTTTAGGACAATCTTCAGCAATTAAAAGCTCATTAGCTTCCACAATTAATTCTTTCGCCATATCATCAAAGGGGAACAAATCAAAAACTTCTAATCCATTTTGCAAACCATTTGTAAATGATCTTTTTTGAGCTTCACGCCCTTCAGTAAAAACAGTAACATTAAAAGCAACATTAGAAATTATCAAAGTTTGATCAATCAATCCACCATTGCTAGAAAATATTTCGGTATGCACATCAATGTATTTATAAGAGCATTCGGTATTAATGACATTGGCACCCTTTAAGGAATCAGAAATACAATTAAGTTTATCTAAACAATATTCAAAACTATTATCTTGCCATGTTTTTGCATTACGAGTAGTATATTCGCCACTAACAATAGGGTTCCCTAAAAGCGTATCTGAGTCGACTAAATTATGCTCTCCGACACTATCTGCCATGTTAAGAGCATTTAAAAAAGCTTCTTCCAGAACGTCATATTCACTAGATGGGACAGCGGCATAACCGCTACAACTTTTATTAATGACGCTAATCATAACACCCATAGTATCGTCATCACCACAATATTCTAAATTACCATTTTTCATGTATATCGAATATGATTTTTGGCAAGTTCTGCGTATAGAAACTCGATCACATTTGTCAGACCATTTTTTTAGTAATTCATTAAAACTCATAAGAATCCTTATTTCAAAAAGAATTTATTAAAACAATATCGAATAAGACAATTTAATTATTTGGAACATGTTCAATACAATAGCAGATTAAATCGCCCTCAACTTCTTTATACCTGAATTCTAATTCAGGATCCGTCAATTCGGTCCGACTACAATTTATACATTGATGTCGACCTTTCCCTTCAACAACTTTTACCATATTTGAGAACTCACTTCTTTTCCTTTTTTGTTTTAATTTCAAGAGAAGATCGTTTCCAAAAAATACAAAAAATGGCAACATCGCTGATATAGCTTGCAATCTCAAAACCATTACAGCGTCCTTATTAACCAGCTCTCCTGGATAATTTGATAACATTCCTTCAGCAAAGAATATCACGTACCATAACAATAACCACGTGAGGAGACCTAACCATTTCACCTTAATAGGAAATAAAAGCAAAAGATGAAAAACAAAGTTTGGTGTCACATAGGCAAAGGCAATAAACAGTGAAGCTGAAAAAAAAACCTCACTATAAACAGGAATATTTGGAATTGCAAAACATGTTCCCACAATTACAACATATGAAAGAAAAACATAAAATGTGAATTTAAAACTACCCCAAGATTCTTCTAAATGTTTAGAAACTAAAAACGTAATATATAAGGCAAATAAAACAAGAATTGGATTTGCCATTGGTGGGATAAATGGATATAGGATTAAAGGAATAATCCCAATAACTTCTCCACTCATTACGTTACGACCTGCTAAAATCAAAAAATCAGGATTAATAATTTCAGTAATTAATGCAATATAGAAAAATGCTTGACCAGCAACTATATATACAGGTAAATTCTTAATCTGAAGAAATCGAAATCTCTTCTCTAATTTATCAATGAATTTTGGAGTCATATTATTTCAAAAAATTCAAGTCATTTTAAGTGCCTATCTCCTATTGTCAAAATATCATTTTGAGATTCCTAGAAAAGAAAATCGATTAATTATGTTTTCAAATATAGGTAAAAAAGAATATGGATAAAGGAGTAAACCGGGCATGGCCAGTGAAATAATTGCAATAAACAAATTACACTTAAGAATACCAAAATTCTTATTCGACTTATAATTGCTATGAATAAACAATAGAAAAACTACAATATATCCCCATAATATTCACAAGCATTAAGTAAGGTTTTCAAAAAAAATCCGACAAAATTAAAACAGTAAGAATTTTTAATATAGGAAATCAAATGAAATATCTATTCACAATAGTCATAACTTTATTGCTATTTCAAATAATAAATTGCGAAGAAGAAGAAAAAGAAAAGTCGCATGGACCATGGTTAACAAACTTCAAAACTGCCTTATCAAATAGTAAAAAAGAAGACAAACCTGTTTTTATTTTATTCACAGGCAAAGATTGGTGCCCTCCTTGCAAGGCATTAGAAGAAACAATTTTAAGAAAAGATAAATTTCTAAATTACTCTAAGAAAAATATCATATTGCTAGAATTGGATTTCCCACAAGACAGCGCTGTGAACCCAGAAAATGAGGCCATCTCGAAGCAATACGGAATAAAAGGCTTTCCTACTATGTTGCTGGTAAACCACAAAGGAGAACCATTTCAAAAATTCAGCTATTCCAACCAAACCGAAAAAGTTTTTATTGACGATTTATCAAACTCTATCAATAAAAACAATATGCAAAAGAAATTCAACAAAGAACCTGATGAGATAAAAAGATTAAACCTTGCAAACGATTTCATGAAAACAAAGTTAGAAGGAACAAATGTAATCTATTTTAGTAAAATATTTTTTGCTGGATTAAAAAATTCAAAAGAAATTAACATTAAAGATAAGATCATACAATTAAGTGACATTTATATTTACGCTACCGAAAATGATTTAATTGATCAAATAAAAAAATATTTAAAGGAGGTTGATCCAAAAAATCAAAATGGATCTTACAAATTACTCCATCTAAAAGAGTTTCTTATTATCAATAAATCTCACAATGACGAAAAAGCATATGAATTCATTAATAAGCACCAAGAATCTTTTAGAGGTGAAAATGCTGGGTATATACATCAATTTGCGATGCACATTGCCCAACATGGCAAATTTCAAAAGGCGATGAACTTATTTGAATTTATAAAAGCAGACCCTATTCTAAAAGATAACCCAAACATTATTGCACGCTTACAAAAGGTAATCGATAGCCTAAAAGAGAAAATAAACGCCAAGAAAAAAGTTAAAGATCAAAAAGAAAAAACAAAAGAACTCAAATAGACTATTTGTATGGTAGCCCATTTAAATAAGTTAAAAGTTGTGAACGGGTCTAAACTCAAGCGTTTTACTACAAAAAAATGCCATAAAAAATGATTCTAGCATATGGCATGACAAACCTAAGATCATTCAGTTGAAAATCCTTTGTCCTTCCAGCTTCGCCAACCACCATCCATTGAAACAACATTTGAATACCCCATTTTTAGCAAACTATCGCAAACAAGTACTGATCTGAATCCGCCGCCGCAATAAAAGATAAGCTCAGTATTCTTATCTGGATATAAATTTTCTATGTCTCTCTCAACCACACCTTTACCTATATATTGAGCTTTTGCAATGTGGCCATCACTCCATTCACTTTCTTCACGACAATCAATTAAATTTAATGCTTCACCGTTTCCAAGCCTATTATTAATATCGTCGACGTCACACTCTTTAACTCTCGACTTTGCCTCATTAACCATTTTCATAAATTCCGGCGAATGCTTCATAAAACTCTCCCATTATAATATTAATTAACAATTATTGATGACAATCCAATAGTACAAAATTAAAAATCAAATAGAATCAAATAAACACATTCTCGTCCAATTTTAATTTTTTAAAATTAAATAATTTGAAAGTAAAAAATCTATGAAAGTCATAATTACAGGGGCATCAGGTTTATTAGGTAGGTCTGTTTTAAAAGAATTGAACAAAGAAATTAATTGGAAAGTGATTGGATTAGCTTTTTCTCGTACCAGTCATGAATTAATTAAGCTAGACTTAACCAATGCTACAGATACTGAAAAATTTTTACTTAACGAAAAACCAGATTTTTTAATTCATTGTGCCGCTGAACGAGATCCCGACATTTGCGAGAATAAAGAGGAGAAAGCAAATAATATAAATATTTCCGCCACAGAAACACTTGCTAAAACATGCTCTAAATTAAACACCACGTTTATCTATATTTCAACTGATTATGTCTTTGATGGCTTACAACCCCCCTATCAACCAAATGCTTCTCTAAATCCATTAAATAAATATGGCATTAGTAAAATGGAAGGCGAGAAGATTGCACGGTTATCAAATCTTAATTCAATTATTTTAAGAGTTCCTGTACTCTATGGGCCAACGGAAGATTTGACTGAGTCTGCAGTTACAACATTAGTCTCTTTGATAGAAAAAAAATCAAATTTAAAATTGGATAACTGGGCTATACGTTACCCTACCAATACGGTAAATATTTCAAAAGCTATCAAATCCCTTTTAAAAGCAATAATTCTAAATAAGGACTTATCTATTAATGGATCTTTTCACTTTTCTGCTGAAGAAGCCTTCACAAAATATGAAATGGCAAAAATAATGGCAAAAATACTTGGGTTCAACACGAGTAACATTACACCTGACAGCAATCAACCAAGTGGTGCCCCAAGACCACAAAATTGTCAGCTAGATTGCCAATCATTAAAAAAATTAATTGAGTTTCCACAACAAGATTTCAGGAGTGAAATCGAAAGAATTATTACTTCAATAAAATGAAGACAAAAACGGAAGTGGTTAAAAAGTTATTGGAAGATGAGCTATTTCCAATAACTTTCATCTTCTACCCACCCGAAATATTTCTTTGCTCGATCAATATATTCTCGAGTTTTTATTCTCAATTGTGGACTAATATTTGTCCGACTAACATGATCATATAATTCTTTACCAAACTTATAAACATTATCAGGTGACTTCATTAAAGCTGACAACGCTAACATTTGAATTGAATGCCTTCGAACACCTAGCTCTCCTTTTAAGGACATCTGATTTAGTCCAAATTCATAAGCTTCTTTATATTTACTATTTCGGATTTCATTTAAATGATACTTATCTGCAATTGCCCCAGACTTCAATTCATATTGAAAAATCTCATTTTGAGTCCAGCTATATTTCATTTTATCGTAACCGTAAAGAAAATTTAATGCATGTATCGCCAAATCATTCGAAATAATCGCCTCTTCAGGAGTACGATGTTCAGTGAAAAAGGTCTCACTAATATTTTTAATCAATAGCTTTCTTTCATCTATTATTTTCTGAAAAGATGTGCAAACAAATTCACTGAACACCATTAATTCTTTCGCTTTCGCTCCTTGAATATCAAACATCGTAAAATCATTAGAAGAAAAGAGGCAAGTTTGGCAAACACAAACATCCAATAAGCTATAATCAATATACTCATGACTACCTATAGAAGTCTTGTAAAGATCAACATCAAATTTATCTGGCTCATCTAAAATAGTTCTCGTTTTAAGTGCAAACATTCTCACTAAATCTGAACTTTTGCAAAATTGACAGACGGACTGCCTTAACAACAATGAAGAGTTTTCAGGCTTCACATAATCTTTCAATTCACTTACATCATGACTTACTTGCTTTAAAATATCGCTACCGATAGGAGATGACTCATTTACTTGACTGGTGTTTTCATTTTTTCCCAAAACTCCTTGGACATTCGTTTCTTCAACAAAACTATCCGTTGATAAAAAAGGTTTTTGTAAACGTTCTAAATGAAATAATAATTCACTCTCGCTTATTGGCTCAACAAGTATTTCACTCACACCCGTATTTAAAAAAGTAAGATCTCTAAGTGTGTTTCTTTTTGCAGTAAACAATATTATTGGAATAGGACCTATATCTAACTCTTTTAATTTTTTTAAATAATCGGCCGTAGACAAACTAGACATGCCGTCAGCGGCAATGATAAAATCAGGGTTTTGCATTTTAGTAATAGTAAACATTGCACCACCATTATCAGCTTCAACTACAGAATACTTATTTGCGGATAATACCTTATGCAATTCATAACGAAAATTTTTATCTGGATGAGCTAAAAGAACTTTTGGAGGCATTAAATAAAATCCTTTTATCTATTAAACTAATTGGCTATAGAGTTGATCGATCTAATATTACTATCGCTTCCAGGAACTTTATTAGGATTAGTCTCCCGAAATCTACCACCACTCCTATCTGATTTTAATAAAGACCTAACTAATTCTTGAACTTCTACTACTTCATACTCCTCACTATTTTCAAGTTCATTTATTGCTTGCTTGATATTTAAATCAGAGCGATAAAGTAGCCGATGAGCAACCTTCAAAGCTAATATTGATTCACGTGAAATTTTCTTTCGTCTTAAACCAACCAAATTCAATCCTCTGACTTTTCCAGGGGAACCAGCAAACATCATATATGGCGGAACATCAATTGAAGCTGCTGATGTAGCTTGTACAAAAGCATGTTGTCCAATTGTTACAAATTGGTGATAGCCAGACTGAGCACCTAAAATTGCAAAATCTTCAACTACCACATGACCTGCCAAACCAGCATATGCTGAAATAACCACATCATCACCAATAACACAATCATGTGCAATGTGAACATAACACTGAAATAAATTTCGGCTACCTATAATTGTTTCCCCATTTCCAAATTCAGTGCCTCGATTAACAGTAACACATTCTCGAAAAGTATTATCATCACCAATAGTAAGTGTTGTCATTTCACCATGGAATTTCAAATCTTGTGGAACGCCTCCTATCACCGAGCCAGTATAAAAGTGGTTTCTTTCACCAACCGTAACCAGCTTTTTAATAGTCACATTGTTATCAAGAATACAATCATCACCAATCTCGACATCTTCATCTATAAAACAAAAAGGACCAATAGAAACATTTTTTCCAACTTTTGCTTTTGGGTGAATATAGGCCAAACTACTTATTGTCATATTAATTACTTTCTTTTTACTAAAATAAACTTAATTACAGCTTCTGATACTAATTTATCACCAACATAACATCGAGCATGAACTTTGCCTTTAGTTGGCTTATCTTTTGGCTTCATCGAAATAACATCACCCACAATTCTTAATTGATCGCCAGGTATAACTTGTTTTCTTAATTTCACACCATCTACTGTTAACAAAAATGGTATTAAACTTTCATCTTGATTTTTTACTCTAAATAGCAAACCCGCCGTTTGAGCCATGGCTTCAATCTGTAAAACACCAGGCATAACAGCACTTTCTGGAAAATGTCCTTGAAAGAATGGTTCATTCCCTGTAACGCTTTTAATTCCTATAATCTTATCATCACTCATTTCAATTATTTTATCTACCAATAAAAATGGGTAACGATGTGGTATTAACTTTTTAATCTGCTCATAACTTAATGTGTCGAATACTTCCATCTGATCTTTCAAACTTTTTTTAATTTTATTAATTAATTGATTATTTTCAAAATGCCCACTCTTATTGGCAATTATATGCATATTTACATCAAAACCCAATAATGATAAATCGCCTATCAGATCAAGTATTTTATGTCTAGCTAATTCATTTTCAAACCGGAATTTATTTTCAATAGGAGAATCACCATCAATAACCAAAGTATTGGTCGTGTTAGCTCCTTTTCCAAAACCAGCTAACTGTAACTTTTCAGCTTCAACTTTCAGACAGAAAGTTCGGGCCGGAGCTATTTCAGTCAAAAAGGTTTCAGGAGTAACATCAACTGAATAATATTGTGGGGAACAATCCATTTCAGGATAATCTAAGGTGTATGATATTTTTAGACCTTTATCATAGGGTATCGCAATTATTGAGGCATTCTCATTGGAATAGGATACTTCCTTAACTAAATTATAAATTTTCTTCTCACCCATTTGTTCAACTAAACCAGACTCTTTGATGGCATTAGCCTGCTCTTTAGAGCTTCCATCTAAACCAGGCAATTCAGGGCTATCAATTTCAACAATTACATTATCAACTTCCATTGCCTTAAAAGCAGCACAGAGATGCTCTGTTGTTTCTACTTCAAAAATAGAAGCCATAGAATCGTTCTGCATAGCAGTTCGTCTTCCTTTATTTACAAATCTACCATCAGCTAATATAATTTCAGGAGAGTCGCTTAAATCAACTCTTTTTAAAATAATACCAGAGTTAACTGGCGCAGGCTTTAACACCACTTCACACATTTCCCCTGAATGTAATCCAATACCTTTTAATTTTACTTCAGTTGCAAGAGTTTTTTGTTTTACACTAACTGTCATTTTACTTTAATAACTTTTTAACTTTCTTCATCAATGCTGGAAGCTGTCTAACACATACTTCCTGCTTCATATAATCTTTATGTTTAACACCATAGAACCCAGACATTCTCGCTCCAGCTTCTACATCATGTCCAATGCCAGTTTTTGCAGCTACAATCACACCATCTCCAATACTTACATGACCAACAACTCCACATTGACCGGCTAATATTACTCCATTTCCAATCTTACTACTGCCAGCAATACCAACTTGAGCCACGATGAAGCAACCTTCACCAATTTCAACATTATGCCCAATTTGAACCAAATTATCTATTTTAGTATTTTTACCAATTTTCGTTGCATCAAATCGAGCTCGATCAATGCTAACATTTGCTCCAATTTCAACATTTTCAGCGATTGTAACTATACCAACTTGGGGGATTTTTTCAATATCACCCTCCATTTCAAATCCAAAGCCATCACTACCTATTGTGGTATTAGAATGTATAACAACATTCGCCCCAATTATGCATCCGTTATAAACAATAACTGATGGATATAAACGCGAATTCTTTCCAATGCGAACCCCTACACCAACAAAACAGTTAGCCCCTAAGACAACATTATCTTCGATGATAGCGTTCTCAGAAATCACACAATTATGTCCAATACTGCAATTTTCACCGATTTTTGCTGTATCATCAATGCTAGCTCTGTCAGAAATATAAATTTTTGAAGGTTTTTCTATCAAACCAAGCATTTTTATACAAACGGAAAAAGCACTTGAAGGATTGCTGACGGGTATTAATTCTCCTTCAAAATCTCCATCAAAATCTAAAGGGACTAAAATAGCGGAAGCTTTTGAAGTAGACACTTGCTTAGCATATTTCGGATTGCCTAAAAAAGAAATACTATTGGCACAACCTTTATCTAAAGAGGCAACCTTATCAATTGTGATGTCCTGGGATAAATCAATTGAAGCCCCCAGCTCTTTTATAATTTCTGACAATAAGACACTCACACTTCACCTCCTTTTTAAATATATAAACTAGCTATTTATTTTCTTTTTCGAGCGCTTGTTTTTTCAATACTCTCAATTTATTTTCATATCTTTGATTCAATTTATTATATATTGCTTTTGAAATATCATATTCCGCATTGTGATACAACACATCCGCAACATTCATCTGCATCAATGCTTTTTTCGCCTCTTCATTTTTTGGCATTGGCGGATGTGTTTGTAAAATCATAAAAAAACTTTTCTCTTCACCATAATCATTGATTGCTTTTTTTATATCACTTATCAATTCTAAATATTGTTTTTGATATTCCATCGCAAGTCTAGCATTATTTAATTCTTGAAAAAACTTAAGCTCTTTTTCACCTTTCATTCCTAAAAACTGAAGCTCTAAAACTTCCTCTTCATCAGTAGACTCTTTAATATCTATTGAAATCTGTTTCAATTTTTTGTATCTATTCTCAAGGGCAACTTTAAATTTTGCTTTTGTTTTTTTCAAATCTGCTGCAAAATCAATTCGCTTCTTGTATACTTGCATAACCTTGGTCAAATCTACAAAAGCAATCTTCTTTTTATCTTGACTAAAAAGATTGAAATTAAAAAGCGAAAAAGCTACTAATACTAAAAATGCTTGTCTCATATTTATTCTCCTAAAATGGTGTTACAAAATTAAATGAAAATTTCTCAATGTCATCATCCTTGTCATCAATCAATGGAAAGGCATAATTTAATGAGATCGGCTGATTTGAAAGTTGAGGGATTCTAACCCTTATAGTCACACCCGCAGATAACCTCAAATCCTCAAAATCGAAGTCTTGAGCATTTTCCCACACATATCCGGAATCAATGAATAATGCCAAGTAAATGGTTTGGTCAACTAATGGAATATTAAATTCTAAATTCCCCACTACTCTAAAGTTACCCGGGAAAACGTCACCTTTTATTTCTTCACCTTTATCATTAAATCCTTTAGATTCTCCTCTTGGCCCTAATTGATTAGCTTCAAATCCACGTACAGATGTAGGCCCTCCGGTGAAAAATCTATCGGACAAAGGAACAATCCCGCCATCGTAAGGGAAATTTGCAGCGATCTCAAATCTAGTTGCAAAGAAAAAAGGATATCTCATTTTTGTTTCTTGGTTCACATTATAGTAAACAGGAAGGTAACCTTTAAATTCAAATTTTGTTTGGGTAAAATCTTTTTCCCCAAAGAATATTGATTCTCCTATCGTTTCACTTAAACTTATAAAGTAACCTGAAGTTGGGAAACTAAAGTTATTTCTCTTATCATATTTTAGTCTAAATGTCAATGCACTTACTAAATACTCACCTTCCTCGTTGATGATTACCTGAGGTGCATCTTCATCAACATCATCAATTTCAATTCTCTCCAATCTAAATTGAAAATTTCCCCATAAATCACCCATTAATTGTTTGCCAAATCTGAATTCACCCCCTAATCGACCTTCATCATATTCGGAAAATTCTCTTTGTCTTAGATAGGACGACATACCGAAACTAAATTGGCGATCAAAGATTTTAGGATTATGAAAGCTAATAGAAAATCTTTGAGATTCAACGCCAGCAGCGGCACTAATAGCAAGAGTTTGCCCGCCACCTTTAAAATGACCTTTTCCTAGAATACTCATCCAGTTAAAATTACTCTCGCTTATCGAAACCGTTCCTACGGCACTGTCAATTTCATTAAATGCCGCACCAAACTGAACATTTCCAGAATCTGCTTCTTCAATTTCAACAATCAAATCACCTGTATCTTCACCGCTAGGAATCATTTCGAATTTAAACTTACGAGGATCTTTACTTATGAAAGGCAGGCGTTGCAAATTTCTTTTACTTTGATTAAATTTAAAAGCATCATAATCATCACCAGGAAAAAGCTCCAACTGTCTTAAAAACACATTCTCCCTAGTAATATCATTGCCTCTAATATGAATCCGCCCAACTTTAATTTTACCTTTTTCTTTTATTTCATAAGTAATCTCAACAAGATGTCGGTCGGGATCAATCTTAATATCAGGATATACCAATGTAAATAACCGACCCTCATTTCCATATAACTTAGTAATTGCCTCAGAATCTTTCAAATATATATTGCGGGGATAATAGGGACTACCAGGGAAATTTTTTAAAGTAGATAGTAAATCTTCATCGGTGAAGAGTTCATTCCCTTTAAAATTAATTTTACTAATAATATATCTTGGACCTTCATAAATATTAAATGTAATAAAAACCTTATCTTTGCTTGTATTATATTCGAACGGCTCCACTTTAACTTTAGCGTCAACATATCCATGTTTATTATAGAATTGGACCAATTTAACCGGATCTTCAACAAATAAGCTTTGATCAAATTTTGTTTTTAACCAATATTTACCGTATGGCTTAACACCAATCCCTGCATATTTAATTAGGTTTTTTTGACTAAATTGTTTATTCCCAATATATTCAAGCCCACCCATTTTTAATTTTGGACCTTTATCAACAATGAAAACAATTTTCTTTAGACCGCGCTCTAAAATTATAGCTGTTTTAACCTGAGCAAAATAATAAGATTTATCTTTATAGAATTCCTGGATTCGTTTTTTAATCGTACTGATTTCTCCATCATCTAAATAAAAATTATCTGCGTTTGAAAAGATTTGTTCTTTTAAATGTTTTTTGAGAGATCCAGCTGTTCCGCCTTTAACCTGTACTTTATAATTATCATACCAATCACGATCTTCAGCCACCTCTAACTCTATATAAACTCCCGTTATCGTTTCTTTTACATTTGATTTAATATCGACAGAAAACCTTTGTTTATATAATCGCTGAATATCTTTGTCATACACTTTATTATCAAACTTTTTTCCTACTTCAGTATTTAACAAAGCTAAAATATGCTCTTCTTTTATATTTTTCAATCCATTAATTTTGATTGACCTTACGGTCTTATCAAACTTTTTTTCTACTACAGTTATATACAACCGTACATTTTTTAAACGACTATTAGGATCAGGCAAGATGGCCGATTTGAAAAAACCTGATTCCAGTAATTGGGCTCTATCTTTAGACCATATGGTCTGATCAAATTCATTATTAACTTTAGTATTTATTAAATCCAATATCTGCTTTTTAGAAATTAAATCGTTTCCATCAATACCTATGCTTTTTACAATTCTTTTATTTTGGGACAAAAGCATATTATGGAGAAAAATAAATAATAATAATAATAATAAGATAAATGATGGTTTAGAAGCCATGTTCCATTTCTAAATTCTCAAACCTTAACTGCTCGCCTAAAAAGACTAAAGGGAATTTCCCGACGGCGCCATTTCTTTGTTTCACTATTATAAGTTCAGCTACATTTTCAGATTTCTCTTTGTTGTATACCCACTCACGAAATAGCATTAAAATCACATCGGCATCTTGTTCTATACTACCAGACTCTCTTAAATCACTCATCATTGGTCGCTTATCTGTTCTTTCTTCAAGCTTACGACTTAGCTGGCTCATAGCAATTACAGGGATTTTAAGCTCCATAGCTAAAGCTTTTAAACTTCCTGATATTTTTGAAATCTCAATTTGCCGACTTTCAGTTCTTTCATTCATTCTCATCAATTGCAGATAATCAACAAAGATTGCTTTTATACCATACCGTTCTTTCAAACGCCTAGCACTCAATCTAAGTTCGAATGGAGAAATACCTGGAGTATCATCAATGAAGATACTAGCCTCCGATAATGTGTCGACGCAGTTTAATATGTTTGGTCGTTCTTCCGCTGGTAATGTACCAGCTCTAAATTTGCCACTGTCAATTTTAGCGTGCATACAAAGCAAATTTTTTGCAATTTGATCACTTGCCATTTCTAAACTAAAAAAGGCAACCGGCGCATCTTCATTTATAGCCATATGTTTACAAATATTTAATGCCAAACTAGTTTTACCCATTGACGGTCGGGCTGCTAAAATAATTAATTCACCAGGATGAAAACCGAGTGTTAAACTATCTAATCTTCTAAATCCTGTACGTATTCCATCTCTTGGTTTCCAATTATTATCATCCAAATCATGTATCGTTTGTTTCAATATATCACGAAGGGGCAACGCATCTTTTTTTAATTCCGCTTCTGCAATTTCAAAAATAGCACTTTCAGTATCATCAATAATATCTTGAGCAGATTGACTGCCTTTAAAAATATTATTTATTGTTTTATTTGAGGTAATAATTAATTGTCTTAAAAGATATTTCTCTTTAACTATTTTTGCATGGGTTTCGCAATGAGCGGCAGTTGCTATTGAAGCCTGAATTTCGGCCAAATAACTAGCGCCACCAGCTTCTTCCAAAGTTCCTTTTTGAGTCAAAGCATTCCTAAGTGTTAATATATCTATGCTTTCATGCTGGCCACATAGTGTGACAATGGCCTCAAAAATTACTTTGTGAGCACCCTTATAAAATTGTTCTGGTTTTAATAATGAAATGATAGTAATAGGGACTTCTTCATCGATTAGACAAGCCCCTAGTATTGATCGTTCTGCGTCTAAATCTTGAGGAGGCAGTCGATCTTGAAAAGTAGAATCATTGCTGTTCATCACTCAATATGGATATCTTTAAAGTTGACTCCACATCTGGTGCTAGATGAATCAAAACTGAAAATTCACCAGTACTTCTAATTGCTTCTTCAAAACGAACAGTTCTTCTGTCGACAGTAATTCCTTTTTCAGATAAGGCATTAACAATATCAGCTTCTGAAACAGAGCCATAAAGATTATTCTCTTCATTGACTTTGTATTTCAATTCTAAACTAATTTCGTTAATTTTTTCTGCAAGACTTCTCTTTTCTGTGAGCTCTTCTTCTTTTTTAACAGCTAACAGTTTTTTTTGCTGAGCAACTTCATTTTTATTTGCATCAGTAATTCGAATTGCCTTACCTTGCGGTAATAAATAGTTTCTAGCATAACCAGCTTTTACACTGACAATATCGCCAATAAAACCTAACTTGTGAATCGATTGTTTTAATAATAATTCCACGAATTTGCTCCTTTATGATCCAACGTAACCAAGAAGACCCATAAATCGGGCTCTTTTAATTGCAACAATTAGTTGCTTTTGATGTTGCTTGTTTAGTCCAGTCCTCTTTCTTGATATCAACTTACCTTGTGTCGATCTGAATTTAGATATAAAACCAACCCATTTATAATCTAAACTCTTGTCTAAGGTTGCCGCATCAAAAGGACATACAACCTCTTTCGGAGGTAATTTTCTTCTTCTTCTTTTTACTGGTGGAGCCATTTTAAATCCTTTAAAATTTATTAAGTTCGATATTAATATGAAGCAATTACATTTTGTGGTTCAGAAGGTTCAGGAACTTCCAATCCATCAGTATCTCTTAATATCATAATTCGTAAAATTGCTTCCACGTGTACAAATTCATTTTCAATTTTTTTAACTGAATCAGTTGGTGTAGAAAAATGCATTACCGCATAAGTACCTCGTTTTTGTTTTTTAATTTCGTAAGCTAATTTTCGCTCATCCCATTTAACGAGATTTTCTACTTTACCACCATTTTTTGTAACAGCTGTAGTTAAAATCTCTTCAGCCTTTTCCCAATTTTCTCTTGCAAAGTTATTTTCCAAAAGAATCATCGCTTCGTATAATGCCAATTTACTACTCCTTGTTTGATTTTTTTAGAGAGTTATTTAATAACTCCCGACAACCTGGGTTCACAACCCAATTTTCTAAACCTAATAACGCTCGTTGAATACCTTCAACAACTTCGACCTTCTCACCTTCATTCCATCTGCTAAGTACATATTCTATAACAGACACATTCTTCTTTCGACCAATACCGAACTTAAAACGTCCGTATTCTGTCGTCTTCAAATATTTTTCAATGGACTTTAATCCATTATGACCACCACTAGATCCTTTTCTTCGAAATCTAAGATCACCAAGTGACAAATCTAAGTCATCATGAACGATCAAAATATTACTCAGCTCAAATTCATAATTTGCAGCTAACTGCTTAAATATTTCACCAGAATTATTCATATAAGTCTGTGGTTTAACTAAAGCAATTTTAATTTTATTAAACTCACCATAACTATAAATATAGTTACGTTTTTTTTCAAAAGAATTAAAACCCAATTGGTCTCGAAAAGAATCAACTATATCAAAACCAATATTATGCCTTGTAGATTCGTATTCCTTGCCTGGATTACCTAATCCAACAACAAGTGCATCCAATCTAATTTTGGCTGACCTTTTAAAGAAACGCCAAAACATCACAGACTATAAAATTTCAAAGAACAACTTTTTTGTTACTAATTATCTATATAAAAAATCTACATGTATTGGGTATGTACCTGTAGGGAAATATTGAATTTCACCTATCTTTACTTCCAATACTTCGCCATTTAAATCTATATCAATTTCTCGCTGAACATTACGCACTATTGCTTCTATATCATTTCTCGAAACAGTAACGCTAATGCAATCTTTACCTTTACCGTAAACATTTCCAGGAATATTTTTTTCTTCCCGTATAGCATCTACCTTATATTTACCTACATCAGTACGAAGAGTCGCAGCTAATTTTGAAGCCATCATCTTCCTTTCATTTCAACTTTAAATCTTTTACATTACCGGCAGAGCTAATTTTCATATGGAAAACTGGCCTGCCTAGCAACTTAATGGGCGGAGAATGATACATAGAGCACAATCATTCGTCAATTAAATTTGATGTTTTATGCATGATTTGAGCTATTTTTAGACCTAGAAAGACATCTAAACTAGATAAAGTTGTCAATTGCCAATTTTTTCAATCAAATAAGGTAATGAACGACAAATAAACAATAAATGAGTGAATAAAATTACCTAATATTCAGGATTGAAACTCAATAATTCAACACTTTTATCTAGACAAAATGTTTGGTGACCAGATTCATGATTTTTAAAAGTTTCAATCAAATCTGAAAAGCCATTTTTTTCTAATTTCACCTTAAGTTCTGGCCATGTTTCTAATTCACCATGTGGACCATAACGGTTTTTTGAACCAATTAAAAAATACTCAAACCCTTCATTATTAAATTTCAAGGCACAATCTATTGCCAAGGCACAATCTTTTAATGCAACTCGTGTCCAATAAGAATCCGTTGACAAAGCTTTAAGACCTTCTTCATCTACATCAACAATTCCACCAAGACGTAGGCTAATAATTTTTTTTATTTTGCCACTATCAATGAGCATTTCAGCATTCATCTCATTAAACTTTTTTGATATGTGATAGACATCCTTATAGGTACCAACAGTATTTTCATCGATTGGAAATCGCCTAGGCTTAATTTCAGGAGATGGCAACCCCTGAACCCAACCACTGGTAATAATCACTACATTATCTACCTGATATTCTACACACTCCTGAAGCAAATAAAATGTTCCCGCTGAATTGACTTCAAAAGTTAATACTTGATCATTACCAGGAGCACTAACGGCACCGCAATGAACCAATCCATCAATAGACCCTAATTCTTTTTTGGCCCAAATAAATAATTCACTACATTCAGCCTTATTACTTATATCACATTTTAAATATGGCAAACCATCTAAATCACGATGATCAATAAAATCAGTAATGACAAGATCGAATATTCCAGAATAGCTATTTACGAACTCGTGTCCTAATTTACCGAGGGCACCGGTAACAATTATTTTTAATTTCTTTTCGACCATAATATAAAACTTTGTTTTAAGATCATCGATAATTTATCACTAGGATATGGTAATTCAAGATGAATCTTAGGAAATTCCTATTTCAAAGAATAAGCCGTTTATACTAATAACAAATTAATAAATCTCACTAATCCATTTATCAATTTCTGGGAAGCCAGGAATTCTAACAGTACGACCATCTTTTAGAGCAAGGCACAAAGTTACACATGATTTAGGTTTATCTACGGTTGAATAAAATAAAAAAGTATTTTGAATTATCTTCTTGTCTAGCCACTCTGTTGAATTCTTAACAGTTAATCCAATTTTTTCAGATTCTATTTCAATTTGAAAAACGTTACTCAACCGTTTCCATTCAAACAAATGATATAATCCATATATTATTCCAGGCAGAATCAAGAAAAGATTAAAATAAATATTTTCAATTATAAAGCCTAAACATAAGAAAATAATTCCGGACATTACAATATACAAAAGAAATTTAAGCAGATGAATATTTTTATGATAAAGCAATTCAATTTTCATTATTACTTCAACACTCCGATATATGGAAGCTGCCGATACTTACCTTTATAGTCCAACCCATAACCAACGATAAACTTATCGGGGATTTGAAAAAGCGCATAATCAACCTCAAAATCGACCTCTCTTCTCTCCGGTTTATCAACAAGAGCAATCGTTTTAATATCAAAAATATTTTTTTCACTATACCATTTTTTTAATTGGTAAAAAGTATTTCCAGTATCAATAATATCATCAACTAAAATTACTCTCTTCTCGCTGGGTGCATGCTTCATAACCCCTTCAATCTTAACCTCACCGCTAGATGTTTTATTAGAACCATAACTACTTGCCTGGATAAAATCCAAGGTAATATCAAATGTTAAACACCGTATCAAATCAGCAAAAAACATAAAGCCACCTTGTAACACACCTATCATAAGTACCGATTGATTTTCATACTCTTTATTTAAAATTTCTGCTAATTCTTTAACTTTATCTCCTATTTCTTTTTGTGAGATAAAAAGCTCAATAGCATCATGATATTGATCATCATTTTTCAAAATGTAATCCCTTTTTTAGTTAAGAAGAAAAAATAATTATAAATTTAATGCCACTATTCCAATATTCCTTGGACTAACTCGACCATCAAAGAATTGAAGCACCTCTGTGCTAAGACCCTTATTTTCTATATATTTGGCTCTATCCAAAATAATATACAATTCAATTGCTCTTGAAAAAAGTCTTCTGAAAAACTCAAAGATTTCCATTTCACTGGCTAACTCGGATATCTTGTCCTCATAAACTTTCATGACCCTATTCATCGGATTAAAACAATTAAAGTTATTTAGATTGATATCAATAAACTCACTAAAATCAGCAACTTTTGCTATAACAGGATAATCAAATTTATTCAAAAATGATTTTGCAGGAACCTCATTAAAAAAGTATTGATACAAACAATATAGTGCATAGCGATAATGATTTTTAATTTGATTATTGGAGAATGTGTCCATTGACTTGTAGGCGAATGGGCTCAAGGCTAACCTCAAATCAGTCGGCCTCAATATATGTCGGCACATACCACTTAAATTCAAATTACTGGCACTAATTCTATGATAACAACAGCCAAAATTAATCAGATTAACATCTTTATTTTTGGAAGCAGCTGATATTTGATAAACTGATAAATCTCCACATAAATGCAACCCTGCGATTAAACTCTTTTCTGTAAGCATGAAATTATCTAAAAATAAATCTGAATCAATAAAGATTTCGTGGCATTCAAGATCCTTACTTCTTTTCCATCTTTTAAAATAACCTTTACCTTTATTTAAAAGATTTCTATTTTGATCTATTAAAATTTGTCGGCAGGTACAACTACTAACTGCTAAGCTTAAAAATCCTTTGCCACCCCCAACATCTATAAAGTTTTTAATCTTTAATCTATCCAAATGTTCTTTTATATAAGGGCCCAACAATGAAAATTCATGAGCTTTTTTAACACTTAATTTTAATATCTGTTTTTTGTATATATCATCTTCTTCAATAAGATCAGAAGAAATATTGGCTCTTGGGAGATCACATAGTTGAAATAGGTTTTCAACTAATTGACGCAATGAATCGGGCATGTCACACAATAAGTCTTTGCCAGTAGATTTAAAAACAGACAAATCGCATAATTGATCTATCGAAGAATTTCGATAAAAAGTTACCCATGATTCAGGAATATTTCGCAGTGGATCGGGATATCCCGCTAACATTTTAGGTTGCCACAAGTATTTATGGCAATCTAAGAATTCGTCAAGATCTTTTAATTGAGAATGAATATCAACAGTTAGCATAATTTTATATTTCTAATTTTGAGCATGAGATTATACTCAACGAAAATAATATTTATACTCGTTTAGACATGAAAGTAGACATAACCCCTCACCGCCCCATGTGTTTGCAATGCTTTTTAAAAAAAAGTCATTGCATATGCCAATCTATAAAAAAAATCAAAAGCCCTATCAATGTTATTATCTTGCAACACTTTAAAGAAAGAAACAAGTCCATTGGGACCGAAAAAATTATTAGATTGTCATTAACAAATTCAAAAACAATTCGTGGAATTGATTTTAATCAAAATCCTATTATAAAAAACATACAATCAGATAAAGACAATGAAATATATTTGCTATACCCCAATGAAAATGCCCAAAATGCAAGTCAGGTAAATATTAATTCTGACACTAAAAAATATCTAATAGTTATTGATGGAACTTGGACTCAGGCAAAACAAATCGTTAAATTAAATCCTTGGCTAAAAGATCTACCAACGATTCAGCTAGATTTACCAATGATCTCTCAGTATAAAATTCGAACTCAACCATTCGCCATGTGCTTATCAACTGTTGAAGCTATCACATACTGTTTAGAACAAATGGAAAAACAACCCGAAAAATACAAAACATTATTATTAACTTTCAATAAAATGATTGAAAGGCAATGCCAATATATCCCATTAGAGCATTTAGAAAATAGACCCAAATATCGAAAATTAAAAAAAGGAAAAACTAAATGAATGATAATTTTAAAACGTGGAAAACAGTAGAAGTTGGAGATTGTGCTTCAAAAACGCAAACAATCACCAGTGATATGGTTGATCAATTTGCTAAGCTAACCGGCGATGATAACCCCATCCATTTAGATGAACAATATGCAAAAAAAACAGTCTTTCGTAAGAGAGTTGTCCATGGGGTTTTCCAAATAAGCCTAATTTCTGCTCTTTTAGCCACAGAAATGCCTGGTAGAGGAAGTATTTATCATTCTCAAAACACGCTCTTCACAGCTGCATTATTTGTCGGAGAAAGTGTTACTGCAAGAGTTGAAGTTATTGAAAGACTTGAAGCAACAAAGCAAATCAGATTAAAAACTACATGTATGAACGATCAAAATCAATTGACAATGGACGGAACTGCTATCGTATATCCGGCAAGAAGATAATTAATGGATTAGAGAAAAATTGAAAATTTAATAAATCTTATACCTAAGTTATTTTACAGCAGACATTTAAAGAGCAAATTCTTTCATTCTTTACCAAAAATTTCTCCAATATTTCTAATATTTATTTTGATTTTGTTATAATTAGGGTGAATAATGAATAATGAAGAATGATGAACCAAGATATATTTAAAAGTTGGGTAGAAATGAAAGATATGATTATTTTTGATGGAGAATGTAATTTCTGTATCGGTCAAATCCAAAAAATCAAATCACGCTCCAAATCGGATCAATTCGACTATTTACCCAGAAAAGCTGATAATTTACTAAATATGTTTCCTGAATTAGTTCCATTCGAAATGCAAGATGGTCTTCGATTTCTAAATTATCAAAAGAAAGTCTTCGTTGGCCCAGATGCGGTTTATCAAATTTACAAAAGAATATCTCCCTTCAATTTTATTGCTTGGGTATATCGTCTACCTATTTTTAATTGGTTTTGCAAACTGATATACAAAATCATTGCAAAAAATAGGTATAAATTAGCGGGTAAATGCGAAAAAGATATTTGCGCTGTACCTTACCAACAAAGAGAAGAGTAAATGCAGAGAGAAGAAAAAACAAATCTTTTAAAGCGATCGATAGTATTACAAGGCCTGTTAGAAAAAGACTTCTTAGTTCTAGCAGACAAAACAAAATTAATTTCTTTACCAGCAAAGATGGTATTGTTTGATGAAGGCGATGAAGCCCAAGCATCTTACATAATCCAAAGTGGCCAAATATCAATTTCGACAGAATCCAGAGAAATTGCACTTTTAAGTGATGGTGAAATAATCGGAGAAATGGCTATTATTGACGATGGTCTACGTAGTGCAACAGCAACGGCAGTTGTAGATACAACACTATTAGAAATAAAAAAAGAAGACTTCCAATCTACGTTAATGAATGATGCTAAATCAGTTCCTAAAATACTAAAAATACTATGCAAACGATTACGTGATAGTGATCAGAAATTGGCCAATGACTATACCATCATGACCACTTTAATTCATGATATAAACAATTCATTAACGGCCTTTTCAGCTGCGAGAGTTATTAAAAAAATAGCCGAAGAAAATGGAAATGACACCATAAAAGTTTTTGCGGATATTATGATCAAAGCTCAATCATCTTTAAGTGAAATGATCAAGAATGCCTTGCATAATTACAAACATAATGAAGTCCTCTCCAATAGAAATGACACCAATATTATTGAAACCATTGATCAAGCAATTAATATCCATTTGGCAAACCATAAGGATTTGGAAAAAATCCAAATTAAATGTGAATTTCCAGAATCAATGCCCGCTATTCATCACAATAAAAATGATATTATCAGGGTATTAACAAATTTAATTGTCAATGCCGCCCAAGCAAGTGGTGAGGGAAATGATATTAACGTCAGCGCTAAATTTTCCAAAGATAAATGCCTCATCAATATCCAAGATCATGGCCCCGGAATACCCCAAATTATTCAAAAGAGCATTTTCAATCCTGGCTTTACAAGTAAACCAAATGGAAATGGTTTAGGCTTATTTTCATGTAAAAACATCATTGAAGAATTACATCATGGACATGTTTCCTTTACGACAGAAATCAACAGGGGCACTGTTTTTACAATTGAACTCCCAGCAAACTAATTCGACTAAGATCTCTTCCTTTTTCCAATTCACTAAATTGCCCCAATGTAATTTAAATGCAAACAGTAATTTCTTCCTTTTAAATCTCAAATTAGAATTGTATAATACATACTCAGAATTTAAATTTTAAGCAAATAGGAGATCTAAAATGTATGACCCCGTAATGGTGCAGCCAATGCGAGATGAATTAACTTCAGCCGATATAAAAGAACTTTACACAGCCGAAGAAGTTGAAACTATTCTTGATAATGAAAATGAAACAACATTGATTTTCATAAATTCTGTTTGTGGATGTGCGGCAGGACAAGCACGTCCAGGATTGTTAGCATCTCTTGAAAATAGCATTTTACCTAAAAATATTTGCACAGTTTTTGCTGGCATGGAAAAAGAAGCCGTAGATGCTGCTAGAGAATATTTTACGGGCTATCCTCCCTCTTCCCCATGTCTCGGTGTATTTCGAGATGGAGAATTAGTACATTTTTTACAACGCACTGATTTTTTAAACCAAAGCGCTGAAGCATTGGGTGCAGTATTAAAAGAGGTTTATAATAAATTTTGTGGCGAAAATATTGATGAAAATATAAAAATACCAAGTGGCCAAGAAGCTGATAACCTCGAAATAACTCCTGAAAAAGTCAAAGAACTTCTTGATTCAAGTAAAGAATTTAAATTTCTCGATGTCAGAGATGAACAGGAGTTACAAATAGCATCAATTGATGGAGCGACACAATTAACTCAAGATTTAGCTCAAGAAATTGTCACAACTTGTTCAAGTGACACTCTGATGGTTTTTACGTGCCACCACGGCAACAGAAGTCTACAGGCTGCAAAATATTTTAAATCCCAAGGGTTTTCAAATGTGAAAAGCATGAGCGGCGGTATCGAAGCTTGGTCAGATAAAATCAATTCATCTGTGCCCAAATATTAGGCAATTAAAAGTGAGCAAATATACTTTGCTCACTTTTCCAAACCAACTTAAAGACTACCATTCCCTGCAACTTCACAATAAGCTAATAATAAGCTTCTCCTTTTAAAATAAACTCAAGAAAATCGAAACATTTCGCTATTTGTCCCGTATTATTAAATACAGGAGAGACATCAAGATATTAAACAAACCAATTTCATATGTAATTAAAAGGTCTCAAAAAATATGATGATCAAAAAGAGCTTTATCAAACAATTAAAAGGTTCTCTAATTGTGCTCACTTCTATTTCGTTTCATGCCATAATCATATTAATCTTAATGTTATTTATTATACAAAGACCAGCAATTGAGGTTGAAGTAATTCTTGATACTTCCAATATTACAGGAGACAACCTAGGCTCAAATGAAAATTCAAGTTCAGAAAAGGAATTTAATAAATCCGATAAAATCGAAGAAAATATTACTGATGATACGGCAAATGTAGAGTCCATTAATCCAGACCAAATTGCCGATTACGAAGAAGTTATTCCTTTAGATAGAGAATCTGTTGCGCCAGAGATATTTGCTATAAATTCCACCAGCTTTGGAAGTATCTCTTCTGTTAAAATCAAGAATGATAAATTAGCTTCTCGTTTTGGATCAAATAAATATAAAGCCCTTTTGCATAATGGCGGCTCAAAAAAAACTGAAATGGCCGTATCTGCTGGAATCGATTGGCTAATTAGACACCAAGAAAAAGATGGTCACTGGAATACTTTAAAGTATTGCACTAAAAAAACATTCAATTCAAACAACTGGGATCTAGGAGTAAGCGCCTTAGCACTTTTAGCAATTTTAGGTGCGGGCAATACAGATCGAAAAGGTAAATATAAAAAGAACGTAAGAATGTCTTTGGATTGGATAAGAAAAAATCAAGATGACAATGGATGTTACGCTACCTCCAAAACAGGTCAATACGGCTACTGGACAATGTACAACCATGCCATATGCACAATGGCAATGGCAGAAGCCATTGGAATGAACTGCGATAAAAAATACAAGAGCTCACTTAATCAAGCAATTAAATTCATCTCCCGCTATCGTAACAAAAAAGGACTCTGGGGGTATTTACCAAGTGATAGGCGTTATGACTCAAGTATTATTGGATGGATAACCATGGCTTTAAAAGCATCTCAACTAGCCGATATCTATGTTCCAAAAGTTCATTTTAGTAACATCAGAAGACATTGTTTTAATTCTCCAAAACACGTTAAAAGAATTAGTAAGTTATCGCCATTTGACCCAACATTAAATTATACAGATTTACAACCACATGCTGGTAGACGTGGACCCGCTATGACAGGCATAGGAATGCTTTTATTAATGTATACAGGTACTAAACAAAACTCTACAAGACTTTTTACTGGTGCTGAAAAACTGTTAACCGCAACTCCAGAATGGATCAAAAATACAAATAAAGGGTTTGCAAAACTTTCATCATCATATTCCGGAACTAGATTCAACAATGAATACACTTGGTATTACGGAACAATAGTGATGTTCCAAATGGGTGGTAAATACTGGAAGACATGGAATAGAAAAATGCAAGAGGCTTTATTACCAAATCAAAGCACAGGATCGCTAAAAGATGGGTCCCTAGAAGATATTTCAGGAAGTTGGCCTACACTTTCCCATGGATTTGGATCTAATGCAGGAAGAGTATATATGACAGCCATAGCCTGCCTAAACCTAGAGGTTTATTATAGATATACAAAATTCTTTAAAAAAAAATAGCCCCGAATTTAATCACAAAAAAAACTTTTTTATACTTCACCAAAATAATTTATGTCATCCGGGAAGTCTGACTCAATTGTCATTTGTTCTTTTGTGAATGGATGAATAAATGAAACCTTATAAGCATGCAATGCTTGTCTATTTAAGATTAATTTCTTTTTTAATGATTCCGTCTCACCATCTTCATGGTAATCATGAAAAATAGAATCATCTTTACAATATATCTTGTCGCCTAATATGGGGAATCCAGCATGTTCAATATGAGCTCTCAATTGATTAGTTCTTCCGGTAATAGGAATACATTTTATCAAAGAAGTTCCATTTTCTCTCAATTCAAGAAGTTCATATTTAGAGATAGCTTCTTTATTATCAACCCCATTAACTTCCATTTTTACGCTGATAGTTGAATTAATCGACTTACCCAATGGCCCATCAACAATTATACCTTCTTTAGGAAATGCACCTCGCACAAGCGCTTTATATTCTTTTTGAATTTCTTTGTTTTTAAAGATTTTAAAAAATGCTGATGCGGCTTCTTTTGTTTTTCCAACTATTAATATACCACTAGTTTCTACATCCAATCGATGCATCACATGTATTTTCCAACCAGGATCTCGATCCATCATTATTTGTAAAAATGAATGTTTGTAAAATCTTCCTGTAGGATGTACTGGAAGATGCCCCGGCTTATCGATAATGTATAGATATTCATCTTCAAATAAAACATTCCATGAAACATTAATGGGCGGCTCTCGAATATCATAAACCAAGCTATCAATAATTGCTTCTGGTTGAATAACAGTATCAGGCGTAATTGGCAAACCATTGATTCGCACACGACCTTCTTCAATCGATTTCATCCAAAGATCACGCGTTTTATAAGGAAATCTCTTTGAATAATATTCATCAATTGTAATCCCACAAAATACCTTTGGAACTTTTACATGATACTCATGATCATAAGGGTCTGCAATATTGACTCTTGAATCATGTAAGTCAAAAAAACTAACTGCTTGGTTCATCATTAAATACCTTATTTCACCAATTTAACTTTTATTAGTGGGTATCTTGCCAAAGCTTTTTTATGATAAGACTGAAATTGCGTCTCCGTCAAATAAGAAATTGAGCCATCTGCAAAAAGTACATTTCGACCTTTTTTATAATTCCCTTTTACATCCCAAACCAATGGTGTAAACGGATGTACTTTTCCTTTGAGATGATAGCTGTAATGATCAAGCTCTAACTTTTCAAACTTTTTGCCACGAAAATACTTATATTTAAACATACCCTTTTTTCCAATTTTTTCTCTCGGCCTACCTAATTGGGGTTGCACCCCCATAATTACTTTCACCTTATCTGGAAAAGGGTAACTGTTATTAGTAGGATCATACTCTCTGTATAATTGGAAGGCCTTATATATTTCCTTTAATCTATATTGCCCTTGAAAAAGTTTTAAAGATGATTTCAACTTTTCAAATGGTGGCTTATTGAATTCTTTGGCCTCTAACTCTTTGACAATAATATCCACAATGGTCATTGAATATAATTCTAATTTATCTAAAAATAATTTCACAACGACTGGATATACGATTCCATTTTTTTTAGTAAAAGATGACCTTTCAACTTCCCAGAATAAATCAGAAGCTCGACAAGTTGAATAAATCGGCTTATAATCAACAGTGTCAAAATAATGCCTTTCTTCTCCATAAGAATCTACATGTGAAAACCCAATAACTTTTTTGTTTTTTATATTCAACTCGCCCAAATACTTTAAATCATATTTTTTATCTTTTAATTTTAAAACAAATTGATGAGGCTGCAAAGCTCTAAAAGAAAACATCAGCTCGGTCTGTTTTCTTTCTGAAAGAAAAAACAATTTCCCATATGCCGACTGAAAAACCTCTTTACCATCAAACCCTGTTACAACTTTTTCATCAAAGATTTTTTTTTCCATTAGGAATAACTTCTTTTTACGTTTAATTATTTGATGATAAGATATATTCAAATCTAATAATTTTAAATTAACATACGTATCATAGATGACATTGTCTGCACTTTTAAGTGTTTCCTCGCCACCAGAATTTTTAATAATTAAATCAATTTTCTTCTTACACTTTAAATTTGTGTAATATTCATTTACAATATCTTTACCAAAAATGTTTAACGACAATAGTGTCGAAAATATCAATACTAATTTTAATCTCATTTGTTTTTCCTGATTTGATAAATAGAGGACATCATGATTGAGCCTGCAATTGCAGCGTTTAAAGATTCTATTGAACTTGTCATCGGTATTTTTATTCTTAAATTGATAACTTCTTCTAGATTAGTATCGATCCCATGACTTTCACTACCAATGATTAATCCAACTGGTTTAGAAAATTCGCTGGTATCATTTTCTAGTTGCTCACCATTGCAATCTAATCCTAATATACTTACAGTTTCTTTTTTACAATAGTCAATCAATTGTGCAATACTAGCTTGGTAAAAGTTCACTCTTAAAAAGGATCCCATGGATGATCTAATGCATTTTGGAGAATAAAGATCAACACATCCATCTAGTGCTAATATATTGGCAAATCCAAAGGCATCTGCAGAACGAATCATAGCACCAGCATTCCCTGGGTCATTAATTTTATCCAAAATCAACATATCACCATTTAATACCAAATCACAAAACGCTGTTTTTTCAAACGGCAACACCGCTATTACGCCTTCTGGATTTTCTAAAGTTGTAATTTTACTAAATAGAGATAAAGACGCTTCATAACAATCACCCATATAGGCCGGTAATTCATTTTTCAAATCGAAGAGTTCTGGGCAATAAACTAAAAATACTATTTTGTTCTGTAGGGCTGCTTCACGAACAGGTTTTTTTCCTTCAACAATAAATTGCCCCTGCTGATAACGTCCTTTTTTACTTTTCAGACTAATTATTTTTTTAATAATTTTATTTTGAGCACTGCTTAGAATCATTCAAGTAATTTACGCCTTATTGTACTTGAACTTTGTGAAGGCTCAGAATGATTTTCATGATAATTTTCTTTGCCATTCAGTCTACCTAAATAGTCGGCTAAAGTTTCGCAGGTCGGGCCAAACCTATCGTGGTACATGTAATATTCCAAGGCATATAACATCTCACTTGCTGTTTGATATCTGTGATCTTGATCTTTCACCAAAGCTTTCATTACGATTTCATCAATTTCTTTTGGTATTTCACTTCTAAAGGAACTAGGCGGTTTGACTTCTTCAGAAACAACCTTTTTTAATGAGTTTTGAATATCATCATCATAAAATGGATTAACGCCGGTTAACAATTCATAGAAAACAATGCCTAATGAAAATAAATCCGATCGCCCATCTGTTTTTTTATATTGAGCTTGCTCAGGTGACATATATTCGGCCTTGCCCATAATAACTTCACCCTCCATATCTTTGAAGTAATTATTTGCTTTCGCGATTCCAAAATCGGTGACTTTAACTTCACCTTCAATGGCAATCATGATATTTTTTAAGCTTACATCTCTGTGAACCAAATTTAAACCTACGCCTTGATCATCTTTTTTATTATGGGCATAACTTAAACCACGGCAAACACGACTAACGATAAAAGTCACAATCTCAACAGCAATTTTAATTTTTTTCTCTTCATGCTGAATAAAAAATTCTTCTAAGTTAACACCATCGATGTACTCCATGGCAATATAAAATGAATCTTTATAGCGACCAAGTTGATATACTTGTGCAATGTTTTGGTGAATTAAGTTGGCAACTAATTTAGCCTCAGCAATAAACATTTCTACAAACTGCTCATCATTCATCATTTGCTCAAGAATGACCTTTAAGGCAACTCTTTTTTGAAAGCCTTCTGCACCAGAAAGTTGAGCTTCATAAACAGCACCCATACCACCTCTAGCAATTTCTCTAGTTAGTTTGTATCTATATGGCTCTTCAATTATTTCAATTTCCATTGCACTTCCCTAAATATTTAGCTTCTTAAGGCACATAGTTTACAAAAATCTTCAGATAAAAAAATAGTAATGTATTAAATGAGACAATTAAGACCTATGGAAAAGTAATTAATACACAAAATAGACAACAATTTCGACTTAATGTAAGAAAACGATTTTGATATTTATACAGGCCATTAAAATAGGCATCAATTTTTATCATCTAATAAAATCTATGCTATATCGTACATACTGGTTTTTATAAGACATTTATAATTATTATGTTATAAAATTTGATCAATTTAAAAGTTTAAATTAATCAGCGTTTCTAAGCATAAAAATAAAATATTAAGGGTTTAAAAAGTGGCAGACAAAACACCAAAAAAAAAAATGAGTGAACCTGAAAAACCATCTCGAAATATGGCATGGTTTTTCTTTCTAATAATTGCAGTCATTCTATCAATATTGATATTTAGCAGCAAAAATAGTGGTGAAAAGAACAAGAAGTCTCTCATCGATTTATACAATGAAATAAATAAAGATGAAGTTCTTCAAATTGATTATGTTGGCAACATGATTAAATGGACCAACAAATCAGATGAAAAAATAAGCCACTTTGCATATATAATAACCGATTTTATTGACCCACAAATCATGGGGTTGATATATCAAAAAGCAAATGAAGGCAAATTACAATTCAAGCATGTCCCTCCAAGCTTTTTAACAACAATGTTATCTAGCCCTTTACCTTGGTTACTTTTAATCAGTCTCTTCTTTTTCTTTTTTATGTTCAGACAAATTAAAGGTGGTGGTGGCGGTGTTCTTTCTTTTGGGAAAAGCAGAGCCCAAGAAGTAACTCCTGATTTAATTAACAAAACATTCGCAGACGTTGCTGGAATTGAAGAAGCTAAAGAAGAAGTTTATCAAATTGTAGATTTCTTAAAAGAACCCAGCAAATACCTAGAAATTGGGGCAAGAATACCAAGTGGATTATTACTAGAAGGTTTACCCGGCACGGGGAAAACTTTATTAGCAAAAGCTATTGCAGGTGAAGCAGGTGTTCCTTTTTTTAATATATCAGGGTCAGACTTTATTGAAATGTTTGTAGGGGTAGGTGCATCTAGAGTAAGAGACTTATTTCAACAAGCACGTGAAAAATCTCCTTGTATCATCTTTATTGATGAGATAGATGCTATAGGTAAAAACAGAGGCGCTGACCCAGGTGGTGGTGAACGTGAGTCTCATCAAACATTAAATGCCATTCTCGTAGAGATGGATGGGTTTTCAAGTGAGGACCAAGTAATCGTATTAGCTGCCACAAACAGAGCAGATGTACTTGACAACGCATTATTACGTCCTGGCCGATTTGACAGAATCGTTCATGTAAACCTTCCTGATTCCAAAGGTCGAGAACAAATTCTTCGGGTTCATGCTAAACCAGTCAAAATGGCCGATGATGTGAATTTTGAAATATTAGCAAAAATGACACCGGGATATTCTGGAGCAGATCTAGAAAATTTAATCAATGAAGGAGCATTGCTTGCTGTAGAATGTAAAAAGAAAATAGTAACAATGAATGATTTAGAAGAAGCTAGAGACAAAACTTCTTTTGGCAAAACAAGAAAAAGCAAAGTAATCTCTGAGAAAACAAAAAGAGATACAGCCTATCATGAAGCCGGACATGCCATTATTAGTCTTTTAATCAAAGATGCGACACCTCTACACAAGGTAACTATTTTACCTAGAGGCCACAGCCTAGGCTCTACAATGTTTTTACCAACTGAAAGCCAAGAAGAAGGCATTATGACCAAAAGACAAATTCATGCCCAAATTTGTGTTTCCTTTGGCGGTAGAATTGCAGAAGAACTTTTTTGTGATGACATCTCCACAGGTGCTTCTCAAGATATCGAGCAAGCGACGACTATGGCAAATCGATATGTAACCCAATGGGGACTCTCAGAAGAATTAGGACCCATAAATTACATTAGCTCCAAGTCTTCCTATTTTGGGAAAACTAGAGATTGCAGTCAACAGGTTTCTCAAAAAATTGATTCTGAAATTAAAAAGTTAATCGATGATTGTTATAAAACAGCTCTTGATTTAATTAACGATCATCACAAAGAAATGAATATTATTACAGATATGTTAGTAGAAAAAGAAATCCTTTCTGTTGAAGAAATATGTGATGCCACAGGCTTAATGCATCCTGCTATAGAAGCAAAAGCATTAGAACTAAGTGCTAGAAAGTCAATTGAATCAAAAGACACCGAAGAAGATAAGCAAGACGAGAATGAGAGCGATAAAGAGAGTGATACAAATTTATCGACAGACTCAGAAGAAGATACCGAAACAGATAAAGAATAATTCTAAAATTCATGGTGTTCTTATCTATAAAAGATGAGAACACATTGAATGTGTACAACAAAAGCTCATCTCTTCAAAATCAAACAATTTTAAAATTCCTCCCATGACAAAAATAAATAATACTTTAACAGACTTTGGCTTTACCCAAAAGTCTTTTGTCATTATGGGTGTATTAAATATCACTCCTGATTCCTTCTCAGATGGCGGAGAATACACAAAATTAGATTGCGCCATGAATATGGCCAAAAAAATGATTCAAGATGGTGCATCCATCATTGACATCGGAGGAGAAAGCACAAGACCAGGTGCTGAAGAAGTATCAGCTGAAGAAGAAAAGAAGAGAGTACTACCTGTTATTAAAGAAATTAGAAAATTTTCAGATGTGGCTATTTCTATAGATACAACAAAAGCTGTTGTAGCTGAAGAAGCTCTACTCTCTGGAGCTAATATTATTAATGATATTTCAGGAACCACTTTTGATCCTGAAATGATTGATCTTATTAGAAGATTTAAACCGCCTACCATTATTATGCATACATCTGCTAGACCAAAAGAAATGCAGTCAAATACAAATTATGAAAATATCATACAAGATATTACAGATTTTTTAAAAACACAATTTGAAAAACTAGTTGAAGCAGGCCTATCACCTTCTGATATTATAATCGATCCAGGAATTGGGTTTGGGAAAACATACGAGCAAAATATTGAGATTTTAAAAAAACTATCTTGTTTTAAATCGATCACAAATAATATACTTTTAGGAGTCTCAAGAAAAAGCCTGTTCAAAACCATGTTAGAAGCAGATGTAAAAGATAGACTCGCTGGTACAATTGCCACCAATCTATTCGCCTTTCAACAAGGAATCAAATACTTTAGAGTACATGATGTCTTGGAAAACGTACACGCTTTAAAAACAATCAATTTACTAGCCACAAAGAAAGAAACTACATGAGCAAAATTATTAAAACATTAGGAGTGAATATTGACCACGTAGCTACCATTCGTCAAGCTAGAAAAACTATTGAGCCAGAACCAGCGACCGCAGCTGCATTAGCTGAAATGGGTGGAGCTGATGGAATTACAATTCATTTGCGCGAAGATCGGCGTCATATTCAAGATTATGATTTAGATGTTCTCAAAAGAACCATTAAATCTAGATTAAATCTAGAGATGGCTCTCTCTGAAGGTGTTATTAAAAAAGCCCTAGAAATTGAACCTGAACAAATTACGATTGTTCCTGAAAAAAGAGAAGAGGTTACGACTGAAGGAGGATTAGATGTCGTCAGAGGATTTGATCAATTAAAAAAGGTTATTCTTCAGTTTCAAGACAAAGGCATCTATGTCAGTTTATTTATTGACCCTGAACCAGATCAAATTAAAGCAAGCGCTGATTTAGGTGTCGAATTTATAGAACTTCACACAGGCCACTATGCCAATGCTTCTATGAGAGAAAGACACATACCACAAAAGCAATTGTTTGATGGCGCTTCTCAAGCGATTAACTTAGGATTAAGAGTCAACGCTGGTCATGGTCTCACCTATCATAATGTTCAAGAAATATTAACCATGGAAGGCCTAGAAGAATTAAATATCGGCCACTCCATAATAGCTAGAGCAGTCTTTGTAGGATTAAAAGAAGCCGTTAGAGAAATGAAAAATATTATAATCCACAATAATTAAAATTTAAAGCGCAAATCTTTTATTTTTTTTCAGAATACATCGAACGATAATTCTCACCCTTTTTCAATTTTGAAACTTGCAATTCATAAGGCTGATTGATCGCGTTCTCAATTAATTCTTTACTAGCAAGTCCAATTTCAATTCTTCGAATATCGATATGTTCTAAAGACACACCATAAGACAAATTATGACCGTCATGCCCTTCAACTCTTTGTTTACTAATGGGAACGCCATTTTCAATTATAAAAATCTCGTTCTTATGGAACAAAAGTTCTCTTTGGAAATTAAGGCTATGAAATTTATCCCTATACGGAAACGCATTCACATTTCTTCTGAAATTCTTGTACTTTTTATTTTTATAGTAATTTAAATCACCAAAATTTTCATATCCCTTCTGCTCGAAAAAACCCGATATAACATTATTAAGAAATTTTTTATTTTCAGAATAAGCAATTAAATCAAACTTAATGGTAAAAGAATCTTTTGGCAATTTATCCAGTGTGAACCAAACTTTTTTATTGGGATCTGTGATTAAATTATCATCTTTAACTTTCAAGAGACCTTTCTTAACTCTCAATCCTGAATCTTTCCAATTCGTTTTATCAAAAACTTTTGGCCATTCTTCTGTTGGAGATTCCTCAAGCACGAATGGTATAGAAGCAGTATTTTCAATAAAGTTTTGATAAGCTGGAAAACTAAATCCTATCACGGCTAAAATTGAAATATAAATAGCTGCTGTTTTAAGTAATGCTACATTCTTCGCATAACTAAAAGAGGATTGCATTTTCGAGACCACATCCGGATTAGCAAACTCCGTAAGATGAACCTCACTGGCCTCTACATTATTAAACTTAAATGCTCTAATCGCTAAAATAATTACACCCGAGCTAACATATTTAGAATCGCTTAAAATATCTCGCAACTGGTCGATGCCTCTTTTTAAAATACTTCTTAGAGTAGTTCTTTTCATAGAAAGAACTTCTGAGATTCTATTATTTTCAAGACCTTCGTAATATTTCAGGAATAGAGGTGTTCTATATTTTTCTGGTAGTTGTTTCATGGCATTTAAAACGGTTTCATCGCCAGAATCAAAACCTACATTTTCTGCTGTTCGTCTTTGGGAATCGGAAACTTTCTTTTCTCGTTTCATTTTTCTCTCTTTTGATCTAATTAACATTCTTGCATGATTTAATACAATTGATAAAAACCAACTTTTAGTCTTTTCATTGTTGCCTTCAAGCGCTGCTTGACATTTTTTCTTACTCTCAAGAATCACATGGTAACTAATCTGTAAAACATCTTCCGCATCGGCTTTGTTATGAGTAATGTAAAAAGCAGATCGATACCCTAATGAATAGGTATCTCTGAAAAATTGATCTATGTATCGATGTTCACTCGATTCATAAAACATTTTTAATGAATTTGCTAAATCATTTTCCATAGGATGCTTTAAAAAATATCCACACGTTAACTAGATATTTCCTTTATATGTTTTTAAAGTTTTTTTTCTATCAACTCTAAAACTAATTAAATTAATACTTCACTCTTACTTAAAGTTATCCAAGCTGATGCCAGCTGCCCAAGAAGTGTTGCATACATTTCTATATTGGTGCACATTATTTACAAAATAACTAATATTTTCATATAGAAATTTATAATTTTAAAAATAGCTGAAATTAGTGCAACACATTCTCTTTTCCCAGCATCAGCTCAGATAGACAGCAAAGATTTAATTCATTTACCAGGAGAATTCATATGAATCGACCAAGCGTATTGATTACAGGAATCACAGGAAATCAAGGAGGATCAGTTGCCAAAGAATTATTAAAGATGGATTTTAAAATAGTTGGCCTCACCAGAAATAAAAAAAGTAAAAAAGCTAAAAAGCTTATCAAACAAGGTATTGAATTAATTGAAGCCGATTTAAGAGATCCAGCAACGCTTCAAGAATTAAATGGAAAAGCCGATTTCGCATTCTTAATGACGGACTTTTGGGCTGGCAAAGAATCAGAAATTCTTTTTGGAAAAAATCTCATCAACGCTATTAAAGGTACTTGTAAACATTTTATTTTCTCCTCGACACCTTCTTCATTTGAAAAAGGATTATTTTCATTCTCAGATTCAAAATATGAAATAGAGCAAATGGTTAAAAAGTCTGGTATGCGATATAGTATTGTAAGACCAGGACTATTTATGGAGCTATTTAAAAAATTAGAATTTATGCCACCAGTTGTTCTTGGCATGATGTTAAAAAATATTGATGGTGACAAGAAGCTGCCCTTTGTCTCAGTTGAAGATATTGGCATTATGGTTTCTTTAATTATACAAGACTCTGATAAATACCATAATTCTGATTTTAATTTAGTCACAGAAAATATAAGTTTAAATGAATACAAATCACTCTTCAAAACTATAAAAGGCCGAAAGCCCTTCCATATGACCATACCAAATAGTATGTTCAAAAAGTTTGTTAGTAAAGATTTATTTGATTTATGGTCATGGTTAAATTCAGCAAAACTTGGCTATAAATCTCCAGAATTTTTATCCGCACATAAGAATGCCAAAAAATTTGAATCATGGCTAGCTTATTAAAGACATTATCACCCACGATTTAAAGTTAATGAATTCTATATCAAGATTAAGAAGGGCAATAATATGAAATCATCAAAACTATCACAAGTATTAAATACATTTACAAATCAAAGTGTTACAAGTCAGGTACCAAATGATCAAAAGCATTCTACCCCATCTTCATTTTTTCAAATTGAAGGACGCGATATAACAGTTAGTGTTGCTAATAAATTAACCGATCGAATTCAAGCTTATAATCTTCTTTATAGTGTTTATGTTGAAAAGGAATTTGTTAGTCCCAATAAATCTAAAATGTGGTATTCGCTATTTGATGCTCATCCTGATACCGTAACATTTATTGCTAAAGACAACAACAAAGTAGTTGGCGCCATCACAGTCGTCTTTGATTCAGAAATGGGATTACCAGCAGAAAGCGTGTATTCAAAAGAAATCGATCAATTAAGAAAGATCAACAGAAAGCCTACAGAAATCATTTCTCTTGGTATTAGCAAAGATGCAAGAGGTGCACAAAATATTTTAATTAAACTGTTCAATCTAGCTTATTTAACAGCAAAAGAGATTCATTTAGCTTCTGATTTCATCATTACTATAAATCCTAAACACGCACCATTCTATATTAAGAAAATGTTTTTCAAAATTATTGGTGAGAATAAATCTTATGATAAAGTCGGCGGCGCTCCAGCAACTCTATTAATTCTAAATTTTAAAAAAGTAGAAAAGGTTATCAATGCTATTAGGCTCAAAACCTATAACAATAAAACCAATTGTCGATTTTTTATTCCATTACTTTTTATAGAAGATGAAAAAGAAGAAGTCATTAAGATGATTAAAAATGAAATGTCCCCTATGACTAAAGAAGAAGTGAATTATTTTTTTGAAGATGAATCAAAACAAACATATGATAATTCTGAAGAACACTTTGAATATGTAAGAAATCTATTCAATCTTAAAACTACCTCAATTAATAACACGATGACTTTCGATACATCAGAAATTTTAGTTAATATATAAACTTATTTAGCATTTCTAAATTGCCTTGGTGATAAGCCCTCGATCTTTTTGAATTGCTTTGAAAAATATAGAGGATCATTATAGCCACATTGGTATGCTATTTCTTGTATAGTTTGCTGAGAGGTTTGCAGCAATATCTTTCCATATGAAATTCTTTGATCAATCACATATTGATTTGGGGAGATATTATAATATTTTCTAAATAGACGATTAAAATAACCTTCACTGACACCGGCTTCATTTGCTAATATAAATGCATTTAAATTTTTGTCTAAATTCCTATCAATAAAATCTATGGCCTTTTTTAAATAAAAAGGGGTTTCAGGTAGAATCTCATTACCAAGCATCAATAATAACTTATACCCTAAACAACTAGACTCTTCTTTAAATCCTACAGGTTTAGTTCTTAACAACCAACTAATTTTTTTTAGGCTGTGTAAAATTTCAAGTGGTCTTTTGGGTTTAATATGCGAAACCTTATCTAACCCTATTGAACGTACAATAGATTCAAAATTTCTTCCTCTAAAAATCATAAACCTCTTCAACAATATGGAAGATGATAAATTGGAATAGGTATGGGTTGGCGTATTTAAAATAAAAACTTCATTTCTTTTAATAACATATTTCCGATCATTACAGACTAAATCAACTTGCCCTCTGACAACCATTTCAACAGCAAATATTGGCTGATTAATTCTTTCAAAACAATGACCAGGTAGCCAGTAAGAACTTCCTGCCATTTTTATGGCAAGCGGGTGAACATCTGCCGGATCATGTTGAGTATAACCGTGGGAATTATCATTTATCATAAAGCCTCTTTAGGTATGGATATTCCATATTTTAAGTATATTTTTCCATTAACAAAGTTAATTATTACTTATGATTTGTCTTTATAATCACGTAATTAACAGAATAGAAGGGAAATTTAAAATGGTTAAAATTACATTCGTTGGCGCTGGAAGTATGGTTTTTGCAAAAAATGTCTTGGGTGACTCCATGTATAAAGAATCTCTTCAAAAAGCACATATTGCCCTTTACGACATTGATAAAACTCGTTTATCACAAGCCAAAAAAGTAATTCAATTACTAAATAAAAATATCAATAAAGGTCGAGCAAAAGTTACAGCACACTTAGGTGTTTCAAACCGAAAAGCCGCATTAAAAAATGCTGACTTCGTCGTTAATGCTATTCAAGTTGGTGGCTATAAACCCTCTACTGTCATTGATTTTGAAATTCCAAAAAAATATGGTCTACGACAAACCATTGCTGACACATTAGGGGTAGGAGGAATCTTCAGAGGTCTAAGAACAATCCCAGTTATGTTGGATTTTGCAAAAGATATGGAAAAAGTTTGTCCAAATGCCTGGCTACTTAATTACACAAATCCAATGTGCATACTAACAGGAGCAATGCTTCGATTCACTGATGTTAAAACTGTTGGCTTGTGTCACTCCGTACAAGCTGTCATTCCACATTTAACAGGCACTTTAAATATTAAAAATAAATATAAAAACCTTCAATATAAAGTTGCTGGCATCAACCACATGTCATGGTTACTAGAGCTTACAAATGATGGCAAAGATATTTATCCTGAAATTAAAATTTTAGCAGCTAAAAAGCTTAAACAGTGGAGAAAAGCCCCTCTGGCTAAAAAATCTGGCGATATGGTACGATTGGAAATGCTCGCAAGGTTTGGCTATTACATAACAGAATCTTCCGAACATAATGCTGAATACACCCCTTTTTGGATTAAAAAAAACTATCCGGAATTAATAAATGAATTTAATATCCCTCTTGATGAGTATCCACGTCGTTGCGAAAGAATCATCAATCGTTGGCAAGAAGAAAGCAAAGGACTCTTACATAATAGAAAATTAAAACATGCCTGTTCAAATGAATTTGCATCAGTCATCATGAATTCAATTATAACGGGTGAACCTTCTCAAGTAGCGGGAAATGTTCTCAACAACGGACTCATAACCAACCTACCTTCTAATTGTGTTGTTGAGGTACCTTGCCTCGTTGATAAAAATGGCGTACAAGGTACGTTCGTTGGTAACTTGCCAGAGCAATGTGCGGCCTTAAACAGAACCAATATCAACACACAACTTTTGACATTAGAAGCCGCGAGAACACATAAAAAAGAACACATCTATCAAGCGGCAATGTTAGATCCACATACAGCTGCCGAATTATCCATCGACGATATCGTTAAAATGTGTGACGAACTCATCAAAGCTCATGGAAAAATACTTCCAAAATTCAAATAAAACTAGGGGTACAGTTTTTGTACCCCGCTTTATTTCGTTAAACCTCGAAAATTATCAATATTCTAAGTGGGCTAATATTTCCAAAACATTGGCAAATCTTGCCTTTTTTTGTCCTAAACCCTTATTTTATCGCTCAGAATCACGGCATAAAGCTTGCTATCTTATAGTTGATTAACCAAAGAGGGAATACCATGGGATTAAATTCAATTCAAGTAGCACTTTCAGGGATGAAAGCTACACAAGGTAACATTGACGTTATCGGGCATAATATCAGCAATGTCAACACCATTGGGTTTAAAGGCTCAAGTTATCATTTTCAATCTATTTTCTCCAATCAATTAAGCTCTCAAAGTGCAGAGGAAACTGGATCAAATGATTTCGGCCAAGGTGTCACAGGTGCTGTCCTCTCTCAAATGGATCAAGGAACGTTAGCAAGATCTACAAGCGATAAAGATATGGCCATAGATGGTGAAGGCTTTTTTGTTCTTTCTCAAGGTGACACTACCGAATATTCAAGAGCAGGCATTTTCAGACCACAGCAATTTGGGGAGGATGTTGTCCTCGTTGATGAAACGACAGGATTTATTCTACAAGGTTGGAATGCAGACTACCCCTTTACAAATGCTGCACCTGATATAGATACAAATGACAATATTTCAAATATTAAAATTCCGATCGGATCTCTTGAACGAGGACGAGCATCTAACTTCGTCAATATAATGGGGAATTTAAATGCTTCAGAACCACTTTTAGATGAAGAAAATATCATCAAATCAGTTCAACTTACAGACGGTACTGCCGCTGCAACAGATGCAACTAATTTAAAAGATTTGGTAAGCTTAACTGCAAACAATAATGAAAAGTTATTTGAGGACATAGATACAACAAATGGTGAAATTAATATAAAAGTATTCAAAGATAATCGAGAAGTTACCGAAACTTTTGTTTATGGTACAGATGGCACAACGCTGGGAGATTTTGCAAACTGGATGGAAAATGCATTAGGGATCTCAAAACCAACTTCTCCATCGGCTCTATTTAACCCTACTGGAGTAACAGTAGAAAATGGTGCAATAACAATTGCATCTGGTGTAGGAGCAAACCAATTTATACAAAAAATTGAACTAAATTATAAAAATGACAATGAACAATCAAATATTCTAGATTTCACGAACACGTTGAGCGAAAACCAAGCACTCACTTCAAATACAGGTATTATGGTCTTAGACGAAGAAGGCAAACAACACCCAATTGATGTCATTTTCACAAAATCAAAAGTGGAAGATGATGGTACGACTTGGTCTTTCAATTTGGAATCATCAGAACATTTCGATGCTACAGGTATTCGCCTCATAGATTCTGGTACTGTAAAATTTGGATTAAATGGTGAATTTCTTACAGCCCAACCAAACCTAACTTCATTTAGTTTTAAAGATGATGCCGGTGCTACAAAATCTCAAATCTTAAATTTAGACTTTTCAAAAATGACTCAACTTTCTAGTGCCCTTGGCTCAGAATTATCCTTTGTAGATGATGGATTTCCCAAAAGTACACTCACTGATTATTACATTGGCGATGAAGGAATTATCATGGGAGTCTATGAAGGTAACTTCACTGAAGAAATTGCACAGATATCAATAGCAACTGTTATTAACCCCGAAAATTTTATTCAAACCAAAAATGGATACTGGGCTGCCAATAGTCAATTTCAAAATGTAACGATTAGCACAACAAGTGTTGGCAAAGCAGGCAACATTAAAGGTGGATTTACAGAACAAAGTAATGTAGATTTGACAGAACAATTTGCAAAATTAATTATTGCCCAAAGAAGCTTTCAATCAGCCTCAAATGCCCTGAAGGTTTCAAATGAAATCCTGAAAAGCCTTTCAGATTTAGGACGATAAATCCTTTTCAAAAAGAATTTATTCGCCTTTAAAAACTCGAATAGGCCTATTAAAACCATCTTTGTGTACAGCTTTTATTTTAAGCTTTTTTTTCTGATGACTATCATTCGAAAACAGATAAAGCGCGCTCTTTCCGGTTTTATAGCCATTATTATGTCCACTAACAAAAACGCTTAACCGCTGCCCAGACTTTGGTGAAATCAATTCACAATTAAATTCGCATGTTTCACCAGCTTTTACATCTACAGGGAGACTACTAATATCTGCTCGGCACTCTAATTCATCTAACCCCGTTACAACACAACTAACATTTTTAATTGCTTTCTTAAAAAGTATTTTAACTTGCAAAACATCTTCGCCAACTTTGTTAAAAGAAATTATGATAGGTGCTTGCTTCTTTCCTCTTTTATTTCTCTTTTTGATTTTTGGGTCAACTCTTAATTCAACTTCTTGGTCTACACTTTGCTGTTGATCATTTGTCGTAATCGAGAAATAGATCAAGCTGATAATAAGAAGAGAGAAAATGAAAACTACTAATTTCATAATTTTAATTTTCCGTCAAAGAAACAACTGCGCTTGAAGTTCTTGAAGTTCCTATTGTAAGTATGTATGTCTTGCTACTGTCAAATTCAATGTTGTTGATGTTAACTGTTGTAGAGGAAATCTGACTATCCAACACCGCTCCTTTGTGAATCAGTTGAACTGTTTTATTCCCACCACCAATAATCGAAATAGAACCTTTGCCTGACAAATTTGAAAACTTAACATATTTTATACTACCAAGCTGATTACTTGCTGCCGACGAATCAAAGGTCAATGTCACGCTAGCACCAAAGGCCAAATCATTATAAACTGGAAGACCACCATCTATGCCACCGTCATTAGTTTGATTAGTTCCAAATTCATCAACAACAGGATTCATGTTATGTAAAGCTAACAAAGCGTTCAGATCAGCACCTGATACGCGTTGGTTAAAGCCGTTGATATAGGCGAAAATAGTCGTCAATGATTCAGCATCTTTTATATCATTTGTAAATATATCATAGATAACACCGGCATCCGCCTCCACGGTATCAAAACTTTCTTCCGTATCACTTGATGCAGGATCAAACAAATCATATAAAATTGACTGAACAGTATTTTCAGAAAACCAACCTATTTTAAAATTAGAATTATCCTTCAACACATAAGTATCCTTCAACTCATAATTATTTTCATCAATATCAACTTCAAAAAATAATTTCTTTTGTTTTGGACCAGCTGTATCTTTATAAACTGAATCAGGGAAAAGCACCATGGCACTAAGCGCATTACCCCATCCTTCAGAAAACGCTATTCTCGGATCAAGAACATCTCCATCAGTATGATCACCACCAGGACTATCAGATCTCCCTAAAGTATTTTCAAAATAATGGCCCCATTCATGAACAACAACGTGCTCATCATACTCATCCGTATCATCATCTTCAATACCATAAAGATTTAACTCTACTCCATCCCAATTAGATCCCGCCTGCTTTTCACTCCAATTAATTGTCAATTTTGGATAGTTTATCGTTCTTTTACTAGAAAAAAAATCCGCCGCTTTTAAACAAGTATTTAGAATCGCAAATGGAGCCGCTGCACGAGGTTCTGATAATTCATTTGTAATAGTGTTATACCCACTGCTAGCATGCAAATCTTTTGTGATTGTCGAATTACCTGTTGCATCAAAGGTGTTAGATTCAAGTACATATATAGCTTGTTTAGAAGCATCATTTGGATCAACGGTAAAGTTATCTTGTACAATAATTTGAGGATTCTGAGTTTCTGAAAACACTTGTATTTTCACGGAACTTTTAGAAGAAATGGTGAAACTAAAATTTCCACTATCATCAGTGTAAGATGTTTTAATGATAGAATTATTACTCTCAACAATAGCAATTAATGATCTTTTAACCGGCTCTATTGCTATATTTTCGTAATCTAAACCATTAGTAGTAACGGGTACACGATCAAATGTGATTCGACCACTAACCGTAACTTCTTCTGCAGATCCACCTTCATTATTTGAACCACAAGATGTAAAGGCAAGTAAACAAACCAATAAAATCAATTGGCCAAAATAAGGCAAATGCCTATTGACTGTATAAATACTTTTCAACATTTACACCGTTGTGAAATTGAATTATTACTGTTGGGCTTGTAGCTAAATCAAGATTCGTTTGTTTAAATGCTGGATACCTCTCACCTTTTGGATTTGCAAATAATTTAATCGTAGGTCTGCACGGATGAACAACATTTTGTGTCACGACAACAGCAAAATCACCAGAATTTAATCGTACTCTTGAACCAACTGGGAAAGGTGGGGTCAACTGTAAAAATGCTTTTCTTATTTCTGGATCAAACCAGCCTTCAAGTCCATATTTTATGTAATACAAAGCTTGAACTGGCAACTTAGGAGGCACATAAGGATTAACCGTCGTTAATAAATCATATACATTTACTATATTGACTACGCGACTGTAAATATGAATCTTCTTACCTGCTAAAGGCGCACCTCCATTAATTGAAGGATACCCTTTTCCATTATGTTTTTGATGATGATTAAGAGCGACATTTGCAATCGATGGATCTACATGGTCTCTTAACATTTTAAAACCTTCTTGAACATGTGGCATCAGTTTTTCTAATTCTTCTTTTGTATGCCCCAATGGTTTTAAAGCTATTTTCTTATCAATAACAGTTTTTCCAATATCATGAAACAAAGCCCCTTCACCAATCTGGCAAACAATTTCATTAAAACCGGCGGCATGACCTTTCTCACGAACAATTGTATGATCCAATTTAATCGCGAGCAATATGGATAAGTAACAAACATTAAAACAATGCGTTGAAAGAAAATTATCGTAAGTATTTAATTCTTGAAGAAAATTCACACTATCTTGATTAGAAAACAGAGAATCAAACAGGGTCTTAACTTTGTCCTCATATTGATTAAAAGGTATCGACTTTTTTTTGCCATCCATTATGGATGAAAAATGTTCTTGAACATCAGAAAAAACTTCGCGCTTGGCTGACTCTAATTGATCATCGATCATGTCATCAAGAAAATCAAAATCATTATCTTGTACCCAAACGCGATCAATACCAATACGAACTAAAGATTTAATAATTTTGCTCTTTAATACAAAACCAACTTTTAATAAATCTTGCCGGGGGTTTTGTGGATTAAATACAGGTCTGGCTAAGACTTGACCTTCTTTAATCTCTGCTACAGGTGTCAAAAGCATTTTTACGAAATCTCAATATTTAGGTTATTCTTGAATTAAACAAAACTGACATCAGCTTCATTTTAAATCAAACATTAATCGTATTCATTATACCACTAACAACATTCAAGAGTTTAAACCTATTTTAGAAAATTTCAAATAGAAAACACGAATCACTCTTAATCAGTCATTTCAAATAAGTGATAAATGATAAATTTTGATTTTTAAAAGGCCATTCATACAATGTGAACCCTTTTTTAATATCCGAAATCGAGCAAAAACTGGAAATAAAATGAGATTCTTACAAGAAGAAACAGCTATTACATTCGATGATGTATTACTAGTACCTTGTGCTAGTGACATAATCCCCGCCGAAGTATCAACTCAAACACGATTAACTAAAAATATCGATTTAAATATGCCATTGATTTCCGCTGCAATGGACACTGTTACTGAAGCAAAGTTGGCTATCTCAATGGCACAAAATGGTGGTATTGGAATCATCCATAAAAATTTAACTTCTGTAGAACAAGCCTCAGAAGTTGCAAAGGTAAAAAGATCTGAAAACGGAATCATATTTGACCCTTTCACTTTAAGACCTGATGCTCCTATTTCAGAAGCCAGACAGCTGATGATCAAAGCACAAATTAATGGAATTCCTATCATTGAGGGTGAAGGCACTTTAGTGGGTATTCTGACAAATAGAGATTTAAGATTTCATTGGTCTCCAGATACCCTAATTAGTGAAGTAATGACAAAAGATAATTTGATAACGTCACCACCTTCAACCACTCTCGAAACAGCAAAAAATATTCTATATAAACATAAAGTCGAAAAACTATTGCTGGTTGATGCAAAGCAACAACTACAAGGCTTAATAACCATAAAAGATATTGTACATCAAATAGAACATCCAAAGGCAAGCAAAGACCAAAGAGGTCGATTACGAGTAGGTGCCGCTGTCGGCGTTGGAGAACCCGAGCTGGAAAGAATTGAATTATTATTAAATGCCGGTGTCGATATCTTAGTAGTTGATACCGCTCATGGCCATAGTTCAGCTGTTATAAAAACAGTGAAAATGATTAAAGACCGATTCAACATAGATATCATAGCTGGAAATATCGCAACAGCTGAAGCAGCCAAAGCACTAATTGACGTCGGAGCAGATGGCGTTAAAGTAGGTATAGGACCTGGTTCAATTTGCACAACTAGAGTTGTTGCAGGTGTAGGTGTTCCACAAATCACAGCAATTGAAAATGTGGCAACTGAAGTCAAAAAACACGATGGCATCACTATTGTGTCTGATGGCGGCATTCGTTACTCTGGCGATATTGCCAAAGCAATCGCCGTTGGCGCAGATACAGTAATGATCGGCAGTCTCTTTGCCGGTATGGATGAAAGCCCTGGTGAAAAAATTATTTATCAAGGTCGAGCTTATAAATCTTACCGCGGGATGGGATCCCTAGGAGCAATGGAATCTAGTGCTGGATCAAGAGAAAGATATTTTCATAAAGATGATCCATCAGAAAAACTAGTACCTGAAGGAATTGAAGGTAGAGTTCCATACAAAGGAGCATTATCTGATTACATTAGCCAATTAGTTGGAGGTGTCAAAAAAGGTATGGGTTATTGCGGAGCCTATACAATTCCAGATTTTCAAGAAAAAGCTGTTTTTGTTAAAGTCACAAGTGCTTCCCTTAAAGAAAATCATCCACATGATATTACTATTGTTAGAGAAGCACCTAACTACCAAGCTTAACTATAGATAATCCAAAAGGTAATCACTTGTCCCACGAAAAAATTCTCATTCTTGACTATGGTAGTCAGTATAATCAACTAATTGCTAGAAGAGTCAGGGAGTTAAATGTCTATTGCGAACTTCATCCATTTAATATTTCAATTGAAAAAATAAAAGCACTGAATCCTAAAGGGATAATTCTTTCAGGTGGTCCTTCATCTGTATTCGATGAAGATGCTCCAGATTTAGATATGAGTATATTTGATTTAAACATTCCCGTCTTAGGAATTTGTTATGGAATGCAAATATTAACTAAAAAACTAAACGGGGAAATTTCAAAAGCCAAAACCAGAGAATATGGCTATGCCGAATTAATCCCATCCAAAGACAGCCCCTTATTTAATGAAATACCACTAAATCAAAACACGCAAGTTTGGATGAGTCATGGTGATTCGATCGAAACTCCAGCAGAAGGATTCGATGTTATTGGACTATCGCAAAACGGTATTGTTTCGGCCATTGCCAATGAAAACAAACAGATTTATGGCGTTCAATTTCATCCGGAAGTGCAACATAGCTTATGTGGCAAAACACTTATTAAAAACTTTCTTTATGAAATATGCCAATTAAAAGGCGATTGGACCATGGCTAATTTCCGTCAAGAAGCCATTAAAAAAATTCGTGAACAAACTAAAAATCAAAAAGTAATGCTAGGGTTATCTGGAGGTGTAGATTCATCTGTTTTAGCCGTACTTTTACATGAAGCAATCGGTGATAAATTAACTTGTATTTTTGTAGACAATGGACTTCTAAGAAAAGACGAAGCCGGTCAAGTCATGGAACTCTTCACCAACAGTTATGACATAAAAGTAGAGAAGGTTGATGCCGAAAAAGACTTTTTAGATAAGCTCGCTGGCATAACCGACCCAGAAGATAAAAGAAAATGTATTGGCGAAGTATTCATTAGATGTTTTGAAAAAAAGGCACGGTCTCTCAACAATATAAATTTTCTTGCACAAGGAACTATCTATCCTGATGTCATCGAATCATCTTCTTTTAAAGGCGGCCCAAGCCAGACAATAAAAAGTCATCACAACGTTGGTGGACTACCAGACGATCTGAATCTAGAATTAGTCGAACCTCTCAGAGAATTATTTAAAGATGAAGTCAGAGCTCTTGGATTAGAATTAGGATTACCAAAAGATATGGTATATCGACACCCCTTCCCTGGCCCTGGTTTAGGCGTAAGAATTCTAGGAGATATCACAAAAGAAAAATGCGACAAACTTAGAGAAGCGGACGCCATCTTTATAAAAGAAATAAGAGAAGCCGGCATCTATGATGAAATTGCACAAGCATTCGTCGTATTATTACCGGTCAAAAGCGTTGGCGTCATGGGTGACGGAAGAACCTACGAAAATGTAGTCGCATTAAGAGCAGTACAAACGACTGATTTTATGACCGCTACTATTTATCCCTTCAAGTATGACTTTTTAAATAAAGTTTCAAACAAACAATACGAATAAACTCGTAGGTTGTATGCTTTTTTAAAGTAAAAACTTTAATGATAAAAAGTTTGCGCAAGTATACTTAACTTGTTTTTTTTTGCAAGAAGATAGGGCAGTGAACGCCCTTTATTTGTGCGAATAATTAATGTTTTTTCGATAAATACAACTAAGGGGATAGATGTAATGACTAAAAAGGGGAAAAAACGATAAAAATTTAGGGTCAGGTGGGAGCTCTTGGGTTTAAGTGTTAACTTGTTTAGACGAGAGTGTATAAAGTATTTATACACTAAAGTTTATACTTTTCTACTAACTTACTCAGAACATTAATTGATACATCCGTTTGATCGCTTTTACTATAAATAGTAAGTAAAACGGTACTATGTTTATGTTTTACATAATAAACAACACGATAACCACCACTTTTTCCTTTGTTGCTATAGCTATTTTTTATTCTTACTTTATAAAGGGTTGCACCAGTTCCTGTGATCTGATGACCTAGTGTTTCACCCTTAACTAAATCCGCTAACAAACCAGAGAGATCGTTTTTATTTGACGGTATTTTTTACTTAATACGCGAATATTACGCTTAAATTCTGTCGCATACTCAAATTTGATGTTAGTTGGCATCAACATCATTCCATAAGGTACTAATGTCGTATGTTTCACCAGACAGTGTTTCTTTTAATGCTTGCTCTACACTGTCAACTGGTAAAGGTAAACTGACACTTTCTCTAAACGTATGCACTATATTTAGCAGTGCTTCTAAATATTCTTTAGGGGTTTGATCTATTTCTTGATGCAATGCTTGTGCATAATCAGTTACAGACATGAGGAACCACCTTTTATTTATCGTTAATGTTAGCATGCACATTTTATCCTTTTTTTTACTAACCGCTATGACTATTTGTAACTCTGATAATGGCTTAAGCTGAGTTCATTACTAACGCGTACTTGATAATTAAGTTATTCTGATCTTGAGCGATCATTCCAAGGTTTTAGAGGAATGTTGATCTGACTATCACTAAACCACTTAACTTCAAGCGGTTCACCTGCATCAGCAATTGTTTCTTCGCTCACATCTTTGCCTGTGCCCATATTAACCTGCGCACCGGAGTTTTTGTTAACGTTAAGAACTATCACTAAACGACTGCCTTTTTCGATCAACTTGGCCGTCATTGTGCTGTTGATGATAGGAACAATTGTTTTTTTGTTTGGTATTAGGAGTTGTCGTTTACTCATATCATTGGCATAACTTGCACGGCTAATATAACGAGTAAGCTTAAATGTTTCGCCATTAGGCTTTAACTCATAAAACTTAAAACCAATATCAACATCTTTTTTATTGATAGCAATATTAAAATGTCCAGTGATTGCACCAGATAATTCTTGTGTTTTTTCAAATGGCTCTGTAGTAAATATTAAACCATTAGGCTCTTTTAGTTCTTTTTGAATAACCTGCCATGAACGATCATGGTGCTGAGTTTTTCTATCACTCATATCTACGGTGAGTTTAATAAAATCAGAGCTATTTTGTTTTTTAGTCGTTAGCTGGTAATGTTTTTCTTTATTTTGTTTTTTACCCAAATGGTAAGTTACATACTGTTGATTGAGTTCAAAAAATGAGGGTTTATGTTGCCACGTATTACTACCCATCAATTGATAATTCACTTTATCTCTTAACAGTTTTGGTTTC
>NVWA01000075.1 GCA_002746535.1 Planctomycetota bacterium
ACTAACAGTAATCACATTTTGAGGAAATGTAATCATGACAGATATTAAAGAAACAAATCAATTAATCAACAACGCTTCACAAGAGATGGCTGAAATACCCTTTTGTGGGGAAAACATCTTATCAATTTACGATAAGCAAAACGAGGAAGCCTACGTTGCTCTAAAACCATTATGTAAAGTATTGGATTTAGATTTTTCAGGACAACGTAAAAAGGTTCTTGGAAATCCATCATTCTACTGTGGAGACATTCCAATGATTGGAGCAGATGGAAAAAAACGAAGTATGTTTTGCTTATCAACCAAAGAAATTTTTGGTTGGATGTTGAGTGTTAATCCAGGCAAGATGAATTTTAATAACCGCGATAAGTTGATGAAATTTCAAAAAGATTCAATGGATGCTGTTGAGTGTTTTTGGAAAAGTAAATTTCGAGATGATTTATCCGGTTTAGATCTTCTTGAAAAGGCTTGCGGGACAGAGATTGAAGAATTAGAAAAAGATAAATGGGTAAAGGGTGCCTATAGGGTTTCTGTATATGCAATAAGAGACAATATTACTGGTCATATCAAGATCGGCATGTCAAAAGATGTAAAGCGGAGATTTGCCTACCTTTCTACAGCACATGGTGATAAGGATGCGCTAAGCATAGTAATTGAAAAGGATGTTGGTCAGTATTGTGATAAGCATGAAAAGGCTCTTCACAGAATGTTTGCAGACCATCGTTTAAACGGCGAGTGGTTCGATGGTTCTCAAGAAGAAAATATCATCAAAGCTATTGAGTCAGAATCCTATAAACCATTGTTCAGTGGAATTGGTAAATGATCGGATTAGGAATAGTTTTAATAATTTTATTATTAGTTTTAGGTCTAATTCTGTTGGAGGAATATTGAAATGGAAGCCTGTGAAAATAATAAATGTCAAATGATGGACATCATCGCTAAGCAAGATGATGCCATCAAAAGCTTGGAAGAGACTGTTTGTGGTTTACTCGAGCAACTCGACGAACTGATGTTGCTTGTAAACGACTTGACCTTTAATCAATATGGGGAGGACTTAGAATGCCAGTAAGAGATTACAGGCTGACTGCAAAGGTAAATACTTCCGGATTCATTGTGGAGCCAGAAGATATTTATCGTGAGAAATCTAAGTATTACTTAAGCTCTCATCAGCTTTCTGAATTCCGAACCAATCCAAAACTTTTTCATAAACGTAAAAGCGGGTTGATAAAAGAAGTATCCAAAGACTGTTTTATTCATGGATCAGCTGTTCATAAACTAGTCCTTGAAGGTCAGCATGCTTACAACCAAGCTTATTCGCACAGTGAGTTAATAAATCCGGCAACTAATAAGCCATTCGGTAAAGATACAAAAGCTTATAAGTCCTGGAGTAAAAATATTAAGAAACAAATACTCACTGAACAAGAACATCGCATCTGCCTAGAAATGCAGTGTGCTGTTTTAAGTAACAAGGAAGCTAGGGTTTTATTTGGAGATGGTTTTCCAGAGAAGGTCATTCGGTTTACATACAACGGATTTAAATCGCAGTCACGAATTGACTGGTTTAACCGGTGGTATGGAATAGTTGATCTAAAGACCTGTAGAGATATCTCAAGGTTTATTTATGACATCAAATACTTTGGGTATCTCAACCAACTAGCGTTCTATCGTAAAGGTGTATTTATAAAAACAGGAGTGAAGTGTGAAGTTTACATCATTGCTGTTGAAAAAATAGAGCCGTACAGATGTGAAGTTTACAGAATAAATCCAGCGTTACTCGATCTAGCTGAAGCAACAAATGAAAAAGCTATGGTCGATTTGGGTGAATGTAAAAAGACAGATGTATGGATAAGAAATAAATTAATTGAAATTGAATATTTATAGGAGCAGTAGCATGGGATTAATAGCAAAAGAAAATGGTAGTACAGATTTTAAAAAAGTATCTGCAGGAGTTCATGAGTCCAATTGTATATCTATTTGGGATATTGGTACTCAGGAAAATAAGAAGTTTGAAAAGTTTAACCGGAAGATCATGATCCAGTGGGAGGTGGATGAGCTTGTAGAAGTTGATGGTGTAGAAAAGCCCATGACCATCTTGAAGGAATACACTCTCAGCTTGAATGATAAATCAAATCTAAGGGCAGATTTGGTTTCCTGGAGAGGTCGTGATTTCACGGAAGCAGAATTAGATGGCTTTGATCTTAAAGACATTTTAGGTAAGCCGTGTCAGTTGAATGTAGTTCATCGTGAGAACGGTGGTAAAACCTATGCCAACATTCTAGCGATCATGCCTAAGGGTAAGAGTCAGAAAGCAGACTCAATCAATACTTTGAGTTTCTATTCCATCGATGATTCAGGCTTCGATTATCCAGAGGGACTACCAGCATGGATTGTTAGAAAGATCGAACAGTCTGAAGAGTTTAGAAATCAAAATTCTTTCGAGAAACCAGTTAACAACGATATCTCAGAAGAAGATATTCCATTTTAGAAAGGGAGGTTTGTTTTGATTGAATTAGATTTACCGTACCCACCGTCAATAAATAATTATTACGGATACAGCAAGCGTGGAGTTTATATTAAGAGCCATGGCAGGCAGTATCGGATAGATGTATTTAATTTATTGCGGGAGTTGGATATCCAAATCATGCAAGGCAAACTTTCTGTGGATGTCGATTTGTACCCGCCGGATAAACGTAGGCGGGACATCGATAATCCTATGAAATGTTTACTTGATGCTCTCGAACATGGGGGAGCTTACGTTAATGATAGCCAGATTTATAAGCTGGTTATTGAGAAAAAAGAGAAGGTCGTTGGTGGTAAGTGTTTGGTGAGAATTAGAAGTTTAATAAATTAAGGAAATATAAAATGGAAAGTTGTATAGAAAATATAATTTATGAAAAGATTCAATTGAATATGAGGCGTGCAGTTAAAGCTCTCTTGTTAGAAGAATATAATAATAGCAAAACTTATTTTGATCCTAATGATGGTAGTGTTGTTTCCTCCTCCTATAAACGCAGTGGGGAGAGTTTTGTCTATTGTGTGAAATATTTTTCAAATGATGCGGTGCATTCAGGATTTAAAAATAGATTTAGTAATGCGTTGTTGGCGCTGGAGTACTTGTTTTCGCAAGATAAAAACTTTATCGAAATGGGATTTCAGCCTTTTAAGAATTTAAAAAACTTTAATGGAGTTAATAAATAATGGAAGTAATTATAAGAAATCAGTTTTCTACTGAAATAAAAGAAATCACATTAATAAATAAAGATAGTTTAGGGAAATTTTTACGCAATAAGCCGGTTGAAGAACATTGTATAGTTAGGTCAAATGATCTTACCTGTATTGATGTTGATACCCACGGTAAAGATCCATTTACGACTGAGGTTGTCAATATTCTTGTAGGTGTTTTACCAGATCAGTTAAAGCCAGATTTTTATTTTAAATCTCATAATGGCGGGATTAAATTAATATATGTTGGTCGTGATCACAGGTCAAAAGCATTGTTTGGTAGCCTGTACATGCCAAAAAATATATCTGGAATTGAAATTAAACAAGATTTCAGACACCCTTTGTCAAAGCATCATGATAGCAAGGGTGTTTGCTCAGAAGTTTTTAGCTTTGATTTGGAAACAGAACCGTTTAGGCCGTACTTTCATTTAAATGGTTGGTTTGATGAATCCGATGTGAAGGAATATTTAAAGGACAAGGGGTTAATTGTTAATCAACATTACGGTCATTCAAAATGCCCAATAATGGCCAGTGATAATGAAAATAGTGCTGTTAGTGTAATGGACCACGGGATATTCTGTCATAGCTGTTCATCCAATGGTTATAGTTTGAAGGGTAGTAATAAAGATGGTTGGGTTCCTTATTCCTTGTTGACCCAAGAGAAGCCGTTGGAATTGTTGAATTTAGCATCATTAAATATTCATTGGGCTCATGCTCGTTTAATATTGATGGATGGCTATAAATTTATTCCAGAAAAACTATTGAAGGAAATGTATCGATATTTAATTCTAGATAAGTTCCACAAAGAAGATGCTCCAACGTTCTCATATATCAATGATTTTTTTGATTCTGATTTAGCTATAGTGTTTAGCAATGAAGGACTAATCAGAGATAACGTAAAGTTTGAGGTATATAAGGAAATTAAAGTGTTGTCAAAATATATTCCCTATTGTAGGAATTATTTTCTTCGTGAAGATCCTAACGGTAAAAAAGAACCAAAATGGAAATCTAGTATAAATCAACAAAGAACCTGCAATGTAATTTCTGGCATACTTAAGCAATTCAAAAAAGTTAAAACATACAAAGGACTAGATCTAGATCAAAATATTGATGCTGACTTTGTGAAGGTTCGGATAAAAACGAATACAACATATCCAGTTAATTTATTGGAAGAGCCAATGGACTTTGATCTAGCATTTGGTCTTCTTTCAAAAAGTTTTCCAGATATAAATGCAAAAGCATTACAGTTAGTAATTGGAGCTACTATTTGTTCTAGTGTAAAAACTTTGCCACCTAATATGTTGTTTATCACTGGTCCATCAGGATCTGGTAAAGGTGAAACAGTTAATATTGGTGCTTCGTTTCTTGAGCAGACAGCATTAAAGGTTAATTATGAGTTGGAGCCGGAGAAATTTAGTAGGTCTATAGGCTCCTTGATAAGTGATGGTAATTGCATGGCTTGTCTGGATGAGTTAGGAAAAATTCATTTCAGAAGAGTAAATGATTTTATCACTAAAATTCTTCAGTTAAGTTCTAAGGCAAATTATCGTCCGTTATTTTCTACTCGTGATATTCTTCTTGAGTCCAAAATTTCATTATTTTTTCCAACTACAACAATACCAGAGGACTTTTACAACTCACCAGAATTCCGACGAAGGGTTTGGGTCTTTAAACTTTTCGATGTGGTTCCTGATTGGAAGCAGAGTTGTGGAGGCGATTCTTACGGCTGGAGAGAGCAATCTAGTCATAATGCTTTTGTTGCAAATTCGATAGTGACACACGTATACAAGTTAGCATCTCAGTATGATTTTAATTTTGATCAGATGGCAGATGCTTTAGGTGGTTGTAGGCTTGGTAATGATTCAGATAAGAAAGAAGCAGATCTTGTAGGACTATATAAATATGTTTGTGGTAAAGGTGAAGTTGCTCCTTCGCAGATATTAAATTCTACTTTTACTAAAGAAGGTAAATGGGTGGATCTGAAAAATGAGCATGCCAGGGTGTTCATCGAATCAATTCTGACTAATCCAGATGATACTGATAGATCATATATTTGGCATAATCTGAAACGTGATTTATGTTCGATGCCTGTGACGACTATATTGAAAGATGCTGGAATTATTGAGCCAGGCTTGAGTATAGAATTGAATGTTAAAGTTCACGGTAAGTCAGTAGGGTTCCGCTTTATGCATAAGACAGGGAATCTAAAAGGTCGGTGGTTGTTGAATGAAAATATTCCACATAGTTTTGATGAAGTTGATTCAATAGATACTGATCCTAAACCGGCAGTAGTCAATAATAATTTAGCAATTGCTGAATCTGTTTTTGGTACACAGAAAAATATTGTGGGAGGATCTGCTGATGTTTCTGACAATTGATTTTGAAACCTACTATGACAAAAATATAAGTTTGAAGAAGATGAGTTGCGAGGAGTATGTAGCTCATCCTCTTTTTAATGTTCAGATGGTTGGGTGGCAAGAAGGTGATAATAAATCGCAATCTAGTTTTGATGTTGAATCTGTTTTGAAAGATCTTCAGAGCAAGTACGGTAGTAATTTTGAGCATGTGACTGTTGTAGCTCATAATGCTATGTTTGATGCTTATATTTTATCGAGAGTGTTTAGGATTAATCCTCCAAATATTATTGATACATTGTTGGTAGCTAGGCATGTTCACGGTGTTAGTCAGGACAGAGATTTGACAGGCTTATCTTTAAAATGTTTAGCAGAATATTATGGATTGAATCCTAAAGGTGATCTTGAGTTTATGGAAGGAAATTCGGATCCATCAGTTGCACAGAAGTTGGAGTTGCAACGGTATTGTGAAAATGATGTGATGATTACTTATCAGTTACTTGAGTTGATGATGGCAAAAGTTTCAAATGTAAAAATGGAAATCTTTATGATGAATCACACAATTCAAGCATTTATAAATAAAGGAGTCAAAGTAGATCAGGCCAAAATTAAACTGATGATTGTGGAGCAAGAATCTATATTGGAAAAACTATTGATGGAATTGAATTTGTCGAGAGCAGAAATCACTGGTAATAAGTCTTTTAAGGAATTGCTGGAGCATGCTTTAGAGTGCATTGGTGAGTCGTTACCGATGAAAAAGGGCAAGAAAGGATTGATCCCTGCTACGGCAAAAGATGATCCTCAAATGTTGGTATTGTGTGGTCATAGTGATTCCTTTGTTAGTGGGTTGGCGAAGGCAAGGTTGATGTCTAAATCCTTTGATACCTCCATCAATAAGGCAAAGAAGTTGGTTAAGCTTTCTGGATTTAATGGTGGGAAGCTGTGTCCGAATTTGAAATATTATGGTGCTGGTATTACGGGCAGATTTTCAGGTGTCGGGTATAACTTGCAGAATCAGGGTCGTGATGGCATTGGGTTGGCTTTAAGGAACAGCTTGGTGGCAAGTGAAGGTAAAACTTTTGTGATAGCTGATTTAAATGCAATTGAAGCGAGGGTGTTAGCATGGTTATCGGAGCAGGATGATCTGTTGGAAATATTTAGGCAGAATAAGGATCCATATTCTGAATTTGCTGGAAATAATATGTTTGACTGTGTTGTTTATAAACCAGCAGATGATGATCCTAGGAAAAAGGAGATGAAGCTTATGCGTAATGCTGGTAAGACTGCTGTTCTCGGTTTGGGTTATGGCATGGGTTCCAAACGGTTTTATCAAATGGTTAGAGATAATGAGCAAACTAAGGAGTTGGTGGAATCTGGGGTTATAAATCCCGCTAAATCAAAAGAAATTGTGGATTCATATCGCTCTTCCATGAGTCAGATAAAGAAATTCTGGTATGGCTGTGAGCGAGCATTTGAATTATCGCTGGATACTTGTACTTCCAGTGATTGTAATACGATTTTATTTGATTATGTGGACAAGGATATACATGTGACATTACCCTCATCAAGAAAATTACGTTATTCAAAGCCAGAACTGGTGGAAGAAGAGAAAACTATTTCAACTTATGGGATTGATGGCAAGGATAAAC